>NZ_FPCE01000005.1:0-464128 GCF_900116845.1 Pseudomonas sp. OV546 | reverse complement strand
ACCTGATCCCATCCCGAACTCAGTAGTGAAACGATGCATCGCCGATGGTAGTGTGGGGTTTCCCCATGTGAGAGTAGGTCATCGTCAAGATTAAACTCCGAAACCCCATCTGCGAAAGCAGATGGGGTTTTGTTTTGGGCGGTCGAAAATGTCTAACACATGCCAATTCCGCCAATAACTGCCCACAATGCTAAAGTCGCACCTTCGATTTTTGCTTTTCCCAAGGAAGCCGTTATGCCGGACGCGACGTCCCTCAGTGCTGGATTCATGGTGGTTCACGGCAACCGCCTGGACGAACTGCGCAGCCTGGTGGTCAGTTGGATGCGCCGCTACCCACTGGCTCCCCTGGAAAACGAAATCGCCTTGGTGCAAAGCAACGGCATCGCCCAGTGGCTCAAGCTGGCTTTGGCTGAAGATCCTGAAGATGATGATATGGGCGGTTGTGGAATCGCCGCAGCAATCGACGTGCAACTGCCCGGCAGCTTCATGTGGCAGCTGTACCGCATGGTCCTGGGCCGTGACGAAATCCCCCCCAAGTCCCTGCTCGATAAAGCCCCACTGACCTGGCGCCTGATGCGCCTGCTCCCGGAGCTTATCGATCAGCCGCACTTCGAACCGCTGCAGCGTTTCCTCACCCACGACACTGATTTGCGAAAACGCTATCAACTCGCCGAGCGCCTGGCTGATTTGTTCGACCAATACCAAGTTTACCGTGCCGATTGGCTGGAAGACTGGGCTGCTGGCCGTCACCAACTGCGCAATGGCCGAGGCGAGTCCAAACCCCTCAACCTCGCTAACTGCTGGCAAGCCGAGCTGTGGCGTGCGCTGCTGTTGGATGTAGGTGAAGAAGGCATGGCCGAAAGTCGTGCAGGCGTTCACCAGCGCTTTATTGAGCGCATAAACACGCTCGAGCACGCGCCCCCAGGCCTTCCATCCCGAGTCATCGTTTTTGGCATCTCCTCGTTACCTGCGCAGGCACTCGAAGCCCTCGCCGGTCTCGCACGATTCAGCCAAGTTTTACTCTGCGTGCACAACCCCTGTCGCCACCATTGGTCAGACATCGTCGCCGACAAAGACCTGCTGCGTAACGAATACAAACGCCAAGCGCGTAAGAGTGGCATGCCGGTCACCATCGACCCACAAACCCTGCACCAGCATGCCCACCCGCTGCTGGCTGCCTGGGGTAAACAGGGCCGCGACTACATCAGCCTGCTGGACAGCTACGACGACCCCAACAGCTACCGCGCTGCCTTCCGCGATGGTCGTATCGACCTGTTCAGCGACAGCGAGCCCACCACACTGCTCAACCAGCTCCAGGACGACATCCTCGAACTGCGCCCACTCAACGAAACCCGCGAGCTTTGGCCTGCCGTCGACCCGGACCGCGACACCTCAATCCGCTTCCACATCGCCCACAGCGCCCAACGCGAAGTGGAAATCCTCCACGATCAACTGCTCCAACGCTTCAGTGCGGACCCCGCGCTGCGCCCCCGGGACATCATCGTCATGGTTCCCGACGTCGATAGTTACGCGCCGCACATCCGCGCCGTGTTCGGCCAGCTCGAGCGCAATGACCCGCGCTTCATCCCGTTCACCCTGACCGACCAGGGCCAACGTGGCCGCGACCCTCTGCTCATCGCCGTCGAACACCTGCTGAAACTCCCCGACAGCCGCTTCCCCGTCAGCGAGATTCTCGACCTGCTTGATGTTCCGGCCCTACGCGAACGCTTTGCCATCAAGGAACGCGACCTGCCCACATTGCACCGCTGGATAGAAGGTGCCGGCATCCGCTGGGGGCTTAACGCCGAACAACGTGCCGGCCTAGGTTTGCCAACGGAGCTGGAGCAAAACAGCTGGCGTTTCGGCCTGCGCCGTATGCTGCTCGGTTACGCCGTAGGCACCGGCGCCGCGTGTGACGGCATCGAGCCCTACGACGAAATAGGTGGTCTGGACGCCGCCCTCATCGGCCCATTGGTCGCCTTGCTCGACGCACTCAACGACGCCCACCAAGCCCTGTCCCAACCCGCACCTCCGAGGGTGTGGGGTGAGCGTCTGCGACGCCTGATGCAACTGTTCTTCCTGCCCAGCAGTGAACACGACGATTACCTGCTGGGCCAACTCGAACAACTCAGAGAAACCTGGCTGGAAACCTGCGAGTCCGTAGGTCTGCAGGACGAGTTACCCCTCACTGTAGTCCGTGAAGCCTGGCTGGCCGGCCTCGACCAAGGCCGCCTGTCCCAGCGCTTCCTCGCCGGAGCTGTCAATTTCTGTACCCTGATGCCCATGCGTGCGATCCCCTTCAAGCTCGTCTGCCTGCTCGGCATGAACGACGGTGATTACCCACGTGCGCAACCACCGCTGGACTTCGACCTGATGGGCAGTGACTACCGCCCCGGCGACCGCTCACGCCGTGAAGACGACCGCTACCTGCTGCTCGAAGCCCTGCTTTCAGCCCGGGACCAGCTGTACATCAGTTGGGTCGGCCGTAGCATCCGTGACAACAGTGATCGCCCTGCCTCGGTACTGATCGGTCAACTGCGTGACCATCTCGCCAGTGGCTGGCACCACGCAAACAGCGACGAGCCACTGATCGATGCCATGACACAAGAGCATCCGCTGCAACCGTTCAGCGCCCGCTATTTCCATGAGGGCGATGCGCTGTTCAGCTACGCGCGCGAATGGCAGTTGCTCCACGAAGCGTCCGATGCCCTCCCAACCGAACACGACCTGGCTCCCCACCAACAGGAAGAGCCCCTGAGCCTCGGCCAGCTCCAAGACTTCCTGCGTAACCCGGTCAAACACTTCTTCAGCCAACGCCTGAAAGTATTCTTCGAGGCCGCCGAAGTCCCGCTGGCCGACGAAGAGCCCTTCGTTCTCGACGCACTGCAACGCTACAGCCTGAGCGACAGCCTGCTCAGTGCTGCACTCACCCAACCCGATCACCTCGACCAGGCGCTGAATGCCCAAGCCCTGCGTCTGCAAGGCAGTGGCCTATTGCCGATGGTCGGTTTCGGCGAATGCCTGCGTAACGAACTGATCGAGCCCTTGCCCGACCTGCTGCGACGCTACCAGCAATTACTGGCCCTTTGGCCCACCCCGCACCCCGGCGCCGAACCCGTCAGTTTTGAGCATCATGGCGTTCAGTTGGAAGGCTGGATCGGCGGATTGCATCGGCGCAGTGATGGCGGGCTGCTCAGCGTCACCACCATTCCCAACAGTATCGGCTCGATCAAGACCCGCAAGTGGCATCGCCTGATTCGCCCCTGGGTCAATCACGTGGTTGCCTGCGCCTGCGGCTTGCCGTTAAGCACTGGCTTGGTGGCCAGCGACGACACCTTGCTCCTGCCACCACTGGATACATCCAATGCCCGGGAAATCCTCTGCAACCTGCTGCTGGCCTGGCATACCGGAATGAGCAAACCGCTACCCGTTGCCGTGAAAACCGCCTTCGCGTGGCTCAGCCAAACCGACCCAGTCAAGGCCGAAGCCGCCGCCAGTAAAACCTACGAAGGCGATGGCCTGACCAACGATGGCGAGCGTCGCGAAACCCCGGCGCTCACCCGGCAATTCCCCGACTACGCCACACTGATCGCCAGCGAAGAGTTCGAAGGTTGGTGCGAAACCCTGTATCGCCCCTTGCTCAACGCACCATGGCGATCACTCACCGGCGAGGACGGCGCATGACCCGTAAACCCTTGGCCCTGGCCTTCCCGCTCAAAGGCAGCCAGCTGATCGAAGCCAGCGCGGGTACCGGCAAGACGTTCACTATCTCCGCCCTCTACCTGCGCCTGGTCCTCGGCCACGGTGGCGACGAAGCAGGCTTCGGCCGTGAATTGCTGCCGCCGCAAATCCTGGTGGTGACCTTCACCGACGCCGCCACCAAGGAGCTGCGCGAACGCATCCGCATTCGCCTGGCCGAAGCCGCACGCTTTTTTCGCGAAGAAATCGAACAGCCCGATGCCCTGATCGCCGATCTGCGCGCCGAGTACCCACCCGAACAATGGCCTGCCTGCGCCAACCGACTGGACATTGCCGCCCAGTGGATGGATGAAGCCGCCGTCTCGACGATCCACAGTTGGTGCCAGCGCATGCTGCGCGAACATGCCTTCGACAGCGGCAGCCTGTTCACCCAGACCCTGGAAACCGACCACAGCGACCTGCTCGGCGAAGTGTTGCGCGATTACTGGCGGCTGTTCTGCTACCCGATGCACGACGACGCCCTCAACTGGGTGCGCAGCAACTGGGGCGGCCCCGCCGCGTTAATGCCGCGAGTACGTGCGCTATTTGGCAGCGAACGGCCGACGGGTGAAACCCGCGAGCCCGCCGAGCTGATCAACGCGTGCCTGCAGGAACGCCGCGAAGCACTGCAAACGCTCAAGGCCCCCTGGCAACAATGGGCCGCCGAACTGCGCGATATCTGCCTGCAAGCCGTGGCCGCAAAAACCGTCGACGGCCGCAAGATGCAAGCCCGTTACTTCGAGCCCTGGTTCGAAAAGATCAGCGCCTGGGCCGCTGACGAAACCCTTGAGCAACTGGACATCGGCACCGGTTTCACCCGTCTCACGCCCGACGGTATGGCCGAAGCCTGGAAGGGCGAGCCGCCGCAGCATCCCGGTATCGACGCCATGGCCAGCCTCAAGGCCGCCCTTGATGCGCTGCCGACCCCCGACGCCGCCGTGTTGCAACACGCCGCCGGCTGGGTGGGCAAACGCTTCGAGGACGAAAAACGTCGCCGCGCCGAGATGGGGTTCGACGACATGCTCATCCGCCTCAACGCCGCCCTGCAAGCCGACGGCGGTGAACGCTTGGCCAGTGTGATCCGCGAGCAGTTTCCGGTGGCCTTGATCGATGAATTCCAGGACACCGACCCGGTGCAATACAGCATCTTCGACAGCATCTACCGCATCGAAGAAAACCACCTCGACAGCGGGCTGTTCCTGATCGGCGATCCCAAGCAAGCGATCTACGCCTTCCGTGGCGCCGACATCTACACCTACCTGCGCGCCCGACAATCCACTACCGGTCGCCACCACACATTGGGCACCAACTTCCGCTCCAGCCATGCGATGGTCGAGGCGGTAAATCACGTATTCCAGCGTGCAGAAACAGGTCGCGGTGCGTTCCTGTTCCGCGAGCCCAACGGTGAAAACCCGGTGCCTTTCCACTCTGTGCTGTCCCAGGGCCGCAAGGAACAATTGCAGGTTAATGGGCAAACGCTGCCGGCCATGAACCTCTGGCACTTACCTACCGACCAGCCAGTGTCCAATGCGGTTTATCGTCAGCAATTGGCGGCCGCCTGTGCCACGCACATTGTTGAATTGCTCAACGGCGGGCAGCAAGGTACCGCCGGTTTCCTACGGCCGGACGTGAGCTTCACCGGTGTGCTTCCGTCAGACATCGCCATTCTCGTTCGCGACGGCAAGGAAGCCCAAGCCGTGCGCACCGAACTGGCAGCCCGTGGCGTACGCAGCGTCTACCTCTCCGATAAGGACTCGGTCTTCGCCGCCCAGGAAGCCCACGACCTGCTCGCCTGGCTCAAGGCCTGCGCCGAGCCGGATGTCGAGCGCCCGCTGCGCGCGGCCTTGGCCTGCGTCACGCTGAACCTGTCGTTGCCGGAACTGGAGCGTCTGAACCAGGATGAGCTTGCGTGGGAAAGCCGTGTCATGCAGTTCCGTGGCTACCGCGCGATCTGGCGGACCCAAGGCGTGCTGCCGATGCTGCGCCGCCTGCTGCACGACTTCAAACTGCCGCAAACCCTCATCGCACGCAGTGATGGCGAACGGGTGCTGACCAACCTGCTGCACCTCAGCGAATTGCTGCAACAGGCAGCCACGGAACTGGACGGCGAACAGGCACTGATCCGACACCTGGCGGAACACTTGGCACTCTCCGGCCAGGCGGGTGAAGAACAAATCCTGCGCCTGGAAAGTGATGAGCAACTGGTCAAGGTGGTGACGATCCACAAGTCGAAAGGCCTGGAGTACGACCTGGTTTTCCTGCCTTTCATCTGCTCGGCCAAACCGGTCGACGGCAGCCGCTTGCCGCTGCACTACCACGATGAACACGGCAAATCCCACGTCAGCCTGCGCCCTACGCCCGAGTTGATCGCCCAGGCCGACAACGAGCGCCTGGCCGAAGACCTGCGCCTGTTGTATGTCGCCCTGACCCGCGCCAAGCATGCATGCTGGCTGGGCATCGCTGACCTCAAGCGTGGCAACAGCAATAGCTCCGTGTTGCACCTGTCGGCGTTGGGCTATCTGCTCGGCGCTGGTGCTTCGCTGGGGGAGTCTGCCGGTCTGGCGCGCTGGCTGTTGGACCTGCAAGCAGGTTGCCCTGCCATCGACTATGCCCAGGTGCCCGAAGCGCAACCCATCGTCTTCCACCCACCCCGCAACGAAGCCACACTGCGGGCGCCCTTGTTGCCCAAGCGCAAAGCCTCGGAAAACTGGTGGATTGCCTCCTACAGCGCCTTGCGTATCGGCGACAGCATGAGTGCCGCTACGCTCGAAGCGCCGGAAAGCCCCCAGGCCCAGAAGCTGTTCGATGACGAGCGCCTCGACCCCGATGCCCCCCGCGAAGTGGCGGCGTCCGGCGGCGACATCCACCGTTTCCCTCGCGGTCCTAACCCAGGGACTTTCCTTCACGGTCTGCTCGAGTGGGCAGGGGAGGAGGGCTTCAACGTCACACCCGAGGCCATCGAAAAGGCCGTGGGCGCCCGCTGCAATCGTCGTAACTGGGAAGGCTGGATCATCACCCTCAGCGGTTGGCTCGGCCACCTGTTGCAAACGCCATTGCCGGTGGATAACGGTCACGTTTCCCTCAACGGTTTGCAGCAGTACCAGATCGAAATGGAGTTCTGGTTCGCCAGCCACAAAGTCGACGTACTCGCCCTCGACAAACTGGTGTGCCAGTACACCCACAACGGCGTATCCCGCGTTGCCGCCGAACCCGTGCTGCTCAACGGTATGTTCAAGGGCTTTATCGACTTGACCTTTGAACATGACGGCCGCTATTACGTAGCGGATTACAAATCCAACTGGCTCGGCCCCGACGATTCGGCCTACACCCAGGACGCCATGGAACAGTCGATCCTCGAACATCGGTACGACCTGCAATACGTGCTTTACCTGCTGGCCCTGCACCGCCAACTCAAGGCGCGCCTGCCGGACTACGACTACGACCGCCATGCCGGCGGTGCGCTGTATCTGTTCCTGCGCGGGACCCGGTCCGCGAGCCAGGGTGCGTATTTCACCCGACCGCCACGGGACCTGATCGAAGGCCTGGACCTGCTGTTCCAGGGCAAGACCCTCCCGCCCAAGGTTGAGCCCGCCTGGGAACAAGGAGTGCTGTTATGAGCCTGTCGCCGTTACCGCTGGAGGCGTTGATGCCGCTCAGTCGCGCCGCCGACCTGGTGCAACTGCTGGAGCGTTGGGTCGATCGCGGTTGGTTGCGCGCCCTGGACAAAGCCTTCGTCGGCTTCCTGCACGAGCTTGACCCGCACGCTGACCCGCTGGTACTGCTGGCCGCCGCGCTGACCAGCCATCAATTGGGCCATGGGCACGTCTGCCTCGACCTGTTCGAAACCCTCAAGGCACCGGACTTTGCCCTGTCGTTGCCGCCTGAAGGCGACCTGCAAACCGGTGCCATGCTGCTGCCGTCGCAGTTGCTGGAAGGCCTGGACGGCGCCCACTGGTGCCATGCGCTGGCTGCCAGCCACTTGGTCGCGTTGGCAGTCGATGGCGGCGAATCCGCCCAAAGTCGCCCCTTGGTGCTGTCCGGCAAACGCCTGTACCTGCGCCGTTACTGGACCTACGAGCGGCGCATCGACACCGCCTTGCGCCTGCGGCTCGCCACCCAGGAACGTGTCGCCGCCGATTTGCCGCAGCGCCTGGACAGCCTGTTCGACCAACCGCCGCCCGACGGCGTGATCGACTGGCAAAAGCTCGCCTGCGCCCTGGCCACTCGCGGTGCATTCAGCATCGTCACCGGTGGCCCCGGCACCGGCAAGACCACCACCGTGGTGCGCCTGCTCGCGCTGTTACAGGCGCCGGCTGTCGAAACCGGCAGCCCGTTGCGCATTCGCCTGGCCGCGCCCACCGGCAAGGCTGCCGCACGCCTCACCGAGTCCATCAGCCAGCAAGTGCTGTCGCTGAAAGTGCCGGACAACGTGAAGGAAAAAATCCCGACCCAGGTCACCACCGTCCACCGGCTACTGGGCAGTCGCCCAGGCACGCGGCATTTCCGTCACCACATCGGTAACCCGTTGCCCCTGGATGTGTTGGTCGTGGATGAAGCCTCGATGATCGACCTGGAAATGATGGCCAACCTGCTCGACGCCTTGCCACCCCATGCTCGCCTGGTATTACTGGGCGACAAGGATCAACTCGCGTCGGTAGAAGCGGGCGCCGTACTCGGTGATTTGTGCCGTGATGCCGAAGCCGGCTTCTACAGCGCCGAGACCCGCCGGTGGCTGCAAGCCGTCAGTGGCGAAGACCTCAGTGCCAGTGGCTTGCAGGAAGACCTCGACGGTACCCATCCCCTGGCCCAGCAAGTGGTGATGCTGCGTTACTCACGCCGTTTCGGCGAAGGCAGTGGCATCGGCCAACTGGCGCGCTGGGTCAACCAGCAAAACGCTGAAAAAGCCCGCAAGCTGCTGGCGGCGCGTAGTCACGATGATCTGTTTTGCGTCAGCCTCAAAGGCGAACACGATTACGCCCTGGAGCGTCTGGTACTGGACGGGCAGGGTGACGGTGCCGAGGGCTATCGCTATTACCTCAATCTGTTGCAAAGCGCCCGGCCATCCGCCGACACCCCGCGCGAAGACACCGCCTGGACCCACTGGGCGCAACAACTGCTGCAAGCCTTCGATGCTTTCCAACTGCTCTGCGCGGTACGCAAGGGCCCTTGGGGCGTTGAAGGCCTCAACCTGCGCATCACCGCCGCCCTGCGCAAGGTGCGCCTGATCGAAGGCGACGAGCAATGGTACGAAGGGCGCCCGGTGCTGATGACCCGCAACGATTACGGCCTGGGCTTGATGAACGGTGACATCGGCATCGCGCTGAAACTGCCCGAAAGCGACGGCGGCCCCCCAGTGCTGCGCGTAGCGTTCCCACGTAACGATGGCCAGGGCGGCGTGCGTTTTGTGCTGCCCAGCCGTCTGAATGATGTGGAAACCGTGTACGCCATGACCGTGCACAAATCCCAGGGCTCGGAGTTCACCCACACGGCGCTGATCCTGCCGGATGCGCTGAACCCGGTGCTCACCAAAGAGTTGATCTACACCGGCATCACCCGTGCCAAACGCTGGTTCAGCCTGATCGAACCCCGGGGCGGCGTGTTTGAAGAGGCCGTGCGGCGCAAGGTCAAGCGCTTGAGTGGGTTGATGCTGGAGTTGGGTCAGGAGTCAGAAATATCCGACGCTGTGCTATCGTTGCGGCATCACCCCGAAAACACCTGAGAGTATCGCTGCATGAACGTGGCCGTCTCGCCCACAGAGCGAAGTTTGAGCTGGAGACGCCTGCTGCTGGCAATCCTGTGTGTGCTCGCGCCGCACGCCTTCGCCCAGGCGCCCGATCCCGCAGACCTTGCAGACCAGCGCGCCCAGGCGGTCACCCAAGTGGTGCTTGGCATCCTCAGTTATGCCCGCTGGCCAGTCGAGCCGGCGCAATTGCGCCTGTGTATCGTCGGCCCGACCCAGTACACCGACGACCTGATCAAAGGCACTACCCAGGCCACCGGCCGTCCGGTCGTGGTGCAGCGCCTGCTGGCCAACCATCCCGATATCGTCACCGCGTGCGATGCGGTGTACATCGGCAAACTCACCGCGGATGAGCGCAGCCAACTGTTCGCCGCATTAATCGGCCACCCAGTGCTCAGCATCAGCGAAGGCGGCGACCAGTGCACCGTGGGCAGCCTGTTCTGCTTGCGGGTGGGGGATCAACAGGTGTCCTTCGAAGTCAACCTGGACTCCGTGGCCCGCAGTGGCGTGCGCATTCACCCCAGCGTCTTGCAACTGTCCCGTCGCCGGGCGCCCGCGCAATGAGCGGCGCCAAGGTGCGACCGACGCTGCGCTCGGTCATCGGCCGAGGGCATCTGATCCTCGCGCTGTTGGCCGTGACCCTGGCCAGCGTGTCCCTGACCCTGCTGGGTGTGTTGGCGCTGCGGGTGTATGCCGAACACAACCTGCACCTGATCGCGCGCTCCATCAACTACACCGTGGAAGCGGCGGTGGTGTTCAACGACAGCGCCGCAGCCACCGAAGCCCTCAGCCTGATTGCCTCCACCGAAGAGGTGGCCCAGGCCGAAGTCCTCGATGCTAATGGCAAGTTGCTGGCGCAGTGGATACGCCCGGATACCGGCCTGCTCTCGCGTGTGGAACTGGAGCTGGCGCATACGCTGCTCGAACAACCCATCAGCCAGCCGATCCTTCACCAAGGGCGAACCATCGGCAGCATCCATCTCATCGGCCACGGCGGTAGCCTGTTGCGCTTCCTGCTCAGCGGCCTGGCCGGGATCTTCATCTGCACCGCCCTCAGCGCGTGGATCGCCCTGCACCTGGCGCGACGCTTGTTGCGCGGCATCACCGGCCCGCTGCAAAGCCTCGCCGCCGTGGCCCACGCCGCCCGCAGCGAACGCGACTTCGACCGCCGCGTACCGCCGGCAAAAATCGCCGAACTCGACAGCCTGGGCAGTGACTTCAACGCCTTGCTCGGCGAGATGGAAGCCTGGCAAAGCCACCTGCAAAGCGAAAACGAATCCCTCGCCCACCAGGCCAACCACGACAGCCTCACCGGCCTGCCCAACCGCGCCTTCTTCGAAGGCCGTTTGATCCGCGCCCTGCGCAGCGCAGCCAAGGCCAAGGAACAAGTGGCAGTGCTGTACCTCGACAGCGACCGCTTCAAAGAGATCAATGACAGCTTTGGCCACGCCGCCGGTGATGCCGTCCTCGTGGCCGTCGCCGAGCGTGTGCGCGCGCAATTGCGCGAAGACGACCTGGTGGCGCGCCTGGGCGGCGACGAGTTCGCCATACTGCTGGCGCCGTTGCACAAGGTCGAAGACGCCGAGCGCATCGCCGACAAGATCATCGCCAGCATGGACCTGCCGATCTCCGTGCCCGGCAACACCCAGGTATTGACCTCTCTCAGTATCGGCATCGCCATCTACCCCGATCATGGCGCCACCCCTGGCACCTTACTCAATGCTGCCGACGCAGCGATGTACCAGGCCAAGCGTTTGTCCTCGGGCGGCCAGCAAACGGCGGAGTCGGAGAACCCCGTCGTCAACGTTAAACACAGGAGTTGATCCCTTGTTCTCGACCGCGCGTTTCATGTTTATCACCCTGCTCGTGTCATTGCTCGCCCTCGGCGGTTGCCAGACGGCCCCACCCAAAGGCCTGACCCCGGCGCAAGTCGCCGTGCTCAAGCAGCAAGGCTTTGAACTGACCGACGACGGCTGGGCATTCGGCTTGTCCGGCAAAGTGCTGTTTGGCAGCGATGTCGAGGCGCTCAACCAACCCAGCACCGACATCGTCCAGCGCATCGGCAAGGCCCTGTTGGGCGTGGGGATTGAACGCGTACGCGTCGACGGTCACACCGACGCATCGGGCAAGGAAACCTACAACCAACAACTGTCCCTGCGCCGCGCTAAAAGTGTGGCGACGGTGTTGATGAGTGTGGGCATGAAGGAAGAAAACATCCAACTGCGCGGCTTGGGCAGCAGCGAGCCGGTGGCGTCCAATGACACCGCGGCGGGGCGCACGGAGAATCGACGGGTGTCGATAGTGGTGATGTCGGACTGAGCCTGTCCCGCTAATCTCATTGTGAAACCCAATCAACTGTGGGAGCTGGCTTGCCTGCGATAGAGGTGTCTCAGTACTGGATGTACTAACTGACACACTGCCATCGCAGGCAAGCCAGCTCCCACAGTGAGTTTGTGGTGCCTTGCTACAGCGTTCGCTTAGCGGCCCGGTGTCATCGCCTGCGTCAGGTCATCCACCACAGCCTTGCCCATTTCACACAGGTAATGCGCAGCCCATGCGTATTGCTCGCCGCGTACATCCATGGCGGCTTCCATGGCGAGTTTCTTCGAGTAAAAAAGTAGGGTGGAGGCGTGTTCCAACGCATCCTCAATCGGCATGCCGGAGTTGACGCGGAACAGGGGGGTTTCGTTTTCGCCGTAGTCGCCGAAGGTGACTACGCCGAGGGTGGTGATGGAGGAAAGCGGTGGGTCGGGGACGATTTTAGTCATGATTCATACCTGGGAGTTTTAGGAGCCACCCATTCATGTCGCTAAACATGAAAGGGTGGCAGCTGTACGCAGGTTAGCGAACCGGACCCAGGACCCGGCAGACCCGAGGGTCTCCCACGCACAGCCGCCATAACACGACAACGACGAGCGCGAAGCTCTTGCCGTTGGAGGCTGTGTCCGGGTTCGGGTCGCTAAACCCGTTCGCTGATGTCAGCGAATTACGGAGGCTAGTGACTCGAACCCTAAGGCGCAATAGGCTGGAGATTCTCTAGGAAACGTCCTGCAATTTAAAGCGAATCATCGTTGATGGCCCTTTAATGCCGTAAATGCCGTAAAAATTTGGCCTACGCCCCGCATAGTGAATTTTCGCTCTGCCTCGCGCAGCTTGCAGATGGAGTTCATATCACCTTGGTACTTTAAAGTTGACCTTCATGTGAACTCTTGAAATGCTAAAATTTTGCAATCAAAGGAAGGAGCTACGCATGCGAAATTTAGACCTGTACGGAAACCAAAAAGTAAACACAGAACTCCACCTACGGGTGGCTGTAATCGATTTATTACCATCGGAGGGAGAGAAAGCAGCGCGAATGATGGCGTGGGGAGCCTTCGTGGATGATAGATTGAAGCTTGCTGACAATAATGAATTAATTGCTAATTTGGCTAGGCTCAAGTACTCAGAGGCAAAAGAGTTGTTTCCTTCTCTTGGAATGAGTATGGATGTTGAGCAGCATGAGTTTGTGAGTTTGTTTCTTGATGAGCTGGGTGTGATTAATCAAAAGGTAACCAAGAAAAGTGTTCAGGTTGTTTTCTATATTTTTTTTGCTCTTGGTCTGTTTGGGATTTATAAGGTTTTCTTTTGATCTTATAGATGAGATTTGTATTCCTTTCTGGAGGGGAAGGTTAGCTAGATCCGCTAGGTAGGCGGTGATTGGCTCTGTTTTGTGTTTGATTCTTTAAAGTCCGTTTTATGATAATCCGGGTAATGGCCAAATTGAAGGCATCCAATGTAAGTCCTCATTGTTTATAGAGTCTTTCGTACTGCGGTTGGTGATGTCGAATGAGTCTGTTGTTTTGAATTTTTCGTAGATTTGATCTGAGTTTTTCTCTCCTTCTACATAGCCAACTACAATGTGATAGGTCGGGGTTGAGCTGTTGGGGAGTATTCTGATTTCTACTATAATCAATAGCTTGTCTGGGGCTTTGAGATAAATTGTTTTCATCTCATAACCTAACTCAGGTTTTATATCTGAATAGCTTCTTCTGCCGCCAACTATGTAAGATAAATTTTTCTTTTGACCAAGAATGTATGGCAAGCAGATTGGGTGAAAATCCTCTGGAGCCAAAGTGCATAGCGCTTGCCCATAAGCTATTTTTACTAGTAGTCGTGCGAAACTGTCCGGTACATGCCTAAAGCTCATAACGGGGCGTTGCCCATACTTAGCTGTAAAGTTATTTATTTTGTCCTCGTCGACGGGTGACACTAGCTCCCAGCTTTGCGAAAGATCAACGGACTCGGGGAGTCCCTGTAATATTCCGGCCTTTGGCATCTTGTAAAAAACCATAGCGGCAGGACAATCTTTTACTGGGATTTTCATTTTGTGGCCTGGATTGTGCTCGTCGCGCATAAGTATATGCTTAGGTCTTTTTTTCTTGCGGCGTGAGGGCGCGTTGTAGACTATTCTTGCGTCTCCCCAAAGCTCTCTAGAAACATCCAGTTCAAATCGTGATGTTATTTTTGCGCAACTGTCACAGCTTGCTTCTTTAAGTACGTGGGCGCCTCCTATGAAATAAGGCATGATATGTTCGTCAGTCAACCTCACACCTGATTTTTTGCAGTAAATACAGTAGCCTCGTGAAGGAATGTGCGTTGGTCCATGGCTCATACAAATATAGGTCCCATGCTTAATGACTCTGAATGTCTAGAAATTTTATTAGGTTAGGTAAGAGTTTTTAATTTTGCCTTGGTGAAATAGAGATTGCGTTACGTGGCGGAGGGACCCTTCCAAATATTTTTATAACGGTCCACTCACCGAGTTGCAAAAGCGGGCGTGGGATCTTAACGACGCTTCTTGTCTTTTACCGGGGCAAACTACATTTCCGAAAACACCATCTCCCGCGTCTCACCCATCAACAACCCCTGATTCTGCTCCGTCACCTCCCTGATGTAATCCCACAACAACGTAATCCGCTTCAACTTCCGCAAATCCTCCCTGCAATACATCCAGAACTGCCGTGTAATAGCAATCTGCTCCCCCAGCACTGGCAACAACCGTGGGTCCTGCGCCGCCAAAAAACACGGCAATATCGCCATCGACCGCCCCTGCTGCGCCGCCACGTACTGCGCGATCACGCTGGTACTGCGCAGGCTGGCGCTGGCGCCGGGCACCACGTTCGCCAGGTACAGCAGCTCTGAACTGAACGCCAAATCATCCACGTAGCTGATAAACGGATGTTCGGCCAAATCCGTGGGTTTGCGGATCGGCGGGTGTTGGTCCAGGTATTCCTGGGTCGCGTACAGCTGCAGTTTGTAGTCGCACAATTTGCAGCACACATAGGGCCCGTGTTCCGGCCGTTCCAGGGCGATGACGATGTCGGCTTCGCGCTTGGACAGGCTGATGAAGTGGGGCAGGGGCAGGATATCCACCGAGATGGCCGGGTAGGTGTCGACGAAGTGGCTCAATTGCGGGGTGACGAAGAAGCTGCCGAACCCTTCGGTGCAGCCCATGCGCACGTGGCCGGACAGCGCCACGCCGGAGCCGGAGACTTGTTCGCAGGCCATGTGCAGGGTGCTTTCGATGGACTCGGCGTAGCCCAGCAAACGCTGGCCCTCAGGGGTGAGGACGAAACCGTTGGTCCGGGATTTTTCGAACAGCAGGGTGCCGAGGGACACTTCCAGTGAACTGATGCGCCGCGACACGGTGGTGTAGTCCACCGCCAGGCGCTTGGCGGCCACGCTGGCCTTGCGGGTGCGGGCCACTTCGAGGAAAAACTTCAGGTCATCCCAGTTCAGGGAGCCCAGCGACGTGATGTTTTTTTGCATATTGGTCCGGCTTTTATGTGCGTTCTTATTAGAGATTTGCACATCTATACTCCAAAAACAGTCCGAACGCCTCATTTCCCAAGGCGGTTACGCGCCTTGTCTCTGTATAAATATAAGATTGGAGACCACATGAACGCATCTGCCGATATTTCCGTGCAACAGGTCAAGTTGCTGATCAACGGCGAGTGGGTCGAGTCCAAGACCACCGAGTGGCAAGACATCGTCAACCCGGCTACCCAAGAGGTGCTGGCCAAAGTCCCGTTCGCTACCGCCGATGAAGTCAACGCCGCCATCGACGCCGCTCACCGCGCCTTCCAAACCTGGAAGCTGACGCCAATCGGCGCGCGCATGCGCATCATGCTTAAGCTGCAAGCCTTGATCCGTGAACATTCCAAGCGCATCGCCGTGGTGCTCAGCAACGAGCAGGGCAAGACCATTGCCGATGCCGAGGGCGATATTTTCCGTGGCCTGGAAGTGGTGGAGCACGCTTGTTCCATCGGCACCCTGCAAATGGGCGAATTCGCTGAAAACGTTGCCGGTGGCGTCGATACCTACACGCTGCGCCAACCCATCGGCGTGTGCGCCGGTATCACCCCGTTCAACTTCCCGGCGATGATTCCGCTGTGGATGTTCCCGATGGCGATTGCCTGCGGTAACACCTTTGTACTCAAACCGTCCGAACAGGACCCGCTGTCGACCATGCTGTTGGTGGAGCTGGCGCTGGAAGCCGGTGTACCGGCCGGTGTGCTCAACGTGGTACACGGCGGCAAGGATGTGGTGGATGCGCTGTGCACCCACAAAGACATCAAGGCCGTGTCCTTCGTCGGCTCGACCGCCGTGGGCACCCACGTCTATGACCTGGCCGGCAAACACGGCAAGCGCGTGCAATCGATGATGGGCGCCAAGAACCACGCGGTGGTGCTGCCGGATGCCAACCGCGAACACACCCTCAATGCCCTGGTCGGCGCCGGTTTCGGCGCGGCGGGCCAACGTTGCATGGCCACCTCGGTGGTGGTGCTGGTGGGCGCGTCCAAGCAATGGCTGCCAGACCTCAAGGCCCTGGCGCAAAAGCTCAAGGTCAACGCGGGCAGCGAAGCGGGCACGGATGTGGGCCCTGTGATTTCCAAGCGCGCCAAGGCACGTATCCTGGAACTGATCGAAAGCGGCGTGAAAGAAGGCGCCAAGTTGGAGCTGGACGGCCGCGACATCAAGGTGCCGGGCTTCGAGCAAGGCAACTTTGTCGGCCCGACCCTGTTTTCGGGCGTGACCCCCTCCATGCAGATCTACACCCAGGAAATCTTCGGTCCAGTGCTGGTGGTGCTGGAAGTGGCGACCCTCGATGAGGCCATCGCGCTGGTCAACGCCAACCCGTTCGGCAACGGCACTGGCCTGTTCACCCAGAGCGGTGCGGCGGCGCGTAAGTTCCAGAGCGAAATCGATGTCGGCCAAGTCGGCATCAATATCCCGATCCCGGTGCCGGTGCCGTTCTTCAGTTTCACCGGTTCCCGTGGTTCCAAGCTCGGCGACCTCGGCCCGTACGGCAAGCAAGTGGTGCAGTTCTACACCCAGACCAAAACCGTCACCAGCCGCTGGTTCGATGACGACACGGTCAATGATGGCGTCAACACCACCATCAACCTGCGCTGATTCGGGAGACGACCATGAAGATTGCATTTATCGGCTTGGGCAACATGGGCGCGCCCATGGCCCGCAACCTGATCAAGGCCGGCCACGCGCTGAACCTGTTCGACTTGAACCAGACGGTGCTCAAGGAACTGGCCGAGCTGGGCGGCACCATCAGCGCTTCGCCACGCGATGCGGCGAAAGACGCTGAGCTGGTGATTACCATGCTGCCGGCGGCGGCGCATGTGCGCAGCGTATGGCTGAATGACGACGGGGTTTTGGCTGGCATCGGCAAAGGTGTACCGGCGGTGGATTGCAGCACCATCGACCCGCAAACCATCCGCGACGTAGCGGCTGCGGCGGCCAAGCAAGGTGTCGTCGTAGCCGACGCCCCGGTCTCCGGTGGCACCGGCGGCGCCGCCGCAGGGACGCTGACCTTCATGGTCGGCGCCACTCCGGAACTGTTCGCCACCCTGCAACCGGTGCTGGCGCAGATGGGCCGTAACATCGTGCATTGCGGTGAGGTGGGCACCGGGCAAATCGCCAAGATCTGCAACAACCTGTTGTTGGGGATCAGCATGGTCGGCGTCAGCGAGGCCATGGCCCTGGGCGATGCGCTGGGTATCGACACGCAAGTGCTGGCGGGAATTATCAACAGCTCCACCGGGCGTTGCTGGAGTTCCGACACCTACAACCCATGGCCTGGCGTGATTGAAACCGCGCCGTCGTCCCGTGGCTATACCGGCGGGTTTGGTGCCGACCTGATGCTCAAGGACCTGGGCCTGGCCACCGAAGCCGCGCGCCAGGTGCACCAGCCGGTAATCCTCGGCGCCGTGGCCCAGCAGCTGTATCAGGCGATGAGCCAGCGCGGGGAGGGGGGCAAGGACTTTTCAGCGATTATCAACAGCTACCTTAAAACCAATTAAGGGGAGGGGGGCCGGCGTAAGGCTGGCTCCCGGCTTTTACACCCGTGTTTAAGGGGGCCAATTTGGCAACGATTGAAATCCCGGAAGGGTAATAGCCGAGTGCCCTGCCCGCGGCTTTTTTAAGCCTATTGTTCAACGCGGAAAAGTTTTTTTGGTTCTCGCCGGTTGCGGGATCCATATAGCTGCCGTCTGCCCGCTGTACCACCCAGTGCAATCCGATTGGCAAGCCGACACACGACACCGCCATGGCCTCTAGTTTTACCTCGTTGCTGTCAAGTGCTGGACCCGGCAGGTCAATAGGGCAGCCAATGCCTCTGAGCTTGTTTTCGATCGTCGGATAAAGCCAGTTCAACCCGGCGACAAGCATGCCCGGGTTCTTTTCCACCTTCATGTCCAAGCCCAAAAGCCTTCCCGCGATGACAAGACTGTCCGGCATCGAATAACCGGCTTGTTCCAGGTCGGTCTGCCCGTGCCTGACGGTTGTGCAGCCGCTGGTGATCCTGTACAGGTCGCTTTCACAACGATTGTCCAACTCCAGTGTGTCGACGCCTAAATGCTCAGACATTGATCCGGTAAGAACCGGGATTTTATCGACCCCCAGTTCTTTGGCCGCGCACAGCAGGGCAGCCGCGCCGCAGGAGTTGGGAAACACCTGCTTTTTGGCAATTTGGCTGACCGAGTCTGGCGGTTGGTGGATGACTGAGGGCCAGGCAGTTGGGGGCGCGGTACGGATCATGATTACCCTCTGGCGACTGTTCAATTCGCTTGATGAAGTCAGTCCAGATCTTGTCGATCAGCCCACGGAAGGCCTGTAGGAAAGCACTTAATACGCCATGAGTTTGGGCCTTAAAGAGCGCACTGGGCCGAATCCGTGTTCAGTGCGCCAAGGCATAGCGGGTCAAGCAAACACAAAATACTTACGCACCGTCTCGACCACTTCCCACGTCCCCTTCATCCCCGGTTCCACCACGAAGATATCCCCAGCCCGCAGGTGAATCGGCTCCATGCCTTCTGGCGTGATGATGCAGTAGCCTTCCTGGAAGTGGCAGTATTCCCACTTCACGTAGTCCACGTACCACTTGCCCGGTGTGCAGATCCAAGTGCCCATGATCTTGCTGCCGTCTTCGCTGGTGTAGGCGTTGAGGTTGACGGTGTGCGGGTCGCCTTCGAGTTTTTCCCATTTGCACGCGTCCAGGACCGGCAGTGGGTGGGTGTCGCGCAGTACGGTGATGGGCTTGGACATGATGACTCCGAGGCAGGGAATGGAAAGATCCACCCTAAGGCCTTGGGCGTTGCACCAGTGGTCTGAACTCGACATCGGGATGCCCAGAAGCGCAGCGGTATTTATTTGATATAACCCATCACCAATCCGCTATTTCCTCGCAGTAAGTGCGAAAGATTTCCCGCTTCACGCCAGAATTCGCAAGAAAATTCGCAGCTGGCCCTCGTATCATTCACCCCAGTAACCGCCGAGAGCCTGCAAATGAACCCAATAAAAACGTGGTGGGATATCAGCCCGCCCTTGAGTACGGCGACCCCGACCTGGCCGGGAGACACGCCGTTCCAGGAAGAGCGCGTGTGGCAGTTCGGCCCGGAGTGTCCGGTGAATGTCGGGCGCATCACCTTGTCGCCGCACACCGGCGCCCATGTGGATGCGCCGCTGCATTACAGCGCCGACGGTGCACCGATCGGTGAAGTGTCGCTGGACGTGTACATGGGGCCGTGCCGGGTGCTGCATTGCCTGGACAGCGGCGCGTTGGTGCAGCCGCATCAGTTGGAAGGGCGTGTGGATAACGTGCCCGAGCGTGTGTTGCTGCGCACTTATCCACAAGCGCCGCTGACCGAATGGGATGCGGACTTCACTGCCATTGCCCCGCAAACCATCGAGCTGCTGGCCAGCCTGGGGGTGCGCCTGATCGGTATCGATACACCCTCGCTGGACCCGCAGCAGTCCAAGACCATGGATTCCCACAACGCCGTGGCCCGCCATGGCATGGCGATTCTTGAAGGCATCGTGCTCGATGACGTACCGGAAGGCGACTATGAACTGATCGCGCTGCCGCTGCGTTTTGCCCACCTGGACGCGAGCCCGGTCCGCGCCATTCTCCGTCCGCTCAAGGAGCCCACGCGATGAGCCAATGTCCTTTCTCTGCTGATTACCAGCCGCCCGAAGAATGGCATAACGCTGAACTGAATTTTTCCGAGTCCATGAGCTACGGCGATTATCTGGACCTTGGCAAAGTCCTCAGCGCCCAGCACCCGCTGTCGCCGGACCACAACGAAATGCTCTTCATCATCCAGCACCAGACTTCCGAGTTGTGGATGAAACTGATGCTCCACGAACTCAAAGCTGCCCGCGAGCACGTACGACTGGGCGAGTTGCCGCCGGCGTTCAAGATGCTGGCGCGGGTGTCGCGGATCTTCGATCAACTGGTGCACGCCTGGGCAGTGCTGGCGACGATGACGCCGTCGGAATACAAGGCCATCCGCCCGTTCCTGGGGCAGTCGTCGGGGTTCCAGTCGTTCCAGTACCGCGAGATCGAATTTATCCTCGGCAATAAAAGTGCGGCGCTGTTGCGGCCTCACGCCCACCGGCCGGAGCTGTTGAACGAGCTGAAAGTGGCGATTGCCACGCCGTCGCTGTATGACGAGGCGATCAACCTGATGATCAAGGCGGGCCTGGCGATTGATCCCAAGCGTGCCGAGCGTGACCCGACGGCGGCGACGGTTCACGATGAATCCGTGGAGGCGGCGTGGCGGGAGGTGTATCGCGACCCGAACCGTTACTGGGATTTGTATCAGTTGGCCGAGAAGTTTATCGACTTGGAGGATTCGTTCCGCCAGTGGCGCTTTCGCCATGTGACCACGGTGGAGCGGATCATTGGCTTCCAGCCTGGTACCGGTGGTACCGAAGGCGTGGGGTATTTGCGCAAGATGCTCGATACCGTGCTCTTCCCCGAGCTATGGCGAGTACGCTCCACGCTCTAAACAAAAAGCCCCGGATTACCGGGGCTTTTCATTATGAAATGCAATCAACTGTGGGAGCTGGCTTGCCTGCGATCGCATCACCTCGGTCTCACTGGAAACCGAGTCGCCTGCATCGCGGGCAAGCCCGGCTCCCACAGGGATCACTGTGTGTTGACTACCGCGTTACTCCTGCGAACCCGCAACCGATAGGCCACATAGATAATCCCCACCCACACCGGCATCGCATACACCGACTCACGAATCCCCGGGATCGCCAGCATCACGCTGATGATCATCAGCATGAACGCCAGGCACAGGTAGTTGCTGAACGGGAACCAGAAGGTCTTGAACGACGGCGTCACGCCTTGCTCGCCCATGGCTTTGCGGAACTTGATGTGGGTGATGCTGATCAGCGCCCAGTTGATCATCAGCGAGGCAACCACCAGCGCAAACAGCAACTCCAGGGCACTTTGTGGCGCGACGTAGTTGACCACCACGCACAGCATCGTCACCAGTGCCGAAATCGCCAGCGCCCGCAGCGGCACGCCTTGCTTGTTGAGTTTCATCAATGCCTTTGGCGCATCGCCTTGCTCGGCCAGGCCGAACAGCATGCGACTGTTGCAGTACACGCCGCTGTTGTACACCGACAGCGCCGCGGTCAGCACCACGAAGTTGAGGATGTGCGCGGCGGTGTCGTTACCGATCAGCGAGAAGATCTGCACGAACGGGCTACCACTGTAGGCATCGCCCGACGCGCCGAGGGTTTGCAGCAGTTGGTCCCACGGGTACAGCGACAGCAGCACGGTGAGCGCGCCGACGTAGAAGATCAGGATCCGGTACACCACCTGGTTGATCGCTTTCGGGATCACTTTGCGCGGCTCGCTGGCCTCGGCAGCGGTGATGCCTACCAGCTCCAGGCCACCGAACGAGAACATGATGAACGCCATGGACATCAACAGCCCCATGCCGCCATTCGGGAAGAACCCGCCGTGGCTCCACAGGTTGCTGACCGAGGCTTGTGGGCCGCCGGTGCCGCTGAACAGCAAGTAGCAGCCGAGCGCGATCATGCCGACAATCGCCACCACCTTGATGATCGCAAACCAGAACTCGGCCTCACCGAAGAACTTCACGTTCAGGGTGTTGATCAGGTTCACCGCCACGAAGAACACCAGTGCGCTGACCCAGGTCGGGATTTCCGGCCACCAGAACTGGATGTACTTGCCCACCGCCGTCAGTTCGGCCATGCCCACCAGCACGTAAAGTACCCAGTAGTTCCAGCCCGCCAGGAAGCCTGCGTAGCCGCCCCAGTATTTGTGGGCGAAGTGGCTGAAGGAACCGGCTACCGGCTCTTCGACGATCATCTCGCCAAGCTGGCGCATGATCAGGAACGCGATAAAACCAGCAATCGCGTAGCCCAGGATCATCGACGGCCCCGCCGACTTGAGTACCCCAGCCGAGCCGAGGAACAACCCCGTACCAATCGCCCCTCCCAAGGCGATCAGTTGAATGTGCCGGTTCTTCAGGCCACGCTTGAGGCCTACCGGGTTAACCATGTCATCCGCCATTAACATTCCCTTCTACTTGTTTTTCTCAGGGTTGAGTGCACGCCGCATCAGCCCCTCAGAAGTGCTGAGGGTCAGATATTACTCTGCGTGAACTTTTCGTAATACAACTGAACGCCATCAAGTGCCTGATCCGCCAGCCATTGTTGGACGGATTCGACCATTGGCGGGGGGCCGCACAGGTACATATCCGCCGATCTGTCCCGCAATTCGGCCAGGTCAAAATGCTCGGTCAGGTAGCCGCGCTTGCCGGGCCAATCCTCTGAGGGGGCGCTGAGGACTTCGGTGTAGCGGAAGTCCGCGATGCTTGAGGCGTAGGCCTGGATGCGCGCCGCTTCGCACAAGTCCTCGGCACCGCGCACGCCATAGTAGAGGTGCACGGGTTGGTCGCAGCCATTGGCGGCCAGTTCGTCGAGCATGCCCAGCAAGGCCGATAACCCGGTTCCGCCTGCCACCAGCACCAAGGGTTTGGTGACGTGACGCAGGTAGAAGGCGCCGAGGGGCGCTTCCATCAACAGCTCATCGCCCACCTGGCAGCGCTCGCGCAAGTAGTTGCTCATCACCCCGTCGGGCAACAGTCGCACCAAAAACTGCAATTGGTTGCCCGCAAGGTTGGCGAAGGAATACGAGCGCCAACTGTCGGTGCCAGGTACCGACAGCCGTGCGTATTGGCCCGGTAGAAAATCCAGCGCCTGATCCAACTGTACCTGCAGGATCGCCGTACTGGTCGACACCTGCTGTACCGCGCTCACCGTGCCACGTACCTGCACTGGTCCCGGCGCATTGCACAGGCTCGAATCAAAGTCGAAATAGAACGTCGCATCGGACTTCACACGCGTCTGGCAACTGAGCATTTTGCGTTGTTGCAGGTCGAGGCTGGAGAGGGCTTCCTCATCCACATAGTCCTGGCTGTAGTCGCCGGATTCGCAGCGACCCTGGCAGGTGCCGCACACCCCTTCGCGGCAATCCAAGGGGATCTTGATGCCGTTGCGCAGCGCTGCATCCAGCAGGATTTCATTCGCACCCACCGGGAAAAACAGGGTCTTGCCGTCGGCAAAACTGAAGGCCACTTTGTGATTCATGTGTTGTTCTCTGCCTATTTATGACGTACGCACGGCCTGTTGTGGTGAGCGTGCTTTTTGTGGTGAGCGGGCTTGCCCCGCGCTGGGGCGCGTAGCGGCCCCAATAAAGTCACCGCATTTCTCCAGTCAAACCGTAGTGCCTGCACCAGGGGCCGCTGCGCGCCCCAGCGCGGGGCAAGCCCGCTCACCACAACAAGCCCGCTCACCACAACAAGCCCGATCACCACCACAACAAGGGTGCTCGCCACAAAGGCGCGTCTAGAGGTGATAGAAATCCAGCACCGAGTTGATGGTGTCGTTGAGCAGCAGCGCGTGCTTTCGGGTGATCAACCAACTGTCGCCATCAGGCTTGAGGGTGTAAGTGGCGTGGCCGTAAAACTGCTCCGACGTGGCCAAGCGATAGAACAGCGTGTGCCAGTTCAGTTTCACCTCCAACGTGCCCTCCGCCCGCTCGGCGATGCGCACGTTGTTGATCAGGTGCAACGTGCGCGGCATCGGCGTGGCCGACGCCGCCTTGCCGGTGCGCAGGCGGAATACGCGGTCTTCCAGGCCCGAACGGTTGGCGTAATAGATCAGCGACATCTCGCGCTTGGGGTCGCGGGTGTAGACGTGTTCCGAATCCCACTGCGGCAGGTGGAATTCACTCTGCGGGTCGAACAGCTGCACATAGGCGTCCCAGTCCTGCGCATCGCACAGCTCGGACTTGCGGTAGAAGAACTGCTCGATCTGGTACTGCAATTGCGCATTCATCATTCCACCTCCCGCAATTTCAGCGCTTGGTTATCGAGGCCCTTGAGCAGGAACTGCTGCCAGTTGCGATGCTGGTTCACGTAGAGGCCTTCGTGGGTGAATTCGGTGCCGGTCATCGCCGGTTGGATACCGATGGCTTCGCTGTTCGGCGTGGGGCCGGTTTCCCAGCGGTGGCTGCCGCGTGAGATATCGCTCCAGCGTTCAAGACGGCCCTGGAAACCGCGCTGGGCTTCGCGGAACTCCACCAGGTCATCCGGCGTGCCCATGCCGGACACGTTGAAGAAATCCTCGAACTGGCGAATGCGGTTTTCGCGGTCGGCGTCAGACTCGTTTTTCACCCCCAGGCACTGGCTGATGATCTCGGTCTTGTTCCACGCCACGGGGCGGATGATGCGCAGTTGCGAGCTGATCTGGTCGAGAAAGAACAGGCTCGGGTAGATATTCAAATTGCGCAGGCGGTGCATCATCCATTCGGCTTTTTGCTGGCCGTGTTCTTCAATCAGGCGCGGCATGATGGTGGCGTAGCCGGAGCGCACGCTGGGGTTGGGCATGTCGCTGAACAACAGGCTATGGCCGTTGTTGAAGGCGAACCAACCGTCATCGGTGTTGGCGTCGCCGGCGCCAAGCTTGCTGTAGTCCAGGGTGCTGCCTGCGCTAGCGCCATGCTCGGTGTTCACCTGTTGGCGATGCTGCACCGTGGCCACGTAGTTGTAGTGCACGGTGCTGACGTGATAACCGTCCAGGCCGTTTTCGTTCTGCAGTTTCCAGTTGCCGTCGTAGGTGTAGGAGGATTTGCCGGGCAGCACTTCCAGCTCACCGGTGGCGGACTGCGCGACCATCATGTCGAAGAACACGGTGGCATCGCCCAGGAAGTCTTCCAGGCTGTCGGTGCCCTTCACGTCCAGGCTGATGAACACAAAGCCTTTGTAGCTCTCGATACGCGCCTTTTTCAGGCCGCGTGTGGCTTTGTCGAAGCCCGCCGGGTATTCCCCCGGCGCCTTGACCTTCACCAGCCGGCCATCGCTCTTGTAGCACCAGGCGTGGAACGGGCAAGTGAAGGTGGACTGGTTGCCTTTGCCGACCCGCGTCAGGGTGGTGCCACGGTGCTGGCAGGCGTTGATCAGCGCATTGAGCCGGCCTTCGCCATCGCGGGTGATGATCATCGGCTGGCGCCCGGCGCGCATCGTTACGAAGTCGTGGTTATGGGCCAGTTCGCTTTCGTGGCAGGCATAGATCCAGTTCTTTTCGAAGATCAGTTCCATTTCCAGATCGAACAGTTCCGGCTCGGTGAACATGTCGCGGGCGATACGGAATACTTCGTCTGCCGGCCGAAAGTCCAGGCAGCCTTCGATAAACGTTTTCCACTGCTCGACGCTTCTTGCACCACTCATGGGAGGCACCTTTTTGATAGGGGCTAATCGGTGGTTTATTAGAGGCAGCGGGGCACGGCGCGGGCTATCCGCTTAATGGGGGAACCTGGGCCGAAAAATGGGCAGCAAATACCCAACCCGGTGCAGCACGGTGACGGGATGCGCTACTGTCTGGCAGGGCAATTGTCGGAAAAGACCGCTTCTTATCCACTTAATCGACCGTTGCTATCCACCCAGTGGCCATTGCGCTGGCGTGGCGCATTACTTGCTGTCCTACACCAACGACGCGCCGCCAGAGCGCGCAACAGCCTAACCGCCGTGGGTGCACCCTGATGAGCAGCCAAACGATTCAACGCTTCGACCTGGAAGGCGCCCGCAGCTGGATGTCCGGCATTTGCGGGCCCCATCGCCTGGCCACCGCCACGCCTGAGCGCCTGCGTTTTCACCACAGTGCCAACGTGTTCAAGTCCCGCGCCACCACCTTGGGCGTGATCGAGTACGGCACGGACGTGACCATCGACATCGAAGACGCCGAGCACTTCAGCAGCTACAGCCTGAGCCTGCCCCTGGTGGGTGAGCAGGAGCTGAGCAAGAACGGTGAACGCCTGAGTTCCAACCGCGACCAGGGCGTGATCATCTCGCCCAACGAGCATCAGGTGCTCGCGATCTCCGGCGACTGCCGCAAGTTGCAGGTGGTGATCACGCGCGCGGCCATGAGTGAGTCGCTGGAAGGTTTGCTGCAACGGCCGATTGACGCGCCGTTGCGCTTTGAGTCGGTGATGGACGCGGTAGAGGGGGCGTCGGCGTCGTGGTGGCGCATGGCGCGTTACTTCATCGCCGAGCTGGAGCACGGCAGCGAGCTGTATGAGCAGGCTGCCTTTACCCGTGACCTGGAAAGCTCGCTGATCAAGGGCCTGATCCTGGCCCAGCCGAACAACTACTCCGAAGAACTGCGCGATGTCCTCGGCGTGAAGCTGCCGCATTACCTGATCCGCGCCCGCCAGTACATCCACGACAACGCCCGCGAAGCCGTGCACCTGGAAGACCTGGAAGCCGCTGCGGGGGTGTCGCGTTTCAAGCTGTTCGATGCCTTTCGCAAATACTTCGCCCTGTCGCCCATGGCCTATTTGAAGAAGTACCGGCTGAGTGCGGTTCGCCAGGAAATCCTTGAGCACGGCTCCACCCGCACCATCTCCGAGATCGCCCTGGGCTGGGGCTTTACCCACCTGGGACGGTTTTCGGCGGAGTACCGCAAGCTGTTTGATGAGTCGCCGAGCCAGACGTTGCAGCGCAATGATGCGCGCCGCCTGCGTGGCTAGATCAACTCTTCCACCAGTTGCAGGCAATGACTCAACCCCGGCGACTGATCATGCACCCGCCGGCTGAGAATGATCGGCGACGTCGCCGTGGCTTCCACAATCGGCGTATAGCCAATATCCGCGCGGTGCAGCACCTGCACCGAGGCGGGTACCAGCGTCACGCCCATGCCGGCGCCGACCAGGCCGATGGCGGTCTGCAACTCGTTGGTCCACTGCGCCACCTTGAGGCCCAAGCCATGGGCATCAAACAGCGCGATCACATGGTCGGCATAGCTGGGGCGCGGGTTGCCGGGGTAGAGCACAAACGGTTCGGCGGCCAGTTGAGCAAGCGTGGCCGGCGCGCCCAGCAGCGGGTGGCCAGCGGGCAGCACGGCGACCAGCCGGTCCTCGACCAGCACGCGCTGGACAATGGCCGGGTCGTCGATACGAATCCGCCCGAACCCCACATCGATCCGCCCAGCCTTGAGCGCTTCAACCTGTTGCAAGGTGGTCATTTCCGACAGCCCCAACTCCAGCTCCAGCGCCTCATGGCTGCGCAGTCGCCGAATCAATTCCGGCAGCACGCCGTACAGGGTCGAAGGCGCAAAGCCGATGCCCAGCCAGGTCTTTTCACCCAGGCCGATACGTCGCGTGTTGTCGCAGACCTTGTTCAGTTGTTCCAGCAGCGCATTGGCGTGTTCATAGAAAAACCGTCCGGCTTCGGTCAGCCGCAGCGGTCGGCTACGTTCGAGCAAAATGACGCCCAGCTCATCCTCCAATTGCTGGATCTGTCGGCTCAACGGCGGCTGGGCGATGTGCAGGCGTTCGGCGGCGCGGGTGAAATTCAGGGTTTCCCCCAGCACCTGGAAGTAGCGCAGGTGACGCAGTTCCATAATGGCTCCTTTCATACCTTGCGGGTATTGCTCGAGACCCATTCTATATTGGAAGCCTTTAAAGTTACGGGACAGAATCGGCTCAAACCTAAAAAGAACCCAGCGGGTATAGCCATGCCGATTTGCCCCATCGAGTCGATCGACACGATCATTGTCGACCTCCCGACCATTCGCCCGCACAAGCTGGCGATGCACACCCTGCAAAACCAGACCCTGGTGGTTATCCGCCTGCGCTGCGCCGACGGCATCGAGGGCATCGGCGAAGCCACCACCATTGGCGGCCTGAGCTACGGCAATGAAAGCCCCGACAGCATCAAGGTCAACATCGACCGCCACTTCGCGCCGCTGCTGATCGGCCAGGACGCCAGCAATATCAACGCCGCCATGTTGCGCCTGGAGCGCAGCATTCGCGGCAACACGTTTGCCAAGTCCGGTATCGAAAGCGCCTTGCTCGATGCCCTTGGCAAGCGCCTGAACCTGCCGGTCAGCGAACTGCTCGGTGGCCGCGTGCGCGAGGCACTGCCGGTGGCCTGGACCCTGGCCAGCGGCAACACCGAAAAGGACATTGCCGAGGCGGAAAAGATGCTCGACCTGCGCCGCCATCGCATCTTCAAATTGAAAATCGGTGCTGGCGAAGTCAGCCATGACCTGGCCCATGTGCTCGCGATCAAAAAGGCCTTGGGTGACCGCGCCAGTGTGCGCGTTGACGTCAACCAAGCCTGGGACGAAGCGGTGGCACTGCGGGCGTGCAAGGTGCTCGGCGACAACGGCATCGACCTGATCGAACAGCCCATCTCACGCAACAACCGTGGCGGCATGGCGCGGCTTAATCTGTCGAGCCCGGCGCCGATCATGGCGGATGAATCCATTGAGTGTGTCGAGGATGCGTTCAACCTGGCCCGCGAAGGCGCGGCGTCGGTGTTCGCCCTCAAGATCGCCAAGAACGGCGGCCCCCGCGCGGTGTTGCGCACCGCGGCGATTGCTGAGGCAGCAGGGATCGGCCTGTATGGCGGCACCATGCTCGAAGGTGGCATCGGCACCCTGGCGTCGGCGCATGCTTTCCTCACGCTGAACAAACTGGCGTGGGACACCGAACTGTTCGGCCCGCTGCTGCTCACCGAAGACATCCTCACCGAGCCACCGGTGTACCGCGATTTCCAACTGCATGTCTCCAACGCACCGGGCCTGGGCCTGGCCATTGATGAAGAGCGTTTGGCGTTCTTCCGTCGTGACAAACACTAAGAGGCGCCCGCCATGTTGTTCCACGTAAAAATGACCGTGAACCTGCCCATCGACATGAACCCCGAGCGCGCTGCCAGCCTCAAGGCTGACGAAAAAGCGCTGGCGCAGCGGCTGCAGGAGCAAGGTAAGTGGCGCCACCTGTGGCGCATCGCCGGGCACTACGCCAACTACAGCGTGTTCGACGTCGACAGCGTGCAAGAGCTGCACGACCTGCTGATGCAACTGCCGCTTTACCCCTACATGGCCATCGAAGTGAACGCCCTGTGCCGGCACCCGTCGTCGATCCATGAGGACGACCGCTAGGCCGGTGATGCACCCAATAATGACAAGATGAGGAATGCACCATGTCCACCCGACTGTCCCAGACTGCCCATGCCCAACAGTTTCTCGAAGAAGCCAGCGGCAACCTTAACGACGCCGGCAACCCGCGCACCAAGGCGCTGATCTATAGGATCCTGCGCGACACCGTGAACATCATCGAAGACCTCGACGTGACCCCGGAAGAGTTCTGGAAGGCGGTCAATTACCTCAATGAGCTGGGCAAGCACCAGGAAGCCGGTCTGCTCGCCGCCGGGCTGGGCCTGGAGCATTATCTGGACTTGCTGATGGACGCCGCTGATGAAGAAGCTGGTAAATCCGGCGGCACCCCACGCACCATCGAAGGCCCGCTGTATGTGGCCGGTGCGCCGTTATCGAAGGTCGAGGCGCGGCTGGACGATGGCCAGGACGACGCGGTCCCGCTGTTCATGCGTGGGCAGGTGCGCGACACCGACGGCAAGCCGCTGGCGGGGGCGATTGTGGACGTGTGGCAGGCCAACACCGGCGGTACGTATTCGTGGTTTGATCCGACGCAATCTGAATTCAACCTGCGCCGACGCATCGAGACCGATGCCCAGGGCAACTACCGATTCCGCAGTATCGTGCCATCCGGCTACGGCTGCCCGCCGACCGGGCCGACTCAGCAGTTGCTCGATCAACTGGGGCGCCACGGGCAACGGCCGGCGCATATCCACTTCTTCATTTCGGCGCCGGGGCATCGGCACCTGACCACGCAGATCAACCTCTCGGACGACCCGTACCTGCATGATGATTTTGCCTACGCGACGCGGGATGAGTTGATCGCCGAGATTCGCTTCAGTGAGGATCCGCAGCTGGCGCGCGAATTTGGCGTGGAGGGGCGGTTTGCGCAGATTGATTTTGACTTTGAGTTGCAGGTGGCGGATGCCCCGGTGGAGCAGAAGCGCATGCAACGCGTCCGTGCCCTGGAAGATTGATCAACGCGGTCAAAAAGTGTGGGAGGGGGCTTGCTCCCTCCCACATTTGACCCGTGGTGTTGCTGCTACTTACGCACGACCAAGTCGAGCACCTCATCCCGATCCTTGATCTTCTGCAACACAATCTCCGAGCGAATATCCATCACCCCCGCCGTGCGGTTCAGGTGGTTCACGATAAAGTCCGAAAAGTGCTTGAGATTGCGCGCCTGCACCCGCAGCACATAGTTGCTGGCACCGGTGATTACATACGCACTGGCGACTTCCGGCCAGCCCTGCACCTTCTTGATAAACGTCTCGTGCCAATCCTCCACATCCTGGCGCAGGGACAGGTGCACGATGGCCTCCAGCTCGATCCCCAACTGCTCGGCATTCAGCACCGCGCGGTAGCCGCAGATGATGCCTTCGCTCTCCAGCAGACGCAGACGGCGCAGGCACGCGGAGGGCGACAGCGCGACTTTTTCCGCCAGTTCCTGGTTGCTGATGCGGCCATCCTGTTGCAGGAAATGCAGGAGGCGCAGGTCGGTGGCGTCAAGAATCATGGTTAGAATAAATCCGCGTATTTGGGGGTTAAATTCGAATTTCCTACAGCTTAATTAGCCTGTTGCCCGTCACTTTGCACGAAAATTCTCTAAAACTTCGTTCAAAATTTGGTCCATTCTTAATTATAAAAACCAGGACAGCCCATGACCACTCGAAGCCATTGCCAAGCCCTCGACGCACAGGACTCGCTGGCGCCATTGCGCAGTCAGTTCGCCTTGCCCGAGGGGGTGATCTACCTCGATGGCAACTCCCTCGGTGCCCGTCCGGTGGCGGCGTTGGCGCGGGCGCAGGCGGTGATTGTCGAAGAGTGGGGCAATGGCCTGATTCGCAGCTGGAACAGCGCCGGTTGGGCGGACTTGTCCCAGCGCCTGGGCAACCGCCTGGCACCGCTGATCGGTGCGCGTGACGGCGAAGTGGTGATCACCGATACCACCTCCATCAACCTGTTCAAGGTGCTCAGCGCCGCGTTGAGCGTGCAGCGTCAACGCCAGCCGAATCGCAAGGTGATCGTCAGCGAGGCGAGCAACTTTCCCACCGACCTGTACATCGCCGAGGGCCTGGCCGAACTGCTGCAACACGGCTATTCCTTGCGCCTGGTGAACAGCCCGGACGAATTGCCCCAGGCCATTGACCAGGACGTGGCGGTGGTGATGCTCACCCACGTCAACTACAAGACCGGCTACATGTACGACATGCAGGCGCTGACCGCCCTGAGCCATGAGTGTGGCGCGTTGAGCCTCTGGGACCTGGCGCACTCGGCGGGCGCAGTGCCCATCGACCTGCATCAGGCCGGTGCCGATTACGCGATCGGCTGCACCTACAAGTACCTCAACGGTGGCCCTGGCTCCCAGGCATTTGTGTGGGTCAACCCGGCGTTGGTGGACCTGGTGCGTCAGCCGCTGTCGGGCTGGTTCGGGCACACCCGGCAGTTCGCCATGGAATCGACTTACGCACCGAGTGCCGGTATCGCACGCTACCTGTGCGGCACGCAGCCGATCACCTCGCTGGCGATGGTGGAGTGCGGCCTGGAGATTTTTGCCCAGACCGACATGGCCAGCTTGCGCAGCAAATCCCTGGCGTTGACCGACCTGTTTATTGCGCTGGTGGAAACGCGTTGCGCGGCCCATGAACTGGTGTTGATCACCCCGCGTGAGCACGCCCGGCGTGGTAGCCATGTGAGCTTCGAGCACCCTGAAGGCTACGCCGTGATCCAGGCCTTGATCGCCCGTGGCGTGATCGGTGACTACCGCGAGCCGCGCATCATGCGTTTCGGATTTACGCCGCTGTACACAAGCTTCACTGAGGTCTGGGACGCCGTGGAAATCCTCGGCGACATCCTCGACAACCACACCTGGAATCAGCCGCAATACAAAGTCCGTAACAGCGTCACCTGACACAACGCCGATCAAACTGTGGGAGGGGGCTTGCCCCCGATGGCGTCGGGCCAGTCAACCTATAGCTACCTGACACACTGCTATCGGGGGCTTGCCCCCTCCCACAGGGGTTCTGCGTGAATATCCAAACGGTGCAATCACAATAATAAAGGGGCACACCACGTGACCACGCCAGACAAGGGCTTTGCCGAGATCACCCACCGCGAACTGGGCCTGCGGCGCCAGCTCACTTCCGGCCAGATGAGCATGATCGCCATCGGTGGCGCCATCGGCACCGGGCTGTTCATGGGCAGCGCCTACGCCATCGGTTATGCCGGGCCCAGTGTGCTGGTGAGCTACGCCATCGGCGCGTTGATTACGTTGCTGCTGATGGGGTGCCTGGCGGAGATGACGGTGGCCCATTCCACCTCGGGCTCCTTCGGCGCCTACGCCGAGTTCTACATCAGCCCGCTGGCCGGTTTCCTGGTGCGCTACGCCTACTGGGCGGCGATTGTGCTGGCGGTGGGCGCCGAGGTCACGGCGGTGGCGATGTACATGAAGTACTGGTTCGCCAACGTGCCGGAATGGGTGTGGATCGTGTCGTTTTCCAGCGTGCTGATCCTGCTCAACGCCATCAGCGTGAAGACCTTCGGTAACTTCGAATACTGGTTCTCGACGATCAAGATCAGCGCCATCGTCGGCTTCATCCTCCTCGCCGTGTACGTGGTATTCGGTTCCGGCAACCCGGACTACGGCGTGCAGAACTACACGGCCCACGATGGTTTTTTCCCCCATGGCCTGAGCGGCATGTGGATCGCGGTGATCGTGTCGATCTTCAGCTACCTGAGTGTGGAGATGATCGCGGTGGCCGCCGGTGAAGCGGCGGACCCGGAACAGGCAGTGAAGAAAGCCTTCCGCGCCACCCTCGTGCGGCTGGTGGTGTTTTATCTGCTGACCCTGGCGCTGATGCTGGCCATCGTGCCGTGGAACCAGGCCGGGCAGACCCAAAGCCCGTTCGTCACAGTGATGCAGACCATCGGTATTCCCGGCGCCACCGGGGTGATGAATTTCGTGATCCTGATCGCGGCGCTGTCGGCGATGAACAGCCAGCTTTATATCACCACGCGCATGATGTTCAGCCTTTCCCGCGCCGGCTTTGCGCCCAAGTCCATGGGCGCCTTGAGCAAGAGCGGCATTCCGCTGAACGCGTTGCTGCTGTCCAGCTCGGGCATTGCCCTGGCGACCTTGCTGAACGTGGTGTACCCGGAAAGCTCGTTCACCCTGATGATGGCGATCTCGATGTTTGGCGCGATCTTTACCTGGTTCATGATCTTCCTCACGCACCTGTGCTTCCGCCGTTACCGCAGGCGCCATGGCGGGCCGAAGCTGTCGTTCGAACTGCGGCTGTTTCCCTACAGCACGCTGCTGGGCCTGGTGCTGATGGGCGCGGTGATGGTGACCACCTATTTCACCGAGGCGTTCAAGATGACGTTGGTGTTTGGCGTGCCGTTCCTGCTGATTCTGTCGGCGGTGTACTACGGGTTTTTCCGCAAGGGCAGGGCCAAGGCGTCGAACAAGGCTTTGGCGTAACCGGGCAGATGCTCAAATGCGCGCGCGCAGAGCAGTAGCCGGCGACAGGCCCAGTCCTCCGTGAGCGGCTGGGCCTTGAAGCAGCGCTCTGAGCGCCAACGCTCCAGTGCCGCCTGGGGCACGACACCCAAGCCGGCGCCACGGGCGACCATGCGAATCACCCCATCAAACCCCTCGGCACGGATGCGTGTCTGCAAGCGGAAACCGGCGTGCAGCGCCTGTTCTTCCAGGTACACCGCCAGGGCGCTGTCAGCGGCCAGGCCGACGTAGTCGTGTTGAAGGCTGTCGATGAAGCTCACGTGTTGGGTGGTGAGCGGATGGTCCAGCGGCATGATCAATACCAGCGGGTCATCGCGAAACGGCAGGGTTTGCAGGCCGTGGGTGTCGACGGCGTCGGAAATGATCCCGAGGTCTGCCGTGCCCTGGCGCAAGGCCTGGGTGATGCGCAAGCTCGGCAGTTCCTGCAGGTCGATATCGAGGTTGGGATGCTCGCGCAAAAAGTCCGCCAGCAGTTCGGGCAGGTATTCGCTGAGGGCGGTGGTGTTGCACAGCAGGCGCACCTGGCCTTTGACGCCGTTGGCGTATTCCGCCAGGTCCTGTTGCAGGTGCTCGGCCTGTTGCAGCAACAGCCGGGCGTGACGGGCGAGGGCTTTACCGGCGGGCGTGGGTGTGACGCCACGGCGGCCGCGTTGAAGAAACTCGATACCCAGCGACGCCTCCATTGCACGGATACGCGCACTGGCGGCGGCCAGGGACAAATGACTGCGGGCCGCCCCGGCGGTGATGTTGCCGGTGTCGACGATGTGCAGGTAAAGGCGCAGGTCTATCAGGTCAAAGTGCATGGGCACCAGCCTCAGGCAAAACAAGAGTCTGCCTCAGTATATGGCGCATTTTCCAACGTGCCTCAATGCTCGACAATCCGCCCATGAATACCTTCCTCGCGTTCTACCAACATATCGGCCCCGCCTTGACGCTGCTGGTGATCGGCACCTTCCTGCTGGCCGGTACTGTCAAAGGCGTGATCGGCCTCGGTCTGCCCACCGTCGCCATGGGCCTGCTCGGCCTGGCTATGCTCCCGGCGCAGGCAGCCGCATTGCTGATCATTCCCTCGACCGTCACCAACCTGTGGCAACTGGCATTCGGCGGTCACCTGAGCGCCTTGATCAAGCGCCTCTGGCCGATGCTGCTGCTGATCTTCCTCGGCACCGGGCTTGGCACGTTATGGCTGGGCATGGACGGGGGTGGCTGGGTCGTTCATGCGCTGGGCGGGGCGTTGCTGGTGTATGCACTGAGCGGCTTGTTCCTGCCCTCGTTCAAGGTAGCGCCGCACACCGAACGCTGGCTGGGCCCGCTGTGCGGGGGGATCACCGGCATCATCACCTCGGCGACCGGTGTGTTTGTGATTCCTGCCGTGCCGTATCTGCAAGCCCTCGGCTTGAGCCGTGATCAGTTGGTGCAAACGCTGGGGCTGTCATTCACCGTGTCGACGCTGGCACTCGCTGCCGGGCTGGCCTGGCGCGGCACTTTGGGCGGTGGAGAGCTGAACGCGTCATTGCTGGCGCTGGTGCCGGCACTGTTGGGCATGTGGCTGGGCCAAGTGGTGCGCCAGCGCATCAGTGCGCTGTTGTTCAAGCGCGTGTTCTTCATCGGCATGGCGTTGCTCGGCGGCCATCTGCTGATCAGTGGGACGTGATGAAGCGCCCGGCGATCGAGGCTCATGTGGTGCGCTACGAGCAGCATCTGGCGCAGGTGTTCAATTTCTCGGTGTAAGCTGCTGTGAACCGATAACGAGGCGCGCCCGTGAAAGCCCGATCCGATGAGCTACAGATCTTCGTCAGCGTGATTGAATGCGGTTCGATTTCCGCTGCCGCAGAGCAGGTCGGGCAGACGCCATCGGCGGTCAGCCGCACCTTGTCGCGCCTGGAGGCCAAGCTCGACACCACGCTGATCAACCGCACGACGCGGCGCATGGACCTGACCGAGGAGGGCAAGTACTTCTTCGAACAGGCCAAGGTGATCCTGGCGCAGATGGAGGCGTTGGAAGAGCGCCTGTCGTCGCGCCAGAAGAAACCGGCGGGGCGCCTGCGCATCAATGCTGCCGTGCCGTTCATGCTGCATGGGATCGTGCCGTACATCGCCGAGTTTCGCAGCCTCTACCCGGAGATCCTGCTGGAGCTGAACAGCGATGACTTGATCATCGACCTGCTGGAACAGAGCACGGACATCGCCATTCGCATTGGCGCCCTGGCTGACTCCACCCTGCATGCGCGCGCGCTCGGTTCTACGCCGTTGCATATCCTCGCCAGCCCCGAGTACCTCAAGCAACACGGCACGCCAACCACGGTCGCCGAGTTGGCGGGCCACACGCTGCTGGGGTTCACCCAGACCGAAACCCTCAACCACTGGCCGCTGCGCCATGTGGAGGGCGACCGCTGGTTGATCCAGCCCCGCGTGGCGGCGTCCAGCGGCGAAACCGTGCGGCAATTGGCGCTGGAAGGGCAGGGCATCTGCTGCCTGTCGAACTTCATGACCGTCGACGATATTGACGCCGGTCGCCTGGTGCCGGTGCTGGAGGCGTTCAACAGTGGTTATCGCCAGCCGATCCACGCGGTGTTCTATCGCAACTCGCAGTTGGCGTTGCGCATCCAGTGTTTCCTCGACTTTATCCAGGCCAAACTGGCGCGGTATGCCTGCTGATTCGTGATCTGCACGCAAGAGTGAATTGGGCAGCAGGGGCTTATTCGTCAGGGATGAGCCCTTGATACTGAGCTCATCACTTACCCAGTCAGGAGCACTCTCCATGAACGTATTCGTTACCGGCGCCGCCGGTTTTATCGGTGGTTCCATCGCCACCGGCCTGGTCAAGGCTGGCCACACGGTAACCGGCCTGGTGCGCAGCGCTGAGCAAGCGGCTGAGATGACCGCCTTGGGCATCACCCCGGTGATCGGCACCCTTGACGACGACGCCGTGTTGACCGAACAAGCGCAGAAGGCCGACGCGGTGATCAATGCCGCGAGCAGCGACCATCGCGTCGCCGTGGAAACCCTGTTGGCGGCATTGCAGGGCTCGAACAAGCCGTTCCTGCACACCAGCGGTTCGAGCATTGTCGGTGATGCGTCGGGTGGCAAGTCCAGCGATGTCATCTACGTTGAAGACAATCTGCCGGAGCCGACCGTCGACAAGGCTGCCCGCGTGGCCATCGACAACCTGATCCTGGCGGCGGCCCAGGACGGCGTGAATTCAGCGGTGATTTGCAACACCCTGATCTACGGCCACAGCCTGGGCGTGAAGCGCGACAGCGTGCAATTGCCGCGTCTGCTCAAGCAGGCACGCAAAAGCGGCGTGGTGCGCCATGTGGGCAGCGGGCAGAACATCTGGTCCAACGTGCACATTGATGACGTGGTGGCGCTGTACCTGCTGGCACTGACCAAGAACGTGCCGGGCACTTTCTACTTCGTGGAAAGCGGCGAGGCGTCGTTTATCGAGATGACCACCGCGATTGCCGAAGCCCTGAACCTGGGCAAACCGCAGGATTGGCCTTTGGCCGACGCTGAAGCCGAGTGGGGCTATGAAATGGCCAACTATGGCTTGGGCTCCAACAGCCGGGTGCGTGGCAAGCATGCCCGTGAGTTGCTGGGCTGGGTGCCCAAGCGTACGTCGGTCGTGGAGTGGATTCGCAACGAAATGGTGTGATGTTCACCTGAGTCCGAGGTGTCGCCATCGGGGGCACGCCCCTCCCACATGTGTTGGCATTCCAAGCGTGGAACTCGGTCAACTGTGGGAGGGGGCTTGCCCCCGATGGGTTCGACGTGGTCTCCCTGACTAGCTCCCCTCGCCGCAATTCCGTACCATTCCCCGCCTTATCCCCCGCATGACCCTGGTACCTCATGAACCTCACCCGTCTGCGCGCCGATGCCCTGGCCGGCCTCACTACGTCTTTTGCGCTGCTGCCTGAATGCATCGCCTTTGCCCTGGTGGCTCACCTCAACCCGCTGATGGGGCTCTATGGCGCCTTTATCATCTGCACACTGACCGCGTTATTCGGCGGTCGCCCTGGCATGGTGTCCGGTGCGGCAGGCTCGATGGCGGTGGTGATCGTCGCGTTGGTGGTTCAGCACGGCGTGGAGTACCTGCTGGCCACGGTATTGCTGGGCGGGCTGATCATGGTCGCCTTCGGCCTGTTGCGCCTGGGCAAGCTGGTGCGCATGGTGCCGCATCCGGTGATGCTGGGTTTCGTCAACGGCCTGGCGATCATCATTGCCCTGGCGCAGTTGGAGCATTTCAAGAGCGGTGAACACTGGCTCACGGGCACGTCGCTGTACGTGATGACCGGCCTGGTGCTGGTGACCATGGCCATCGTCTACCTGCTGCCACGCATCACCCGCGCCGTGCCGCCCGCGCTGGTGGCGATCCTGGGCGTCGGCCTGGCGGTGTACCTGCTCGGCCTGCCGACCCGCACGTTGGGTGACATGGCCCACATCGCCGGCGGCCTGCCGACCTTCGCGCTACCGCAGATTCCGTGGAACCTGGAAACCTTGGGCATCATTGCCCCCTACGCGTTCCTGATGGCCATGGTCGGCCTGCTGGAAACCCTGCTGACCCTCAACCTCACCGATGAAATCACCGAGACCCGTGGCTACCCGGACCGTGAAAGCGTGGCGCTGGGCGCGGCCAACATGGTTTCGGGCGTATTCGGCGGCATGGGCGGTTGCGCGATGATCGGGCAAACCGTGATCAACCTCAGCTCCGGCGGGCGCGGGCGTTTCTCCGGGGTGTTTGCCGGGGTGATGATCCTGTTGTTCATTCTGTTCCTGTCGCCGTTGATCGAGCGGATCCCGCTGGCGGCGTTGGTGGGCGTGATGTTCGTGGTGTCCCAGCAGACCTTTGCCTGGGCGTCGCTGCGGGTGATCAACAAGGTGCCGCTCAATGACGTGCTGGTGATCATCGCGGTGACGGTGATCACCGTGTTCACCGACCTGGCCACGGCGGTGCTGTGCGGGATCGTGATTGCGGCGCTGAATTTCGCCTGGCAACAAGCGCGGGAGCTGTATGCGGATGAGCACCTGGAAGCCGATGGCAGCAAGCTCTATCGCCTGCATGGCACGTTGTTCTTTGCCTCGACCACGCCGTTTTTGAATCAATTCGACCCGGCCAACGACCCGGACCAGGTGACGCTGGATTGCCGTCACCTGAGTTTTGTCGACTATTCAGCGATTGCCGCCTTGATGACCCTGCGTGAGCGTTACACCAAGGCGGGCAAGCACTTACGGGTGCTGCATTTGTCCGAGCGCTGCAAGAAGTTGCTCAAGCGTGCCAAGGTTCACCACGACTGATTGAGCCGCTCCCGCCTTACCGGGCTGGTCTGCAGAGCGCAGCGCCGCGAAGGTTTTTGGGGCCGCTGCGCAGCCCAGCGGGAGCAAGCTCCCTCGCCACGGGAGGACGGCTTGTGCAGTTATGGCCCGACCAGGTCTTCCAGCTCTTGGGCGCGGGTTTGGGTCATGTCGAGCACGCAGCCGGAGCCGTTGACCTGGTCGAGCGTGCCGCCGGTAGCGGAGCCTGCGAAACCGCAATTGGCGTCACGGTATTTTATCCACAGGCGCTGCACGTCTTGCAGTTGCTGTTTGCGCGCGCCTTCCTGGGCGGCGAGGGCGGTCTTGTAGGCCCTGTTCAGGCGCGCATCCTGCACCTTGGTTTCCTTGGCGTTGCAACTGACCATGTCTGCGGTCGTGTTGGCGCTGTCCATGCATTTTTTCAAGGCGGCGTTGTCGGCGGCCGAGGCGTTGCCGCAGAGGGCGAGAAGCAGGGCGCTGGCGGCAAGGGCGGTGCGAATCATGGTCGGTGTTCCTGGGCATGAGTGGAGGCGCATTCTATGACTCGATGGCGCACGTTGAGTTTCCGGCATCGTCTGATCTTCATGTAAGAACACCCCTCGAATTTTCATACACGGTTGTCGGGCATATCCCAGCGCGACACCGCTTGTCCGTGGGCGAAAATTACTTTCATAAAAATTGAAAACACTCCTCGGTAATGATTTATGAGTTTCACAATCAATTCGACGTGACCCTTTCCGAGGAGTACCGCATGGCCGCATCACCGGGCTTCGGGCTATTGGCATACGCTGCCATCGCCATCATTGCTTTGATCGTGCTGATTGCACGTTACCGGCTCAATCCGTTTATCGTCATCACCCTGGTGTCCATCGGCCTGGCGCTGATGGCCGGGATGCCGGCGGACACCATTATGGGCTCTTACGAAGCGGGCGTCGGCAAGACCCTGGGGCATATCGCCCTGGTCGTGGCGCTGGGCACCATGCTTGGCAAGATGATGGCCGAGTCCGGCGGTGCCGAGCAGGTGGCGTGTACGTTGATCAACCGGTTTGGCGAGCGCAATGCGCACTGGGCCATGGTGTGCATCGCCTTCCTGGTGGGATTGCCGCTGTTTTTCGAGGTGGGTTTTGTGCTGCTGGTGCCGATCGCCTTTACCGTGGCGCGGCGTGTGGGCGTGTCGATCCTGATGGTCGGTTTGCCGATGGTCGCCGGCCTGTCGGTGGTGCATGCGCTGGTGCCGCCGCACCCGGCCGCGATGATGGCGGTGCTGGCGTATAACGCATCGGTGGGGCAGACCGTGCTGTATGCGATCCTCATTGGTATCCCCACGGCAATCATCGCCGGCCCGCTCTACGCCAAATTCATTGTGCCGCGCATTCACCTGCCGGCGGAAAATCCGCTGGAACGCCAGTTCATCGACCGCGAACCGCGTACACGCTTGCCAAGCTTTACGCTGACCATGGGCACCATTCTGTTGCCGGTGGTGCTGATGATGATCGGCGGCTGGGCCAACGTGATTTCCACGCCGGGCACCGGTTTCAACCAGTTCCTGCTGTTTATCGGCAACTCGGTGATTGCGCTGCTGGTGGCGACCTTGGTGAGCTTCTGGACCTTGGGTATTGCGCAGGGTTTCAACCGCGAGTCGATCCTCACGTTCACCAATGAATGCCTCGCGCCGACCGCGAGCATCACCTTGCTGGTGGGGGCGGGGGGCGGCTTGAACCGGATCCTGGTGGACGCCGGAGTGACTAACGAAATTCTTGGTCTGGCCCACGCGTTCCACTTGTCGCCGCTGGTGATGGGGTGGCTGTTTGCCGCGTTGATGCGGATCGCCACGGGCTCGGCCACCGTTGCCATGACCACCGCGTCCGGTGTTGTAGCACCGGTCGCCATGGGCCTGGGTTATCCACACCCCGAATTGCTGGTGTTGGCCACCGGTGCGGGCTCGGTGATCTTTTCCCACGTGAACGACGGCGGCTTCTGGCTGATCAAGGAATACTTCAATATGACGGTGATCCAGACCTTCAAGACCTGGACCGTGCTGGAGACGTTGATTTCTGTGGTGGCATTCGGTCTCACCTACGGCCTGTCTCTTGTTTTATGAGCCTCATTTTGTAACCCGGAGACCCCATGGATATCCTCTACCAGATCCGCGCCCGTCAGGATTCCTTCAGCGCCGGCGAAGGGCGTATCGCCAAGCTGATGCTCGATGATGTGGGCTTTGCCGCGTCGGCCAGCCTGGAGGCATTGTCCCAACGGGCCGAGGTCAGCACGGCCACCTTGTCGCGGTTCGCGCGCAGTGTGGGGTGTAGGGACTTGCGTGACTTGCGCCTGCAATTGGCGCAGGCCAGTGGGGTCGGCAGTCGCTTCCTCGACCCTGCGGGGTTACCGGAGCAATCGGCGTTTCATCGGCAGATCCTGGGGGATATCGAGGCGACGTTGCGGCAGCACTTGTCGGGGTTCAACCAGGCGAGCTTTGTTGATGCGGTCAACCTGCTGGGCAAGGCGCGGATGATCCATGCGTTCGGTATGGGCGGCCCGTCGAGCCTGTGCAGCGATGAGTTGCAGGTACGGCTGGTGCGTCTGGGCTATCCGATTGCCGCCTGTCATGACCCCGTGATGATGCGTGTCACGGCCGCGACCCTGGGGCCGGAGCATGCGCTGATCGTGTGCTCCTTGACCGGCCTCACCCCCGAACTGCTGGACGTGGTGGAACTGGCGCGCAACTACGACGCGCGCATCGTCGCTATCACCCTTGCGGATTCACCCTTGGCGCAACTGGCAGATGTGCTGCTGCCGCTGCAACCGGCCGAAACCAGCTTTATCTACAAACCCACGGCGGCGCGCTACGGCATGCTGCTGGCCATCGACCTGCTCGCTACCGAGCTGGCCTTGGCCCTGCCGGACGACAACCAGGAGCGCCTGCGCCGGATCAAGCTGGCCCTGGACGATTATCGCGGCGGCCCTGACAGCCTGCCGCTTGGAGACTGAAATGAAGTACGACACGTTGATACGCCAGGCGCTGATCATTGATGGCAGCAACACGCCCGGCTATGTCGCTGATGTGGGGCTGCGCGACGGGCGCATCGAGACGATTGGCGATTTGTCGACGGCCATGGCCGAGCATGAAATTGATGCCGCCGGCCGCGTGTTGGCGCCGGGTTTCATTGACGTGCACACCCACGACGACACGGTGGTGATCCGCCACCCGCAGATGCTACCCAAGCTCAGCCAGGGCGTGACCACGGTGATTGTCGGCAACTGCGGCATCAGCGCATCGCCTGTGAGTTTGCGCAGCGATCCGCCGGACCCGATGAACCTGTTGGGCACGCGTGAGGCGTTTGCTTACCCGCGTTTTGCCGATTACCGGGCTGCAGTAGAAAGTGCACATCCTGCGGTGAACGTCGCGGCGTTGATCGGCCATACCGCGTTGCGCAGCAACCACATGGACGACCTGCACCGCACCGCCTCGGCGGATGAAATCGCCGCCATGCGCGTGCAGTTGCAAGAGAGCCTCGAAGCCGGCGCCCTCGGTTTATCCACAGGCCTGGCCTACGCCAGTGCATTCAATGCCGAGACCGACGAAGTGCTGCAACTGAGTGAGGCACTCACCGCGTTCGGTGCGGTGTACACCACCCATTTGCGCAGTGAATTCGAACCGGTGCTGGAGGCGATGGACGAGGCGTTTCTGATCGGCCGACATGCCAAGGTGCCGGTGATCATTTCCCACCTCAAATGTGCCGGTGCCGGAAATTGGGGGCGTAGTCCGCAGCTGTTGGCGTCGCTGGAGCGGGCGGCGAAAACCCATCCGGTGGGCTGTGACTGCTACCCCTATGCCGCGAGTTCTTCGACCCTGGACCTCAAGCAGGTGACGGACGCGTTTCGTATCACCATTACCTGGTCGACGCCGTGCCCGGCAATGGGCGGGCGCGATTTGCAGGAGATTGCCGCTGAGTGGGACGTTTCGTTGATGGACGCCGCACGCCGGCTACAACCGGCAGGGGCGGTGTATTACGGGATGGACGAGGCGGATGTGCGGCGGATCCTGGCGCATCCGTTATCGATGGTGGGGTCGGATGGTTTGCCTGAGGATCCGTTCCCGCATCCGCGTTTGTGGGGCGCGTTTCCACGGGTGCTGGGGCATTTCAGCCGCGATGTGGGGTTGTTCCCGTTGCACACCGCTGTGCACAAGATGACCGGCTTGTCCGCGGCGCGTTTTGGCCTGGCTGATCGGGGTGAAATCCGCGAGGGGCACTGGGCTGACCTGGTGTTGTTCGACCCGTTGCGCGTGCGTGATGTGGCGGACTTCAAGGAACCGCAGCGCGCGGCCGAGGGCATCGATGGGGTATGGGTCAACGGCGTGTTGAGCTACAGCGACGGGCAGGCGAATGGCCAGCGGCCGGGTCGTTTCCTGGCACGCAGTGGGGATTTGCGCCGTGGGTTTTCGTCTCTATAGTGGGCGTTCTCATACACGGAGCGGTCACCATGCACTTAGGAAAAGTCACCCCCATTCTGCGAATTTTCGACGAGGCCAAGGCATTGGAGTTCTACGTCGACTTCCTGGGGTTCAAAGTGGATTGGCAGCATCGTTTCGAGGCAAATTTCCCGCTGTATTTGCAGGTGTCGCTGGGCGAATGTGTGCTGCATTTGACTGAGCACCATGGCGATGCCTCGCCGGGTGCGGCGGTGCGGATTCAGGCGCAAGGCGTGGATGCCTATCAGCAGCAGTTGGCGGGCAAGGACTATCGGTATGCCAAGCCCGGGGTTGAGGAAACGCCTTGGGGATCGCGGGAGATGAGCATCAAGGATCCATTTGGAAATCGGGTGGTGTTTGTCGAGGAAGGCGAGGGCTGAAGGGCAAATCGCAGGCAATAAAAAACCGCCTGTGTAGGGCGGTTTTTTTGCAATCCCAGTGAGTGGCTGGGATTGTTTGCCTGTGGCGAGGGAGCTTGCTCCCTCGCCACAGGGATTGCGGTTTTATACCCGGAAGTGACTGACCATCTGCTGCAGTTGGCTACCCAACCGCGCCAGTTCCACACTCGACTTGGCCGTCTCATCGCTCGCCGTAGCAGTCTGCTCCGACACATCACGCACATTCACAATGCTGCGGCTGATCTCTTCCGCCACGGCGCTTTGCTGTTCTGCGGCGGCGGCGATCTGCTGGTTCATCGACTGGATGTTCGACACCGTACGGGTGATGTTCTCCAGCGATACACCAGCCTTGCGCGTCAGCTCAACGCTGCTGTCGGTGAGGCTGCGGCTGTTGTTCATCACGTTGGCCACTTGCTGGGTGCCGTTCTGCAAGCCGGCGACCAGGCCTTCGATTTCCTCGGTGGATTTTTGCGTGCGCTGGGCCAGGCCGCGCACTTCGTCAGCCACCACAGCAAACCCACGACCGGCTTCACCGGCACGCGCCGCTTCAATCGCCGCGTTGAGGGCCAGCAGGTTGGTCTGTTCGGCCACAGCCTTGATCACGTCCATCACGCTGCCGATCTTGTTGCTCTCTTGTTGCAGGTGGGTCATGGCGTCGGTGGAACGGGCCACTTCCGCGGCCAGGCGCTCGATCTGAGCGATGGCTTCAGCGACCACTTTGTCGCCTGCGCGGGCTTGACCATCGGCATCTGCGGCGGCCAGGGACGCCTGTTCGGCGTTACGCGCGACTTCCTGCACAGTGGCCGTCATTTCGTGCATCGCGGTGGCGACCTGATCGGTCTCGATCTTCTGGCTGTTCACGCCGGCGCTGGTTTGCTCGGTCACCGCCGACAACTCTTCAGCGGCGCTGGCAATCTGCGTCACGCCGTCGCGAATACCGCTGATCAATTCGCGCAGGGTAGTGCCCATGCGCTGGATGCCTTGTTGCAGCACGCCCAGTTCATCACGGCGCGTGACCTGGATGTTGTGGCTCAAGTCGCCGGAGGCAATGCGTTCCACCACGGCCAGGGTTTCCTGGATCGGGCGTGTGATCTGGCGGGTGATGACCCATGCGGCGATGACGCCAACCAGCAGGGCCAGCAAGGTGCTGATCAATTGCAGGCTACGGGCCTGGGCGCTTTCGGCATCGCGGCGGTTCAGTTGAATTTCGTACAGCTTGTCGCTGATGGTGACGATGTCGGCACCCTGTGTGGTCATCTCGGCACGGGCGGTGACGATGTTGGCGTTGGCTGCCTTGTAGTTCTGCACGGCCGTGCGGTAGGCGCCTAGGGCGGTTTCAAGCGCAGTCAAAGCGCTTTGCTCGCTCGCACCGAATACGGCGCTGAGACCTTTCAAGCCACTGATGGCTTTTTCAATTTGTGCGGCGGCACGGGCTTCGGTGTCCGGGCTGACGTTGGCGATGTAGCCACGCACTTCATAGCGGGCCAACATGAACTCTTCTTTGGCTCGCGTCACGGCCTGGAATTGGCTGAAACGCTCCGGGCTTTCGGGCATCTGCTGCACTTTGGTGTCCAACGCTTCGATCTGTGCGTTGGCGATATCGGCCTTGTCGCCCATCACCTGGCGAGAGGCATTGCCGTTACGGTAGGCCTCACGCATTTTGTTCAGGGACTGTTGATAGGCGGTAATGACGCCTTTCTGCTCGTTGAGCAGCTTGAGGTTATCCGGGCTCTTGAAGCTGTCCAGGAGTTTCTGTTGCTGGGCCGCGAAAGCATCCAGGCTGGTCTGTACATTCTGGGCCACGGCTTCGTCGCCGTTGGCGAGCATGTATTGCAGGCGCACGATTCGCAGTTTGGTCAACGATGCGTTGAGCTGGGTGATATCGCTCATCCAGTTACTGCGGTCGATCAGGCCGCCGAGGCTGGTCCAGCCGGTGAGGGCCAGGATCGAGGTGAGGACCAGCACCAGGCCGAAGCCCAGGCCGAGTTTGAGGTTGACGCTGATGTTGCCGAACCAGCTGTTCATTGAATGCTCCGCAAGAAAAATGGGGGTGTGCTGGACGGTTATTGATTTTGGAGCCAGCTGCTGTGTAGGGCTGTATCGGCGACAAGAGATGAATCTGAAATGCTATTTCGTCGCAGAGCGACGAAGGGGTGCCAGCGCGGTGGCTGAAGGGGGAGGGGGCTGATCATGGGCGGGTCTTGTGTGCTAGTCTGCGGGCCCTTTTAGTTCTGGATGGCGCGGGAAACCGTGCTGTCCTACAGCGGAGCCTCTTCATGTCCGAAGTTAATCTGTCCACCGACGAAACCCGCGTCAGCTACGGTATCGGCCGTCAGTTGGGCGACCAACTGCGCGACAACCCACCACCGGGCGTCAGCCTGGACGCGATCCTGGCTGGCCTGACCGACGCATTCGCCGGCAAGCCAAGCCGTGTCGACCAGGAACAAATGGCCGCCAGCTTCAAGGTGATCCGCGAAATCATGCAAGCCGAAGCGGCCGCCAAGGCTGAAGCCGCGGCTGGCGCTGGCCTGGCATTCCTGGCTGAAAACGCCAAGCGTGATGGCATCACCACCCTGGCTTCCGGCCTGCAATTTGAAGTGCTGACGGCCGGTGACGGCGCCAAGCCGACCCGTGAAGACCAAGTGCGTACTCACTACCACGGCACGCTGATCGATGGCACTGTGTTCGACAGCTCCTACGATCGCGGCCAGCCTGCAGAATTCCCGGTGGGCGGCGTGATCGCCGGCTGGACCGAAGCCCTGCAACTGATGAATGCCGGCAGCAAATGGCGCCTGTACGTGCCGAGCGAACTGGCTTACGGCGCTCAAGGCGTTGGCAGCATCCCGCCGCACAGCGTTCTGGTGTTTGACGTCGAGCTGCTCGACGTTCTGTAAGACCTGCTGATTTCTGTGGGTGTTGGGCTTGTGTGGGAGCGGGTTTGTTGTGGCGAGGGCGCATGCTCCCGCTCGGCTGCGCAGCAGTCGTCGGCAGTTAGGGGCGCTTCGCACCCCAGCGCAAGCAAGCGTGCTCGCCACAACAAGCCCGCTCCCACATAAGCCCCGTACTCACAGAATGTGCGTGGTGGTTCATGGATGGAACTTGCCATTCAGCTCCGTCGCCGGGCGCAACGCTCGGGCATAGCAGAACAGAAACAGATTACGTACCACCTCCTTCAGCACCCCAGGTTCACTCGAGCTCAGCCCGTTGACGTCCAGGTCGCCCTGGTCCTGCAGTTCATTCAGCGCTTCTTCTTCCAGTACCGCACAGACTTCACCGGTTTCCCGATGCAGGATCCGCAGGTAAGGGTGTGGGCGGTCCAGCCAGGCATCTATCAAATAAGTCATGGTCGTTCTCCTTGATGAGTTCAATGAGAATAATTCTTATTCGTAGAATAGCAAGTGCCTATTGGCGATTTGTGTTTTTTTCTGTGTGGATATTGCGTTCGATCAACGGGGAGGGCAAAACGCCATCCCGCGGCGGGCGCGGGATGGAAGCAACAGGTTCAGACTTTACGCACGAACTCGGACTTGAGCTTCATCGGGCCGATACCGTCGATCTTGCAATCGATATCGTGGTCGCCGTCGCACAGGCGGATGTTCTTGACCTTGGTGCCGACCTTGACCACCAGGGAGGTGCCCTTGACCTTGAGGTCCTTGATCACGGTGATGGTGTCGCCGTCCTGCAGGACATTGCCCACAGAGTCTTTCTTCACGGTTTCGTCGCTGGCCGTGTCGGCCTCGCCGCTGGCGGACCACTCATGGGCGCATTCCGGGCAGATCAGCTGGGCGCCGTCTTCGTAGGTGTATTCGGAATTGCATTTCGGGCAGGGTGGCAACGTGCTCACTACAGCTCCTTGAAAGTCAGGATGGCTAAAAGTCGCACATTATATAGGGAATTGAGCCAAGGCAGGGCGTGGTCTTGGATAGGTAATGCAAACTAAATGCGGGAGGGGCTTGCCCCTCCCACATTATTTTAGTGCGTACGCGCGACCGCAAACTCGCTCAGCTCAACCAGGGCGTCCCGGTATTCGCTGGCTGGAAGGGCTTCCAGGCACTTGATCGCACGGGCCACGTAATCGCGTGCGAGTTGCGCGGTGTACTCCAGGGAACCCGACGCTTCGACAGCGGCACGGATGGCCTCCAGGTCTTCGATCCCGCCTTTCTGGATCGCCTTGCGCACCAGGGCAGCCTGTTCCGGCGTACCTTCGCGCATGGTGTAGATCAGCGGCAAGGTCGGCTTGCCTTCGGCCAGGTCGTCACCGACGTTCTTGCCCAGGGTCTCGGCATCGCCACGGTAGTCGAGCAGGTCGTCCACGAGTTGGAAGGCCACGCCCAAGTGATCACCAAAGGTGCGCAGGGCTTCGGCCTGTTCGACCGTTGCGCCGCACAGCGCGGCGGCGCTGTGGGTGGAGGCTTCGAAGAGCATCGCGGTTTTGCCGCGAATCACTTCCATGTAGGTTTCTTCAGTGGTGCTGGCGTCGCGGACCTTTGACAGTTGCAGCACTTCGCCTTCAGCGATGATGCGCGTGGCCTGTGAAAGAATCTTCATCACCGGCATCGAGCCGAGTTCAACCATCATTTCGAATGAGCGCGAGTACAGGAAGTCGCCCACCAGCACGCTAGGGGCGTTGCCCCACATGGCATTGGCGGTCTCGCGGCCACGGCGCATGCCGGACATGTCGACCACGTCGTCATGCAGCAGGGTCGCGGTGTGCAGGAATTCGATAGTGGCCGCCAGCAGGCGCAGGTCATCACCTTCGCGGCCCAGGGCCTTGCCACACAGCAACACTAATAAAGGACGCAGGCGCTTACCGCCCGCCGACGTAATATAGTCGCCAATTTTTGAGACCAGCGGCACTTTAGAAGTCAGCTGCTTCTTGATGATGCCGTCGACGGCGCTAAAATCGTCCGCGACCGCGCGGTAGAAAGCTTGGGGTTGCATCAGCGACAGTCGCTCCAGAAGGGTTGCGCGGCATGCTAGGACCCAGGCCCCCGGGTGTCAAGGCGCGATAGACGGCCACTTGCAAGCCTCCCATAGCTTGCGTACAATCGCGCACCCTGAACTTCCTGGGCAGCACCTGCCTTACGCAATTGCATTCGGGACGTCCATCCCATGCAGCCATGCCAGCCAATACCTCTTCTTATAAAGCGCTGGGTGAGCAGGATTATCGGAGAAATACCATGTCGTACGCAGTAATTGTTACTGGTGGCAAGCAATACAAAGTCGCCCCAGGTGAATACCTGAAGATCGAAAAACTGGAAGTCGCTACCGGCGAGTCCGTTACTTTTGATCGCGTTCTGTTGGTCGCCAATGGCGATGACGTGAACATCGGCGCTCCAGTTGTTGCTGGCGCTACCGTTGTGGCTGAAGTGATCTCCCAAGGTCGTCACGATAAAGTCCGCATCATCAAGTTCCGTCGTCGTAAGCACCACATGAAGCGTATGGGCCACCGCCAGTGGTACACCGAGATCAAAATCACCGGTATTCAGGCTTAATTTCAGCCTAATTCCTCACTAGGAGAATTGACTCATGGCACACAAAAAAGCTGGTGGTAGTACCCGTAACGGTCGCGACTCAGAAGCCAAACGCCTTGGCGTGAAGATGTATGGCGGCCAGAAAATCATTCCGGGCAACATCATCGTGCGTCAGCGCGGCACCCAATTCCACGCCGGTTACGGTGTTGGCATGGGTAAAGATCACACCCTCTTCGCGAAAATCGAAGGCGTGATCAAGTTTGAAGTAAAAGGCGCTTTCAACCGCCGTTACGTGAGCGTTGTCGCAGCTTAATTGCGAGATCGCTGGAAAAGCCCTGTCTTGCGACGGGGCTTTTTCGTTTGTGGGGTGAGTCTCTTGCAAAGCTGTTTGTAATGGGCTCAAGCGCTGGATTTGCGGTCGTTGATTGAGGTCGCTGCGCTCATTTTTGCAAGAGTCTTATGTCTTGGTTTCTTAAGCTCGTCCGTGCGGCGAGAGGCGTTTTGTTATGAAGTTCGTTGATGAAGTTTCCATCCGAGTAAAAGCAGGCGACGGCGGTAACGGTTGCATGAGTTTCCGTCGCGAAAAATTCATCGAAAACGGTGGCCCAAACGGCGGTGATGGCGGTGACGGCGGTTCCATCTACATGATGGCCGACGAAAACCTCAACACCCTGGTCGACTATCGTTACACCCGGCACTTTGATGCCGAGCGTGGCTCCAACGGCGGCAGCACCGACTGCACCGGTAAAAAAGGCGAAGACCTGGTACTGCGCGTGCCGGTCGGCACCACGATCATCGACTCCGCTACCCAGGAAGTGATTGGCGACCTGACCAAGGCCGGCCAGAAACTGATGGTTGTGCAGGGCGGCTGGCACGGTTTGGGTAACACCCGATTCAAGTCCAGTACCAACCGTGCACCGCGCCAGACCACGCCAGGCAAGCCGGGCGAGCAGCGTGACCTCAAGCTGGAAATGAAAGTGCTCGCCGACGTGGGCCTGCTGGGCCTGCCGAACGCCGGCAAAAGTACCTTCATTCGCTCGGTCTCGGCTGCCAAGCCAAAGGTTGCCGACTACCCGTTCACCACCCTGGTACCCAACCTGGGCGTGGTCAGCGTCGACCGCTGGAAAAGCTTCGTGATCGCCGACATTCCCGGCCTGATCGAAGGTGCCTCCGACGGCGCCGGCCTGGGTATCCGCTTCCTCAAGCACTTGTCGCGCACCCGTTTGCTGCTGCACCTCGTGGACATGGCGCCGCTGGATGACACCAGCGCCCCGGACGCCGCCGAAGTGATCGTCAGCGAACTGACCAAGTTCAGCCCGGCCTTGGCCGAGCGTGATCGCTGGTTGGTGCTGAACAAGTGCGACCAGATCCTCGAAGAAGAACACGAGGAGCGCGTCAAGGAAATCGTCGATCGCCTGGAATGGACCGGCCCGGTCTACGTGATCTCGGCCATCGCCAAAGAAGGCACCGAGCGCCTGACCCGCGACATCATGCGCTACCTCGAAGACCGCGCCGACCGCCTGGCGGCCGACCCGGTATTCAAGGCCGAACTCGCCGAGCTTGACCAGCAGATCGAAGACGAAGCCCGTGCCCAGCTGCAAGCCCTGGACGACCAGCGTGCCCTGCGCCGCAGTGGCGTGAAGTCGGTCCACGACATCGGCGACGATGATTGGGACGAAGAAGACGTGGATGATGAAGACGGTCCGGAAATCATTTACGTGCGTGACTGATCCGTTGCGATAAACTTGAACGCCGCTCCTTATAGAGCGGCGTTTTAGTATCCGGGTTTAACGTTATGGGCGGCGCTGGGTCGCGCAACCCTCAATCTAAGGTTGAAGATGATGCGGAGCAAAGTGACAGGTGCGCAGCGCTGGGTCGTAAAGATCGGCAGTGCGTTGCTGACGGCGGATGGCAAGGGGCTGGATCGCGCAGCCATGAGCGTCTGGGTCGAGCAGATGGTGGCCTTGCATGAGGCCGGTGTTGAGTTGGTGCTGGTGTCGTCCGGGGCGGTTGCCGCCGGGATGAGCCGTCTCGGCTGGACCGCGCGACCCAGCGCGATGCACGAACTGCAAGCCGCCGCCGCCATCGGCCAGATGGGCCTGGTGCAAGCCTGGGAATCCAGCTTTGCTGAGCACGGCCGCCACACGGCGCAGATCCTGCTGACCCACGACGACCTGTCCGACCGCAAGCGCTACCTCAATGCCCGCAGCACCTTGCGCGCGCTGGTGGAGCTGAAGGTGATCCCGGTGATCAACGAGAACGACACCGTGGTCACCGACGAAATCCGCTTCGGCGACAACGACACGCTGGCGGCCCTGGTTGCCAACCTGGTGGAAGCTGACCTGCTGGTGATCCTCACCGACCGCGACGGCATGTTCGACGCCGACCCGCGCAACAACCCCGACGCCCAGCTTATTTACGAAGCGCGCGCCGATGACCCGGCGCTGGATGCCGTGGCCGGCAGCGTTGGCGGCGCCTTGGGCCGTGGTGGCATGCAGACCAAGCTGCGCGCAGCGCGCCTGGCCGCACGCTCTGGTGCCCACACGATCATCGTCGGTGGGCGCCTGGAGCGCGTGCTGGATCGTCTCAAGGCCGGTGAGCGCATCGGCACGCTGCTGTCGCCGGAACGCGGCATGCTCGCCGCGCGCAAACAATGGCTGGCCGGTCATCTGCAAACCCGTGGCACCCTGGTGCTGGACGATGGCGCGGTATCGGCCTTGTCCCAGGGTAACAAGAGCTTGCTGCCGGTCGGCGTCAAGTTGGTGCAGGGCAGTTTCCGCCGTGGGGAAATGGTGGTGTGCGTGGCGCCGGACGGTCGTGAGATTGCTCGCGGCCTGGCCAACTACAGTGCCCTTGAAGCGCAGAAAATTATTGGACAATCGTCCGACGCGATTGTCGGACTATTAGGCTACATGGCGGAACCGGAACTGGTGCACCGCGATAACCTGATCCTGGTCTAACCAAAGGAATACACAATGCGTGTCATGAAGGGATTGCTCGGCCTGCTGCTGGCCATGCCGCTGCTGGCCTCGGCCGAAGAAATTGGCCAAGTGTCCACGGTGTTCAAGTTTGTCGGCCCCAATGACCGCATTGTGGTCGAAGCCTTCGACGACCCCAAGGTTGACGGCGTGACGTGCTACCTGTCCCGCGCCAAGACCGGCGGTGTCAAAGGCGGCCTCGGCCTGGCCGAAGACCGCGCTGAAGCCTCGATTGCCTGCCGTCAGGTGGGCCCGATCCGCTTCAAGGGCGAGCTCAAGGACGGTGACGAAGTGTTCAAGGAGCGCACCTCGCTGGTGTTCAAGACCATGCAAGTGGTGCGCTTCCTCGACAAGAAGCGCAATACGCTGGTGTACCTGGTCTACAGCGACCGCCTGATCGAAGGCAGCCCGCAGAACGCCGTGACGGCCATTCCGATTTTGCCCTGGCCGACCGCTCAGTAACCCGCAGGCGAGTTTTGCAATCGGCGTCTATGATTGCAGGCTTGCGGGTTGTAATCTCGAAGGGCCGCAATGCGAAGAACATGGGATATCTGGAGTTCGTCATGAGTGCTTTCCACGACCTGAAACTCAAAGCTTTGGACGGACAAGAGCTGCCGCTGGCGCCCTTCAAGGGGCAAGTGGTGCTGGTGGTCAACGTAGCCTCCAAATGTGGTTTGACCCCGCAATACGCTGCGCTGGAAAACCTCTACCAGCAGTACAAGGCCCAGGGATTTACCGTGCTCGGCCTGCCGTGCAATCAATTTGCAGGCCAGGAGCCGGGTACCGAAGAAGAGATCCAGCAGTTCTGCAGCCTGAACTACGGGGTGACGTTCCCGCTGGGCAGCAAGCTTGAGGTCAACGGCCCCGATCGTCATCAGCTGTACCGCCTGCTGGCGGGCGAAGGCGCCGAGTTTCCTGGGGATATCACCTGGAACTTCGAAAAATTCCTGCTGGGCAAGGATGGGCGAGTGCTCGCACGCTTCTCCCCGCGCACCGCGCCGGATGACCCCACGGTCGTCCAAGCCATTGAGAAAGCCCTGGCCTGAACACGTCCGGGAGGCTTTTGTGGTGAGCGGGCTTGCCCCGCGCTGGGTGGCGAAGCCGCCCTAAAATCAGACGCCGCATTTCTAGACAGAATGCGGCGTTTTTACTGGGGCGGCTTCGCCACCCAGCGCGGGGCAAGCCCGCTCACTACAGGTCAGCGGCAACCGGGCTATCCCACTTTTACCCCTTAATCACCCAGATCAATAGTGCTACCCAGTACGTTGCACTCCCCATATGATCCCCATCATAAACCCCGTCTCTCGTGGAGTGCTCCCATGCCCGTCCAGGCCTTGTTCAAACCCTTCCAGCTCGGTGCATTGCAACTGTCGACCCGCGTCGTCATGGCCCCCATGACGCGCTCGTTCTCCCCAGGCGGCGTGCCCAATTCCAAGGTGATCGAGTACTACCGCCGCCGCGCTGCCGCCGGCGTGGGCCTGATCATCACCGAAGGCACTGTGGTCGGCCATCAGGCGTCCAACGGCTACCCCAATGTTCCACACTTCTACGGTGAGGCCGCCTTGGCCGGCTGGAAGAAAGTGGTCGACGCTGTGCACGCCGAAGGCGGCAAGATCGTTCCGCAGTTGTGGCACGTGGGCAGCGTACGGCGTATCGGCACTGAGCCTGACGCCAGCGTGCCAGCCTACGGCCCGATGGAAAAACTCAAAGATGGCAACGTGGTCGTGCACGGCATGACCCAGCAAGACATCAAGGCGGTGATCGACGCCTTCGCCCAAGCCGCCAAGGATGCCCAGAGTATCGGCATGGACGGCGTGGAGATCCACGGCGCCCACGGCTATCTGGTCGACCAGTTTTTCTGGGAAGGCAGCAACCAGCGTACCGACGAATACGGCGGCAGTTTGGCCAACCGCTCACGTTTTGCCATCGAGCTGATCCAGGCCACCCGCGCCGCCGTTGGCCCGGACTTCCCGATCATCCTGCGTTTCTCCCAGTGGAAACAGCAGGACTACACCGCGCGCCTGGTGCAAACCCCCGAGGCGCTGGGTGAGTTCCTCAAGCCACTGTCTGACGCGGGTGTGGACATTTTCCACTGCTCCACCCGCCGCTTCTGGGAGCCTGAATTCGACGGTTCCGACCTCAACCTGGCCGGCTGGACCCGCCAGCTTACCGGCAAGCCGACCATCACCGTGGGCAGCGTCGGCCTGGATGGCGAGTTCCTGCAGTTCATGGTCAACACCGACAAGGTCGCGCAACCGGCCAGCCTGGAGAAGTTGCTGGAGCGCTTGAACAACGACGAATTCGACCTGGTCGCCGTGGGCCGAGCCCTGCTGGTGGATCCGGATTGGGCCGTGAAGGTGCGCGAAGGCCGTGAAGGCGACATCCTGCCCTTCAGTCGTGAGGCGTTGACGAGCCTGGTGTAAGCGGCGACAGGGCGGGCACCGGGTGCCCGTCCTTGCAGACCCCGCGCAGTTGGCGCTCGAACTGCTCGATAATCGCCGGCCAGCCCTGGCGGCTCGCATGCTGGCGTGCATTCAGGCGCATGCGGCGTAGGCTTTCGGCGTCCTCCAGCAGCCAGTTGGCGGCATCGCAGAATGCATCCTCGTCCCCCGGCATCGCCAGCACGCCGTTGTAGCCATGGCGTATATGCTGGGTCGCTGCGGCCTGGTCATAGGCCACCACGCCCAATCCCGACGCCATCGCTTCGAGTACCACGTTGCCGAAGGTTTCGGTCAGGCTGGGGAATAAAAACACATCGCCTGACGCGTAATGCCGCGCCAGTTCTTCACCGCGCAAGGTGCCGCAGAAGATCGCCTCCGGCAGTTCCTTTTCCATCATCGCGCGTTGTGGCCCATCGCCGACGACGACCAGTCTCATCTGACGCAGCGGGTAGCTGTCCTGCAACGTCTCGAAGCAGCGCTTGAGCAGTCCCAGGTTCTTTTCCTGCGCCAGCCTGCCGACATAGAGCACGGCGGTTTGCTCACTGTTCAACCCCCAACTTTCCCGCAGCGCATTGTCGCGCTTGGCGGGATGAAACAGTTGGCTGTCTACCCCGCGCGCCAACATCCCCAGACGCTCGAAATGCCGGCGTTCCAGTTCCAGGCGCTGGCTGGCGCTGGGCACCAGGGTCAGGGTCGAACGATTATGAAACCAGCGAAGGTAGTGAGTGACCATCCGGCTCAGCAGGCTCAGGCCGTATTGGTTCGAGTACTGCTGGAAGTTGGTGTGAAAGCCGCTGACCACACTGATCCCCAGACGCCGCGCGGCGCGCAAGGCGGATAGGCCCAATGGTCCCTCCGTGGCGATGTACAGCACGTCCGGGCGCTGGCGTGTCCAGCGCCGCAGCAACTTGTGCATCGACGACTGCCCCCATTGCAGGCCCGGATAACCCGGTAGCGGCCAGCCGCGACACAGCAGCAATTCGTCATCGCTGGGACGGCTCTGATCGACGCCTTGGCGCGGGCGCACCAGTTCGACTTGGTGGCCACGTGAACGCAAACCCTCGCACAGACGGCCAAGGGTATTGGCCACCCCGTTGATCTCTGGCGGGAAGGTTTCGGTAATGAGGGTGATGTGAAGCGAGGCTGTCGTCATGACCCACAGTGTCACCGTGGGCCATGTCGTCATTGTGTCATCGAGATGATGGATTTATGACCGGGTCACTTTTTGCTGCGATGCCATGGCCTCGGCACCTTGTTCGCGCACCCAGAACAGCGTGGCCCCGGCCACCGCTGCCGGCATCATCAGCAGGTTGACCACCGGCACCAGCAGCACCAGGTAGACGATGCCGCCGAAGCTCATGCTCTGCCAGCGCTTCTGGCGCAGCCAGGCGAGCATTTCGTTCCAGCCCAGCTTATGGTTATCGGCCGGGTAGTCGATGTATTGGATCGCCATCATCCACACACCAAACAGCAGCCACAGCGGCGCAGCGATCAGGTTGACCACCGGAATGAACGACAGGATAAACAGGCCGATGGCCCGTGGCAGGAAGTAGCCCAGTTTGCGCATTTCCCGTGCCAGCGTGCGCGGCACCATGGCGATCAATTCCCCCCAGCTGAAGGCCGGGAAGTCATCGGTGCCGCGCACCACCACTTCCACTTTTTCCGAAAGAAAACCGTTGAACGGCGCCGCGATAATATTGGCCAGCATGGTGAAGGTGAAAAACACCATCAGCACTACCAGCACCACAAACAGTGGCCATAGCAGGTAATTCAGAAAGCTCAGCCAGCTCGGCAGCGTCGGCATCAAGTGGTCGACCCACAGGCTGAACTGATGGCCGGCGAAATAGATCAAGCCGACGAACAGCACCAGGTTGATCGCCAGCGGCAGCAGCACAAACAGGCGCAGGCCGGGGCTCAACACCAGTTTGAGGCCTTCACGCAGGTATTGTGGGCCGGAAAGAGCAGGGGCGGGCATGGAGAACTCCGAGCAAGGGGGACGAACGCGCCGACCTTACCGGCTTTAAACCTTGGGTGAAAGCGGCGACATCATAAGTAACATCTAGGCAAGAATCCTGTCGATCAACCTGGTCGACTGCATAGAGACCACCTATGAGCTGGATTGTTATTCCGTATTTCCTTAATCTTGCCCCCCTCGATACGCTGCACCCATTATTTTTCAGGGCCTGCGAGTTCAAGCCTTCCCCAAGTGCTTCGTAGTCCCTTTTTTATTCCAGCCGCCTTGTAGTCCGGGCGGTCGATAGGAGTGAGTCATGTCTGATACCCGTCATTCGCGAGTGATTATTCTCGGTTCCGGCCCTGCCGGTTACAGCGCTGCGGTCTACGCTGCCCGGGCCAACCTCAAGCCGCTGCTGATCACCGGCATGCAGGCGGGCGGTCAATTGACCACCACCACCGAAGTCGACAACTGGCCGGGCGACGTCCACGGCCTGACCGGCCCGGTGCTGATGGAACGCATGAAAGAGCACGCCGAGCGCTTTGAAACCGAGATCGTGTTTGATCACATCAACAAGGTCGACTTCTCCAAGAAGCCTTACAGCCTGACCGGCGACAGCGGTGTGTACACCTGTGACGCGCTGATCATCGCCACCGGCGCCAGCGCCCGTTACCTGGGCCTGCCATCGGAAGAAGCGTTCATGGGCAAGGGCGTTTCCGCCTGTGCGACCTGCGACGGTTTCTTCTATCGCAACAAGCCGGTCGCCGTGGTCGGTGGTGGTAACACGGCCGTGGAAGAGGCACTGTACCTGGCCAACATCGCCAGCACTGTGACCCTGGTTCACCGCCGCGAGACCTTCCGTGCCGAGAAGATCCTGATCGACAAGCTGCACGCCCGTGTCGCTGAAGGCAAGATCATCCTCAAGCTCAACGCCACCCTGGATGAAGTCCTGGGCGACAACATGGGTGTGACCGGTGCGCGCCTGAAGAACAACGACGGCAGCTTCGACGAGCTGAAAGTCGACGGCGTATTCATCGCCATCGGCCACACGCCGAACACTTCGTTGTTCGAAGGCGTGCTGGACGCCAAAGACGGTTACCTGGTGGTGCAGGGCGGCCGCGAAGGCAACGCCACTGCCACCAACATCGAAGGCATCTTCGCCGCCGGTGACGTGGCTGACCACGTGTATCGTCAGGCCATCACTTCGGCCGGTGCTGGCTGCATGGCGGCACTGGATGCCGAGCGTTACCTCGACGGTTTGAAGGACGCTGCGTTCTAACTTACACCGCAAAACAAATGTGGGAGGGGGCTTGCCCCCGATTGCAGTGTGTCAGCTAATGAATACGTGGCTGATACACCGCTATCGGGGGCAAGTCGAATCGTCGCACCGCCCCTCCCACATTTTGATCCGCGTATGATTCAGGATTTTCGGGTCAGTGGCTGTGCAGTGAACTTAACGCCTGCTAGGCCATGCGCAATCAACGCGCGGATATTGCCATGGTCATTGCCCTCAGGCGTCGCCACCACCGAATGGTAATGCTCACCAAATGCCAACAGCGCTTCTTGGTCGCTCAAGCCTTCCAGCAGTGCCAGGCCCAAGGTCTTGCACGACCCTTCGTTCTGCCCCACCGCATTTTCTACATCACCATTGGTAAAGGCTTGGGGCTGGTAGTCATAACCTGCGGCAACAAACGCCAAGGTATCGGCAAAAACGTGTTCGCCGCTGTTGAGGCTGGCGCGCAGGGTGTTCAGGTCAGTCATGGGTTTTTCCTTTGGCGAACGCCGCCTGTTGGTCGGCACTGGCTTCTTTCTGGTACTGGGCTTTCCACTCGGCGTACGGCATGCCGTACACCACTTCACGGGCGTCATCGAGGCTGACCTCGATCTGGCGTTCATCGGCCGCGGCCTTGTACCACTTGGACAAGCAGTTACGGCAGAAGCCCGAGAGGTTCATCAGGTCGATGTTCTGCACATCCTTGCGGCTGTCCAGGTGGGCCACCAGCCGGCGGAAGGCGGCGGCTTCGAGTTCGAGGCGTTGTTGGTCGTTCATAGGGCTCACTGACAATTCAGGGGTGGCGGCTGGCTGCCAGGGTAATCGAAACCGATTCGGCAAAGCGCAGCGCATGGGGCTTGTCCACTTCGACTTCGGCGTACAGCACCGACTCATTGCTCATCACCAAATCCAGCAGCTCCTGGGTCAGGCGCTCCAGCAGGGCAAAACGGTTGCCCTCGACGTGGGCGATGATCGCCTTAGTGATGGTGCGGTAGTTCAGCGCGTGGTCGATATCGTTGTCGCGCACGGCTTCCTGGGCGGCATACAGGATGGTCAGGTTGATCAGCACATCCTGTTTGTTGAGGATCTCGTCCTCGTTGATGCCGATAAAGGTGCGCAGGCACAGGTCCTTGACCCGGATGCGCGCCATGCCTGGTTGAAGTTGTGGCATTGCTACTTGCTCCGTCCGATCAGTTGCAGGAACTCCATGCGCGTGGTGTTCGACTCGCGGAACGCGCCGAGCATCACCGAGGTGTTCATGGTTGAATTCTGTTTTTCCACGCCGCGCATCATCATGCACATGTGCTTGGCTTCGATTACCACCGCCACACCGGCTGCCTGGGTCACGTCCTGGATAGCGTCGGCAATTTGCCGGGTGAGGTTTTCCTGGATCTGCAGGCGGCGTGCAAACATATCGACGATGCGCGCCAGTTTCGACAGGCCCAATACCTTGCCGGTCGGAATATAGGCCACGTGGGCCTTGCCGATAAAGGGCAGCAGGTGGTGCTCGCACAGCGAGTACAGCTCGATGTCCTTGAGGATCACCATCTCGTCATTGTCAGAGGTAAACAGCGCGCCGTTGACGATCTCTTCCAGGTTCTGCTCATAGCCATGACACAGGTATTGCATGGCCTTGGCGGCGCGCTTGGGGGTGTCGAGCAAGCCTTCGCGCTCGGGGTCTTCGCCCAAGCCCTTGAGGATCTCGCGGTAATGGTGGGGCAGGGATAAGGTCATACAACATCCTCACAAACGGCTTACTTGATATGCCGCCCGCCGTTGACGGTCAGGGTGGTACCGGTGACATAGGGGTTGTCCAGCAGGTAGCGCACGCTCTGGTAGATCACCTCGGGCCCGGGTTCGATGCCCAGTGCCGACTTGGCCAGTACCGTGGCGCGGTAGGCTGCGTCGTCGCCGTCGTTGAACATCACCATGGCCGGCGCGATGCCGTTGACCTTGATCGACGGCGCAAACTGCGCGGCAAACGACAGCGTCAGGCTGTCGAGCCCTGCCTTGGTGGCGCAATAGGCGATGTGTCGGCGGCTGCCCTTGCGCACCACGTCATCGCTGATATGCACGATATCGGCGGGTGAAGAGCGTTGCAGCAAAGGCGAACAATGCAGGTTGATCAGGTACGGCGCAAGCATGTGTACGCTGAACATGTCGGTAAAAGCGCGGCTTTCGTCGCCAGGCGTTTCCGCGACCCAGGCCGAGGCGTTATGGATGATCGCGCGCAGACTGTCGGTCCGGGTCTTGAGCTCAGCGATAAACGCCAGAATCCCGGCCTCGCTGGAGAAGTCGGCATACACACCGATCGCGCCGCGTTCACGCAGGGCATGTACGCCGGGGCGCTCATTGCGGTAGCTGAAAATAACCGAGTGGCCCTCGTCCAACAGGCGCTGGGCGCAATGCAGGCCGACACGTTGGCCGGCGCCGGTGATCAGGATCGGGGCGTTTGTTGCGGTCATGGGGAGCTCGAATCGCTGGCAGATTGAAACTATACCAGCGACCGGCCGCCCCTGTATTCACGCCGCAGCTTCAGTGCCCTTGCGCGGTGCCGGGGCAGGATGCAGCCAGTTTGCCAACAGATGGGTCGACAACGGGATGAACCAATAAACCATCAGCGGCGTAAGCGCCAGGGTGCTGACCAGTACGCGTGGCGCCAGGTCAAGCCCGCCGAGCAGTGGTCCCAGCACAAAGTTGAACAGCAGCGACACCGGGAAAAACGCCAGCCAGATCGCCACGGCCTGTTTCCAGCGAGGAGGGCGTGCACCCGCCGCGCCGAACCAACCATCAATGCCGCGTACGCGGTGCTCGGAAGGGTCGGCAAACAGTTCACTGCCACGGCTCAGCCACGTACTGCGCGAGGCTGAAAACTCCCAGGCATGCAGGGTTTTTTCATCGGCGAAGCGGAAAATGATCTGGAATTCATCATCGTTGGGCGGCGGGGCAAGTACGCCTGAGCCCAAGTAGCCGGGAAAGTCCGTGGCCAATTGCTCGCCTTCGCGCAGCCAGGCCATCAGTTCTTCGTAGCGACCCTTGGCCACGCGACGCGCAACCATCAAGGTGACGGGAGAGGTAGACATTGTGTATCTCCAAGTATTCGGGTGCGCTGGGCCGGGTAGGGGGCGCACAAACATAGCGGCGGGGTAGTGCCGCTACGTAAAAACAGGCAAGGATTATTCCCGTTTTGTAGAAATACACCAGAGGCATTGGTCGAATAAGCAGGGACCTTGAAAAAGACAGGTCTAAAGGCGTTAAATGAGGATCCAATTTTCGTTGGTCTTTTGGTCTCTCATACCTGTGATTACTGCCCCAAGTGATAGCAATTTGCATCTGGAATCCCTCGATTCAGATGAGCTGTTTCCGATTCGTGAAGTCTCGAGAATGACAGGCATCAATCCGGTCACCCTGCGTGCCTGGGAGCGGCGTTATGGTCTGATCCAGCCCGTACGCACCGAGAGTGGGCACCGCCTCTACTCCAAGGCCGATATTGCGACCGTTAATCGCATCCTCGATTGGATCGAGCGAGGTGTAGCGGTGAGCAAGGTGGGCAAGATTCTCGCCCGCGACGATTTGCAGGCCAACGTGGTTCGCGCTGGGCACGATGTGATCGAGGAAGGTGAATTGCCACAATGGCGGACGCGGCTGTTACACGCCGTCAGCGCCTTTGACGACCGACAACTGGAGAGCCTGTACGGCCAGATTTTTGCGCTCTACCCCATCAGCGTGGCGTTCCAGGACATTCTTATGCCCTTATGGAACGAGCTGTTGCGTCACCAGGGACGTTTCGGCCAAGCCAGTGAGTGGCTGTTCTTCGACGCCTTCCTGCGTATCCATACCTTCCAGCGCCTGCAAACCGCGACCCTGTCGCCTACGCCCCGTGTATTGCTGACGGCCATGCCTGGCGAGTGCCGCAAATTGGAGCTGCTGGTGGCGGCGCTGTTGATCTGTCGGGATGATCTGGCTGTTAAGGTGCTGGGCATGGGCCAGCCGTTTGATGAATTAACCCTGGTCTGTGAAAAGACTCGCCCCCAGGCACTGATCATCTTTTCCAACCACGCACATAACCATGACCTGCCCGGGCGCCTCAATCGCCTGGCATTGACCCTGGATTGCCCGCTGTTCCTGGCGGGTGCTGCGTCAGACCTGGCGCAGAAAGCGCTGGCAGGTTCGTCGATCGGTTGCCTGGGCAGTGAAGGGCGCCTGATGCAGCGCCGCTTGCAGCAGTTTCTCAGCGGTAACCTGGATACCTGAAATCAGGCGTGCGCCTGCGGGTGCACCATGCGGTGCTGATGCAGAATGAATTGGCGCAGGCGCTCGATTTCATCTGCATCACTTTGGCTCAGGCGGTAGGCAAACAAGCCCCGGGCGGTTTCCCGCTCCAGTGTCCCGCGCAATGCGATGCGCTCGTAGCCGGATGGGCTGAACCAAAGCGAAAAGGTCTTCGGCGGCTTTACCCGACCACGAACTTCCACCAGTACGCCCTTGAATGACACTTCGTGCACCCACAGTGCGCCGGCGATGCCGTTGACGTTTTCCAGTGCCACCGGGGCCTCAAGCGCGAGACGCCACGGACGGATCATGGGCCCGTCTTCGAAGATACTCGGCACCCCCAGGCGAAGGTGAACGGCGTGAAACTCATCTTCCACCAGGTGCAGCGGGAAGGTCAGTTGCTGGTTATCGAACTGCGCCTGGATAGTGAGATGGTCGTGTGCGGCGAGTCGGGTGAGCAAATCGCGAATCTGTGCACCACCGTTGACTGTCAGGCTCGACGAAGTATCCCGCAGGTTGAGCTGCGGGTTGTGCTGCATATTCTGAATGAAATCCAACTCATCCTGGGTCAGAAGCGCGTCGCGTTGCATCGCTCTTGCTCATGGTAGGAGGTATTAAAATGCCATTATCGCCTCTAATGATGACATCTCCTAAATTTTGTTGAATCCGCTCGTCGCTTTGAGCGCAGCCAGTTCGGCTTTTACCTGGTTCAGTTCGGCTTCCAGTTGACCCACCCGCTGCTGGGCCTTGACTTGCAAGGTGACGTCTTTCTGTACACCCACAAAATACGTCTGCTTGTCGGCTTCGTTATACACCGTCGAAAGCGACAGTTCGTTCCAGAAATGGCTGCCGTCCTTGCGGTAATTGCGCAGGATTTCCCGGCATGCGCCACCGCTCTCCAGTGTTTCCCGAATTGCCATCAGGGCCGGCTGATCGCGGTCGCCCGATTGCAGGAAGCGGCAATCCTGGTAGAGGATTTCATCCAGGGTGTAGCCGGTCAGGCGTTCGAATGCCGGGTTGACATAGATCAGCGGCTTGTCCTTGCCTTCGCGTTCGGCGACGACGATGCCGTCGTTGGAAGCGTTGATGACCAGTTGCATCAGCTTGGCGTTAATCATTGAGCGGTCCATGGCTTGTGATTGGAGTTGGCAGTTTATGACATGCTCTGAATGTTGCACGTGGTGCGCCGAAATATTTGTGTCAGCTGTTAATATCCCAGGCTTTCGCTCAACTACAGGATCAGATTGATGAAAGTCGCCATCCTTTCCGGCTCGGTCTACGGCACCGCTGAAGAAGTCGCCCGTCACGCTGCCGACCTCCTCAAAGAGGCCGGCTTCGAAGCCTGGCATAACCCCCGTGCCAGCCTGGCGGATGTACAGGCGTTTGCCCCGCAGGCCTTTCTGGCGGTGACCTCTACCACCGGCATGGGCGAACTGCCCGACAACCTGCAACCGCTGTATTCGAGCATTCGCGACCAATTGCCCGCCGCCTGGCGCGGCCTGCCCGGTGCGGTGATCGGCCTGGGCGACGCCAGCTATGGCGATACCTTTTGTGGGGGCGGCGAGCAGATGCGCGAGCTGTTCGGCGAACTGGGCGTGCGTGAAGTGCTGCCGATGCTGCGCCTGGATGCCAGCGAAAGCGTCACCCCAGAAACCGACGCCGAGCCCTGGCTGGCTGAGCTGGTCACTGCACTGCGCGCTTTAGCGTAAATTCGCTTGATTCCCAGGCATCCAGTGCGGTGGCTGGCGGTGGCGGCGCCCATGAAAATCGCCCGCGCCGCGCCTTTATTGGCGGCACTTCTCTGACGCCGCTTGTGGGGATTTAAACTATTCTCAACGCTGACCCGCACGGTCATCAAGCTGGCTGCCAAGGCAACTCCTCCAGCCACGACCTCTGACTAGACTGGCCCATCACTCAAAAAAACAATAAGAAAATGCGCCAAGGAGGTCATTATTGTGAGTTTAGCCCCGGTCCTATCGTCATTGAGTCTCAAAGATCAGGTCAGCGCCGCCGAGTGGCAAACCCGCGTCGACCTGGCCGCCTGTTATCGCCTGGTGGCGATGCATGGCTGGGATGACCTGATCTTCACCCACATCTCGGCCAAGGTGCCGGGCACCGATGATTTCCTGATCAACCCCTATGGGCTGATGTTCCACGAAATCACTGCGTCGAGCCTGGTCAAGGTCGATCAGGCCGGCAACAAGCTGATGGACAGCCCCTACGAGATCAACCCTGCGGGCTACACCATCCACAGCGCCATCCATGAAGTGCGTCACGACGTGACCTGCGTGCTGCACACCCACACCGCTGCCGGTGTCGCGGTGGCGGCGCAGAAACAGGGCGTATTGCCAATCAGCCAGCAGTCGATATTCGTCTTGTCGAGCCTGGCCTATCACGCCTACGAAGGGGTGGCGCTGAACCACGAAGAGAAGGCCCGTTTGCAGGCCGACCTGGGCGACAACAATTTCCTGATGCTGCACAACCACGGTCTGCTGACCTGCGGCGACACCATCGCTGACACCTTTTTGATGATGTTTGTCTTCCAGCGCGCCTGCGATATCCAGGTGCTGGCGCAAAACGGCGGTGCCGAATTGATCGCCATCGGGCCGCAGATACTTGCCGGTGCCAAGGCGATGGCGGCGGCGGTCACCAAGAGTGCTCAAGGTATGGGGGGCGCGCTGGCCTGGCCGGCGTTGCTGCGCAAATTGGACCGCGTCGATCCTGAGTATAAAACCTGATGCCACTCGCCGAGATCCCGCTCAGTGTCTGGCGCAAACGCAGCCAGACCTTCGACTTCCATGGCCGCACCATCCGTTACTGGGTGGCAGGGCAGGGTGAGCCGTTGCTGTTGATCCATGGTTTCCCCACCGCCAGTTGGGACTGGCATTACCTGTGGCAACCGCTGGCCCAGCGCAACCTGGTGATCGCCTGCGACATGCTCGGCTTTGGCGATTCCGCAAAACCCCTGGACCACGGTTATTGCCTGTTGGAACAGGCGGATTTGCAACAGGCGCTGCTGGAACACCTGCGCGTCGAGCAACCGGTGCACGTGCTGGCCCACGACTACGGCGACAGCGTCGCCCAGGAGTTGCTGGCTCGCCACTACGAGGGCCGTTTTCACATGGCCAGTTGTGTGTTTCTCAATGGTGGGTTGTTCCCTGAAACTCATCGCGCCGCGCTGGTGCAAAAGCTTTTGCTCAGCCCGCTGGGTTGGATGATCGGCCGAGCCTTCGGGCGTAATGCCCTGGCGGACAGCTTCAGCCAGATCTTCGGCCCCAATACCCGCCCGAGTGAGAGCGCCCTGGATGACTTCTGGAGCCTGATCAATAGTCACGAAGGCACGCGCATCCTGCACAAACTCATCGCCTACGTACCGCAGCGGCGCCGTTTGCGTGAGCGTTGGGTGCAGGCGATGCAACGGGATGACGTGCCGCTGCGGGTGATCGATGGCGAGATCGACCCGATCTCCGGTGCCCATATGGTCGAGCGTTACCGCGAATTGGTGCCCCACGCGGATACGGTGCTGCTGGCCAATATCGGTCACTACCCGCAGATCGAGGCGCCGGTGCAGGTGCTCAAGCACTATCTGGCGTTTCGTGAGCGCATTGCTGGCCCAGTGTGGGCGCTGGCTTGCCTGCGATAGCGCCGCAGCGGTTCAACTGAAAGACCGAGGCGCTTGCATCGCAGGTACGCCAGCGCCCACATGATCATCCCTCTGCCTTATCGAGCACCATTCAGGCTCAGTCGTGGTTATTGTGACCATGGCCCCCGTGCCTGACACTCGACCCATTCCCATTGTCGCCATTGGAGTTTGGTATGAGTGAGTCAGTGCAGTTCCAGGATAAGGTCGTGATCGTCACCGGTGCCGGCGGCGGATTGGGCCGGGCCCATGCGCTGTTGTTCGCCAGGCATGGCGCCAAAGTGCTGGTCAACGATCTGGGCGGCTCCACCCAGGGCGAAGGTGCCAATGCTTCGGCCGCCGACCGTGTGGTGGCTGAGATTCGCGAAGCCGGCGGTATCGCCGAAGCCAACCATGACTCTGTCACCGACGGTGACAAGATCGTGCAGAACGCCCTCGACGCCTTCGGCCGTGTCGACGTGGTGGTCAACAACGCCGGTATTCTGCGTGACAAGACCTTCCACAAAATGGACGACAGCGACTGGGACCTGGTTTACCGGGTGCATGTCGAAGGCGCCTACAAAGTCACTCGCGCCGCCTGGCCGCATCTGCGCGAGCAAGGGTATGGCCGGGTGATCTTCACCGCGTCCACCTCGGGCATCTACGGCAACTTCGGTCAGTCCAACTACGGCATGGCCAAGCTTGGGCTGTATGGGTTGACCCGCACCCTGGCGCTGGAAGGGCGCAAGAACAACATCCTGGTCAACGCCATTGCCCCAACAGGCGGCACGCGCATGACCGAAGGCCTGATCCCGCCCCAAGTGTTCGAGCGCCTCAAGCCGGAGCTGGTCAGCCCATTGGTGGTGTACCTGGGCAGTGAGGCGTGCCAGGAAACTTCGGGCCTGTTTGAAGTGGGCGGCGGCTGGATCGGCAAGACCCGCTGGGAGCGCAGCCTGGGTGTAGGCTTTGATCCAGAGGCGGGTTTTTCACCCGAGGATGTGGCGGCGCACTGGCAGCAGATCTGCGACTTCGAAGGGGCGGCACACCCCAAGGACAACATCGAGGCCTTGAAGGAAATGATGGCCAATTTGCAGAAGTACAGCCTATGATCATTGCTTGAAAAAGCTTTAATCCTACGGGGCGCTGATGGCGCCCCGTTTTATTTTTGGCAAAAAAAAAGCCGCTGCAAAGGCAGCGGCTGAAGTAAGACGTTGGATCAAGGAGCGACAAATCAACGTCCGTTAACACGGGTAACAGATTGAATAGAGACATCAATCCATCTTGAGGCTGGCTTTTCTTCCGGAGGCGGAAGCGAGCGGTTTGCCCTGAAAGCCCGGCAAGAATAGCTGCTTGTAACAAAATGAGTAATGCCCATTCATGACAAGGACTGTTGCTGAATCGGCAACAGTCACGCTGCGCTCCATCCATTCTCCTGATAACCCGCCATCCACCCGACGCATGCGTGCGCCCAGACCCCGGCCAGAGCGCCTTGTCATCCTTTCGAGCGACAACACGAATCCCTCCTTGGTGCGCTTATCGCTCCCGATAGTCGGCAGTAGGGTGGGGCCTTCTGTCACTCACCGGGGAAGACGCATGACAAAAACAACAATGCGCGCCATCTTCAAGCCACAGGCGCTGGCCGCTGCGGTTGCGTTGGGTTGCTGTGCGCAGGCACAGGCTGTTTCGTTCAACATTGGCGAGATCGAAGGGCAATTCGATTCCTCGCTGTCGGTGGGCGCGAGTTGGGGCATGCGCGATGCGGACAAGAAGTTGGTGGGCACCGTCAATGGCGGCACCGGGCAAGCGTCCACCGGGGATGACGGCCGGCTGAACTTCAAGAAGGGCGAAACCTTTTCCAAGATCTTCAAGGGCCTGCACGACCTTGAATTGAAGTACGGCGATACGGGCTTATTTGTGCGCGGCAAGTACTGGTACGACTTCGAGCTCCAGGACGAAGACCGCGAGTTCAAGCCGATCAGCAACCACAACCGCAAGGAAGGCGCCAAGTCCAGCGGCGCGCAAATCCTCGACGCCTTCGTTTACCACAACTATTCGCTGGGTGATTTGCCGGGCACGGTGCGGGTGGGCAAGCAGGTGGTGAGCTGGGGCGAAAGCACCTTCATCGGTAACTCCATCAACAGCATCAACCCCATCGACGTCTCGGCATTTCGTCGGCCGGGCGCCGAGATCAAGGAAGGGTTGATTCCGGTCAACATGCTGTTCGCTTCCCAGAGCCTGACCAACCAGTTGACCTTGGAAGGCTTCTACCAATTGGAGTGGGACCAGACGGTGCTGGACAACTGCGGCACCTTCTTTGGTGGCGATGTGGCGGCGGACGGCTGCACCAACAACTACACCGTCGGGAACCCGGCGATCAGGCCATTGCAACCTGTGGCGGCGGCGTTCGGCCAAGGATTTGGCGTGACCAATGAAGGGGTGATCGTGCGGCGTGCCGGCGACCGTGATGCGCGGGATTCCGGCCAGTTCGGCACCGCCTTGCGCTGGCTGGGGGATGACACCGAATACGGCCTGTACTTCATGAACTATCACAGCCGTACGCCAACGGTGGGGACCATCACCAACAACACCAGCCTGGCCACCCTGGGCGCTATCTCCGGCGCCGCCAACGGCATCGCGCCCGGCTCCGGCGCGGGCTTGGTCCAGAGCCTCATGCTTGGCCGTGGCCAGTACTACCTGGATTATCCCGAAGATATCCGCTTGTTCGGCGCCAGCTTCTCCACCACCTTGCCCACGGGCACGGCGTGGACCGGCGAGATCAGCTACCGGCCCAATGCCCCGGTGCAACTCAATACCACGGACCTGACCCTGGCCTTGATCAACCCTGTCGCCGGCCAGGCCGCCTCGCCGATCCGCAGCAATTTCGGCGACGATAACAAAGGCTACCGCCGCAAGGAAATCACCCAGATCCAAAGCACCATGACCCAGTTCTTCGACCAGGTCCTGGGCGCCGAGCGCCTGACGTTGGTGGGCGAAGCGGCTGTTGTGCATGTCGCCGGCCTGGAAGATAAATCCAAACTGCGTTACGGCCGAGACTCGGTTTACGGCGCCTACGGTTTTCAGGGTGATACCGACGGCTTTGTCACCTCTACCTCTTGGGGCTACCGCGCACGGGCGATCCTGGACTACAACAACGCGATTGCCGGGGTGAACCTCAAGCCCAACCTCTCCTGGTCCCACGACGTTGCCGGCTACGGCCCCAACGGCCTGTTCAACAAAGGCGCCAAGGCCATCAGTGTTGGCGTGGATGCGGACTACCGCAACACCTACACCGCGAGCCTCAGCTACACCGACTTCTTTGGTGGCGACTACAACACCCTGACCGACCGTGACTTCCTCGCCCTCAGCTTCGGCGTGAACTTCTGATCTGGCTTAAAGAAGGACAAGACTCTATGCGTAAGATATTTGCGGTAATGGCCCTCAGCCTGCTGGCAGCCAACGTGATGGCCGCCGTGTCACCGGAAGAAGCCGCCAAGCTCGGCACCACCCTGACCCCGGTAGGCGCCGAAAAAGCCGGCAACGCCGATGGCTCGATTCCGGCCTGGACCGGCGGCATTCCGAAAAACGCCGGTGCGGTGGACAGCAAGGGTTTCCTGGCCGATCCATTTGCCAGTGAAAAGCCGCTGTTCGTGATCACCGCCGCCACCGTCGACAAGTACAAGGACAAACTCTCCGACGGCCAGGTGGCGATGTTCAAGCGCTACCCCGAGACCTACAAGATCCCGGTGTACCCGACCCACCGCACGGTCAACCTGCCGCCGGAGATCTACGAATCGATCAAGCGCAGCGCGCTGAACGTCAAGCCGATCAACGACGGCAACGGCCTGGAGAACTTCACCGGCAACCGCTACTACGCGTTCCCGATTCCGAAGAATGGCGTGGAGGTGCTGTGGAACCACATCACCCGTTATCACGGCGGCAACCTGCGGCGCATCATCACCCAGGCCACGCCGCAGACCAACGGCAGCTACACGCCGATCCGCTTCGAGGAAGAAGTGGCCGTGCCGCAACTGATCCCCGACATGGACCCGGCCAAGGCCGCCAACGTGCTGACCTTCTTCAAGCAGTCGGTGACCGCGCCAGCGCGCTTGGCGGGTAATGTGTTGCTGGTGCATGAAACCCTCGACCAGGTGAAAGAGCCGCGCCTGGCCTGGATCTACAACGCCGGCCAACGCCGCGTACGCCGTGCGCCGCAAGTGGCGTATGACGGGCCGGGCACCGCCTCGGACGGCCTGCGCACCTCCGACAACTTCGACATGTTCTCCGGCGCCCCGGACCGCTACGACTGGAAGCTGGTGGGCAAGAAGGAGATGTACATCCCCTACAACAGCTACAAGCTCGACCAACCGACGCTCAAGTACGACGACATCATCAAGGCCGGCCACATCAACCAGGACCTGACCCGCTATGAGCTCCACCGCGTGTGGGAAGTGGTGGGCACGGTCAAGCCGAGTGAGCGGCATATCTACGCCAAGCGCCACATGTACATCGACGAGGACAGCTGGCAGGTGGCGCTGGTGGACCACTACGACGGCCGTGGCCAACTGTGGCGGGTTGCCGAAGGTCATGCGCAGTTCTACTACAACCACCAGACCCCGGCGTACACCGTGGAAACCCTCTACGACATCATCGCCGGGCGCTACATCGCGCTGGGCATGAAGAACGAGGAGAAGAGCAGCTTTGTGTTTGGTTTCAATGCCAAGGCGGCGGACTACACGCCGGCTGCGCTGAGGGCTGAAGGGGTGCGCTGATCCGGATCGAAGCAGGGTCAAACAGGTGGGAGGAGGCTTGCCCCCGATGAGGGCGTGTCGGTCAATGGATGGGTCGACTGATACACCGCCATCGGGAGCAAGTCGAATCGTCGCACCGCCCCTCCCACATGGGGTTTTATGCATGGCTGGAAATCACCCCGCTGAATACTTCTTCAACAACCGCCAAACACAGGACTAGGGTAGGTGCCTGGTTGCATAACAATAAGAACGCAGGATGCAGCAATGACCGCCATGACACGCTGCCTGGACCGTCCTGGATTCATGCCTCGGCTGTCCGCCCACCATCTGCTGCGCCCACGCCTGGCCGAGCCTTTGCTGGCGGCGCAGGTCAGGGTCAAATTGCTGTGCGCCCCGGGTGGCAGCGGTAAGAGTGCGTTGCTGGCCGAGTGTGCATTGCAGGCGCCGGTGGGGTGCCAGGTGTACTGGCTGCCGTTCAACGGTGTTGCCTTAAGCCCGGTCGACGTTTGCCGACGCCTGGCGCAGAACCTTGGCCTGTCATTCACCGATGAAGCGACGTTGTTGCTGGACCTCACTCAGTGGCAGACGCCGGCATGGGTGTTTCTCGATGACTTCTGTCGCTTGCCCACCCCCGATACCGACGCGTTGCTCGACCGCTTGCTCACCGTCAGCAGCCCGGCGTTGACGTGGTGGCTGGGGGCGCGGCGCCGGCCGATGTGCAATTGGCCACGGTTGCTGCTCGACGATGAGTTGCTGGAGTGCGGTGCCGATCTGGCGTTCAGCCCTGAGGAAATTCAGCAACTGCTCAATCCGGCGCTGGGGCTTTCTGTCGACAGCGTGCTGCAGTTCAGCGGCGGTTGGTGTGCCGGTGTGCGTATCGCTTTGCTCGGGGAAGGGCACCCGGAAAAGACCTTGCTCGACTACTTGCAGCACGAACTGTTCAGTACCTTGCCGCCGGAACTGGCCGAAGCCTGGCGCGTGCTCGCCCATCTGCCGCGCTTCAACACCGGATTGTGCGAGCACCTGTTCGGCTTTGGCGACGGTGACCACTACCTGCGCGACCTACAGGCCCTCGGTGCATTTATCCAGCCTTGGGAAGACACCGACTGGTTGCAGGTTTTTCCACCGCTCGCCCAATTGCTGCGCGATGAGCCCTGGCCGGCCAAACGTTCCTGGCACCGTCGCGCCTGCCAGTGGTTCACCACCGAGCAGGACTGGCAGGCTGCGTTTGAACAAGCGCTGCTGGCCGAAGAATATGAAGTGGCGGTGAGCCTGTTACAGCATTTCAGTTTCGAGGACTTGTTCCGTCAGCAGAACGCGGTGTTGCTGTTGCGCCTGCATGAACAGCACGGCGACGAATTGATGCTCGGCTCGGCGCAACTGGTGGGGCTGGTGACGGCGGCGCTGCTGTTCGCCGGGCGCTTCGACCAGGCCGCGCAATGCATCGACCAGTTGGCGCGCTTCGCTCCGCAACCGACGGCGGCACTGCAGCGGCATTTACTCGCGCGCTGGCAAGCGCAGTGGGGCTGGCTATTGCACTTGGGCGGTGACGCCGAGCGTTCCCGCGAGCATTTCCTTGAAGCGTTGCAAGCCTTGCCCGACAGCGCCTGGACCTCGCGGTTGATGTGTCTGTCAGGCCTGACCCAGCAAGCCTTGCTGCGCGGCGAGCTGGACATTGCCCAGGCCCTGAACCGTGAAGCGCTCTGCCTGGCGCGCGCCCAGGGTTCATTGTTGCTCGAGGCCCTGCTCGAACTGGATCACGCACAGTTGCTGGAACAGCGCGGTGCACCCTATCGGGCACAGAGTTTGTTGGAAAACGTGCAGGCGATGTTGCTCAAACAGCGGCTCAAGGCCGGGCCATTGGTGGGACGTATTGCCCTGCGGCGCGGGCACCTGGCATTGCGCCAGGGGCAAGACAGCCTGGCGGACGCCTGTTTCCAGGCAGGCTTGAAAATGTGCCTGCACAGCCAGGATAAGCGCGTCCTTTATGGGTTTCTCGGCCTGGCCCTGCTGGCCGCCAACCGTGGCGACTACGCCCAGGCCTTTGTGCAGCTGCGCGACGCGGAACGGCTGATGCAGCAACGCCAGGTGCCCGAGACGGTGTACCGTGCGGTGCTGCTGTTGGTCAGCGGGCATTTCTGGCTGCAGCAAGGTCGCGCCGAACTGACGGCAGAAGCGGTGCGCCGTGTGCTCCGCCACTTCCGTGGGCCCCTGGCCAAACAGGCGCCGCCGGCCACCCTGGAATTGATTCCGCGCCTGGAATATTTGCTGGTGCTGGCAGAGGTCAAACTGGGCTGCGCCGAACAACCGGTGGCGCGGCTCAGTGCCTTGCTGGAAACCACCCACCAGCGCGGCATGCTCTGCCTGGAAACCGAGCTGCACCTGGTGTTGGGTGAAGTGGCCTGGCAATTGGGCGACGCTGCCCTGGCGCGTCGCTCGCTGCAAACCGGCTTGGAACTGGCCGGTCGTTGTCAGGTGCAGCAGGCGATTCGTGAACTGCGTTTGCGTTCGCCGGGGTTGTTGAGTGAGCTGGGGATGGAGCCGCAGGCGTCAACGCCGGGCGCGGTGGACAACCCCCTGAGCCAGCGCGAATTGGAAGTGTTGCAGTTGATCGCCCTTGGCAACTCCAACCTGGAAATCGCCGATCGGCTGTTTATCTCCCTGCACACCGTCAAAACCCATGCGCGGCGCATCCACAGCAAGTTGGGTGTGGAGCGACGTACACAAGCGGTGGCCAAGGCCAAGGCCCTGGGGTTGATGACCTAAGCGCCGAGCGCCTGCCGGTATTCGCCGGGCGTGGCGCCCATGGCTTGGCGAAAACGATGGGTGAAGTGGCTGGCGCTGGAGAAACCGCACAGCAACGCGATCTCGCCCAGGGGCAAGGCGCCGCTGCGCAGTAGCGCCTGGGCGCGGGTCAGCCGCCGTGCCAGCAGGTATTGATGGGGCGGCAGGCCGAAGCTTTGGCGGAACATCCGCGCGAAATGGTACTCGGACAACGCGCACATCCCGGCCAGTTGGCCCAGGCTGATCGGGTCTTCCAGGTGCTGGTCGATGTACTCCACCAATCGCCGCCGTTGATGCGCCGCCAGCCCGCCTTTCAAACGCAGCCCCTCGCGCGCGCCTACCTGGCTGAGCAAGGTATGGCTGAGCATTTCATGGGCCAGGCTGCTGGTCAGCAGGCGCTCGGCGGGTTCGTGCCAGTTGAGGGCGATCAACTGGTGAAAGCGTCGGGCCTGGCTGGCGTCCTCCAGAAAGGTGCTTTCCCGCAGTTGCAACGCGCGGGGCTCGCGGTCGAGCAGGGTGATGCAACCGAGGGCAAATTGCTCCGGGCTGAAATACACATGGGCCAGGCGAATCTCGCCATTGATCACCCACGCCGATTGATGCTCGGCGGGCAGGATGCACAGCTTGTCCGGCCCACCCTTGGTGCCGGGCTGGTCGCGCCGGAACGTGCCGGTGCCGCCGCCGATGTAGCATGACAGGGTGTGATGGCTGGGCGCCTGGTAATCCTGCGAGTCGTGGTGGTTGCTCCACAAAGCTGCAGACAAACCGTCACCGAGCTCGGCGCAGGCTTCGAGCCGTGCGTTGGGCGAGCGGTTAAGCGCTTGAAAGACTTGCAGGGATTCCAGATCTGGCATGGTGAATACTCTCCGACGCCTTGCATCCTACTCCGCGATGCTGGCGCTGTGCTCCCGCTGCCCGACAAAAGCGCAAGATTGTGCAAGACCCTTCCGCGGGGGCAGGGTGACACTGGGGTTCAATCACCGGAGCCCGTCATGAACCTTTCCCTCTACTTACTCACCGTGCTGATCTGGGGCACCACCTGGATTGCCCTCAAATGGCAGCTGGGCGTGGTGGCGATTCCTGTGTCCATCGTGTATCGCTTCGGCCTGGCGGCGCTGGTGCTGTTTGCACTGTTGCTGCTGAGCCGCAAGTTGCAGGTGATGAACCGCCGCGGGCACCTGATCTGCGTCGCCCAGGGCTTGTGCCTGTTCTGCGTTAACTTCATGTGCTTCCTGACCGCCAGCCAATGGATCCCCAGCGGCCTGGTGGCGGTGGTGTTTTCCACGGCCACGTTGTGGAACGCACTCAATGCCCGGGTGTTTTTCGGCCAGCGGGTCGCGCGTAATGTGTTGATGGGCGGCGGCCTGGGGTTGGCCGGGTTGGGCTTGTTGTTCTGGCCGGAAGTGGTGGGGCATACCGCTAGCCCGCAGACCCTGCTTGGCCTGGGCTTGGCATTGTTGGGGACGATGTGTTTTTCGGCCGGCAATATGCTCTCGAGTCTGCAGCAGAAGGCTGGGCTCAGGCCGTTGACCACCAATGCCTGGGGCATGGCGTATGGCGCGGCGATGTTGGCAACGTATTGCGCGGTGCGCGGGATCCCGTTCGAGATGGACTGGAGTGCGCGGTATGTCGGGGCGTTGTGGTACCTGGTGATTCCAGGGTCGGTGATCGGGTTCACGGCGTACCTGACGCTGGTGGGGCGCATGGGGCCGGAGCGTGCTGCGTATTGCACGGTGCTGTTCCCGGTGGTGGCGTTGAATGTGTCGGCGTTTGCCGAGGGGTATCAGTGGACCGCGCCGGCGTTGGCGGGGTTGGTGCTGGTGATGGTGGGGAATGTGTTGGTGTTTCGTAAGCCTAAGGTTACGAGCCCGGTTTTCGAGGCGAAGGCTGTCTAGTGTGGGAGGGGGCTTGCCCCCGATGGCGGTGTGTCAGCCGCCTTATCTTTGATTGGTTCACCGCTATCACAGGCAAGCCCCCATTTAGATTGGGGGAATCCTTTTATTTCATCCCCAGGCGCTTGGCCATGCGGCCGAGGTTGGCGCGGTCCAGGCCCAGTTCGCGAGCGGCGCTGGCCCAGTTGTGCTGATGGCGTTCCAGGCAGGCGCTGATGACCTGGCGTTGGTATTGCTCGGTGGCCTGGCGCAGGTCGCCGGTGACAGCGAGGCCGGTGTCGACCGGCGCTTCGACCACCGGCGCGCTGATATCGGGCAGGTCGAGGTCCTGTGCACTCAGGCTGAGAATCTTCGGACGCTCGCGACAGTTGCCGAGGGCTTTCAGCGCGCTGCGTCCGATCAAATGTTCCAGCTCTCGTACGTTGCCTGGCCAGTTATAGGCCAACAGTGCCGCCTGGGCATCGCTGGTCAGGCGCAGGCTGCCCAGGCCCATGCGTGAGCGGTTCTGTTCAAGGAAGAAACCGGCCAGCAGCAACACATCGCGCCCGCGCTCGCGCAGCGCCGGCACTTGCAGCGGGTACACACTGAGGCGGTGGTAGAAGTCGGCGCGGTAGCGGCCGTTGCGTACTTCGTCAGCGAGGTCGCGGTTGGTGGCGGCGATCAAGCGCACATCCACCTGATGCTCCTTGTCCGACCCCAGGCGCTGCAACTGGCCGCTTTGCAGCACCCGCAGCAGCTTGGCCTGTACCGTCAATGACAGCTCGCCCACTTCATCCAGGAACAGCGTGCCGCCATTGGCCAACTCGAACTTGCCCCGGCGTTCGTTCAGCGCACCGGTAAAGGCGCCGCGTACATGGCCGAACAGCTCGCTTTCCACCAGGGTTTCCGGCAGGGCGGCGCAGTTGAGGCTGATCAGCGGTTTGTCCGCGCGATGTGAGGCGGCGTGAATGGCCTGGGCCACCAGTTCCTTGCCCACGCCGGTTTCGCCAGTGATCAGCACGGTGAGGTCGCTGCCGCCCACCCACTTGATTTCCTCCACCAGGCGTTTGTGGGTTTTGCTCTGCCCGATCATTTCCTTGTGCTGCTGGCCGCTGGCCTGGCGGTAGATCTCGGCACGCTGGTGTTCGTCTTCGGCACGCAGGGCCAGGCGCTCGATGCGCTCGGCGACGTTGACGGTGGCGGCGGCGAGGCTGGCGAAGGCTTGCAAGGCATCCAGCTCAACGCGTTCGAAACGTTCGGTGTCGAGCGCGTCCAGGGTCAGCAAGCCCCAGGGATGGTCGTCGACAAACAGTGGGCAGCCCATGCAGTCGTGCACTTCCAGGTGGCCGTGCAGGCCATCGACCAGGCCGTCGTAGGGGTCGGGCAATTCGCTGTCGCTGTCGAAGCGCGTGGGGCCGGGGCTGCTCAGCAATACGGCGAAGCGCGGATGTTCACTGACCTTGAAGCGCCGGCCCAGGGTATCGGCGCTCAAACCGTCGACGGCGAGCGGCACCAGCGAGTCGCCGTCCAGGCGCAACAGCGCGGCGGCGTCGCAGGGCAGCAGGGCGCGCATGGCTTGCAGCAGGCGGCGGTAACGCTCGCCTTCGGGCAGTTCGCGGGACAGGTCGGCGACCAAGGGCAGCAGGGTGGTGAGCAGTGATTTCGCAGTCATAATGACTCCTTGTAGTCCTTATGACTATAGATTGTAGGAAGTCATATTGACTACTAGTCATTTAAACCATTGAAAAATATCGGTTTATAAGTTGGCACGAATACTGAGTGAGTCAGGGTAATCAGTGAAGAAGCCCAGGAGGCTCCCATGCTTAGTGCCCGAGACCGTGCCATCGTCAAATCCACCGTGCCGCTGCTGGAAAGCGGTGGCGAAGCGCTGATCACCCATTTCTACCGCATGATGCTCTCTGAGTACCCGGAGGTTCGCCCGCTGTTTAACCAGGCGCACCAGGCGAGCGGCGACCAACCTCGCGCCCTGGCCAACGGCGTGTTGATGTACGCGCGGCATATCGACCAGTTGGACCAGCTTGGCGATTTGGTGGCCAAGATCATCAACAAGCACGTGGCACTGCAGATCCTGCCGGAGCACTACCCGATCGTCGGTGCCTGCCTGCTGCGCGCCATTTCCGAAGTGCTCGGCAGCGAGATCGCGACCCCCGAGGTGATGAATGCCTGGGGTGCAGCCTACGGCCAATTGGCGGATATCCTGATTGGCGCCGAGGCGGCGATCTATGAGGAGAAAGCCCAGGCCCCCGGCGGCTGGCGCGGTGCGCGGCCGTTCACGCTGGTCAAGCGCGTGGAGGAGAGTGCTGAAATCACCTCCTTCTATTTCGCCCCGGTGGATAATGGCCCGGTCCTCGCCGCCGCGCCTGGCCAGTACATCGGCATGAAGCTGGTGCTGGAGGGTGAAGAAGTACGCCGCAACTATTCGCTGTCGGCCCTGACCGATGCGGGCCAGTACCGCATCAGCGTCAAGCGCGAAGCGGGTGGGCGGGTGTCCAACTACCTGCACGACCAACTGCACGTCGGGGCGACCATCGACCTGTTCCCGCCGTCGGGCGAGTTCACCCTGGCGGCCAGCGACAAACCGTTGGTGCTGATCAGCGGCGGGGTAGGCATCACGCCGACCTTGCCGATGCTCGAAGCGGCCTTGGCCACTGAGCGCCCGGTGCACTTTATCCACTGCGCACGTAATGGCGCCGTGCATGCGTTCCGCGACTGGGTGGATGCCCTGGCGGCCCAGCACCCGCAACTCAAGCGTTACTACTGCTACGCCGAAGACGACGGCGTGAGCCCCGCAGCGGACAACGTCGGCCTGCTGAGCCAGGAACAGCTGGCCGCCTGGTTGCCCGAGCAGCGCGACATCGATGCCTATTTTCTTGGCCCCAAAGGCTTCATGGCCGCGATCAAGCGCCACCTCAAAGCCTTGGGTGTCCCCGAAAAACAAAGCCGCTACGAATTCTTCGGCCCAGCGGCGGCCCTGGAATAGGTACACATAACCTGTGGCGAGGGAGCTCGCTCCCGTTGGGCTGCGAAGCGGCCCTAAAAAGATGGGAGCGCTGCGCACTGGAGCGCCAGCCCGGTCCAACGGGAGCAAGCTCCCTCGCCACAGGTCCGCCACAACATTTCCCATGATTAATCCCCCGTTAACCCCCTCTGTTTAAACCACTCCCTGTGTGTAAACTTGCGGCCATACGCCACAACCACAATCAGGCAAAGGGAAACGGAGATGAGTGACGAATTGCGTTTAGGCAGGGAGCGGCGCTTTCTGGTGTTGCTGGGCATCATCTGCCTGGCGCTGATCGGCGGTGCGCTCTACATGCAGGTCGTACTGGGCGAGGCCCCATGCCCGCTGTGCATCCTGCAACGCTACGCCTTGCTGTTGATCGCGATCTTCGCGTTCATCGGCGCAGCCATGCGCACCAAAGGCGCCCTCACGCTGTTTGAAGGCCTGGTGATACTCAGCGCCCTCGGCGGGGTGGCCGCCGCCGGCCATCATGTGTACACCCAGTTCTTCCCTCAGGTGAGCTGCGGCATCGATGTGCTGCAACCGATTGTCGATGACCTGCCCCTGGCCAAGGTGTTTCCCCTGGGCTTCCAGGTCGACGGCTTCTGCAGTACCCCTTATCCACCCGTACTCGGCCTGTCGCTGGCGCAGTGGGCATTGGTCGCCTTCGTGCTGACGGTGATCCTGGTACCGCTGGGCATCTACCGGAATCGCCAGCACACAGCCTGAGCCCATCACCCAAACGCCCCGGTCTTTCTTAACGGAAGGCCGGGGCGTTTTTGCTTGTGGGGATTTGTGAACAGAACGTGACGCCGGACAATTTCAGGTGCGCTCAGCGTGCGACATGTTGTCACACGGAAGCGTCCGCAGGACGTTTCTGACCGGCCAAACGGCTGCTTAAATTTGCATCAAACGGCCAAGATGTGCTGTCAGTTTGTGGTTGCGCCAATGCCACGCACCTCACGCCGAATCAGCGATTCGGTGATGTCCGAATGCCTTGTTTTATGGGGGGTTGCATCGGTTTGGCATGCCCTTACGCGCTGTAAGGGCTGTGGCGGATTGCCCTATAACACGGCAATTTTTGTGGTTTTTGTTGAGAATTGAACGCGATAAGATCGCGAACCGTTGCAATAATGGTGAAGGATTATTGCTGTAATCGATAAAAATTATTTCTTTATAAGACATGGTTTATACATCGCTAGCTAACTACAATCGCCCGCACTGAATGTCCTGTGCTGTTCAATATTTGAGCACTGGAGCGGTCGAGGGGCAGATGGATGGCTCTGTGCGACCCCAAGGTTCCGGCAGCCTTTCAACTATCCGCACCAAATGGAATTGGTCTGTAACAAGGCCTTTAACCACGAAATCGAATAAGAACTCACCGCAGGTCCGTGAAACGTACAGTTATGGCGTGACGGGCAGGCTCTTATTCAATCGAAGAGAAATGCCAACCCTTGGCAGGGTGAAGTGTTGGCGATCAAAACCCAACTGCATTGCGCAAGCTGCTTTAGAGGTCGTGAGATGAGTAAAAACAGGTACCCCCGATTACTAGGCTTTTTGCCGCTGCTGGGCATGATGTTAATGCTGGGAGGCTGCAAGTGGACCTTGATGGACCCAAAAGGACAGATCGGTCTGGATCAACGAAACCTGATCATCACCGCCACCCTGCTGATGCTGTTGGTCGTGGTGCCTGTGATCATCATGACCTTCGCCTTCGCCTGGAAATACCGCGCGTCGAACACCAACGCGACCTACGCGCCGAAGTGGTCGCACTCCACCAAGATCGAAATCGCGGTGTGGCTGGTTCCGATCCTCATCATCATCGCCTTGGGTTACATCACCTATAAGTCGACCCACGAGCTGGACCCGTACCGTCCGCTGGAGTCCGACGTCAAGCCGATCAACATCGAAGTGGTCGCGCTGGACTGGAAGTGGCTGTTCATCTACCCGGACCTGGGTATCGCCACCGTTAACCAGATCCGCTTCCCGGAAAACACCCCGCTTAATTTCCGGATCACCTCCGACGCCGTGATGAACTCGTTCTTCATCCCTGCCCTGGGCGGTCAGATCTACGCGATGGCAGGCATGCAGACCCGACTGCACCTGATCGCCAACGAAAAAGCTGAAATGGAAGGCATCTCCGCGAACTACAGCGGCGCTGGCTTCACCGGCATGAAATTCAAAGCCATCTCGACGAGCCAGGAAGATTTCAACGCCTGGGTAGCCGAAGTCAAGGCCGCACCTAAACAGCTTGATCAAGCTGAATACGACGCCCTGACCAAACCAAGCCAGAACAACCCAGTCGCCCTGTACTCCACGTATGAGCCGAACCTGTTTCAGAAAATCGTCGACAAGTACGAAGGCATGAAACCAGGCAAGCCGGTCAAGCACGAGAAGAAAGAAGTGGCCGCGGTTGAAGGTTCTGACACGGGCTCGCATTCAACTGCTGGGGCAGAGGAGTAAACGATGTTTGGTAAATTAAGTTGGGATGCGGTCCCGTTCCACGAGCCGATTGTGATGATTACCATCGCCATGATCGCGCTGGGTGGTCTGGCACTGTTTGCAGCAATCACTTATTTCAAGAAGTGGACCTACCTGTGGACCGAGTGGTTGACGTCGGTCGACCACAAGAAAATCGGTGTCATGTACGTCATCGTGGCCATGGTCATGCTGCTGCGTGGTTTTGCCGACGCCATCATGATGCGTACCCAGTTGGCCATGGCCACCGAGGGTTCGCCTGGCTACCTGCCACCTGAACACTATGACCAGATCTTCACCGCCCACGGTGTGATCATGATCATCTTCATGGCGATGCCATTCTTCACCGGCCTGATGAACCTTGCCTTGCCGCTGCAGATTGGCGCCCGTGACGTTGCCTACCCGTTCCTGAACTCCCTGAGCTTCTGGCTGCTGGTTTCCGGCGTTGTGCTGATCAACGTGTCCCTGGGTGTCGGCGAATTCGCCAAGACCGGTTGGGTTGCGTATCCGCCATTGTCGGGCCTGCAATACAGCCCTGGCGTGGGTGTGGACTACTACATCTGGGCGCTACAGCTATCAGGACTCGGGACGACACTGACGGGGGTCAACTTCCTGGCCACCGTCCTGAAAATGCGCGCCCCTGGCATGAAACTGATGGACATGCCGATCTTCACCTGGACCTGCACCTGGGCCAACGTCCTGATCGTGGCTTCGTTCCCGATCCTGGCCGCTACCATGGCGCTGCTGTCGCTTGACCGTTACCTGGATTTCCACATTTTCACCAACGAACTTGGTGGCAATCCAATGATGTACGTGAACCTGTTCTGGGCATGGGGTCACCCTGAGGTGTACATCCTGATCCTGCCAGCGTTCGGTATCTTCTCCGAAGTGATCTCGACCTTTACCGGCAAGCGCCTGTTCGGTCACCACTCGATGGTTTACGCATCGGGCGCAATCTCCGTACTGGGCTTCATGGTGTGGCTGCACCACTTCTTCACCATGGGTTCGGGGGCCAGCGTCAACGCCTTCTTCGGCCTGGCGACGATGCTGATTTCCATCCCGACGGGGGTGAAGCTATTCAACTGGCTGTTCACCATCTACCACGGCCGTCTGCGCATGACCAGCCAGGTCCTGTGGACCCTGGGCTTCATGGTGACCTTCGCCATCGGCGGCATGACCGGCGTACTGCTGGCCATCCCGGGTGCTGACTTCGTCCTGCACAACAGCCTGTTCGTGATCGCTCACTTCCACAACGTGATCATCGGTGGTGCTGTATTCGGTTACATCGCTGGTTTCAGCTTCTACTTCCCGAAAGCGTTCGGCTTCAAGCTGCACGAAGGCTGGGGCAAGGCTGCATTCTGGTTCTGGATCTCGGGCTTCTTCGTCGCGTTCATGCCGCTCTATGCACTGGGCTTCATGGGCATGACCCGTCGTCTGAACGCCACCACCAACCCTGAGTGGGTGCCGTATCTGTACGTCGCCATGTTCGGTGCAATCATGATCGCTGTGGGTATCGCCTGCCAGTTGATCCAGCTGTACGTGAGCATCCGTGACCGTAAGCAGAACGCTTGCGACTCCGGCGACCCATGGAATGGCCACACCCTGGAATGGTCGACCTCGTCGCCACCACCGTTCTACAACTTCGCCGTGATCCCGACTGCGAACACCATTGATGCGTTCACCGAAGCCAAGGAAGACGGTACTGCGTACCAGCGTCCTAAGCACTACGAACCGATCCACATGCCAAACAACACCGCCACTGGCGTGGTGATGGGTGCGCTGTTGACCGTGTTCGGTTTCGCGATGATCTGGCACATCTGGTGGCTGGCAATCGTGGGCCTGGTGGGCACCATCGGTTACTTCATCGTCCACGCTGCACGTGATGATCAAGGCTACATGGTGCCGGTCGAAACGATCGAACGCATCGAAGCCGAGCAACACGCTCGCCTGGTCGCCGAGAAGAAAATCCCGGCCAACCGTGTAGAAACCTCGTTGGAACAGGCTTAAACCATGTCGAACTTAGTGACCAATGCTGGACACGCCCATGTCGATGACCATGGGCACGATGACCATCACCACGACTCGGGGCCGATGACCGTTTTCGGTTTCTGGCTCTACCTGATGACCGACTGCATCTTGTTTGCGTCGATCTTCGCGGTGTACGCGGTACTGGTAAACAACGTAGCGGGTGGCCCGTCGGGCCACGACATCTTCGAACTGCCTTACGTGCTCGGCGAAACTGCCTTGCTGTTGTTCAGTTCGATCACCTACGGCTTCGCCATGTTGGCCTTCTACAAGGGCAACAAAAAAGGCGTACTGAGCTGGTTGGCACTGACCTTCCTGTTCGGCCTGGGCTTCATCGGCATGGAGATCAACGAGTTCCACCTGCTGATCTCCGAAGGCTACGGCCCGCACCGTTCCGGTTTCCTGTCGGCGTTCTTCACGCTGGTCGGCACCCACGGTCTGCACGTAACGGCCGGCCTGCTGTGGATGGCGGTGATGATGTATCAGGTCAATAAACACGGCCTGACCAACACCAACAAGACTCGCCTGAGCTGCCTGAGCCTGTTCTGGCACTTCCTGGACGTGGTCTGGATCTGCGTCTTCACCGTTGTTTACCTGATGGGGACTCTGTAATGGCTAATGCACACTCCCATGACCATGACAGCCATGATGCGAGCCACGGCAGCGTTAAGTCTTACGCTATCGGCTTCATCCTGTCGGTAATCCTGACGCTCATCCCGTTCGGTCTGGTGATGTACCCGACCCTGCCGAAGTCGATCACCTTGATGATTGTCTTGGCGTTCGCGGTGATTCAGGTGCTGGTTCACCTGGTGTACTTCCTGCACTTGGACCGCTCTAAAGAGCAGCGCGATAACGTGATTGCGTTCGTGTTCGCAGGCTTAGTAATCCTGCTGCTGGTTGGCCTGTCGATATGGATCATGTTCAGCATCCATACGTTCATGATGGCGAAGTGAGGTAAGACCCGATGTCGCTTAAGCACTTTATCCAAATCACCAAACCGGGGATCATTTTCGGTAACGTGCTTTCTGTGGCGGGCGGTTTCTTCCTGGCCTCCCAGGGACATGTCGATCTGGCCATCTTCCTGGCTGCGATGATCGGTACGTCCCTGGTGGTAGCTTCCGGTTGTGTATTCAACAACTGCATCGACCGCGACATCGACATCAAGATGGAGCGCACCAAGAATCGCGTGCTGGTCCAGGGCCTGATCTCCCTGAAGCTGGCACTGATCTTCGCGACCGTCCTGGGTGTCGCCGGCGTGGTGTTGTTGTACAAGGTGGCCAATCCGTTGGCGGCGTTGTTTGCCGTGATCGGCTTTGTCATCTACGTCGGCCTCTACAGCCTGTACCTCAAGCGCAAGTCGGTTCACGGCACGCTGGTGGGCAGTCTGTCGGGGGCGATGCCGCCGGTGATTGGTTATGTGGCTGTGACCAATAGCTTCGACATGGCTGCGCTGGTGCTGCTGGTGATGTTCAGCCTGTGGCAGATGCCGCATTCCTACGCCATCGCGATCTTCCGTTTCAACGACTACCTGGCTGCGTCGATTCCGGTATTGCCGGTCAAGCGTGGCATCCAGGTCGCCAAGAAACACATCCTGCTGTACATCCTGGCCTTCCTCGTGGCGACCTTGATGTTGACCTTCAGTGGCTACGCCGGCATGAGCTACCTCGCCGTCGCGGCGGCCATGGGCATGTACTGGTTGTACATGGCCTGGACCGGCTACAAGGCGGTGGACGACACCGTCTGGGCCCGCAAGCTGTTCGTGTTCTCGATCTTCACCATCACCGCGCTCAGCGTGATGATGTCCCTGGATTTCCAAGTGCCGAAAGAGCTGTTGCTGACCTACGCTCACTGAGTGGCCTCGCAGTGAAAAAGCCCCGCCTTCGAGAGAAGCGCGGGGCTTTTTCTTGGGCGCGGGTTTAAATCTGCGGAGGTTTATCTCGTCATACCCCTCTGTACGAGTTGTGCGAATCCATCACCCGTCTACAAGGACGTCTTTACAAGGAGTAGCCCTATGGTCACCGTCAGTCGCCGGTCCCTTCTCGCCCTGGGCGCAGCCCTGCCACTGCTGGGGCGCCTGGATTGGGCCGTTGCCAGCCCACCGCCGACCAAGACTGATAAGGTGCTGCTCAACTACAACGAAAGCCCCTACGGGCCCTCACGCGCCGCCCGTGACGCAATGCAGCAAGGGATCGCCACGTCCGGGCGTTATCCCTACAAACACATGTACGCCCTGGCCGGGTTGTTTGCCCAGCAGCAAGGCATTGCCGAGGAGCAAGTGGCCGTTTTCGCAGGCTCGATGGCCGCGTTGCGTTATGCCGTGCTGGCATTCACCAGCGAAACCCGCGGCCTGGTAATGCCCACGCCGTCTTACGAAGTGCCGCGTCAGGCCGCCGAGTCGAGCAGGGCGCCGGTGAAGGAGGTCAACCTGAACGCCGACCACGCCCACGACATCCCGGCCATGCTCGCCGCCGATCCACAGGCCGGGATGCTCTACCTGTGCAACCCCAACAACCCCACAGGCACCGTGACCCCCATCGACGCCATCCGCCAAGCCTTGGCGGATAAACCCAAAGGCAGCGTGCTGGTGGTGGACGAGGCCTATATCGACTTCGCCGACGTGCCCAGCGTCGTCAGTTGGGTCAAGGACCACGACGACCTGCTGGTGCTGCGCACCTTCTCGAAAATCTATGGCATGGCCGGCGCCCGCCTGGGCTTGGCGATCGGCCACCAGGCGCTGTTGGAGCGGCTGGCCGTGTTTGGCGGCGACAACGTCCCGGCGGGCTGTACCCTGCTTGGCGGCCTCGCCAGCCTTGAAGATGTGAAACTGCTGCCGCAACGCAAGGCGCTTAATAACCAACTGCGCGACGAGACGGTAGCCTGGCTGAAAGGGCGTGGGTTCACCTGCACGGCCTCCCAGGCGAACTGTTTCATGATCGACGTGAAACAACCGGCGGCGCAGGTGATCGAGAAACTGGCCGCGCAAGGCGTGCTGATCGGACGGGTGTGGAAAGATTGGCCGCAGTGGGTGCGGGTGACAGTAGGGAACAAGCGGGAGATGGAGCGGTTTCGCGAAGTGTTTGCGGCGCAGATCGAACCGATCAACTGACACAAATCAAGCTGTGGGAGGGGGCTCCCACAGTTACTCCATGGTGTCAGTTACTGCTGCGCGATGCTGTACCCCTCAAACGCCGTCTGCTGCTGCAACGCCGTGATCACGCTCTTGCGGCTCAACGGCTGCTCGGCGCCGGCGTTATCCACAAAGCTCTCCACCTCCAGCTCCGCTTCATCGCCTTCACCCACAAAGCTGAAGCCCAAAAACTCGAACGCCTCACGGTCAACGTTCAGCTTCGAGCGCGGCGTGCGCAACGGCAGGGTGACGCTGATGCCATCCTTGCTGATCACAAACACCTCGGCCTCTTTCTTGGGCCGTGACGCCTTGCTCTTGCCGGCGCTCGGGTTGCTGATGGCCTGGTGGCTCTGGTTCAGCACCTTCAACGCTAAACCGTAGACCAACTCCTGAAACTCGGGGTCGTCCTTGAAGCTGGACAGGATGCGACTGATGGAAAACTGGCTGCTCAGGTTTTCCAGGGCGGCGTTGTCCGCGGCTTCTGCATCCTTGAGTTGCTTGAGCTGGCCCATCAGGTCATAGGCCTTGTCGTCGTCGAAGGCGTCATGGGCCTGGCGGATCGCCACGCGCAGCTCGCGGATCTGGTCGCTTTCCTTGGAGGTGTGGAAAGCGTCCAGCACCATCTCGCTGATGATCTTGGCGGCCGGCACATGCTGTGAAAGATTGATGGCGTTTTCGTACTCGGCTTTGGACTGCAAGGCGACTACGGATTCTTCGGGGGCGGATTTTTCGGTGTAAGAATCGGACATTGAAATTTCACTACTTCAGTAAACGAGGACAAAAAAGCGTCGCGCATTTTCAGCGCGCAGGGGGATCAGGTCAAGGCAGCACAATGCCCTTGTCCCGACGCAATGCCGTCAGCGTCCGTTGCAACCGGATTGCCCGTCCGCAAAACAGGCCCACGGTAAAGCCCGATACGCCGCCCAGCGTCATCAGCATCGACGGCGTGCTGAGCAGCAACGGATGTACCGCCTGTTGGTAGCCGAAGTAATACTTCACCGCAAAGAACAACTGTGAGATCAGCAGGGTCTTCCAGGTGCCTGGCAACACCAGGGTTTCGCCATTGGCATCCAGCCGGGCGCCTTGCGCATTGAACAGCAGCATGCCCACCAGGCTGCCCAGAGCCGCGCCGCCGCCCCAGGCGCCGCTCGACAAGATTGAAGGCGCCAGCGACATCAGCGACCACACCACCAGCACCACCGGCAAGATCACCAGCGAGCGACGATTCTCGCGGCCGCCCAGGCAGGCCTTGATGCCGTAGTAGCAGACCCACAGGTAGATGGCGTAAACCCAAACGGGCGTGCCTTGGAGGATATCAAGCATCGAATGCTTCCTTGCGCTGCATTGGGCAATTTCAGATCGGTCTGAGCAGGTTGTTAGTAGTGATAGCGGCACATCAGAATCTGTACCTCATTGTCTTCTATTCCATATACGAGACGATGCTCTGCTGTAATCCGCCGCGACCAGAAACCACTCAGGTTGTGCTTGAGGGGTTCAGGTTTTCCAACCCCATTAAACGGATCTCTCTGGATGGCCTTGATCAGCAAATTGATACGCTTGAGCCCGGCCTTATCGTTTTGTTGAAACCAGAGGTAGTCGTCCCAGCCCTCAGGGGTAAAGGGTATGTTCATTCTTCAATCAACCGCCTTGGCTTGGCTTTGCCAGCTCGCAGGCTGTTGACTGAGTTGATGAGGTGTTCGGCATTTTTAGGCGAGCGCAGCAGATAGGCCGTCTCTTCAAGCGCATTGAACTCTGACAACGAAATCATCACCACCGGCTCACCTTTTTGCCGTGTTACCAGCAGTGGTACGTGGTCTTCGTTAACTCGATCCATCGTTTTGGAAAGATGGGCGCGGGCATTGGTGTAGTTGATGGTTTCCATGATGGCGTCCTCGATCGATGGTTGAAACGTACAGAAATACGTACATGTCTTCAAGAAGCATCTTATCAATGGTCAAGTGCAAGTTTTTGCCATCGATTCGTCCTGACCCCTATCAACGGCCCTTTTCGCTGAACCCGTTGAAACATACTGGCCTGATGAACCTATAAAAGCGACTACTGACCTGCACCCAGCCAGGGTGCGGTGGACGTGGCGGCGTATTTCTCGGGGCAAGCGAGCCCGGACGTCCCCGGCAAGGTCAAGGACAGGCCAACCCGTGGATGCGCGTTACGAGTCCAACTGCTTGAAGCAGGCCTCGAGGATATCCAGGCCTTCCTCCAGCACCGCCGACTCGATGGTCAGCGGGGCCAGCAAACGGATGATGTGCCGCGCCTTGCCGCTGGGCATCAGCAGCAACCCGGCGTCCCGCGCCAGGCTCAATAATTGAGCCAGCTGTTTTGGCGCTGGGGTGCCATCGGCGTTGGCCAGCTCGATACCGCGCATGGCGCCGACGCCGGTGAGCCGGCCGAGGTAGGGCGTCAGGCCCTGTGCGCGCCAGGTTTCATAACGGCGGACGATGGCCTCTTCCTGTTGTGAACCCCAGGTTTTCAGGTGCTCATCGGTCATTGCATCCAGCGTGGCCAAGGCCGCCGCACAGGCGATGGGGTTGCCGGAATACGTTCCGCCCAGGCCGCCTTTGGGCAGGTTGTCCATCAGCGCCTTGCGTCCGACGACTGCGCCCAGCGGCACACCGCCCGCGATGCTTTTACCCAACAGGATCAAGTCCGGTTCGATACCCAGGCGCGAGAACGCGAAACGCTGGCCGGTACGACCAAAACCCGACTGGATTTCATCGGCAATCAGCAGGATGTCGTGCGCATCGCAAAAGCGCCGCAGGGCCTGGGCGAACGCGATGTCCAGCGCAAGGAAACCCCCTTCGCCCTGCACCGGCTCGATGATGAAACACGCTACGTCGTTGACGTCGATTTCCACGCTGAACAAACGGTCCATGGCCTTCAGCGCTTCGGCGCAGGTCACGCCGTTGTCGGCGCTGGGGTAGGGTAGGTGATACACCGGGCCCGGCAGTACACCGACCTTTTGTTTGTAGGGCGCCACCTTGCCGTTGAGGTTGAGCGTGGCCAGGGTCCGGCCATGGAAGGCGCCGTCAAAGGCGATCACCGCCGTACGGCCGGTGGCGCCGCGCACAATCTTCAGCGCGTTTTCCGCCGCTTCCGCGCCGCTGTTGGTGAGCATGCCGCTGACCGCGTAGTCCACCGGGATGAACGCCGTCAGGCGATCCATCAGCTCGAGGTAGGGCGTGTGAGGCGCGGCGTTGAACGCGTAATGGGTCAGCCGGGTCGCCTGTTCACGAATTGCCTCGACCACGCCAGGGTGACAATGACCGAGGTTGAGTACGCCGATACCGCCGACAAAATCGATATAGCGTTTGCCCGAAGTGTCCCAGACCTCGGCGTTTTTACCGTGGCTGAGGCTGATGGGGTGAACGATGGAAATCGACTGGCTGATGGTTTCGCGGCTCATGAATCGGGGACTCGGCAGTGACGGGTTTGTTTTTATCTAAGCCGGGTGCCCGCCCTTGTCGCAAACGAAATAAAATCGCCGGGTCATTATTAAAAGTCGGGATGTGCTTGGGTGTATTCCACCATCCAGTTCAGGAAAGCGTTCACCTTGGGAATCTCACCGGCATGTTCGGCATGCGCAATAAAGTGCGCGCCGCTGCTGGGCATCGCGTAATCCCACGGAATCATCAGGCTGCCCTGGGCCAGTTCTTCGGCCACCAGGTACTGCGGCACCAACGCCACGCCATAACCCGATTGCGCCGCGCGAATGCACATGTAGAACGTGTCGAAACGCGGCCCGTGGTAGCTGTTCTGCGAATGCAGGCCCTGTTCCAGGAACCATTCGTGCCAGGCCTCCGGGCGCGAGGTGCATTGCAGCAAGGTGTGGCGCGACGAAGCATCGCTGCCCTCGGGGACAAAACCCGGTGCACACACCGGCACCACCGCCTCACGGAACAACTCGATGCAAGTCGCCCCCGGCCATGAGCCCTGGCCGAAGAAAAACGCGATATCGGCCTTGGCCTGCAACACGTCAAAAGGCTCCAGCTCGTTGCGCACATCCAAGTGAATGTTTGGATGTTTCGCCGCAAAATCCTTGAGCTTGGGCACCAGCCAACGGTCGCCGAAGGTCGGTTGGGTGGCGATGCGCAGCACTTCGGTTTCGCCGCCGTAGGTGAGGATATAGCGGCTGGAGATGTCCACCTGGGTCAGGATCTTGTGCACTTCGGCGAGGTACAGCGACCCCGCCGGCGACAGGTACAAGCGCTGGCGTACCCGTTCGAACAAGTTGTGGCAGAGCATCTCCTCCAACTGCGCCACCTGCTTGCTCACGGCACTCTGGGTCAGGTGCAGTTCTTCGGCGGCGCGGGTGAAGCTTAAATGGCGGGCGGCGGCTTCGAAGCACTGCAGGGCCGTCATCGAAGGGGTCAAGCGTTTTGAAATCATGCAGTTCATTCCAAATCGGAAGGAGCCTTTGCCTAAAGGTCGTTTGTGGCAGCGGTATAAGCCGTTGATACTGCCCGGCAGCACTATAAACCGGCGCGGGCTGTGGGGCGCCGAATAATAAGGAATGACAGGGAGAGCCTTGCATGAACCCATTCAAAACGACGTTGGCCGCGATCGGCGCCACCGCCGCCCTTGGCCTGGCGAGCACCGCTCAGGCAGGCGTGACCTTGGACGCCATCCAGAAAAAAGGCTTCATCCAATGCGGCGTCAGTGACGGGCTGCCGGGCTTCGGCGTACCGGACAGCAATGGCAAGATGACTGGCATCGATGTGGACGTGTGCCACGCGGTGGCGGCGGCGGTCTTCGGCGATGCATCGAAAGTGAAGTTTACCCAGTTGACCGCCAAGGAGCGCTTCACCGCGCTGCAGTCCGGTGAGATCGACATGATCTCACGCAACACCACGTGGACCAGCTCCCGTGACTCGGGCATGGGCCTGGTGTTTACCGGTGTGACTTACTACGACGGCATCGGCTTTCTGGTGAACAACAAGTTGGGCGTCACCGGTGCCAAGCAATTGGACGGCGCGACGGTGTGCATCCAGGCGGGCACCACCACCGAACTCAATGTCTCCGATTACTTCCGTACCAATGGCATGAAGTACACGCCGATCACCTTCGACACGGCCGACGAAAGCGCCAAGGGCCTGGAGGCCGGGCGGTGTGACGTGCTGACCACCGACCAGTCGGGCCTGTACGCCCAGCGCATCAAGATGGCCCATCCGGACGAGTTCGTGGTGCTGCCGGAAGTGATCTCCAAGGAGCCGTTGGGGCCGCTGGTGCGTAAAGGCGATGACGAGTGGTTCAGCATCGTCAAGTGGACCCTGTTCGCCATGCTCAATGCCGAGGAAATGGGCATCACCTCGCAGAACGTCGAAGAGCAGGCCAAGACCACCAAGAACCCTGACATTGCACGCTTGCTGGGTGCCGACGGCGAATACGGTAAAGACCTGAAACTGCGCAAGGACTGGGTGGTGCAGATCGTCAAGCAAGTGGGCAACTACGGCGAAGTGTTCGAGCGCAATATCGGCCAGGGCAGCGTGCTGAAGATCAAGCGCGGGCTCAATGCGCTGTGGAACAACGGCGGCATCCAGTACGCGCCGCCGGTTCGATAGCCTTGCGGGGTGTTACTCCGACACCCCGTCCTTTCCCGCAGCCTTTGCGCGATACAGCGCCTGGTCGGCGCGCATCATCAGGGCGGCGGGGGCTTCATGCGCTTTTCGCTGGGCCACGCCCAGGCTCAGGGTGACCTTGAAGTCACCACTCGGGAGGTTCTTCAACGTTTGCCGAATGCGCTCTGCCAATGCCGTTGCAACCTCCAGCGAGGTCTTTGGCAGGACCAGCACAAACTCATCGCCACCCCAGCGGGCCAGCAGGTCATCGGGGCGAATAGCGTGTTCCAGGCACTCCACCACCCGTACCAGCGTCTGGTCGCCCACGCCATGACCGTAACGGTCATTGATCGGCTTGAAATCATCGATATCCATCGCAATCAGTGAAAGCGGCAGGCGAAAGCGCTGGGCACGGTCACATTCTTCCAGCAGCACTTTTTCCAGGCGATAGCGATTGGCGACCAGGGTCAGTGCATCCCGCTCGGCCATTGAGCGGTTCTCGTCCAACTGAAGTTGCAACTGCTGATTGACCCGCGACAGCTCGTGCGTGCGTTCTGCCACCAGCGCTTCGAGGGATTGATTGCGTCGTTCCAACTGTTCGACGGAACATTTTCTGAGATGAATATCGCGGTGGGCGCCCACCATGCGCGCCACCGAGCCGTCAGCATTACGGGCAATCACGTAGCCCCGGTCTTCGATCCACAGGTAGCTGCCATCTTTTTTGCGGCAACGGTACTCGGCTTGATAGTGGGGCGCCCGACGGTGAATGTAGTCGTCAAACAGCTTCATCACCTGAGGATAGTCCTCCGGGTGAATCACGTTTTCCCAGGTGAACACGCTGTTCTCCAGCGCATGGCGGGGATAGCCGAGCATTTCGTACCACCCTGGGTTGCGGTAGACGAACCCGGTATTGGCGTTCCAATCCCAGATCCCATCGCTGACCAACTCCAGAACGGTGTGCAGCATGTCGGCGTTGAAGTGAGAGAAATCTTGCCTCAACGGAGTGTTGTCGGAGGTATCGTCCATCTGCGCATTCCTTGCGTGGGCAGCCGTCAAGGCCTGCCATTGTTGACGCCGATACTCCGTGGCTGGCGCTACTGTACAACGGGGCTTGGATGCTTTGAATAGGGCAGATGTATGGCTAAAGGTTGATGGCTTTTGGCTATTGCTGCATTTTTGTAGAACGTGTTTCCCGATATCCAAGGGTCACGCAGTGTTTCAGTTTATCGAGGGCCTTGCGTCTGAATCGGGTACAAGCCGAACTTCTACCCGTTGGCCCAGTGCCCGTGCTGCACTTGCCAGAGTGGCCAAGGTCATGCCTGCATCGTTCTGATCGAGTGCGCGATCTACGGCGGTGCGGCTGGTATGCATACGTTCAGCCAGCGCTTTTTTGCTGATTTTCTGCGCCTTCATCGCTTCAGCCAACTGCCAGGCGATAACACGTTTCAACGCTCCGGCGGATACTTCCTCAATGAGCCCGTCGTCGTTGAGAAAATCGTCGAAGTTGGAACCGATATGTTTGTTCATGTGGTTTTCCTCATAGCTTGTTTTTACGACGCCGCGCGGTATCCAGCTCTACCACAGGCGTTTTCTGGCTCTTTTTAATGAAGCCGTGCAGCAGCACGATCTCACCGTCAACCAGCGTAAAAATCACCCGTGCGATATGCCTCCCAAGATCGGTTCTGACCTCCCAAAGCCGGTGCTCCAGCTTTCGAACCAGAGGCATTCCCTGCGGCCATCCGATCTGGACGGATTTGATGTCGATACCTATGAGTTTTCTGGCTTCCCTAGGTAGCTCCATTAACCATTCGCGTACCGGCTCGTTACCCGCATCGGTTCGATAGAAAACAACGTTCAGCACGAAATGTAGGTCGTTCAATGGAGAGTGTACCAAAAAAGGTTCATTTGACCATCGGCGATTGATAAGGCTTATCGCGAGGAGAGGTCAGAGCCTGGCACTTTTTTTGAATGAAGACGGGGTTGAATTTTTTAAAATAAATTCAACTAAAACAGATGCTTGTGAAATTTCCACACGCTTGGTGTGAACGTGCTTTCATATCTGTGGGAAGGGTTACTTCGGCGCCACCATCCTCGTCGGCGCCTTGCCATCCGCGTTGTGCTGGTAAATCGCTTCAGGCTGGCCTTGTTGGTTGAAAAACACCTGGCCAATCCCCGCCGAATTCCATAATCGTTCGCCCGCTTCGGCATGTTCCGGAATATGCGGCACCACCTGCATGGTGCGTCGGCGGGTGAACCAGTTGAGGGGCGAGCGCGGCGAGTAGAGCCAGCGGTTGAGGCGGTCGAACCATTCCAGCAAGCGTGGAGGGAATTCGTTCTTGATGCCGCTGCTGGTGATCTGCCAGATCCGGGGGCCGGCGTTGCGATGACGGATCAGCACTTCGTAGACGAACGAGTAATGCACGTCACCTGACAGGATCACGTAGTTACCCGGCGTTCGCGAATGGCGGAATATATTGAGGATCACCTGGGCTGCGCCGCGATGGGCCATCCAGTTTTCTGCGTCCACCAGCAAGGGGTGGCCGCACCAGCTGAAGATTTTCTGCACTGTCTCGATCAACTTGACGCCAAAGATCGGCGCGGGCGAGACGATGATGGCTGAAGGGTGGTCGAGCAGTTCCTGTTGCAGTTCGCTCAAGGCTTCCCAGTCGAGCAGGCCGGAAGGTTGCTTGAAGGTGAACTCGCTGCGCCAGCGGCGGGTGCGGGTGTCGAGCACCACCAGCGCAGGGGTGGTGGGCAGTACGTAGTGCCAGTGCTGGAACATGAGCAGCGCTTCGAGCAATTCATCCTGCGCGGCGGCATCCAGGTGGTTGGCCTGGGGCTGGTGGGTGAGCGCCTGGCTTTGCTTTATCAGCCCGTCAAACACATCCGGCTGGTTGCCCCAACCCTGGCACAGCAGATAGGCCAGCAGGGCGTTGCCGATGATGCGTTTGGAGAACGGGTGACCGTAGGCGGTTTCTTCCCACTGTGCGCTGAGGTTCCAGTCGTCGGTGATGTCGTGATCGTCAAAGATCATCAAGGTGGACAGGTGGGCGAAGACCCGCGCAACGCCCGGCAGGCCGTCGTGGAATGTATCGACCTGCACCTGTTCGCGGGCATAGCGCTGCTGTTCTTCTGTGTTCAGTTGCGGCGTTTGCGGTGCGATCAGCGTCCAGGGCGTGGGCGACCACACCAGCAAGTACATCGCGATGACTTCAGCGAAGGTCACCAGGTGATTGTCGGCGGTGCTGCTGGTGAAGATCGGTTTTTTCACGCCACCAAAAAACCGCTCGCGCAGGGTTTCGTTGCTGTCCAGTGCGGGCAGCAAGTCGGCGCGATGGTAATAACTGGCACGATGCCCATAGAGGCTGGCGCTGTCATCCACCACGGCGCCCTCCAGGTATTCGTCGAAGAGGCCCAAGCGTGTGATCAACGCATGTATCGCCCGTAGCATCGGGCCGGCGACATCGTCGGCGTAGATTTGGTCGCCACTCATCATCAGCAGGGCGGGGCGGTCGGCCGGGGTACGGGCGTCGGCCAGCAGGCGGTCGACGCACAGCAGGCCTTCGTCGGCGCTGTGATGGGGTTTGCGGCAGGAGCCGTGCACCAACTGATGGATACGGCTGTGCAAAACGAAACTGGGCAGTTGGGCGTCGGCGTACAGCAGGTGCGGTGCCCAGTCGGCGATGCCGGTGTTGTCGAACAACAGGTCGTAGCTGATGACCACGTCGAGGGGCAGGGCATCGCTCAACGGCACATCGATCAGGTGGATAAAGGCATGGCGCCCCACGGGGATGACCTGGCACTGGTCGAGGCTTATCTCCACCGTCTGCGCGGGCAGGTGCAGCTTCAGCGTCAACGCCAGTGTTCGACTTCCCACCAACCACATAACCAGGCGCCGAGGTTCGAGGCGTCGCAGCAGTGGGCCGGCCAGTACGGCGGGCAGTGTATCGGTGTGCGGCATGCAGTTATGGATTCCAGACTGGATAGAACCGGCAAGATTAATCCAGTGAATGTCATGGTTTTGTTAAGGGCGAGTACGAAGGGCCGTGCACTGCCCTTCGCATCAGGCGGTTTAAAGGATGTTGCCCTGACCCAGGCTGTCTAGCCCGCCGCCGTTCTTGCGGGGCCGGTCGTTGGCTGCTGTGTGGGGGGCGTCGGCAGCGTACGGTTGCGTGTGCATTGCATCAGTGCTGCGCTTCTTGCGCTGGGGCTCTGCATCATCCTGCTGCAGGGGAGGGTATTGAATATTGCCCAGTGAGTGGTTGATAGCGCTAAGCATGGATGTTTCCTTCTATTGAGCAGAGGGTTACTTCGCCTGTCGGAGCGAAGTGAGGCCAAACTTATAGAGGCCAAAGCGGGTCGGCTATAAACACGCTGCTGCAAGATATGACTGCCCTGCGGGGTTCGAATCAGAAGTCATCCGCGCGGCCCTTCGCGCAGCCGTCCAGCCCGGGAGAGGTCGCGCCTTCTTTACCCTCCTGCACAAAGGCCAGCCGATTTTCCGCCACCACATTGCGTAACGCGCTGTAGTAATCCGGTAGCTTTTGCAGGCTGTCGGATTACGGGCACACCGAGCGTGAGCGAGGTGCCGAGTGTTGGGGCAAGAGCGTTTTGCTTACTTTTGCGCTCTTCAAAAGTGAGCCGCTGTAAAAGCGGAACCCATAGTGGCCGTTACCTAAATAACGGATATGTACCCAGTCTGATCCAACATCCAGCTCGTCTGCCAGGCCGCTAGCGGGAGCAAGCTCCCTCGCCACAGGTCCAGCGCCGTACCCAGAGTGGTGTAGATACCTAAGCCCATCGCGGGCAAATCCGGCTCCTACACAAACCTTACATTCTTACCGCGTCAGGTATACGAGTCTTCGATGACCCTCGGCACCGTAAACCGAAACTCACTCCCCCGACCCACTTCACTCTCGGCAACGATCTTGCCGCCATGGGCCTGGACGATACCTTGCGTGATGTACAGCCCCAGCCCACTACCGGTCGGGTTGTTTTCCGTCTGGGTCCAGTAGCGATCAAACACATGCGGCAGTTGTTCCGGCGCAATCCCTTCGCCGGAATCGCGTACCGAGAAGACAATTTCTTCGCCATTGCTCATGGCGCTGATGCCGATATTGCCCTGACGCGGCGTGAACTTGATGGCGTTGCCGATCAGGTTCGACAGCACCTGGAACAGGCGCTCGGGGTCGCCATTGATCTGCAGCCCGGGCTCGGCGTTGAACGACAGGTCGATGCCTTTCTCCATCGCCAGCGGTGCGAGCAACGAGTAGGCCTCTTCGAACATCTGGCTCACGTCCAGCGCTACCGGCTTGACCACATAGCGTCCGGCCTCGATTTTCGAGGTGTCGAGCAAGTCTTCCAGCAGCACGTTCATGCGCGCGGCGGCCTGTTGCATGGTGTCGATGGCCGAGGAAATCCGCCGAGAAGTATGTGGGCCATCGGAACTGAAGGCTTTTTGCATCATGCCGCAGAGCATGGAAATCACGGTCATCGGGTTGCGCAGGTCATGGGACACCACCGCCACCAGCTCATCACGCGCACGCACGGCTTGTTGCTCACGTTGCACCTGGCGCGCCAGGTCGTTTTCCAGCGCGGAGCGGCGCAGGTCGTTGGCCGCAAACAGGTCGCCATGGCTCCACTTGGTGGAGATGCCGGCCATTTCTACCTTCCAGATTTCAAACGAGGTGCGTGGGCGAAGGCGCAGGCCGGCGTCGGAATTTTCCAGGTCCAGCGGCTTTGTCGGGTCACCGCTCCAGTTGATGTTCTCTTTCACTTCCGGGCGGAACCACAGCACGCCGTTATCCACGGGCTTGGGCAAGCTCATGGCCAATACACCACTGGCTATCTGTTGGAACTCCACCGCCGGCGGGTAGACCGACGCCAGGTTATGGCTGGAAAACACCGGCTCGCCGCTCTCCTGCAGCCACCTGTGCAACGCGCGGATCTGCGCCGGTTCCGGGCAGTTGCCGTAGCGGTGCAGTTGCTTGTCTTCGATGATCGCCACGCCGCCGGACAGCGTCAGGTCCATCAGCAACTGACCTTGCTGTGCCAGGCCGTCGAATACATTGACTTCCGAGGCCTTCATCGCCCGATCCAGCAGGGCCAAAGCCTCGACTTTTTCCTCGCGCTGGCGGCTCAGGTCCAGGGCTTCCATGGCGCTGATCTGCAACGACAGTACCTGGCCGATGGTCTGGCAGGCGGTGCGCAGGTCGTTAGGCACCAACAGTGGCTGGCGGTTGCCGCAGCTGATCAGGCCCCAGAGTCTGTCGCCCTTCATCAGCGAGATACTCATGGACGACAACACGCCCATGTTCTGCATGTACTGGCAGTGAATCGGCGACACACTGCGCAGGGTGGCAAAACTCAAGTCCAGCGGCTGGCCGGTGTCCGGGCGCAGCTTGGGCAGCAGGGGTACTGGCTCGTAGGCCGCATTCGGGATGATGCGCAGCCAGTTGGTGCGATACAGCTCGCGGGCTTGCTCCGGGATGTCGGACGCAGGGAAGAAGAGTCCGTTGAACAGCTCCATGGACGGCGCGGACGCTTCGGCGATCACCTGGCCGTGGCCTTCTTCTTCGAAGCGATAGATCAGCACACGGTCGTAGCCGGTCATGGCCTGGATTTCATTCACGCTGATTTCGTACAGCGCTTGCAGGGTTTTTGCCGACTGCAGGCGTTGCAGCATCTTGCCCAGGTCGCTGGTGCGACCGTTGAGGGCCCGTGGGCGGAAATCCTTGAGCAGGGGTTCGAACTCGAGCACCAGCACGTTTTGATGGCGGTGCAGCAGGCCTTCGAACTCCGCGCCGTTAAAACTGACGTGCAGCGGCGGGGCGTCGAAAAACGTGTTGTTTTCGGCCATGGCGGCGACGGCCTTGGCGTGCTCGGTGCCCACAAGGGTGTGCAGCGGCTGGTTCAGCAGCGCTTCGGGCGCATGCCCGAACAAGGTGCCGATGTTGGCGCTGACCTGAATGACCTTCAGGTCCGGCTCCGACAACGTCAGCAACACGCCGTGGGGCTGGATCGCCCCTGGAAAGCGGATGGGCTCGTCGGCACAGTTGGCAAGCAGCTCTTCAAAATCGTCGGGTTTCATAGCAGTACCTCCTGGCTGTCGAGCCATTGCTCAAAGCAGCTGAATGTCGAACGGGCGGCGTCCACAGCGTGCTGTCTGGCGAGAGCGTCCAGCGGCAGGCGGCCCAGGTAATCAAGGAATTCTTTCCAGCGACGGCCGGTCTCGGCACCGTATACGTTGAGGAACGCGCCGCCGGTGTCGCCGCTCACGTCCAGGCGCTCGGCCATTTTCCGGCGCAGTACCTGGCCACCCAAGGTCGCGCCTTCCAGTACGTACAGGGCACCCAGGCAGGCGGCGGGAGTATCCAGGGGCGGCAGGTTGGCGCAGCGGGGCAGGGTGTTGATAACGCGGTCATTCAGGCCAAGGGCGTGAAGGTCGTTCACCAGCGTAGGCGTTTTCACCCGCATCACCGGGTCGAAGCCTTCGGGGATCAACTCACCGTCGTACAGTACCGCTTCCATCGGCGCATAAAAGCCGTAGTACGCCTGGATTAAGCGCTGATACCAGCTGGCATCCAAACGCTCGGAAAAAAACGGCAAGCGCTTTTCCAGCGCCACGTGCAGCAGGGCCGTACCGGTGCGCAGCGCTTCCAGCGTTGAGGGCGCACCGACGTCAGGGGCCTGTGAATGCATTCAATGAGCTCGAACTGTGGGCCTCTCGGCCATGAATGACGCATGGAAATGGGCGACAATTCTACACAACTCGTCGTCGGCAACTGAGCGCACAAGGCGAAAAGGCTGACCGACGGATCAGAAAAGTCGCTCCTTGCATCAATAATGACCTCCGAGCCTGCAACGAAGTTCGGTAAGCGTGATATCGCGAAGCTATCAATGCATGGACATGCCTTGCTGTGTCAATGCTGTTTGCACACACTCAATCAAGTGCTCAGTGCTCCACGGCTTGGGCAGAAACCGCACCGACCCCCCCAGCTGCGACGCAATTTTCGTGTTACCGGAGGTCAGCAGCACGGGCACCGACGGCCAGCGGTGTGCAACCACGCGGCTCAAATCGTAGCCATTGAGTAAACCAGGCATCTGGATATCGCTGACAATCAGGTCGACCGGATCATCGGCCCGCTCCAGGTAAATCATTCCCTCATCCGCCGAAGGAAAAGACGTGACGACTGCACCGAAATCTTCCAGCACATCCACCATTAACGCGCGAATGATTTCGTCGTCTTCCAGTACCAAAATCGATGGCTGAGCCATGATCCTTACTCCTCCATCATGGGTTCAGTAAGGTGGAGTGGAATGGGTTGGAATAGGTTCGATTGGATGTCTGTGGGGCGATGGGTGGTCGTTTTAGAGCGGTTTAGAGAGTGTTTCCTCGAACGGCGCAGCGCAGCGGATACAGGCATAATCGCTCCCTCCTTGCCCGATGCGGAGCCATCATGAAGTACGCGTTACTCTCCCTCGTCCTGTTACTCAATACCCACTCGGCTTTTGCTGCGGGCGATGCCGAGGCGGGCGGCAAGCTTTTCGCCAAGACCTGCGGCGGTTGCCACAGTATCGGCGAAGGCGCGCGCGGCGGCTTTGGCCCGGAACTCAACGGCATCATCGGACGCCCTGCGGGGACGACCGCTGACTATCAGTACTCCGATGCGATGAAGAACTCCGGTGTGGTCTGGACCCGCGACAAACTCGCGGCCTACATCGAGGCCCCGAAGAAAGTGGTGAGTGGCACGCGGATGATTTTCTGGGGTATCAGTGACCAGGAGAAGATCGAGAACATCCTGGCGTACCTCGAAACGTTCCAAGACAAATAATCACTCCCGCACATTCCTGAACAGCATCAACCGCGCGCTCTCATGCAGGCCTCGGGTCAGCCCCTGCAAACGCTTAAACTCATCGGGATGCAGCGCGGCCACGTCGTCACGCGGGGTGGGCGATGCCAGGTCGTGCAGGGTCGGTGAGCTGCCGTCATGCTGCATCTGCAACAGGAAGTGGCGGGTCACGCCGCCGATCACCGGGAAGGTCCCCTCGCGCAACACCAGCGGCACCATGCGTTCACCTTCTGGTGCCGGTTGCTGGATATCGCGCCCCATCGTGCCGTGACTAAACGGCACACCCGCCAAGCCGGCCACGGTGGGCAGCAAGTCCGCCAGGCCGACGGCTTCTTCGATCACCCGGGGTTGCAGGCCGGGCGCGTGGATCAGCAACGGCACGTTATTACTCTCCAGCCCCAGTTGTTCGAAAGCCGGCGCCATGTGCGGAATCTGGCTGATACGGGTGTTGTGGTCGCCGAAGAACACAAAGATGCTGTTGTCGTAGTAACCGCCCGCCTTGGCGATTTCCATCAGCCGGCCGATGTTGTAGTCCAGCAGGCGCACGGCGTTGTATTGCTCGACACTGCGTGAACCGGCGGCTTGGGCCTGCTCCAGCGTCACGTCGCGGACCTGGAAGCCATCGTTGTGCTTGGGAATGGTGAACGGACGGTGATTGCCGGAGGTTTGCAGGTAGGCAAAGAAGGGTTGGTCCTTCGGGACCGCGCGCAGTAGTTCGTCACCTTCCTTGAACAGATCCAGGTCGGAAATGCCCCACACGTCTACCCGTGGCGAGCGCCAATGGCTTTCTTCAAACAGCTGCACGCCGTCGATGCTCTGGCGGATCAAGGCATTGATATTGGCCCAGCCGGCGTTGCCACCGATCATGTAGAACTTCTGGTAACCCTCGAACGCGTTGATCAGCGTGTGTTGCCGAGTGATCAGCGGGTTGCGGGTGGCAGTCTCCTGGCGGGTGACGTCGGGCACGCCGGTGATGCTCGCCCATACGGTCTTGGCGGTACCGGTGACAGGCACGTAGAAGTGTTTGAAGAACCAGCTTTGCGTGGCCAGTTTGTCCAGGTTCGGTGTGGGGTTGAGTGGGTTGCCGTAGGCGCCGACAGCGCTGGTGCCGAGGGATTCGAGCATCACGAAGATCACGTTGGGCGCTCGCTCGCCGGCCAGTCGATAGGGCTGCACGCCTTGTTCGCGGATGAAGTTCAGTTGCTGGGCATCGGGGCGGTCGACGCCCAGGTAGTGGGCGACCTGTGGGTAATGCTCGCGCACCTGGGCCTCATCGAATTGCGATTGGCCGACCTTGAGCGTGTCGTACAGAAACAGCACCGGGTTCAACCCCACGGCGGCCACCTGCGGGTTGCCGGAAAAGAACGCGTCGCTCCAGCGCAGCGGCACCGGGTTCTCCAGGTTGAGATGGGCGACACGGCCGAGCAGGGCCAGCAGTACGCCGATCACGCCGATGACGGAAACAGCCACCAATGACAGTTTGCCGCGGGTGCTGGGCGCGCGGTCCAGGGTCAACCGCTCAAGGCAGACCAGCGCCCACACCCACAAGGCCACCGCCGCCAGCCAGCACGCGGTTATCCACAGCACCGGGTAGGTTTCCCACACCATCTGTTGTGAAATCTGCGCGTCTTGCAGGTAACGCAGCACGGTCGCGTTGATGCGCACGCCGAGGTAGGCGTAGTGGCCGAAGTCGACGATGTACACCAGGCCGACCACGGCCAGCGCCACCACCAGATAGGCGCGGGCCAGCCAGCGCAGGGCCGGGAGGGTGGTCAGGTTCCAGCGTGGAATCCAGGCCAGCAGCGCCAGCGGCAGCAGGAGCAGCACCGCCAGGCGCAGGTCGAAACGCAGGCCGATGCCCAGGGTTTCCAGCAGTGCCGGGGTACTCAAATCAAGGCCGGAAAAACCCAGCACAAACACCAGCCGCAATGCGGCCAGCAAGGCAAACACCAACCCGATCGCGCCCACGCCGTAGCGCAGGCGGCGTGATTGCAACGCACTCATCATTTTTCCCATTCTCTAAAACAACACAAATCCAATGTGGGAGAGGGGGGGCTCCCGATGGCGGTGGTTCAGTGCCGGAGGTGCTGGCTGACACGCCGCCATCGGGAGCAAGCCCCCTCCCACAGTTTGAATGGCATCAGTCCAGCGACGATGCAGTAACCCGCCAACAGCGGATCGACCAGATAATCCCAATAGTTTTCCGACGCCTTGAGCCGCAGCGCGAAGGCCAGCGTGCCGATCGCCAGCATCCACACCGCCAGGGCATTGCGCAGCCACAGCATCAGCAGTGCGGCCGCGCCCACCAGCACAATCATCGGCCGGGGGTTGAAGCCCCAGCGGTACGGATCGAAGTAGGTCAGGCCCAACGTGGCCGGGTACAGGGCCAGGCTCAACAGCCCAAACACCATCAGCGTCTGCACGTGGTGCCGTCGATTGAGCGGCTGCACCACGCCCAGTCGACTGAGTGCAACCCACGCCAGCAACACCAACGTGCTGATCGCCAAGTCATCGGTAAAACTGCGCACATACGCCGCCAGCGGCAATTCATTGACCGGGATAAAACTGACCGCCGCCAACAGCGGCAACAACCACGGCCGCCACGGCGCGGTGAATCGAAACAGGCTCAGGAACACAAAACCCAACAGCACAAAACTCAAATGCGCCTGCCACAAATAAACCATCACAGCCGCTCCGCCAGCCAGGCTTCGTTGAAGCTGACATGTTTGATAAAGGTGTTATTCCACGAGTAGACCAAGTGGTACATGCCGTCCGGGCTGCGGCTGAAATACGGGTACTCGTATTCGAAATCGCAGCCACGGGGTTTGCACACCCGGTAGTCGAGGTTGCTGAGGAAGCGCTGCTCCAACGGCAGACGCCGGGCGCCGCTGGAAGCACGGAAACCTTCGCCGATGATTTCTTTATAGGCCTCGGGTGAGAATGGCTGGCCGAGCGGGTCGGGAGACTCATCCAGCTGCACCACCGTGCGCCATTGGCTGAGCTGGGCGTCGGTGCCATAGAGACTGAGTTTGAAGCGGCCGTCCTGCAGATCGTTGAGGGCCACCAGCAAGCCGTCGTCCTGCGTGGCCACTGCTGCCAGCGATGAATTGGGGTTGGCCGGCTCCAACGGATACGGCTCGCTCCAGGTTTGCCCGGCGTCTTCGGTGCGGCTGGCGAGCACGCGGTGATGGGTGTCACCGGCATAGCGCAACATCGCTACGGCGCGCTGGCCATCCAGCGGCACGATGGTCGGTTGCAGGGAGTTCTTGCCGCGGCTGATGCGGAATTTATCGATCACCGCCCCATCGGCGCTCAGGTACAGGTATTCGGCAAATTTGCCCATGAACTCGTGGTACACCGGCAGGCCGATGGAACCGTCGGCATGGAACACCGGCGCGGCGCGCACCAGGGTGCTGATATTGAAGAACGGCGAAGTCACCAGTTGCCTGGGCGCCGACCAACTGGCGCCGAGGTCGTCCGACACCATCAGGTTGATCGCACTGGTAGCCCAGCCGCCGACTGACACCGACACGTAAAACATCCACAGGCGTTTATCCGGGCCCAGGGCGATCACTGGGTTGCCCAACTTGCGGATGTAGCGCTGGGTGCCGTCGCGGGTGCTTTCGCGCGTGGCCAGCACCTGTTCGGCGCCCCATTCGCCGCTGCGTGCATCAAAGCGTGCGGTGCGCACCTGCACATCGGCCGCGCCTTCGCGGGAGCCGGCGAACCACACCGCCATCAAGTCGCCGCCGGGCAGGGCGGTGACGGACGACGAGTGCACAAAGTCGGTGAGCTGGGTGGACACGAACCGGCTGCTGTACTGCGCCGGCGCCGCGACTTTTGCGGTGTTCGGGCTGGCCTGGGCAAACGGCGCCAATACATGGGGCGGATGGCTCTGCCAGGCGGCGAAAAACACCGCCAGCAGGCTGCAAATCAATAAGGCGGAGCGCATAGGGGACCTGTGGATAAAGGATTACTGCGCAGGTTCATCCGGCAGGCGCTTCCTGCGACCGGTGAGCATGGATAACGGCAGGTTGTCCCGCACCTGGATACTTTCGAACACCGCCGCCAGCACATGCACGCAGACCAGGCCGAGCAGCACGTTGGCAGCGGTTTCGTGGATTTGCAGCGGCCAATCGGCTCCCCACAAGGCGTCGACTTCCTGCATCAGGAAACCGCTGATGCCGATGCTCAGCAGCGCCAGCAACATCAACAGCATCACCAGCGCGCCAATCGGCGAATGGCCCAGGCGATGCTGGGGCCGACCGTTGAGCAGCGAGCGCATGTGGGCCGTCAGGCGCTTTGGCGTCGGCCAGAAGTCCGCCCAACGCGCACTGCGCGGTCCGACAAATCCCCACACCCACCGCACCAGCAGCCAGGCCATGGCGTAGTAGCCCAGCCAGACATGCCAGTCATCGCCTGCTTCGTTAAAGAAGTAATTGGCGACAAAGACCCCGGCGATCGACAGATGAAACAGTCTCACCAGCGGGTCCCACAGGCGCAGGGATTCGCCTGGCATCAGCCCTTGATCTCAGTCTTCACGGCTTTGCCGGTGACAGGGTCGTGGTAGATCTCGACCTTGCGCTTGTCCTTGTCGAAGCCGTAGATCTCGTAGCAGTTGCCATCGGTGACTTTGAACTTGCTGATTGTGTAGCCTTCAGCCTTGAGCTTGTCCTGGAAGGCTTTTTCGTCTTGCCATTGCGAACGCTCGGCGGTGGTGCACTGCGGGCCGGCGACGGCCAGGGGGCTGGCGAGAATCAGGGACAGCAGGAGAATTTTGCGCATGGAAAAGCTCTCAGCAGAGGTGGGAGGTTTCACAGTGCAAAACCAACCTTAGCGCAACCTTAGTTGGCAACGCGCCGTAACATCTTTGCCGAAATAACCCATGCCAGAACCCGGCATGATGCCGCCGATTCCTACAGAGATTCTGCTATGCGCCTACTCCTTGTCGAAGATGACCGTGCCCTCGGCCAAGGCATTCGTGTGGCATTGGGCGCTGAAGGCTACACCCTCGATTGGTTGCAGGATGGCGTTGCGGCCCTGCATGCCTTGCGCACGGAAAACTTCGACCTGTTGCTGCTCGACCTCGGCCTGCCGCGCCTCGACGGCCTCGACCTGTTGCAGCAACTGCGCGCCGAGCAACATGACGTGCCGGTGCTGATCCTTACCGCCCGCGACGGTACCGCCGAGCGCATCGCCGGCTTGGACGCGGGGGCCGACGACTACCTGGTCAAACCCTTCGACGTCGAAGAACTCAAAGCCCGCGTGCGCGCCCTGTTGCGCCGCAGCCAGGGCCGCGCACAACCGATGTTGGAACACGCCGGCATCAGCCTCGACCCGGCCACCCAGCAAGTGCGCTATCAGGACGCCGACATCATCGTCACCCCGATGGAGTACCAACTGCTGCACCAACTGATGGTGCGCCCCGGCAAAGTCGTGACCCGCGAGCGGTTGTCCCGCGCGCTGTACGGTTGGCAGGATCGGGTCGAGAGCAATACCTTGGAAGTGCTGATCCACAACCTGCGCAAAAAGTTATCCACCGAGCTGATCCGCACCGTGCGCGGTGTCGGCTATGTACTGGCGCTCAAACCATGACCTCGGTTCGTGCACGTATCCTCATCCCGGTCTTGCTGCTGATATTGGCGGGTGACGCCCTGATCAGCTGGCTGGTGCTGCGCGACAGCCACCATGAAATCGAAGAAGTCTACGACGCCCAACTCGCCCAGAGCGCGCGCCTGCTGCAAGGCGTGCTGCGCCAGCGGGATCCAGGGGAAGCGGATTGGGAGCGGTTGTACCAGGCGTTCGACCAGGCCATGAGTCGCGTGGGTAAAGATGGCGTGGCCCACCCCTATGAAACCCGCCTGACCTTCCAAGTATGGAACAGCGCGGGTCAATTGCTCGTGCGCTCCGCCGAAGCGCCCGTGCTGGCGGCACCGCCGACGACCCTCGGTTCCCACGACCTGATGGACAACGGCAATGACTGGTGCGCCTTCCTCCTTGCCGATCCGCAACAGGGATTGCTGATCTGGGTGGGCGAGCGCGATGACATTCGCCAGGACGTGATCCAGCGCATCATGCGCCACACCCTCTGGCCGACGCTGATCGGCGTGCCGCTGCTGACGCTGTTGATCTGGTGGGTAATCGGCTGGGGCTTCAAACCTTTGCGCGTTATGGCCCTGTCCATCCGTGGGCGAACTGCCGAGACCTTGCAACCCTTGCACCTCAAGCCTTTGCCCAGCGATCTTGAACCCATGCAAACCGCGCTTAACCGGCTGTTGGTGCAAGTGGATGAGCTGCTGGAGCGCGAACGCCGCTTCATCGCCGACGCCGCCCACGAACTGCGTACACCGTTGGCGATCCTGCGGATTCACGCCCAGAACGCGCAGAGTGCCATCACTGAGGCGCAGCGACGTGAGGCGTTGGACTTTTTGGTCAACGGCGTCGACCGCGCCACCCGCATCGGCAGCCAACTGCTGACCATGGCCCGCATCGAGCCGCAGTTGAACAACCCCGTGTGTGAACGTGTGCAATTGACCGAACTGGTGCGCGAAGAACTGGCCGAGTTGACCCCCTTGGCCATGGAAAAAGGTGTGGAGCTGGTGCTTGAAGGGGAGGAGCAATGTTGGGTGAAAACCGAACCGGCGGCGTTGGCGATTGCATTGCAGAACCTGGTGACCAATGCCCTTAACTTTTCCCCGGCAGGCAGTGAGGTGAAGGTGGTGATTGGTGCTCATTGCCTGAGCGTGGAAGACCAGGGGCCGGGAATTGATGAGGCGCAAATGGAGCGCCTGTTCGAACGGTTCTACAGCCGGGGCAATGCCAATGGCGCGGGCTTGGGGTTGGCCATTGTGCAAATGATCGTCGGCAAGATCGGCTGCCGGTTGGCGCTGCATAACCGGGAGCAGGGTGGGTTGCGCGCGCGGTTGGTGTTTGACCGCACTTGAAACGGCCGCACCGCTAATCCCCTCCTAAAACGGAACAATCCGTTTAAATTCGGGTCCAGTCATCACACTCTTCCCCGATAAGGACATCCCCGTGAAGCGAATCGTGCTGCTCTCCCTCGCCCTGGCCCTGGGCGCCTGTCAATCCAACCAACGTGACTCATCGCCCAGCCTGCTCAAGGACGGCATTCAGTTTCGCCAGAAAACCGTGGCTGTGGATGCGGAACACGCCAAGGTCATCATGAAGTCCAGTGGCGGCACTCCTGCCGTCGACTTCTCGATCAGCCGCGAAGGCGACCCCGACCCACGCATGGAAGCCCTCGGCACGGTGATGGACACCGGCGAAGGCAAGGTCTTCAACTGGATCGCCAAGCTCAACCAAACCGTTGCCAGCGCCACGTTCAAGCGTTTTCCACAGCTGGAAATCCAGGCCGACCCCGGCAAGAAACTCACGGTATCGGGTTACGCGAACGACACCCGCACGGGTTACTACTACACCTGCGGGCCGGCGATGAATACGTTCCGCCCGGAGAGGGCAAAAGTGTACCTGGTGGAATTCCAGTTCAAGGGTTCGGGGTGTGAGCAGCATGTGTATGACGTGACGGACCCGGCGAATCGGGTACCGGTGGCGGAGGCGGGGAGTGGGGTTAAGTCGGGTTGAGGGTTAGCCATTGTGGGGTAGACCCTGTGGGCATACCACACCGTTGAAGGTGTGGGTGCAGCAGTTGCAGCAGGGTTTCATCTGCTCGGGCGTCAGCTGTGGGTTGACCTTTTGCAGCAGGCCGCCTTCGTCGACATACAAGCCGCTGTAGTAGCTGTTTTCATCCGTTCTCACGTAATCCTGCTTGTCGGTTTCATGTTGCGCGACCATCCAGAATACCGGATCTGGACGATCCAGGCGGGCCTTGGCTTCGCTGAACACCTGATCCCATGGGTGGCCGACTTTGGACAGGAGAAACCGGAACAGTGGGGTGTAGTCAAAACCATGCCGTTGATGGCTATGCATCGAACCGCGATTTGATTGTTTGTCTTTTTCGCTTTTGGTGTGCCGCTCATACCGGTAGGCGCGACAACTGCCGTGGCGCACGCCATGGGTTCGGGTGTTGACTGAGCGGTAGAGGAGGGGCTTTTGCAGTGCGGGTTTCATTGCATTAGGACGCCTTTTTGGGTTGCTTTGGGGGCGGTGGCCAGGCGCCTTGGTAGCGGAAGGACAGTTGGTAGTCGTGATGGTCGGGTTCGATCATGTGCTGGAAGTACGGCTGAATAATCGTAATCCAGTTAGGCTGAACGTTGAATACGTCGGCGTATATCGCGGTTTCTTCGCCTAAACCCAATGCTTCAAAAACATTGTCTGGATCTGCGATATCGGCTGAGTACTCATCCGCTTTCAAGTCATTACTGTGTTTTTCGTACCATCGCAGTCTGATTTTCATCAGCATTTTCCGAGTTCCTTTTTATCTGTAAATACGACGTTTCGGGTCCGCCGGTCCTCGACGCTCGGCGGTATAAGGATCAAATGCGCCGAGGTGTGCCAAATCGCTGTTTCGATAGACTTCCAGCTCGCCTTTTTTGGAGTCCCACTCAAATATTTTTCTTCCTTTTGCGTCTATCCAACGTTCACGTAAGCCGGCTCCGCCTTTTCTTGGTGTCACAGGCTTTTGGGGAATCAGACCCGGGAAGCCTGTTATGTCTTCGGTTTCGGGTGGAGAAAAGTAATCATGGTCTGGGTTTCTAAGCCCTTTCCTTGGCTGGTTTACCACCACATACAGCGGCCGAACCCCCGACTCCGCCGGGAACACCAGAATAAAATCCCGATACTCCGGCGGATAAATCGGGTTCACCAGAATTTGCGCGGCTTTCTCCGTCGGCGGATAAATCCAGATCACCGGCGCCTGCGGCGCAGCCTCCAAGGCTGGAATACCCAGCGTGTCACTGGGATCAACGGCGGGTGTCCAGATCAGCTCCACGCCCTCATCCAAATCCGCCACAAACTGATCGCCACGGCTTTGAAACTGCACCACATCAATCATCTGCCAATCGGCATGGTTGCCCGTGTAAAACCCATACCCCTTGAGCGTGCCGTCCTCGCGTTGCTCGATATGCAACCGCATCTGCGAGCGCGCCCGCTGCATCGAACGCAACTGCTCCTCGCTGTAGAGCGCGCTATCGCCCAGCTCCGACGGCCAAGCCAGCGCCACCAAACCCGTCAACAGGCCACCGGCGACGGACCCGACGGCAGTGGCCGCCGACTCCCAAACCGCCGAGCGTAATGCCAACTGCCCCAAACCTGCGGGCAATGCGCTACCGCCGATCTTGCGCAGGGCAACCGCGCCCCTGCTATCCACCTCACGCCCACCCAGCAAGCTTAAATGGCCGTACTCCTTAATCAGCTCCAGCGGTACATACCCGGCCGGGTTGAAGTAATGGGTGATGCCGTCAGGCAGTTGGCAGGGCTTGATGAAAACGCAGCCGGGAGGTTTGGTTAGCGTGGGTGTCGGGGCAGGGGATGGCTCGAAAAAATCAACAGACGGCGAATACGGCACACGCGACGGCTGCGGGGTCAGGATCCGTCGTTTGCGTAAGTCTTCTTCGGTGGGTGGGTACAAGCGCTCTGACATGACGGGCTCACTTCCTTGTGCGAGGAGGTGAGCCTACGAGGGGTAATCAGAATCTGATATCGGCTTAATTCGGCGGTTGGTGTGGGAAAAGTGGACAGGGCTTCAGTCGGTATTTCCGTTTCGAATATTGCGATTTTCGTTTGTTTCGTTTAGCGTTGATCGTAACTGAATTAAGCGTCGCCGGAGTTGCATCATGATCACCAACCACCTTCCCAAAACGATCCTTCCGCTGGAAAAGGAAGTCGAAGCCGCCGTGCAAGGCCAACGCGAACTGGCCTCGCTGCTGTCGACCAAGTTTGAAACCCAGCGCATCGACATTTTCGACAAAGAAGACAAACCCCACACGCTCGTACTCCCAACCTCAGCACTGCGCTTATTGGTCGATATCCTGGGCGAGTTGGCGATCGGCAATGCCGTCAAGGTCGTCCCGGTGCATGCCGAACTCACCTCGCAGGAGGCCGCCGACCTGCTTAACGTTTCACGACCGCACTTGGTCAAGATGCTGGAGGAAGGCGCCATTCCCTTTACAAAAACCGGTCGGCATCGGCGCATCCGGTTTTCGGATTTGATGGCGTTCAAGCAGCGGCGAGATGAGGAAAGCCAGGAAGCAATGGAAGCGCTGGCGCAACAGGCCCAGGAGTTGGGAATGGGGTATGACGGATGAGGTGTTCGCCTTTTACCGCGGTATATGATGCCTGCGTTCTCTACCCGGCGGCCCTCAGGGATTTGCTGATGTGGCTTGGCTTGTCAGGGTTGTATCGAGCGAGATGGACTAGCCAGATTCATGAGGAGTGGAAGCGCAACGTACTCAAGAACCGACCCGATCTCACGGCTGAGCAAGTGAATTGCACGTCAGCGATGATGGACAAGGCGATACCTGACGCTTTGGTTACGGGATATGAGGATCTGTGTTCGAGCTTGGATCTGCCCGATCCTGATGATCGTCACGTGCTGGCGGCGGCGATTCGGAGTAAAGCTGAGGTTATCGTGACCTTCAATTTGAAAGACTTCCCGCCGCATATACTGGCTGCCTACGACATTGAGCCGATGCATCCGGATGACTTTATTTCGGATCTCTGGGATCTGGATCAGGCGGCGGTGTTGGGAGCGGCGCAGAAGCAAAGGCGGGCGTTGAAGCGGCCTCCGATGGCGGCGGGAAATTATCTTGAGATGTTGATGAGGCAGGGGTTGGTGCAGACTAGTAAGGCGCTGGGGCCTTATGAGTTGATGCTGTAAATTTCATACTAGTGGCGCAGTTCTCGCTGAGGTTTACGCCTTTAATGCAGTATTGTTAGATTCTAATCAATGCGGCTCTCTTTTGTTTTTATGTGCTGTGTGTCTGTATTAGGGTGAGGATTTGCATTACTAATGCTACCGACAAAATTGCAAATTGCTCTTTGGGTGTGATTTCGGAAAAATTCCTCACTTGACCTAGTGGAGTATTTTTTAGCGTATTATTGAATGATACATGTATCGCACTTTTTTGATCAGGTGAAAACTGTTTGTAAAGGTTGTTTGTTTTCTCCTTGTCAATTTTTGTGTCAATCCTGTGCGCAAATTTATTTCGAATCGTCCCAACTGCTAAAAGTGCGGGGGCGAACTCTTTTGGCATCCCGATCGCAACTGCTAGGTTTACCTTTTGAGAAAAGTCGAGCTGCATTTTTTTGATGTGTTCATAATCTGAGACTAGTATTTCAATTAGCTGCTCAAGAGCTGACTCTATATAAATGTGCGTGCGGATGGTTGCTCCTAATTCGTCTTCTTTTAGTATGTCCGAGTAAAAGGAATCTAAGTTTAATATCTTTGGTTGGGGTTTCATGTATGTACTGGTCTCGTCAGCTGCTTTTATGTTTTTTGAATAAAGAGTTTTTGGTGTTTCATTTAATTTTATTTTCTCTACCACATCAGACACGTTTAGCCACAAAGCCGATTTCCTGCTAATCAATCTCTAGGCTACTTTTGGCGTGTCGTCGACATTCGACGGTCGGGCCTGGAAACCCGTGGAACAATAGCGCACAGGTGCCACTATTTTTATCACGACTGCTGGTGTTTTTGTGCCAGCATATCCGTGTTATGGCGGCTGTGCGCGGGAGACCTTCGGGTCTGCCGGGTTCCTATTGTCCCGGTTTTCCAGCCTGCGCATAGCTGCCACCCATTCGCCTGGAAACGAACGTGGCGGCTCTTTTCTACATTAGGAGTCAAGCCAATGAGCATTTCTGAAAGGCCGTACCCTCACAACACCATCCTCAACACCTCCACGCATTCCGGAGGTGCCCAATGATCAACCCACCCCTCAACAAAACCCTCGGCGTCATCACCTTCTCCACCTGCGGCAAGCAGCCCAATCTCCACCGCCTATTTCGCGTCAATTCCGGTGTGCCCATTCGCGATGCCCTGGAGCATGCCTCCGAGCTGCTGCACTGTTCCAAGATGCTGGCGTTGGACGCAGCCATGGACACGGGCGCGGATCGTTTTGCCTGGGCGGCGCATTATTTGGGGGAGATGGCGAAGGCGGTGGTGGATGATTTGGCGAATGGGATGTTGCCGAATGGGGTGGTTGAGGAGGGGGAAGGGGTAGGTGTGTAAGGCTGTAGTTTGATGGTGTGGGGGAAGGCCCTATCGGGGGCAAGCCCCCTCCCACCTTTTGATCGGGGTACAGCCGTCTCAGCCTTGTAGGCAATAAGCAATTGCCTGCCGATCAGGTCAGCAGGTGCTTGGAGATCAACCGCGAGATTTCGACGATGGAAGTCTTGCCAGTGAATTCGAATTTCACTTTGCCCAACGACGAAAAGTAAATTTCCAGCTCCGAATCCAGATCAAACGTCCCGGACGTCTCCACCGAATACGCGACGATGTTTTTATACGGCAGCGACGTAAAGTCCTTTTTGCTGCCGGTAATCCCCTGCACGTTCACCGCAATAATCCGCTTGGTGGTAAACACTACGCCGTCGCGCATGGCCTTGTAGGCGTCGACCACTTCCTCGCCGTCGAGCAGCAGGGCCGATACGCGCTCGGCGTATTCGTTGTTTTGCTTGAGCTTGAAGAAGCCTTTGTTGTTGAAGTCGATCATGGGCCTGCCTTTGGGTGAGTGGTGCGGTGGGTGTATGACGTTTTGCTCGCGGATCTGTATCTAACGCGCGCATTTTGAACGCCCTACCATGGCGTCCAAGCCTACAACATTGGCCAAATGTTTCACGTCGACAGAATAACGATCAAGGAGCCAAACAATGCCTGAAGTGTCCAGCTGGCTTGCCTATGCGCTGATCTCGCTCGGCATGGTGCTCACGCCCGGGCCGAACATGATTTACCTCATCTCCCGTTCGATCTGCCAGGGCCGTACGGCCGGGCTGATTTCCCTGGGCGGCGTGGCGTTGGGTTTTTTGGTTTACATGCTGTGCGCGGCCTTGGGGATCACGGCCTTGGTCATGGCGGTGCCGTTTGCCTATGACGCGCTGCGTTTCGGCGGTGCGTTGTACCTGGCCTACATGGCTTGGCAGGCCATACGGCCGGGCGGGCGTTCGCCGTTCCAGGTGCGGGATTTGCCCAAGGACAGCCCGCGCAAGCTGTTCACCATGGGCCTGGTGACCAACCTGCTGAACCCCAAGGTGGCGGTGATGTATTTGTCGTTGCTGCCGCAGTTCATCGACCCGAACGGCCATGGCAGTGTGTTGACGCAATCCCTGGTGCTGGGTTTTACGCAGATTTTTATCAGCGTGAGCGTCAACGCGGTGATTGCCACCATGGCGGGGTCGATCGCGGTGTTTTTCGTCACTCGGCCGGGTTGGCAGGTGGTGCAGCGCGGGTTGATGGGCTCGGTGTTGATGGGGCTGGCGGTGCGGATGGCGGTGGAAGGGCGGCGCTGAACCGCGCGTTACAGAATGGCTTTCAGGTAATCCTTGAGTGCGTTGAGCGGGGCATTGAGTTCATCCAATGTCGACGCTTGGCGCACGCCCAGCGCCAAGCGCTGCAACTCGCGACCCATCACGGTATCGGCCCCGCCCAATGCCTCAAGCGCTTGATCAACACATTCCGCGACTTTGGATTGAATCACCGCCAAATCCCTCTGCCGCACCAGCAGCCCGAATACCTCTCGCTCATACCCATCCATCACCGGATCGTCCCGCAAAACCGGGCTGCCGCCGTCCGTCTCGTGCACCAGCTTCAGTGCAAAAAGCGCAACCGCTTCCAGCGTCAACTCCATGGTCTTGGTTCCTAGGGCTTGGGGGAGGGCGATGATCACTGTTCTACGCAGGAAAAAAAAGACCCCAATACCGCGAACGGCCAGGCTCACGCCCCTGTGAAGTCATTTGCCCAAGGAACGATATTAATTAGCCATGTTCCAACTCGCCGTGCCAAGTGCACCCGGCCACCAGACGGACAGGGTGCAAGGCTTAACCCATTACAAGGACGCAAGCTCTCATGCAGTCATCCCCCACCCAAGCACCTTCGGCCACTGGCGAGCTGATCGCGAGTTTCCGCCACGGCAAGGGCTTCCTGATGTTCAGTTTGATATTCGGGGTTGTGTTGCTAGCCCTCGCCGGTTTTGTGCTGTACCTGGGCACGATCCTGCCACCGGGCAACGATGGCCCGGTCAACCTCCAGACATCCCGTGGCATGGCCTTGAACTTTGCCAACCCGCATACCCTGATCTACGCCACCAGCGCCTTGCTGGCCGTACTCGCCGTGGGCGTGTTTGCAGCCTACGTCTGGCACAAAAAACTGCGCGCCCCCCGTTACAACGTGTTTGAGTTCGGTATCGAACGCATCATCAACGAGCAACGCGAGTACACGGCGTTTGCCGATATCGAAGACCTGTACTTATTCGGCTCCGGGCAAACCGTGATGACCGGCATGATCACCAACCTGGCCTATCGCCGTAACGCGTCAGAGCCGTTTCATCGTGTGATTGAGAGCCTCAAGGGCTTTTACGAATTCCAGCAACGGGTGCGTGAGCTGCACGTGCGCGCACGCATGCCGGCAGTGATCGCGACGCTGGAGATGGGCGGGGCGGTGACGTTCAACTGCATCAGCTCGGGGCAGGTCTGGGGCAAGCGCATGAGTGGCAACTTCCTGAAAATCACCACCTCGCCAATCGTCGTCAGCCGCACATGCCTGGAGTACCAGGGCCGCAAAGTGCCAATGTCGTCGCTGCGAACCGTCGACCTCAACGCCTGGACGGAAAAAGTGGTGATCAAGGATGAAAGCGGCAAACCCGTGTTGTCGACCATCGCCACCGGCATTCTGAGCCACGACCTGTTCCTCAATACCCTCGATGCCGTGTTTGCGGCGCAACAACAAGCACGCGAGCTGGCTTGAGCCTGCTGCGTCACAACTGAGGATTAAACGATGATCTATCGCGGCGCAGGCTGGCTGACGTTGTTTACACCGGTGGCGATGGTGCTGCTATTGATGTGGCTGTGGCCCGACCCCAGCGTCAAACCCGGCAACACATCGCTGATGCAGGTGTTGCTCGGCTTCGGGGCGGGATCAGCGATCAACACCGTGCTGGGCTTTGTACTGAACCGACAAGCGCACGCCGATGGCGTCCGCCACCACTTCTTTTTCATGCCGATGCAGTGGCCGGCGCTGGTGATCACGGTGGCCTGCCTGCTGATTGCCTTGCTGAAATAACCCTGCCGGCCGCTCGCCCAGGGCGGCCGCGTCTCGACCCGTTCAAGGCTGACACGGGAAGACGCGTGAGTGTCTCGTAACAGTATGAGCGAGCAGGCGACGCCAGCCTCAGATCCACTGGTCATTCACAGCCGTACGCTCCCCACCTTCATGCCCGGTATTCAAGATGCCCCGTGGCTCGATCATCATCAGCTTGGTCTCGCCTTCTGCGGCTGTGCGGTGCGCTACGCCGCGAGGAACCACGTACAGCTCACCCGGTGCGACATAGACCGGGCCGTCTGGAAGGTCGATACGCAAGGTGCCGTCGAGTACCAGGAAGGCCTCATCGGTTTCGGGGTGGGAGTGCCAGATGAACTCGCCTTCGATGCGGACGACTTTGAATTGGTAGTCGTTCATCTGCGCGACGACGCGTGGGCTCCAGGGTTGGTCGATCAGGTCGGCTTTTTGGATAAGATTTATGGGTTTTGTCGGGGGCTGTGACTGAGACATGTCGGAGACTCTGCTGGTTAAGAGTCGTCAGGTTAGCGAACGAGGTATCAAGGGCGCTTGTACGATCCTGCAAGCAGCCTGAGCGTGTCGGCTGGCGTCACCTACACTTAACGCCCTGCTCAGTCACACACCGGTCATAAACCAGACGGAAGGCACTCACGAGTCCTAAAGTTGAGGCGCTAGGGGCGGATAAACTCTATGTTGATTACATCCGCAGCACTGTTCAAGGACCGAACCCATGCCCCAACGCTCATCCAGCCGCCTGCCCCTTCCCGTTTATCCCCGTTTCCGTTGGTTCGCCTTGGTCCCGGTCGTGCCGGCCGTTTTGTGGATACTCGTGCAATCAACCTCGCCAGCCAATCTGGTGGCTTGCACGGCACTGGTGATGATCGGCCTCGGTGCCTGTGCCTGGAGCGCGGTTTCACAGCGCAACTTACTGCAGCGAGCGATTGCGCAGGCGCAGGCGGACCAGTCAAGTGCGGATGTGCATAACGGCATGGCCTCTCGTGCACAGCTTGACGAGGTATTGCTGGGCGCCATGCCCATCTGGGCCAAGCAGGTGGAAAGCTCACGCCATCAGACCGAAGAAGCGATTGTGAGCCTGGCGAACCGTTTCACCGGGATCGCCACACGCTTGCAGGAAACGGTACAAGCGTCGCAGCACGCGGCCGGCGAACTGGACGGACAGGCCGCCGACGGTGCGCTGGAGGTGCTGGCGCGCAGTGACAGCGAGTTGAGCCAGGTGATCAATTCACTCAAGGCCACTCAAATCAGCCGTGACCAGACCCTGGCCCAAGTGCGCAGCCTGACCGCCTACACGGGCGAACTGCGCACCATGGCCGCTGATGTGGCGGCGATTGCCGCACAAACCAACCTGCTGGCCCTCAACGCGGCCATCGAAGCGGCGCGTGCCGGTGAGGCCGGTCGCGGCTTCGCGGTGGTAGCCGATGCGGTGCGCAGCCTGTCGAGTAAATCCAGTGAAACGGGCCAGCAGATGTCGGCCAAGGTCGACATCATCAATAACGCCATTACTCAATTGGTGCAGGCCGCGTCCAGCAGTGCCGACCAGGACAGCCATTCGGTGGCCGAGTCCGAAAACAGTATTCAGATGGTGCTCACACGCTTCCAGAACATCACTGGGCGTCTGGCCGAATCCGCCGACCTGCTCAAGCAGGAAAGCTATGGCATCCGGGATGAGATGACCGAGGTATTGGTCAACCTGCAATTCCAGGACCGGGTCAGCCAGATCCTCAGTCACGTGCGCGACAACATGCACGCCCTGCATGACCATCTCCTGCAGGCCAACCAGACCCCGGACCAACCGATGGCCATCGACGCCCGCCAATGGCTGGCGCGCATGGAAACCACCTATGCCACCGACGAGCAACGGAGCCTCCATCATGGAGAGGCGGCGGTGCAGCAGAACGCTCAAGACATCACTTTCTTTTAGGAGTACATCATGGCGAAGAGTGTATTAGTGGTTGACGACTCCATCAGTGTGCGGCAGGTCGTCGGCATAGCCTTGAAAAGCGCCGGTTACGACGTGATCGAGGCCAGTGACGGCAAGGACGCCCTGAACAAGCTGACCGGGCAAAAAGTGCACCTGATCATCAGCGACGTGAACATGCCCAACATGGATGGCATCACCTTCGTCAAGGAGGTCAAGAAGCTGGCCAACTACAAGTTCACACCGATCATCATGCTGACCACCGAGTCTCAGGAATCGAAGAAGGCCGAAGGCCAGGCCGCGGGCGCCAAGGCGTGGGTGGTCAAGCCGTTCCAGCCGGCGCAGATGCTGGCGGCGGTCTCCAAATTGATCCTGCCCTGACACCCGGCGCCAGGGAGGCCAACATGCCGATCACTCACGAAACCATCGACGACACCGCCCATGTGGGCATCGACGGCGAACTCACCATCTACACCGTCGCTGAACTGGCGGGCGCGTTGTTGTCGCAGATGAGCGCGGCGCCGCGCCTGGAACTGGACCTGTCCCAGGTGACGGAAATGGATGGCGCCGGCCTGCAGTTGCTGGCAGTCATCCAGCGTGAAGCCGGCATTGCCGGCACCGCCTTGAGTGTGACCGGCCATAGCCAGGCGGTCATGCAGGCGCTTCAACTGTGTCGCAGCGCCGCGCTTTAATCGGCACTGTCCCGTCCATTGATCGACAAGGAAAGTCCAGGTGAGCATCAATCTCGATCAGGCACTGCAGACCTTCATCGTCGAGGCGCGCGAGCTGCTGCATGCCATGGAGCAATCCCTGCTGCAGCTGGAAAGCGAGCCCGGCGACCAGGATGCCATCGGCGCGATTTTCCGCGCCGCGCACACCATCAAGGGTTCCGCCGGACTGTTCGGCCTCGCGTCGATCGTGGGGTTCACGCATATCGTCGAAGACGTTCTCGACCGCCTGCGCGACGGCAGTGTGGCGGTGGACGCCGCCTTGATCGCGCTGCTGCTCAAGTGCGGCGACCACATGCTTGAGCTGATCGACGTGGTCGCCAGCCGCGGTGAGACGCCGACCCCGGCCGCGCTGGAGCGCGGTGAGACCTTGCGCGAGGCGCTGAGCGCCTATCAGCCGCTGCACAGCGCCACTGCCGACGTCGTACCCGCTGCGGTGGACGACGACACGGGGGCCGAAGTGCTTTGGCATATTTCTCTGCGTTTCGGCGTGGACGTGTTCCGTAATGGCATGGACCCGCTGTCGTTCCTGCGCTACCTCGATACGCTGGGGCAAATGGTGCAGGTCACCACCCTGACCGACAGCATCCCTGCCTTGGAGAGCTGGGACCCGGAAAGCTGCTACCTGGGCTTCGAGATCGACCTGCGTTCGACGGCCAGCCATGCCACGCTCAACGAAGTGTTCGACTTCGTGCGCGACGACTGTGAAGTGCACATCAGCGCGGTCGACGAAACGCCCGAAAGCAGCGTCGCCCTCGGCAGTGACCTGATCGCGCAAGCCGAGCCAGGTCCGGCCCCCGCCTCGCTCCAGCGCCTGCCGGCGAACAGCGAGGCCAAAACCCGCGACGGCAGTTATGTGCGGGTCAACGCCGACAAGCTCGACGAGTTGATCAACCTGGTCGGCGAATTGGTGATCGCCAGCGCCGGCGCAAGCCTGTTAGCACGTTCCTGTAACAACGACCCGCTGCAGGAGGCCACCTCGACGGTGTCGGGGCTGGTGGAAGAGATCCTTGATGGCGCCCTGCACCTGCGCATGATCCCGATTGGCGACACGTTCAACCGCTTCCGCCGCGTGGTGCGCGATGTCAGCCAGGAACTGGGCAAGGACATCGAGCTGATCATCAGCGGCGCGGAAACCGAGCTGGACAAGACCGTGGTTGAGAAGATCGGCGACCCGCTGATGCACTTGCTGCGCAACGCCATGGACCACGGTATCGAAAGCGCCGATGCGCGACGTTCGGCGGGCAAGTCGAGCAAGGGGCATCTGAGCCTCAATGCTTATCACGACTCCGGGAGCATCGTCATCGAAATCGCCGATGACGGCGCCGGTCTCAACCGCGACCGCATTCTGGAAAAAGCCGAGGAGCGCGGGCTGGTGGCCAGCGGCGCGGTGCTCACCGATCAGGAGGTCTACAACCTGATCTTCGAAGCGGGGTTCTCGACCGCCGAGGCCGTCACCAACCTGTCCGGGCGTGGCGTCGGCATGGACGTGGTCAAGCGCAATATCACACTGTTGCGCGGCACCGTGGACCTCGACAGTCGCCCCGGCCAGGGCACGATGGTACGCATTCGTTTGCCGCTGACCCTGGCGATCATCAATGGCTTCTTGGTTGGCATCGACCAATCCACCTACGTGATTCCGCTGGACATGGTCCAGGAATGCATCGAACTGGATGAACGCCAGCGCCAGTCCAGCCGCGATCAGGGCTATCTGGACCTGCGTGGCGAGGTGCTGCCACTGGTGGACCTGCGCGACCACTTCAGCCACGAGGGCCCGGCCGCGCGCCGTCAGAACGTGGTGGTGGTGCGCTATGCCGAGCACAAGGCCGGGCTGGTGGTCGATGACCTGCACGGCGAGTTCCAGACCGTGATCAAACCCCTGGGCAAGCTGTTCGGCGCACTGCGCGGTATCAGTGGCTCGACCATCCTGGGCAGCGGCGCGGTGGCCCTGATCCTGGATGTACCTGCACTGCTCAATCAAATCGTACAACTGGAAGCCCGCACGGCTCAGGCGCCTCAATCGCCAACGTTCGTCGCCCGCTGACGTCTTTGCAATTCCATGGAGGTTCCCCGATGAAATGGTTCTACGATCTTAAAATTTCCACCAAGCTGATCAGCTCGTTCCTGGTGGTCCTGGCGCTGACCGGGGCCATGGGCGCCTTCGCGATCCTTCAGCTCGGTGCCGTCAACCAGGCCGCCCAGGACATCAAGGGCAACTGGATGCCCTCCATGCGCGCAGCGGCAGGCATGCGTTTTTTTGCCGCCAACTATCGCTTGAAAGAAAACCGCCACATCAGTACCGAGATTGCCGAAGAAAAGGTCCAGGCCGAACGCGAAGCCATCGAGGCGCGCCAGCAGTTCGAAACCCGTATGCAGACCTACGAGCAATTGTTGTCGAACGATGAAGACCGTCAACTCATGCTCAGCGTGAAAAGCGCATGGGACGCCTACATTGCGAGCAGCAAGCAGGTACTGGAGTTTTCCCGTCAGAACGAGGAAGCCCAGGCGCGCAGTTTGCTCAGGGGAGAATCCAAAGGGCATTTCGATGAGGTGACCAGCCGCCTGCAGAAAATGGTCGAGCTCAATGACGCCGGTGCGACTGCCGCGGGTGACAAGGGCTCGGTGCTGTATGAAAGCTCACGCATGTCGATCATCGCGGTACTGGTCGCGTCCCTGTTGATCGGTCTGGGCCTGGCGATATTCATCGCGCGGATCATTTCTCGCCCGTTGCGCCAAGCTGCCAGCGCCGCCGAGCAATTGGCCGAAGGCAACCTTAACGCGCACATCGAGCCAGGTGGCAAAGATGAAACCGGCCTGGTGCTCAACGCCATGCGTAACATGGTCGGCAAGCTGGCACATATCATCGGCGAAGTGCGTAACGCCGCCGATAACCTCGCCAGCGCCTCCGAACAGGTCAGCGCCACCGCGCAATCGATGAGCCAGGCCACCAGTGAGCAGGCCGCCAGTGTCGAGGAAACCAGTGCGTCGGTCGAGCAGATGAGCGCCAGCATCAACCAAAACACCGAAAACGCCAAGGTCACTGATGGCATGGCCAGCAAAGCGGCCAAGGAAGCCACCGAGGGCGGCGAATCGGTACAGCAGACGGTGGTGGCGATGAAGAAAATCGCCCAGCGCATCAGCATCATCGATGACATCGCCTACCAGACCAATCTGCTCGCGCTCAATGCCGCCATCGAGGCCGCTCGGGCTGGCGAACACGGCAAGGGTTTCGCAGTGGTCGCCGCCGAAGTGCGCAAGCTGGCCGAACGCAGTCAGGTAGCCGCCCAGGAAATCGGCGAACTGTCTTCCAGCAGCGTGGAAATGGCCGAGAAAGCCGGCAAGTTGCTCGACGAAATGGTGCCTTCCATCAACAAGACGTCCGACCTTGTGCAGGAAATCAGCGCTGCATCCGAAGAACAGGCCGCCGGTGTCGCGCAGATCAACACGGCGATGACCCAGCTCAACCAAGTGACCCAGCAAAACGCCTCGAGCAGCGAGGAACTGGCGGCCACGGCCGAAGAAATGAGCAGCCAGGCCGAGCAACTGCAACAGGCCATGAGTTTCTTCGTGCTGGATTCCGCGTCCAAGGTCGCGGGTCAAAGCGCCGGCGCGGACAGCCCTGGCAGCACGCCCAACCGTCAGCCGCCACGCCCTAAACCAACGGCGCCGCGCAAGGCGTTCGCCTACACCATGGCCAGTGCCCCGGACGAATCGGATTTCACCCGCTTCTGATCGCACGATCGATGCGCGCCTACAAGGGAGAGTAGTGACATGGGTGCAGTAATGACGACTCGGCAGACCGCGGTGGCGGTCGATGAGGATGCGCAGTACCTGACCTTCATGCTGGGCGGCGAAATGTTCGCCATCGGCATCCTGGGGATCAAGGAAATTATCGAATACGGCAGCCTGACCGTGGTGCCGATGATGCCCGCTTTTGTGCGCGGAGTGATCAACCTGCGCGGCGCGGTGGTGCCGGTGGTGGACTTGTCGGCACGCTTTGGTCGGGCCAACTCAGCAATCACCCGGCGCTCCTGCGTGATCATCATCGAGGCGAGTACCGAGGACGGTCAGCCACAGGACATCGGGCTGCTGGTCGATACGGTGTCTGCGGTGCAGGAGATCCCGGCCACGCAGATCGAACCGCCACCCAGCTTCGGTGCGCGCATTCGCGCCGATTTCATCAGTGGCATGGCCAAGGTCGACGGCAAATTCGTGATCGTGCTGGAAGTGGACAAGGTGCTGTCCATCGACGAGATGTCCAGCCTGGCCGAGGCCGGCCAGGCGCCAGCCCCTGACCTCGACCCGCGTTGAGGCTCGATCATGTCAGACACCGTCTCCATCGACGATCGCGAATTCGGTCAGTTCCAGGCCTGGCTGTACCGCGCGGCCGGCATCAACCTGTCGCCGGCCAAGAAAGCCTTGGTGGCCGGGCGCCTGTTCAAACGCCTCAAGCACTATGAGCTGCAGAGCTATGGTGAGTATTTCAAGCTGATCATGAATGACCAGCGCAAAGGCGAACTGCAGGTTGCACTGGATTTGCTGACCACCAACGAAACCTATTTTTTTCGCGAGCCCAAGCACTTCGACTTCCTGCGTCAGCACGTGCTGCCCAAGGCCGCGCCGGGCCGGATGTTTCGCGTGTGGAGCGCGGCCAGTTCCACGGGTGAAGAACCCTACAGCCTGGCGATGACCCTGGCCGAAAGCCTCGGCACCACGCCCTGGGAAGTGATCGGCTCGGACATCAGCTCCCAAGTGCTGGCCAAGGCGCGCACAGGGCATTACTCAATGGAACGCATCGAGACATTGCCCCAGCCGCTGCTGGTCAAGTATTGCCTCAAGGGCATTGGTCGCCAGGAAGGCACCGTCCTGATCGACAAGGCCTTGCGCAGCCGCGTCAATTTTGTCCAGGTCAACCTTAACGAAGCGCTGCCGGTTCTGGGGGAATTCGAGGTGATCTTCCTGCGCAACGTGATGATTTATTTCGATCAGCAGACCAAGAGCCAGGTGGTCGCGCGTCTGTTGCCGCTGCTTAAACCCGGTGGTTACTTGATCATCAGCCACTCGGAAAGCCTCCACGGTGTCAATGACACCTTGAAGCTGGTGGCGCCGTCGATTTACCGCAAGCCATGAAAAAGCCTGTGGGGACGACCGAAGTGATATTGGCACCTGGCCAAGTCAGCTTTGCGACGCGGCCGACGCGCCTGCGTACCTTGCTCGGCTCCTGCGTGGCGATCACCTTTTGGCATCCGCAACGGCTGATCGGCGGCATGTGCCACTTCATGCTGCCGGGGCGCCTGCGCAAGCATCAGCCCCTGGATGGCAGGTATGCCGACGAAGCCCTGGAACTGCTGCTGCGCCACGCGCAAGTCAATGGCACGCATGCACGGGATTACCAGGTCAAGTTGTTCGGCGGCGGCGAGATGTTTCCTGATCTGCACCGCCGCCTGCCGACGCAGGACGTGGCCAGCCTGAATATTCGCGCCGCGCTGGCCCTGGCCGAGCGCTATCACCTGCACCTGACAGCCCAGGACATGGGCAGTACCGGTTACCGCACGATCATGTTCGACCTGTGGAACGGCAACGTCTGGGTTCGGCACCAACCAATGGGATTACTTCAAGAAGATGCCTACCAAAAAAATCAGTGTGCTGGTGGTCGATGATTCGGCCGTGGTGCGCCAGGTACTGCTGGCGATTCTCAGCGATACGCCGGATATCCACGTCATGGGTGCCGCGTCCGACCCGATTTTCGCCATGGACAAACTCGCGCGGGAATGGCCGGATGTGATCGTGCTGGACGTCGAAATGCCGCGCATGGACGGCATCACGTTTCTCAAGAAAATCATGAGCGAGCGGCCGACGCCGGTGGTGATCTGTTCCTCGCTGACCCAGAAAGGCGCGGAAACCTCCCTGCAGGCGCTGTCGGCGGGCGCTGTGGAAATCATCACCAAGCCCTCAACCGGTTTAAAGAGTTTCCTGATTGAGTCGGCGGCCGAGTTGGTGGCAGCGATCCGGGCCGCAGCGAACTCCAACGTCAAGAACCTGGGAAAGCGCAGCGTCAGCCCGCCATTGACGCCGGCCAGCAAGCTCAGCGCCGATGCGATCCTGCCAGCCGGCAATGGCCATGCCATGGCCCAGACCACCGAGCGAATCGTCGCCATCGGCACCTCCACCGGCGGTACCCAAGCGCTGGAAGCCGTGCTGACGGCACTGCCGCGCGTGTGTCCAGGTATGGTTATCGTGCAGCACATGCCTGAGAAGTTCACCGCTTCGTTCGCCGAGCGCCTCAACAGCGTCTGCGCGATCGAGGTGCGCGAAGCACGCAATAGCGACCGTATCCTGCCCGGCCTGGCCCTGATCGCACCGGGCGGCAAGCACCTGATGGTCACCCGCAGCGGCGCCTATTATCACGCTCAAGTTATCGATGGACCGCTGGTCAATCGGCATCGGCCTTCCGTGGATGTGCTATTTCGCTCGGTGGCCCGGTTCGCCGGCAGGAATGCCACCGGCATCATCATGACGGGCATGGGCGACGATGGCGCGCGCGGGCTCAAAGAAATGCTTGAAGCCGGGGCCGCGACAGTCGCCCAGGATGAAGCCAGTTGCGTGGTGTTCGGCATGCCCAAGGAAGCCATCAAGCTCAACGCCGCTCAGCGCATCATGGCGCTGGAAGATATTTATCTGGCGATCTTGCATAAGTGAAGGTGGATGTTGGGCTGAGGTGAGAATTTTCTTCCTCCGAACGCTCGTAACGCGCCGGGCGGTACACCGGATATTGCTCGCCACAGGTATTCGATGGTTTGCGCTTTTTGTGTGCGCATGTCTGTGGTCTGTCGCTGTGCGTGGGAGCGCTTTGGGTCTGTCGGTGTCGTATTGTCCCGGTTTCTCAGCACGCGCAGAGCTGCTGTCCATTGCCATGAGAAATGGGGCTGGCGCTGTCGCGGGCAGGGCAGACCCCACAATGGATTGTGTTTCAGGTGTGTGGTGGGTGGTGAGTAGTCATTCCGCTGATAAGCCACTTTTCTGCAGGCGAAAAAAAGACCTTGAATTTCAAGGTCTTTTTTTAAGATGGGGCCCGAGGGAGACTGTCGGGCCCCATATAACCCGTGGTTTGCAGGTGGATGATACAGTTAGGGATACATGCTGGGATACAAACTCATCAGTCCTGAAGGTTTGAGGGGCAGTCGTAAGGCAAACAAGGTTGCTCACGAAGCCCTCGGATTCTGATTTACGTCGTGTGGCACGGGGCGCAGCAAAAGTAACAACCATTGATCCTCGCATCCGCGAACCTTCGCTTTGCTTCTGCAACGGCCCCAGTGCAGGTGAAATAACTTCCCAAAGGGATTTGGTTCTCCAGCAGAGGCATGAAAACGCAACTGGTTGTTGTGTTGTGTACTTCGTGATCACCGTTAGGCTGCTGGTTTTGATTAATGATGAAGGTCTGCATCTGTGCGGCCTCGCTTCCTTGTGGAGTAGATTGCCTAAGAAGAGCGCACCGCTGACACACCCTTACGGTAGGCACTCAACAGAATTGCAGGTTAGCTCGGAGCAGGCGTAACGCAACTGGGTGTGAGCTGAATCAGAGAATCCTTCTCAGGTCTTTTTACCTCTGTAACCTTTTATGCCTACAGCGCTCGCGCTGGTGAATTGCTTAAATGATGTCATCGCTTTCATTTTCGCTTGGAAAGCGCGCCGTTGACTGTCTTGCTTAAAAATTACGATCTCCCCTGGCGCGAGTGTGTCGTCGTCCAACAGATGTTTCCTAACATGCCAGAGGATGTCTCTCACATTGGGCGCAGTCGGATTATTGGTCAATGTTTTGGTGAGTAATTGAAGGACGTCAGTCGGTAGCCACAGATAGGCTTCGAATGTCAGCTTGTTCAGGGTCCGTTGGTCATCAGGGAAACTCATCCACTCAGCAAGGAGTGAAGCAATTGCTTCTGATTTTAGGCGAACCTGTTCTGATTTTTTCCACTCTTCGAGCTTTATCGCATACTCGTGTCCGATGGATTGTTTAATTCTCTCGGCAAACCAAGTACGCAGGAGCCAAAGAATCAACGCGGTTCCTGCGATGCCTCCAGCACTTCCGAGTAACGCTGCGAATAGAATATCCAAATTCAAGTACAACTCCTTAGGTCTCATATATACGGGTGCGCAAGCTGCCTAGGCGCTCGTGTTAAAATCCACATATACTTTTGTTTTGGAAGCGGAGCGTGCAGCTACCCGTTCATTTCTTAGACAAGAGGTGCATGAGCAATCTCCCTGCCTGCGAACTCGCTAGCTAAAAGATAAATGAATTGTTGAGGGATATTGGTAACTGTCTCCTGTATATGGCTACCAAACTTCCCTTTTAAAATTTCCTCGAATAAGTGCGGGCGGTATCGGGTGATCGAGCCAAAATAATAAAAGCAAGCATATACGGAAAGTAGTTGCTCGATGAGGTTGGGAACCTCATTGGGTGGGCAAAGATAAACATAATTTTTTCTGTAAGGCGGAATTCTAGTGGCAGTCACCCATAGTTTGTTTTTTATAAGATTTACTAGGTCCGAAATTTTGTCAGTTGCTCGGCCAGTGTAAGTCAGAGGTGTAATTTGTTCGAATTTTAAGAGTTTACGCCCATCGATTATTACGTTCGAAGCGACTTCGCGGAAGTTTTCCAGTAGCCCAGATTCTTCGAGGAGCCTTTTTCTAGTGATCCCAAAACGGCTAAGATCATCAGAAAATATATTGATGACTAACCATATCGATTTTGCTGTCTCGTTATGTATGTAGTCGATACGAGTTATTTCTACAAATCGCTCGTCTGCAGATGCGGCTTCACACCAAACTCGATGGCCTTGCAGTAATTGCGGAATTAATAGCTGCAGGTCATAAACTTTTCCTGAGGTTGGAAATTTGTTTCCGAAGAGGGCTTCTTGGAAATCATCAAAAACATTGGCGTCTGAAGGTTTTGATCTAAATGCTTTCAGAAACGAGCTATAAAATTCAGTGCCACCTGGATGTATTGCTTCTTGTATACCATGCTGCGCTCGAGAGTACTCCTGCTTTAAGCCTTTTAATAATACAAAAGCTTTTACTAGGTTCAAGAAGCAGTAGTAAATCAACAATGGTCGAGTTGTAACTAATGAGGAGTTGTTGGCAGATTTGAAGAAGTCTTCAGCCTGCGCTAAGAAGGCAATAGCTTGATCACGCGACACACCCGTTAGATTATCCTCAACTGCTTGCCGCATGACTCCCCAAGGGTTGGTGGAGAAAATACGAGACTGTAGTCCATAACGTCTATTAGTCCGAACGACTGGATGAAAAGAAAATGGAATGGGCCTACCTTTTACGGTTAAAACCGTGCCAGTTCTGGGAGTTGCTGTGCGGGACATGGTTCATCCTTGATTAAAATAGTTAGTCGTTTTTTCTCCCAGTCCATATGAAAGCGATCAGGAAGATTTGTGTATAAACTCACGCTCTGAGCTTATTTGTTCCTATGTTCCCGGAAATTTACTGATTTCGTGGAGGAACATCTTTTGTTTCGTTCCCTGGAATTTTGGTTCCCAATCATTATCTCGGCTATCACCTTTATAGCGATACTCGGTGCCAGAAATTATTATCTGGACGCCCGTCGCAGTGGCAAATATTTTTAGCGCTTCTATAAATCGTCCTAAATCGACGCCATGCATGTCTTGTTGTTTTGGTGTGTCGAAAATAATGAAAGATATTTTCTGTTTTTCCATCATGCAGAAACACTCCAGTAGAGCAGCATGATAAGCAAGAATCACCCTTATACGTGTGCTGCCGCCCAACTGCGAAATTCTTTCTCCACCAAAAACTGGAGTGAAATCGTTCTGAAACGTAATTTCGCTCGAAACATTATTTGTGTCCAGTATAGACATCCACTTCAACATACTGGAGTTGAGTGTATTGCGAAACTTTATGATCGAAGGATTGGTTTGTCCGCCAATTTCAAGTTCTTCTTTCACTGAAATTGCTTCATCTTGAAGTGTTAGCGCTTCCACATATTTGGTCGAGAGGGTTTCTAGGTGCAGTATTGATTGTTGCTCTTGCTCCAAGCTGAAAATTCTTGAGCTGGTTTGTGATACTGCTTCGACCAATGCCCTAATTTCCGAAGTGCCTGATAATCCATTTCGTTTATCAATTAGGGATGCTACTTGCTCCTTAAGCTCATGTCTTCGCTTTAGGATTTGCTCCGAGCGTAATTTGCCGATATTAACGTTTCGCTCCAAGTCTTTTAGCTGATCTTTGAGGTATAACAGGTTTTTCCCATAGGAATCTGAACTAAAAGAAAATAACTGGCAGCCCGCTGAGTTGCAAATTTCTTCAAAAGAGGTAAATACCCTTTTCGCTTCTTCGTTCAGGCTTAGAGTGTTAACTTCAGTTTCTATCTCCGCGTGGATCTGTTGAAAGCTTCGATCTCTTTTGGCAATGTCGGATAATTCTCTATCAAGAACTCTGATGGAGTCGTTGTTCATTCCGATGATTTCGTCTAGCGCCTCGGTGGAAGCATTTTTGTTAGCTGAGCTAGACTGCAGTTCTTCCAGTCGCTGATACAGTGCTTTCAGTTCTTGAGAGATTAATTCTTTATTCCCGGATCCGTGAATTTTGTGAGCGGCCTCGTATTCTTTTTTTAAAGAGTAAACCTGTCTATCCCGAACCTCTAATTCGCGTCTAGCGTCAATAAGCTTCTTTTTTTTGTCGAAAGCATTTTTTGGGGGGAGTCCGAGCAGTATCCGTAAAACTTCTGATGCTTGGTCTTTGAGAAATGAATGAGCAGGGCTGTAAAATTTACGATATCCGTCCTCTTGATCAAGATAAAAAATAGGTAGTAAAGAAGAGAAATAGGGATTTGCAGCTTTTTTTTTGTCTACTGCTACGAGAGGCTGTATGTCGAGATTGAGTATTTTAAATAAGTGTCGAGTGTAGTCGAGTTCGTTGTAGAAGCTTAGTGTCGGTTGGCCAGGGGTATATATATCTACATCAAAAGTCTTGGTAAAAGTTCGGCGCGCTGTAAATACTACCCCTTGTATGAATATTTCTAACTCCGCCCTTAGGCAATGGTCATAAATATCATCCCTGAAACTGCTTGGGTAGCCAAGGCAAAATACTATTGATTTTATAAGAGGAGATTTTCCGCAGCCGTTTGGTCCGAAAAGTTGAGTAACATCAGCTCCGAATTCCAAGTCTTCTGAGGCCCAGCCGTTTACACCGCGAGGCAGTATCCTCAGTCGTAAAAGTCTCATATTAACTCCATGTCTAATTGCCGATTCACACAAACGTTTCTATAAGCACGTCGTATCATGGAAAGGTTATAAGAAAGATCGTCGTCATTTGAAAAAGCACGCTCTATAACTTTTTGTCCTAAGGCTGTCGCTGTCATGCGGTTGTCAGATTTTCGAATTGTTACTAATTCTGAACGCTCTAGGAAACTTATTGCTTTGACGGTACGAATGCGCAATATCGCGGACCATCCGATGTGTTGCGAGGAACCCTTAAAGCCAACCATCGCGCTTTCAATCGATTCTCCTACCAGTTGGCCAATTTCGGTAATCGAAGGTTTTCTTTTTTCCTTTGATAATAATAATACGACTATTGCAATGAGTGGAAGTTGGAATAATGCTTCATTATTAAGATGATATTTTTTTTGGACTTCTTCGTTAGTGAACGAAATCTCTATGTTTCGTTTACTAACGCTTTCAAAAAACTGTTCATAATTCATGATTTGCATCTCACCAGAGCTGAAAAAAAACCTCCAAGTAAAAGGTTCGGGTCAAGGTCGAAGATAATACCTTGATCCGTGAGTCGCTTTTTCAGTTGAAGTATGATCGGATTGGCATCCGACAATTTTAAGCTCTTACCAGATTTGAAAATACTGTTGAATGATTCATCTATATAAGAATTTATGGAGATTATATCGAAGTCTGAAAGCCGATTGCGATTTTCTCTCAGCCATATATCCCAGCTGGTTTTGCATCTGGACGCATATTCTATTTCGTCATTGCTAGCGCCGGCAGATGCAAGTGCTCTTTGAATTACCGATGCTGATTTTATGGCTTTTGGATCGTCGCCTTTGAGTAGCGCCTGATATGCCTCTCTAGAAATACTTAAAAGGTCTAGTAGGTCGTTAATCTCTATTGACGCATTTTCATTGATAGTTGACTCACTCAGGTTAACTATTTTTCCTGAAGATTTTTTCGACGTCAGCTCTAACAATCCTATGATTATTTGTTTTGACTCGTTGTGGTCGAGATCAATCTCGCTATAATCATATATAGAGCTTCTTGCAAGGGATTCGAAGTTGTGATTTTTTTCTTTTATATATTGTACGTCTGTTTCAAATCTCAGTTTGGCCATTCTAGCCAAGGCATCATTTTTTCCAATCTTGGAGGGGCTGTCTGGATTGAAGCACTCATTAAATTTCTCAGAAAGGAATTTTACATACTCGTTTGTTGAATCTTCTGCGGTTAAACAATTTGCTATAGATTCAACCAAGTCGTCCACGTGCGAGTTAGTCATAAAGACTATTTCGGCACAAGTTTCTGGAAAAGTAATGGTATGTTGTAATAGTTTGCCGCCAAAGCTTTCCTTGACGAGCTTCGGATCTTGGGCTGCTTTTTTAGATTTGGTAGATTTTTTTAATCCGAATATTTCGTTTATTGTCCAGTTCTTATTTGCTTTGCCTCTAGTTTTGACTTGTACAAATAGATAATTGGGTCGGCCTAACTTTATTTTTCTAATGACGAAGTCATCATGATAATCGCAATATATCCTGTCAGTTTCTCCGCCTTCTAGTATCGCCAGTGCCGCTAAACTGGCGCCGCGCACCTGCGCTTTATAACGTGCAAATGTGTCGCGTCCTACTTGTTCTCTTGGCTTGGCAGAATAAAATTCGTCATCAACATCCATGATTGTTCCGTAATTTATCATTGCATCGTGCCCAGTTGGCCGTGCTGGCGTATTGCCCTGCCAGCTAGAATTAACCAAGTTGGCCACCCTCGCAAGTCTATTCGGAGGTAATGGCGGTTGCCTCCTTGTCTGGTCTGATACCGGGTCACCCTCTAGCAATCCGTCTTCACAAGCCTTCGGTACTGGTTGTGCATTCAGTATGTTCAGATCTGTGCGGTTGTCGAAATGAATATGCAAATATGACGCGAAGCTCTAGAAAAGACGGACATCGCTCTCAGAGTCTCAGCTAGAGGAAACCTGCGAGTCTGATAATCCGTGTAGGGCCCCCCCTTAGGGAGGCCCCGTAAAATCTGACCGTACGACTCCTTCGCCTGAGAGGAGTCGGACACATCAGATCGGCGGATCTGGAGCGATCCGTCGCGTCCGTTTGCGCTGAAGGTTCACGCCGTGAAAAGGGGCGAGGGGAGCGCTAATCCATAGGTAGCGAAAACGCGGTGTTCTATGTATTCCAAAAAACGCTAGACGCCAAGTAAATAAAGGCTTTCTGAGGTGGAACACCAAATGCGATAAACCGGAACACCCGTTACGCGGGGCATGTTTAGTGTTCCGCGAGTGATGTTCCGGTTTAGGGGGAGGAGCGTCACGACTGGTAGTCGCATGCTGGTGTCGAAGATCTTTCAAGGTCTGGTTACTCTCTGCAATGGCTGCTTCGAGTTTCTCCACTTCGTCTTTTAAAGCTGCGTTGCTGTTGCAACTCCCCGCTTGTCACGGGTTGCTTCTGCAAGCGTCTCTGAGGCTTGTCTGAGCGCCTTTTCCGCACGTTGTTCTTCCGCATCATCCCCATCGCTCAACGCAACGAAGTAGCTCGCTGCCGCTTGTTTTTCGACATATTGGGCCCTTTCAATTTCGGTACGTTTCTCTTCTTCCAGTCTTTCGAGTTTGCTCGAAAGCTTGGAGCGTTTCTCTTGCTGCTTTCGCAGATTGTTTTGCACCTGGCTGATTTCTTTACTGTGCCTTTTAATGTTGCTACCGGCAGATCGAATTCCGTCTTCCCAGTCGACCAACGTTTGCCGCCGTCTGATCTCGGGAGCATGGCGCGCTATTTCGGATTTCGCGTTGCTGAGATCATTGATCACGCCATGTGGATATGGCGCTCGATTGTGACGCGTATGGGCATACAGGCTCTTGGCTTCCTTGGCCGCTTTAGCAAATTTTGGTAGTTGCTTTTCGAGTTGTTCCATCTCGATTTGGTGATACAGGGATACAACGGATAGGGGGAGGCAGGGGTAAACAGACAGGCACAAAAAAACCGGCCAAGTGGCCGGTTTCTCTGGTGCTGAGAGTCTGGTAGAGACTTTCAGATACTGCTATATGGTGCCCCGAGGGAGACTCGAACTCCCACTCCTTTCGAAAACGGATTTTGAATCCGCCGCGTCTACCAATTCCGCCATCAGGGCTCAATGGCGGCGAAGTATAGAGATGAGATTACCGTTGGTCAATCACGTTTCATGGTCAATTTTGACTATTTCCGCTAGACTTCCCGGCCCTGCTAGACGAACCCCATCATGCGCGTTGCTGACTTTACTTTTGAGCTCCCTGATTCGCTGATCGCTCGCCACCCTTTGGCCGAGCGTCGCGCCAGTCGACTGCTGACCCTGGACGGGGTGAGCGGTGCCCTCGCACACCGTCAATTCACTGATTTGCTTGAGCATTTGCGCCCAGGCGACTTGATGGTGTTCAACAATACCCGGGTGATTCCGGCGCGGCTGTTTGGCCAGAAAGCTTCCGGCGGCAAGCTGGAAATTCTGGTGGAGCGGGTGCTGGACAGCCATCGTGTGCTGGCCCATGTGCGCTCCAGCAAGTCGCCGAAACCGGGCTCTTCGATCTTGATCGATGGCGGTGGCGAAGCCGAGATGGTGGCGCGGCATGATGCGCTGTTCGAGCTCAAGTTCGCCGAAGAGGTGTTGCCGTTGCTGGAGCGCGTCGGCCATATGCCGTTGCCTCCTTATATAGACCGCCCCGACGAAGACTCGGACCGCGAGCGCTATCAGACGGTGTACTCCCAACGTCTGGGTGCTGTCGCCGCACCGACTGCCGGGCTGCATTTCGACCAGCCGCTGCTGGATGCGATTGCGGCCAAGGGCGTCGAGACCGCCTATGTGACCCTGCACGTGGGGGCCGGCACGTTTCAGCCGGTGCGTGTGGATAACATCGAAGACCACCATATGCACAGCGAGTGGCTGGAAGTCAGTCAGGACGTCGTGGACGCGGTTGAAGCGTGCAAGGCGCGCGGCGGGCGGGTGATTGCGGTGGGTACCACCAGCGTGCGCTCGCTGGAGAGTGCGGCGCGTGATGGCGTGCTCAAGCCGTTCAGTGGCGACACCGATATCTTTATCTACCCAGGCCGGCCGTTCCATGTGGTCGATTGCCTGGTCACCAACTTCCATTTGCCGGAATCCACGCTGTTGATGCTGGTGTCGGCATTTGCCGGTTATCCCGAGACCATGGCCGCTTATCAAGCCGCCATCGACAATGGGTACCGTTTTTTCAGCTACGGTGATGCGATGTTTATCACCCGTAATCCGGCGCCACGCGGCCCAGAGGAACAACTATGAGTCGTATGTCGTTTGAATTGCTCGCCACTGACGGCAAAGCCCGTCGTGGTCGCCTGACTTTCCCGCGCGGCACCGTCGAGACCCCGGCGTTCATGCCCGTGGGCACTTACGGCACTGTCAAAGGCATGCTGCCGCGTGACATCGTCGCCACCGGCGCCGAGATCATCCTCGGCAACACCTTTCACCTGTGGCTGCGCCCAGGCACGGAAGTGATCAAGAAGCATGGCGACCTGCATGACTTCATGAAGTGGCAAGGTCCGATCCTGACCGACTCGGGTGGTTTCCAGGTGTTCAGCCTGGGTGCCATGCGCAAGATCAAGGAGGAGGGCGTGACCTTCGCCTCGCCGGTGGACGGTTCCAAGGTGTTCATGGGCCCGGAAGAGTCGATGCAGGTGCAGCGCGACCTGGGCTCTGACATCGTGATGATTTTCGACGAGTGCACGCCGTACCCGGCTGACGAAGACGTGGCGCGGATTTCCATGGAGTTGTCCCTGCGTTGGGCCCAGCGTTCGAAGAACGCCCATGGCGATAACACGGCGGCGCTGTTCGGTATCGTCCAGGGCGGCATGCACGAAAGCTTGCGTAAACGCTCGTTGGAAGGCCTCGACAAAATCGGTTTTGACGGCCTGGCCATCGGCGGTCTGTCGGTGGGCGAGCCCAAGCACGAGATGATCAAGGTGCTGGATTACCTGCCGGGCCTGATGCCTGCTGACAAACCTCGTTACCTTATGGGCGTTGGCAAACCGGAAGATCTCGTAGAGGGTGTGCGCCGCGGTGTGGACATGTTCGATTGCGTGATGCCAACCCGTAATGCCCGCAATGGGCATCTGTTCATCGATACAGGCGTGCTGAAGATCCGTAACGCGTTCCATCGCCATGATGATTCGCCGCTGGATCCCACCTGTGACTGCTACACCTGCCAGAACTTCTCCCGTGCTTATCTGCACCATCTGGACAAGTGCGGGGAAATGCTGGGTAGCATGTTGAATACCATCCACAATTTGCGTCACTACCAAGTCCTGATGGCTGGTTTGCGCGAGGCTATTCAACAGGGTACATTGGCCGCCTTCGTCGATGCCTTCTATGCCAAGCGCGGGCTCCCTGTGCCGCCCTTGGACTGAGTTTTCCGACCCTAAGATTCACTATTTGCAACTGGAGTGCTAAATGAGCTTTTTTATCTCTAACGCCATGGCTGATGCCGCTGCGCCTGCTGCTGCCGGCCCTATGGGCGGTGGTTTCGAGTGGATTTTCCTGGTCGGTTTCCTGGTCATCTTCTACCTGATGATCTGGCGTCCACAGGCCAAGCGCGCCAAAGAGCAGAAAAACCTGCTGGGCAGCCTGCAGAAAGGTGACGAAGTTGTGACCACCGGCGGCATCGCCGGCAAGATCACCAAGGTTTCCGATGCTTTCGTGGTGCTGGAAGTCTCTGACACCGTCGAAATGAAGTTCCAGAAAGGCGCCATCGCCGCCACGCTGCCTAAAGGCACGCTGAAAGCGATCTAAGTAACAACCTTTACCAATCGACGGGGCGCGCAAGGCGCCCCGCGTTATAAGCGGGCGGCGTGATGCTGAACAAATACCCTCTGTGGAAATACGTACTGATCCTGGCGGTGCTGGCGATCGGTTTTATTTATTCCGCTCCCAATCTCTATCCTGATGACCCTGCGATCCAGATCACGGGCGCCAGCACTTCGCTGCAAGTCAATCAGGCTGACCTGGAACGCGCGAGCAAAGCGCTGACCGATGCCGGTATCCAGGTTAAAGCGGCAACATTGGCAGCTGATGCGAAGGGCGGCTTGTTGCGCCTGACCAAGCAAGAAGACCAATTGCCGGCCAAAGATGTCGTGCGCAAGGCCATGGGCGACGACTATGTGGTCGCGCTCAACTTGGCACAGACCACACCCGCCTGGCTGCGCAGCATTGGCGCGCACCCGATGAAGCTGGGTCTGGACTTGTCCGGTGGTGTGCACTTCCTGCTGGAAGTCGACATGGACAAAGCCCTCGACGCGCGCCTGAAAGTCTACGAAGGCGACGTGAAGAGCCTGCTGCGTAAAGAGAAGCTGCGTTATCGCAGCCTGCCGCAGCTCAACGGTGCCATCCAGCTGGGCTTTGCTGACGAAGCTTCCCGCGAACAGGCCCGTGCGCTGATCCGCAAGAACTTCAACGATTTCGACATCGTACCGGCTGACCTCAATGGCCAGGCTGTACTGCGTCTGGCGATGAGCCCGGCGAAGATCGCGGAAATCCGTGAATACTCGATCAAGCAGAACTTGACCACGGTCCGTAACCGCGTCAACGAGCTGGGTGTGGCCGAGCCGATCGTGCAGCGCCAGGGCGCCAACCGCATCGTGGTTGAGCTGCCGGGCGTACAGGACACCGCTGAAGCCAAGCGTATCCTCGGTAAAACCGCCAACCTGGAATTCCGCTTGGCGGCTGAGCCGGGTGCTACCCGCGCCACTTCCGAAGAGTTTGAGTTCCGTGAAGGCAACCGTCCTCCTGCGTTGATCGAGCGTGGCTTGATCATCACCGGTGACCAGGTAACTGACGCCAAGGCCGGTTTCGGCGAGCACGGTACACCTGAAGTGAACATCCGCCTGGATGGCCATGGCGGCGAACTGATGAGCCGCGCCACGCGCAGCAACGTCGGTCGCAGCATGGCGGTGATCTTCATCGAGCAACGCCCGGTGACCACCTACACCAAGCAGATGGTCAACGGCGTCGAGAAAGACGTGCCGGTACAGACCTTCAAGGAAGAGAAGAAGATCATCAGCCTGGCGACCATCCAGTCGCCGCTGGGTGCTCAATTCCGTATCACTGGCCTGAACGGCCAGGGCGAGTCCTCGGAACTGGCCTTGCTGCTGCGTGCTGGCGGCCTGGCTGCGCCGATGTACTTCGCTGAAGAACGTACCATCGGCCCGAGCCTGGGTGCGGACAACATTACCAAGGGTGTCGATGCCGCCTTGTGGGGCATGCTGTTTGTGTCGCTGTTCATCATCGCCATCTACCGCTTCTTCGGCATCATCGCCACCGTGGCCCTGGCGGGCAACATGGTGATGCTGCTGGCCTTGATGTCGCTGCTGGGCGCTACGCTGACCCTGCCAGGCATCGCCGGTATCGTACTCACCATGGGTATGGCGGTGGACGCCAACGTACTGATCTTCTCGCGGATCCGTGAAGAGATCGCTGCGGGCATGACCGTACAGCGCGCAATCAACGAAGGCTTCGGCCGGGCATTTACCGCGATTCTCGACTCCAACCTGACCACATTGCTGGTCGGCGGGATTCTCTTTGCCATGGGCACCGGCCCGGTCAAAGGTTTTGCGGTAACCATGTCCCTCGGTATCTTTACCTCGATGTTCACGGCCATCATGGTGACCCGCGCAATGGTCAACCTGATCTTTGGCGGGCGTGACTTCAAGAAGTTGTGGATTTAAGGGGCTGCCATGTTACGTACAATCAACTTCATGGGCGTTCGCAACATTGCGTTCGGCGTCACCGTGCTCCTTACCGTTCTGGCGTTGTTCAGCTGGTTCCATAAGGGCCTGAACTACGGGCTGGACTTCACCGGCGGTACGCTCATCGAGCTGACCTACGAGAAGCCGGCCGACGTTACCCTGGTGCGCAGCGAGCTGGTCAAGGCCGGCTACCACGAGGCCGTGGTGCAGAGCTTCGGTGCCACCACCGACCTGCTGGTGCGTATGCCTGGCGAAGACCCGCAACTGGGTCACCAGGTTGCCGAGGCCTTGCAGAAGGTCGGCGGCGACAACCCAGCGTCGGTCAAGCGCGTCGAGTTCGTGGGCCCGCAAGTCGGTGAAGAGCTGCGCGACCAAGGCGGCCTCGGCATGCTGATGGCGCTGGTCGGCATCATGATCTACCTGGCGTTCCGCTTTCAGTGGAAGTTCGGTGTCGGCGCCATTGTGTCGCTGATCCACGACGTGATCGTGACCGTGGGTATCCTGGCGTATTTCCAGATTACCTTCGACCTGACCGTACTGGCGGCGGTGCTGGCGATCATTGGTTACTCCCTCAACGACACCATCGTGGTATTCGACCGGGTTCGTGAGAACTTCCGGGTACTGCGCAAGGCAACGTTGGTCGAGAACATCAACATCTCCACCACCCAGACCCTGCTGCGGACCATGGCGACGTCGATCTCCACCTTGCTGGCGATTGCGGCACTGATGATCTTCGGTGGCGACAACCTGTGGGGCTTCTCCCTGGCGCTGTTTATCGGCGTGCTGGCGGGTACCTACTCGTCGATCTACATCGCCAACGTGGTGCTGATCTGGCTGAACCTCAGCAGCGAAGACTTGATCCCTCCTGCCGCTACCGGCAAGGAGGTCGACGACCGCCCTTGATGGGGTGTCGTTGACTTGCTGTTACAAAGAAGGCACGAGGATTGAACTCGTGCCTTTTTTTTTGCTCCAAGGCTGGGTATAGCGCGGATCGTTCGGTCCGTTTGTGATGGTCAGGAGGTTCAACGTGAACAAGTCGTTACTGGTTGGTGCGGTATTGGGTGCTGTCGGTGTGACTGCCGGGGGTGCTGTTGCCACCTACAGCCTGGTAAAAAGCGGCCCTGAGTATGCGCAAGTGCTGGCGGTGCAGCCGGTGAAAACCCAGATTAAAACGCCGCGTGAGGTCTGCAAGGACGTCGCCGTGACTCGGCAGAAGCCCGTGCAGGATCAGCACCAGATCGTCGGTACGGTGGTCGGTGCACTGGCCGGTGGCCTATTGGGTAACCAGGTCGGTGGCGGTAATGGCAAGAAGCTGGCTACCGTAGCTGGTGCGGTCGGTGGCGGTTATGCCGGTAACAAGGTTCAGGAAGGTATGCAGAACCGCGATACCTACACCACCACGCAAACCCGTTGTAACACCGTCAACGACATCAGCGACAAGGTTGTCGGTTATGACGTGCGTTACACCTTGGATGGCAAGGAAGGTTCGGTGCGTATGGATCGTGATCCAGGCGGCCAGATTCCGGTCGACAAGGAAGGCCGCTTGGTGCTGGGCCAGAACCAGCAGTGATCCCACGCCTGGTACAGATGCAAAAAATTGTGTGAGTTCAAAATGTGGGAGGGGGCTTGCCCCCGATAGCGGTGGATCAGTCAGCTTGTTAGGTGCTGACCCACTGCAATCGGGGGCAAGCCCCCTCCCACAATTGATTTGTGTTGTTGCTGGAGTCGCGGCAAACCTCAAATCCCAGGCATAAAAAAAGCACCCCTCGGGGTGCTTTTTTGTGCCTGCTCGCTTAGCGCTTCAGCGAAGCTGGCAGGTGCGGCTGGATCGCCGTCAGTACTGCCTTGAAGCATTTGGTGTTGCCGGCAACCACGTGGCCTTTTTCAAGGAAGTCGTGACCGCCGGTGAAGTCGCTCACCAAGCCGCCTGCTTCCTGGATCAGCAGCGCGCCTGCAGCCATGTCCCACTCGGACAGGCCCGACTCCCAGAACGCATCAAAACGACCGGCAGCTACGTACGCCAGGTCCAGGCTTGCCGCGCCAGCGCGACGGATGCCAGCGGTCTGGCCAACCAGGGCGCGGAACATGCCCAGGTAGTTTTCAAGGTTGTCCATCTGGTCGTCACGGAACGGGAAGCCGGTACCCAGCAGGGCGCCGTCCAGGCTGGTACGACCGCTGACGCGCAGGCGGCGACCATTGAGTTGGGCGCCACGGCCACGGCTGGCGGTGAATTCTTCCTGGCGGACCGGGTCCAGCACAACGGCGTGTTCCAGGCGGCCACGGTATTTGCACGCGATGCTCACGGCAAAGTGCGGGATGCCGCGCAGGAAGTTGGTGGTGCCATCCAGTGGGTCGATGATCCAGAGGTAGTCTTCGCCTTCGCCGCTGCCTTTGTGCATACCGGTTTCTTCGCCGAGGATGCCGTGGGTAGGGTAGGCCTTGCGCAGAGCGTCGATGATTTTCTGTTCGGCGGCGCGATCCACCTCGGATACGTAATCCTTGGCGTCTTTTTCGTCGACCTTGATGGTATCCAGGCGCTCGATGGAGCGGAAGATCAATTCACTGGCGCTGCGGGCGGCGCGCAGCGCGATATTCAGCATGGGCTGCATGGATGTGTCACCTAAGGTTGTTAAAGAAAGCCGAGCATTCTAGCAGAAACTTTCTTCAGGTGAAGGACGACGTTAGCTTTCATGGCATAACCTTAGGCTGTTCTGTAAGATTTGCTCCCCTTTCCCGTGTCCGAGAGCGCCTCCCTTGCTGCAAAACATTCGTGTCGTCTTGGTCAATACCAGTCATCCCGGCAACATCGGCGGGGTGGCGCGAGCCATGAAGAACATGGGGCTGACGCGCCTGGTGCTGGTCGAACCGCGTCTGTTCCCGCACCACGAGGCTGATGCCCGTGCGTCCGGCGCCAATGACATCCTGGAAAAAGCCCAGGTCGTCGCCACCCTGGAAGACGCCCTGGTCGGCTGCAACCTGGTACTCGGCACCAGTGCGCGCGACCGGCGCATCCCCTGGCCGCTGCTGGATCCGCGCGAATGCGGCACCAAAGTGGTTGAAGAGGCGGCCGGCGGCGCTGAAATCGCCCTGGTGTTTGGCCGTGAAGACTCCGGCCTCACCAATGAAGAGCTGCAGCGATGTCATTACCACGTGCACATTCCATCAGACCCTGACTTCAGTTCGCTGAACCTCGGGGCAGCGGTGCAGGTGTTGAGTTACGAAGTGCGCATGGCCTGGCTGGCCGCTGAAGGGCAGCCGAGCAAGGTCGAGAAGGATGAAGTGGCGTCGATCAAAAGTGGCGAGTTGGCCACGATGGACGAGCTGGAGCGGTTTTATGAGCACCTGGAACAAACCCTGGTGGCCATCGAATTCCTCGATCCGGAAAAACCACGGCACTTGATGGCGCGCCTGCGCCGCCTGTACGGGCGCAGCTCGGTCAGCCGGGCGGAAATGAATATATTGCGTGGCATCCTCACGGAAACCCAGAAAGCGGCCCGTGGCGAGCTTCTTAAGCGGAAGGATTAAAAATGTTCGAGCGTTTGCGAGAAGATATCCAAAGTGTTTTCCACCGTGACCCGGCGGCGCGCAATGCCTTTGAAGTGCTGACCTGCTACCCGGGCATGCATGCGATCTGGATCCATCGCCTGTCCGGCGCCCTGTGGGGTATGGGTTGGAAGTGGCTGGCGCGCGTGGTGTCGAACTTCGGTCGCTGGTTGACCGGGATCGAGATTCACCCAGGGGCCAAGGTCGGTCGTCGCTTTTTTATCGACCATGGCATGGGCATTGTGATCGGCGAGACTGCCGAGATTGGCGATGACGTGACGCTTTATCAGGGTGTGACCCTGGGCGGCACCAGCTGGAACAAAGGCAAGCGTCACCCAACGCTGGAAAATGGCGTGGTGGTAGGGGCGGGCGCCAAGGTGCTCGGCCCATTCACCGTCGGCGCCGGTGCCAAGGTGGGCTCGAATGCGGTGGTGACCAAGGCTGTGCCGCCTGGCGCAACCGTGGTGGGTATTCCGGGTCGCATCATCGTCAAGCCCGAAGTCGGCGACGAGCAAGAAGCCAAGCGCAAGGCCATGGCCGAGAAAATCGGCTTCGATGCCTATGGTGTCAGCGAAGACATGCCCGACCCGGTGGCCCGCGCCATCGGCCAGTTGCTCGACCATCTGCAGGCGGTGGACGGCAAGTTGGACGGCATGTGCGGCGCGCTGAAGGACCTGGGCAGTTCGTACTGCGCGAAAGATCTGCCTGAGTTGCGCGAAGAAGACTTCGCCGAGATCAAGGATGAAGCATCAGTCACCAAGGCAGGCTGAGATCTCGTCACCATCACAGGACCCCTGTGGGAGGGGGCTTGCCCCCGATAGCGGTGTGTCAGCCACAGATTTATTGGCTGCTGCACTGTCATCGGGGGCAAGCCCCCTCCCACATGATGATCTCCATAGGGGTTGAGATTCCTGCTTGGCCTTATCCCCGCTGTTCGTCCCCACCCCATCCTGCTATGATTCGCGCGCCCTTTTTACGGGTAATCCCGACTAAAGCACTAGGTCTTATAGTTGACTTAAATACTCGGGAATCGCATACTCGCTCCCATTCTGAAACACCTTGGTACTTGTCCATGAGACTGACTACAAAAGGCCGATACGCGGTGACCGCCATGCTTGACCTGGCTTTGCACGCGCAAACTGGGCCGGTGTCCCTGGCCGATATCTCCGAGCGCCAAGGCATTTCCCTGTCCTACCTTGAGCAGCTGTTCGCCAAATTGCGCCGCAGCAATCTGGTTTCCAGCGTTCGTGGGCCAGGCGGCGGCTATCAACTGTCCCGCGACATGCAGGGCATCCAGGTAGCCCAGGTGATCGACGCAGTCAACGAATCCGTCGACGCGACCAAATGCCAGGGGCTGGGTGACTGCCACGCCGGCGACACCTGCCTGACGCACCACTTGTGGTGTGACCTGAGCCTGCAGATCCATGAGTTTTTGAGTGGTATCAGCTTGGCTGATCTTGTGACTCGCCGTGAGGTGCAAGAAGTAGCCCAGCGTCAGGACCAGCGCCGTTGCAACACCAAGGCGCCGCGTCTGGACAAGATCGAAGCGTCCGCCGTCGAGTGACAGCCGAAGAGCTAACGGCACGCCAGCCAGCCTGATTTAGGAGAAAGTCCATGAAATTGCCGATTTACCTTGATTACTCAGCGACCACCCCGGTTGATCCGCGTGTCGCGCAAAAGATGAGCGAATGCCTGCTGGTTGACGGAAACTTCGGCAACCCTGCCTCCCGTTCCCACGTGTTCGGCTGGAAAGCCGAGGAAGCGGTCGAGAACGCTCGTCGCCAGGTTGCCGACCTGGTCAACGCTGATCCGCGTGAAATCGTCTGGACCTCCGGTGCCACCGAGTCCGACAACCTGGCTATCAAGGGCGCGGCGCATTTCTACGCGACCAAAGGCAAGCACCTGATCACCACCAAGATTGAGCACAAGGCTGTCCTCGACACCATGCGCCAACTGGAGCGTGAAGGGTTCGAGGTCACCTACCTCGAGCCGACCACCGACGGTATCGTCACTCCGGCCATGATCGAAGCCGCGCTGCGTGAAGACACCATCCTGGTGTCCGTGATCCACGTGAACAACGAAATCGGCACCATCAACGACATTGCAGCCATCGGCGAGCTGACCCGTTCTAAGGGCATTCTGCTGCACGTCGACGCTGCTCAGTCCACCGGCAAGGTCGACATCGACCTGTCGAAACTGAAAGTCGATCTGATGTCGTTCTCCGCCCACAAGACCTACGGTCCTAAAGGCATCGGCGCCCTGTACGTGAGCCGCAAGCCACGCGTGCGCATCGAAGCCACCATGCACGGCGGCGGTCACGAGCGCGGCATGCGTTCGGGCACCCTGGCGACCCACCAGATCGTCGGCATGGGCGAAGCCTTCCGCGTAGCCAAAGAAGACATGGCTGCCGAAAACGTGCGCATCAAGGCCCTGAGCGACCGCTTCTACAAGCAGGTCGAAAACCTTGAAGAGCTGTACATCAATGGCAGCATGACTGCCCGTGTACCGCACAACCTGAATTTGAGCTTCAACTACGTCGAAGGCGAGTCGCTGATCATGGCGCTCAAGGACCTGGCGGTTTCGTCCGGTTCGGCCTGCACCTCGGCGTCCCTTGAGCCTTCGTATGTACTGCGTGCCCTGGGCCGCAACGACGAACTGGCACACAGCTCGATCCGCTTTACGTTCGGCCGCTTCACCACCGAAGAACAAGTCGACTACGCCGCGCAGAAAGTCTGCGAAGCCGTCAACAAACTGCGTGTACTGTCGCCGCTGTGGGACATGTACAAAGACGGTGTCGACATTTCCAAGATCGAGTGGGCGGCACACTAACTATAGAAGCCGCCACCCCAGCTCTGTAGCAACGTGGCGGAAAACGCAGGCGTTTCTACAGGGTTCCAGAGCGGCCCTGATGAGTGAGGATTCAGTACCATGGCTTACAGCGAAAAGGTCATCGACCACTACGAAAACCCGCGCAACGTCGGCAAGATGAACGCGGAAGACCCTGATGTCGGCACCGGCATGGTCGGCGCTCCGGCGTGCGGCGATGTGATGCGCCTGCAGATCAAAGTCAACGACGCTGGCGTTATCGAAGACGCCAAGTTCAAGACCTACGGCTGCGGTTCGGCCATCGCCTCCAGCTCCCTGGCGACTGAATGGATGAAAGGCAAGACCCTGGATGAGGCTGTCACTATCAGCAACACCCAGCTGGCCGAAGAACTGGCCCTGCCGCCAGTGAAAATCCACTGCTCCGTACTCGCTGAAGACGCCATCAAGGCGGCCGTTCGCGACTACAAGCAGAAGAAAGGCTTGATCTAAGCATTTGGCGACGAGTAAGGAGTCAACGATGGCTATCAGCATGACAGAAGCGGCTGCGCAGCACATTCGCCGCTCCCTGAATGGGCGCGGTAAAGGTGAGGGGATTCGTCTGGGTGTTCGCACCACGGGCTGTTCCGGCCTTGCCTACGTGCTGGAGTTTGTCGACGAGGTGGTTGAAGAGGATCAGGTGTTCGAAAGTCACGGCGAGAAAGTGATCATCGACCCTAAAAGCCTGACCTACCTGGACGGCACCGAACTCGATTTCGTCAAGGAAGGGTTGAACGAAGGCTTCAAGTTCAACAACCCCAACGTACGCGGTGAATGTGGCTGCGGCGAAAGCTTCAACATCTGAGGCTATACGTGGGTACTCCTTGTCATTTCGCTTTATTCGAGCTGCAGCCGAGCTTTCGGCTGGACCTTGAGCAGCTTGCCACGCGCTACCGAGAACTGGCGCGTGGGGTGCATCCGGACCGCTTCGCTGACGCTTCCGAGCGTGAGCAACGCCTGGCGCTGGAGAAATCGGCCAGCCTCAATGAGGCCTATCAGACGCTGAAAAACCCGCCCAAACGTGCGCGCTATCTGCTCGCAATGAATGGTGGCGAGGTGCCGATTGAAGTCACGGTGCACGACCCGGACTTCCTGATGCAGCAGATGCAGTGGCGCGAAGAACTCGAAGACTTGCAGGACGAAGCCGATGTGGCGGGTGTCGCAGTCTTCAAGCGTCGTCTGAAAGCGGCCCAGGATGAGCTCAACGAAAGCTTCGCAGCTTGTTGGAATGATGCAGCGCAACGCGAACAGGCCGAACGCCTGATGCGGCGCATGCAGTTCCTCGACAAGCTCACCTACGAAGTGCGCCAGCTAGAAGAGCGCCTCGACGATTAACCCAGTGTGCTGCCCGTGATGCACGCCTGATAGACAGATAAGACCTGATTACCATGGCATTACTGCAAATCGCCGAACCCGGCCAAAGCCCTCAACCGCACCAGCGTCGCCTGGCGGTGGGGATTGACCTGGGCACCACCAATTCCCTGGTTGCTGCCTTGCGCAGCGGCCTGTCCGAGCCGCTGCCCGACGCTGATGGCCAAGTGATTCTGCCGTCTGCCGTGCGTTACCACGCTGATCGCACCGAAGTGGGCGAGTCGGCCAAGTTGGCGGCCTCTGCCGATCCTTTGAACACCGTGCTGTCGGTCAAGCGCTTGATGGGTCGTGGTCTGTCCGACGTCAAGCAACTGGGCGACCAGCTGCCGTACCGCTTTGTCGGCGGTGAATCCCATATGCCGTTTATCGACACCGTCCAGGGCCCGAAAAGCCCGGTGGAAGTGTCGGCCGATATCCTCAAGGTGCTGCGCCAGCGTGCAGAAACCACCCTGGGCGGCGAATTGGTGGGGGCGGTGATCACCGTTCCGGCGTATTTCGATGACGCCCAGCGCCAGGCGACCAAGGACGCGGCGAAACTCGCCGGCCTGAACGTGTTGCGCCTGCTCAACGAGCCGACCGCTGCTGCGGTGGCTTATGGCCTGGACCAGCACGCCGAAGGCCTGGTCGCAATTTACGATCTGGGCGGCGGTACCTTTGATATTTCGATCCTGCGCCTGACTGGCGGTGTCTTTGAAGTGCTGGCCACCGGTGGTGACAGCGCCTTGGGTGGCGATGACTTCGATCATGCCGTCGCGGGCTGGATCATCAGCAGTGCCGGCTTGTCGGCCGACCTGGACCCAGGCGCGCAGCGTAATCTGCTGCAAACCGCCTGTGCCGCCAAAGAAGCGCTGACGGATGCTGCAACTGTTGAAGTGTCCTACGGCACCTGGTCGGCCCAGCTGACTCGCGAAGCCTTCGATGCGTTGATCGAACCGATGGTCGCTCGCAGCCTGAAAGCTTGCCGCCGTGCCGTGCGTGATTCCGGTGTTGAGCTGGAAGACGTCGGTGCCGTGGTCATGGTCGGCGGTTCCACCCGCGTTCCGCGCGTTCGTGATGCCGTGGCTGAGGCCTTTGGTCGCCAGCCGCTGACTGAAATCGACCCGGATCAAGTGGTCGCCATCGGTGCCGCCATCCAGGCCGATACCTTGGCCGGTAACAAGCGTGATGGTGGCGAACTGCTGTTGCTCGACGTGATTCCGCTGTCTCTGGGGCTGGAAACCATGGGTGGCTTGATGGAGAAGGTGATTCCACGCAACACCACCATCCCCGTCGCCCGCGCCCAGGATTTCACCACGTACAAAGATGGCCAGACGGCCATGATGATTCATGTGCTGCAAGGCGAGCGCGAGCTGATCAGCGACTGCCGCTCCCTGGCGCGCTTTGAATTGCGCGGCATTCCGGCGATGGTGGCCGGTGCCGCGAAGATCCGCGTGACCTACCAGGTCGACGCCGATGGCCTGCTCAGTGTCGCTGCGCGCGAATTGGCCTCGGGCGTTGAAGCCAGCATCCAGGTCAAGCCGTCCTACGGCCTCACCGACGGCGAAATCGCCAAGATGCTCAAGGATTCGTTCCAATACGCCGGTGACGACAAGGTTGCTCGCGTACTGCGTGAGCAGCAAGTCGACGCCCAGCGCCTGCTCGAAGCCGTGCAGGGTGCCTTGGATGCTGACGGCGAGCGCCTGCTGGACGCCGAAGAGCGCATGGTTATCGACCTGCAGATGCAGGAACTGGCCGAACTGATAAAAGGCACCGATGGCTACGCCATCGAGCAACAGACCAAGCGTCTGTCGCAAGTGACCGATGCCTTTGCCGCCCGCCGTATGGACCAGTCGGTAAAAGCCGCCCTGGCGGGACGCAATCTGAATGAACTCGAGGAATAATTAATGCCGCAGGTCATTTTTCTGCCACACGCCGAGCATTGCCCGGATGGTATGGTCGTGGAGGCTGAGACCGGCAAGTCCATCCTCGAAGTTGCCCATGACAACCACATCGAAATCGAAAGCGCCTGCGGCGGTGTGTGCGCCTGCACCACCTGTCATTGCGTCATTCGCGAGGGCTTCAACAGCCTTGAAGAGGCCGATGAGCTGGAAGAGGACTTTCTTGACCGTGCGTGGGGCTTGGAAGCGACTTCGCGTCTAAGCTGTCAGGCAAAGGTCGGAACTGAAGACATCACCGTCGAAATCCCGAAATATTCCCTCAACCATGCAGCCGAAGCGCCGCATTGATTCAAGGAAGTGTCATGAGTCTTAAATGGGTTGATGTGCAAGAGATCGCTATCCTGTTGGCCGACGGCAACCCGGATCTGGATCCTTATTCCCTGAACTTTGTAGCTTTGCGTGACATGGTCATGGCGTTGCCAGGGTTTGAAGATGAGCGGGATCGTGGCGGTGAAAAGGTCCTGGAGGCCATCCAGACTGCCTGGAAAGAAGAGCAGGACTGACGCCTCCCTTACGCAGTTAGGCAATACCCAATAACCCGCGTATAATTCGCGGGTTTAATTTTTCGTAAATTACCGTTTCTGGAGTTACACCATGGCTGTTCAACGTACTTTCTCCATCATCAAGCCTGACGCTGTTGCAAAAAACGTCATCGGCGAGATCACCACTCGTTTCGAAAAAGCCGGCCTGAAGGTTGTAGCTTCGAAACTCAAGCAACTGTCCAAGGCTGAAGCTGAAGGCTTCTACGCTGAGCACAGCGCTCGTGGCTTCTTCGGCGACCTGGTTGCCTTCATGATCTCCGGTCCTGTTGTTGTTCAGGTTCTGGAAGGCGAAAACGCTATCGCTTTGAACCGCGAACTGATGGGCGCTACCAACCCTAAAGAAGCCGCTGCCGGCACCATCCGTGCTGACTTCGCTGAGTCCATCGACGCCAACGCTGTACACGGTTCGGACTCCGAAGCTGCTGCTGCTCGCGAAATCTCGTACTTCTTCGCCGCTACTGAAGTAACCGCTCGCTAAGCATCGGCTTAAAGAGTGAGGGTGAATCCATGACTACATCGACTGTTAAAACCAACCTGCTGGGTCTGACCCAGCCGGAAATGGAGAAATTCTTCGACTCAATCGGGGAGAAGCGTTTCCGTGCCGGTCAGGTAATGAAGTGGATTCACCACTTTGGCGTCGACGATTTCGACGCCATGACGAACGTCAGCAAGGCCCTGCGCGACAAGCTCAAGGCCATTGCTGAGGTCCGTGGTCCTGAAGTGGTCAGCGAGGACATCTCCAGCGATGGCACCCGTAAGTGGGTGGTGCGCGTGGCGTCCGGCAGCTGCGTCGAGACCGTCTACATTCCCCAGGGCAAGCGCGGTACTTTGTGCGTTTCGTCCCAGGCAGGCTGTGCCTTGGACTGCAGTTTCTGCTCCACCGGCAAGCAAGGCTTCAATAGCAACCTCACCGCCGCCGAAGTCATCGGCCAAGTGTGGATTGCCAACAAATCCTTTGGCAGCGTCCCGGCGACCGTCGACCGTGCCATCACCAACGTGGTGATGATGGGCATGGGTGAGCCGCTGCTGAACTTCGACAACGTGATTGCGGCCATGCACCTGATGATGGACGACCTGGGCTACGGCATCTCCAAGCGCCGTGTGACCCTGTCGACCTCCGGCGTGGTACCCATGATCGATGAGCTGGCCAAGCACATCGACGTCTCCCTGGCGTTGTCGCTGCACGCACCCAATGACGCATTGCGTAACCAATTGGTGCCGATCAACAAGAAGTATCCGCTTAAGATGCTGCTCGAATCTTGCCAGCGTTATATGGCGACCTTGGGTGAGAAACGCGTGCTGACCATTGAGTACACCATGCTCAAGGACATCAACGACAAGGTCGAACACGCGGTCGAGATGATCGAGTTGCTCAAGAACACCCCGTGCAAGATCAACCTGATTCCGTTTAACCCGTTTCCACATTCTGGCTACGAGCGGCCGAGCAACAACGCCATCCGCCGTTTCCAGGATCAACTGCACCAGGCCGGCTACAACGTCACCGTACGCACCACCCGTGGTGAAGACATCGACGCCGCCTGTGGCCAATTGGTAGGGCAGGTGATGGACCGCACCCGCCGCAGCGAGCGTTATATCGCCGTGCGTGAATTGAACGCCGCCGACGATCTGCCGCAAATTGCTGTGAATCGAATCTGAGAGAGGATCTCTATGCCCTTGCGCCTTGCGCTGCTGTTGCTTGTTACCGGCCTTGCGGCCGGTTGTGTTTCATCGGGCCATGACAGCCCTTTGCAAACCGGTAAAGGCCGTGATGAGGCGCGAGTTGCCTATGTGCAATTGGGCTTGGGTTACCTTCGGCAAGGCATGAGCGAGCAGGCCAAGGTTCCGCTGAAAAAGGCCCTTGAGCTGGACAGCGACGATGCCGACGCCAATGCCGCACTGGCCCTGGTGTTCCAGGCCCAGGCCGAGCCTGAGCTGGCCGAACAGTATTTTCACAAGGCCCTGGCCTCCCGTCCTGCCGACCCGCGGCTGCTGAACAATTACGGCAGCTTCCTGTTCGAGCAAAAACGGTATGACCAGGCCGCCCTTTATTTCCAGCAAGCCAGCGCCGATACCCTCTATCCTGAGCGCTCTCGGGTATTCGAGAACCTTGGGGTGACCTCGATGCGCCTCGGCCAGCGCGACAGCGCCCGCCGACAGCTGGAAAAAGCCCTGCACTTGAACGGTCGCCAGCCTCGCGCATTGCTCGAAATGGCTGAGTTGTCCTACGAAGACAGGCATTATGTGCCGGCACGTGACTATTACGAGCGTTTTAGCCTGCTCAGTGGGCAAAATGCACGTAGTCTATTGCTCGGTGTGCGCCTGGCGACGGTTCATGAAGAACGCGACACGGCCGCACGTTTTGGCCAGCAACTCGAACGACTCTATCCCGGTACGCCGGAATATCAGCAATACCTGTCGGAGCAATGATGAAAGCGGCGCACCCGGAAGTTGTAGCAGCTAATCGCGTAAACCCAGGCGACACCTTGCGTCAGGCCCGCGAAAGCAATGGTTGGTCGCTGGCGGAAGTGGCCCTCAAGCTCAATTTGACCACCACGTCCCTTGGCAACCTGGAAGCCGGCGCGTTCGATAAGCTGCCTGGGCATACCTTCGCCCGCGGCTATATCCGCGCCTACGCCAAGTTGCTGGGCATTGACCAGACCGTGCTGGTCCAGGAGTTCGACCAGTTCACCGGTACCGACTCCCAGGGCAGTAATGTCCATGGCCTGGGTCGTATTGAAGAACCGGTACGGGTTTCCCACACGATTTTGCGAATTGTCAGCCTGTTGCTGCTGATCGCGGTCATTGGCGGTGGCTTTGTCTGGTGGCAAGACCAGGCCTCCCAGCGCACCAAGGACCTGACCAGTAACGCCATGGAGCACGTCGAAGTCGAAAGCGCCGACGGCACCACGCAGATTCATCCGCTGGATGAGCCGGAAGACCAGGCGGTTGTCGAAGGTCAGGCCGCCCCTGAAGCGCCGCTTGCTACCGAGCAGCCAGCGCCGGAAACAGCCGCTTCCGCCACCGCCCCTACGACCCCGGCGGCACCCGCACAAACACCGGCTGCCCCGGTTGCCCAGGCGCATACACCGGCCGCTCCCGTGCAGGCGCCTGCGACTGCCACGCCAAGCGCGCCGGCCATTTCGCCACCCACTACCCCTGCGTTGATCGCCGGTGATGGGCGCGTGCAGATTACCTTCGTCGCTGACTGCTGGACGCAAGTCACCGATGGCAACGGCAAAGTGCTGGCCAGTGGCCTTAAGCGTAAGGGAGATACGCTCGACCTGGGCGGCAAGCCTCCTTTGACGCTGCGTCTGGGCTTCGCCCGTGGCGCGCAAGTGGCCTACAACGGCCAGCCTGTGGACGTGGCGCCGTTCACCACCGGCGAGACCGCTCGCCTGAAGTTGGGACAATAGTCATGCACGGCGAATCTCCAATCAAACGTCGCGTATCGCGCAAGATCTGGGTCGGCTCGGTGCCTGTGGGTGGCGATGCCCCCATCGCGGTACAGAGCATGACCAACAGCGACACCAATGACGTCGCCGCTACGGTCGCCCAGATCAACCGTCTGGAAGCCGCCGGCGTAGACATCGTGCGGGTGTCTGTACCGGACATGGACGCTGCCGAAGCCTTCGGTCGCATCAAGCAACTGGTCAAGGTGCCGTTGGTGGCCGACATTCACTTCGACTACAAGATCGCTCTGCGCGTAGCCGAACTGGGTGTGGACTGCCTGCGTATCAACCCGGGCAACATCGGTCGCGAAGACCGTGTGCGCGCCGTGGTGGATGCAGCCCGTGATCGCGGCATTCCAATCCGTATTGGCGTCAACGCCGGTTCGCTGGAAAAAGACCTGCAAAAGAAATACGGCGAGCCCACCCCGGCGGCGCTGGTTGAATCGGCATTGCGCCACGTTGAACACCTTGAACGCCTGAATTTCCAGGACTTCAAGGTCAGCGTAAAGGCCTCCGATGTGTTCATGGCGGTAGAAGCCTACCGCCTGCTGGCCAAGGAAATCGTGCAGCCGTTGCACCTGGGTATCACTGAAGCGGGTGGTTTACGCTCAGGCACAGTGAAATCTGCGGTGGGTCTCGGTATGCTGCTCGCCGAAGGGATTGGCGATACTATCCGCATCTCCCTGGCGGCAGACCCGGTAGAGGAAGTGAAGGTCGGTTACGACATTCTCAAATCCCTGCATTTGCGTTCCCGTGGCATCAACTTCATTGCCTGCCCGAGCTGCTCGCGGCAGAACTTCGACGTGGTGAAAACCATGAACGAACTGGAAGTCCGCCTCGAAGACCTGCTGGTGCCATTGGATGTTGCAGTGATCGGTTGCGTGGTCAACGGGCCGGGCGAAGCCAAAGAGGCGCACGTAGGCCTGACCGGCGGCACACCGAACCTGATTTACATCGACGGCAAGCCGTCGCAGAAGTTGACGAATGACAATCTGGTGGATGAGCTCGAAAGGCTGATCCGCGAGAAAGCGGCCCAGAAGGTCGCGGCTGACGCAGCGCTGATCGCGCGCGGCTAAGAACGAATTTAAGGATTTGATGTGAGCAAGTCTCTGCAAGCCATTCGTGGCATGAACGACATCCTGCCGGAGCAGACGCCACTGTGGCGCTACTTCGAGAGCACGGTCGCGCGCCTGCTGGATAACTACGGTTACAAGCAGATCCGCATGCCGATCGTCGAGTTCACCGAGCTGTTCAAACGCTCCATCGGTGAAGTGACCGACATCGTCGAAAAAGAGATGTACACCTTTGAAGACCGTAACGGCGACTCCCTGACCCTGCGTCCGGAAGGTACTGCCGCCTGCGTGCGCGCCGTGCTCGAGCATGGCCTCACCGGTGGCGGTCAGCCGCAGAAACTGTGGTACATCGGCCCGATGTTCCGCCACGAGCGCCCGCAGAAAGGTCGTTATCGCCAGTTTCACCAGATCGGCCTTGAGGTGTTCAACCTCGACGGTCCGGACATCGACGCCGAGCTGATCGTGCTGACCTGGCGCCTGTGGGGCCTGTTGGGCATCCGCGATGCGGTCAAGCTTGAACTCAACAGCCTGGGCACCAGCGAATCCCGGGGCCGCTACCGCGTTGCCCTGGTTGAGTACCTGTCCGCCCACCTGGACAAGTTGGACGAGGACAGCCAGCGCCGTCTGAAGACCAACCCGTTGCGCGTCCTCGATACCAAGAACGCCGACACCCAGGCCGTGCTGGTCAACGCGCCAAAAATGGCCGATTACCTGGACGACGAATCCCGTACGCACTTCGAGGGCCTCAAGGCTCGTCTGGATGCGGCCGGTATTCCCTACGTGATCAACCCGAAATTGGTGCGTGGCCTCGACTACTACAGCAAGACCGTGTTCGAGTGGGTCACCGACAAACTCGGCGCCCAGGGCACCGTGTGTGCCGGTGGCCGCTATGACGGCCTGGTCGAGCAGATGGGCGGCAAGCCGACCACGGGCGTAGGTTTTGCCATGGGCATCGAGCGGCTGATCCTGCTGCTCGAAACCCTGGAGCAGGTCCCGGAAGAGATCTCCCGTCAGGTGGACGTGTACCTGTGCGCCTTTGGCGAGGCGGCCGAACTGGCGGCCCTGGCCCTGAGCGAAAAAGTCCGCGACCAACTGCCGAACCTGCGCCTGCAGATCAATGCCGGCGCCGGCAGCTTCAAGAGCCAATTCAAGAAGGCCGACAAGAGCGGTGCACTGTATGCACTGATCCTCGGCGAAGACGAACTGGCCCAGCAAGTGATAGGTTTCAAACCCCTGCGTGGCCAGGGCGAGCAACAGAACATTGCCTTTGATGCGCTCGCCGCGCACTTGGCCACCTGCGTCGTGCAGGGTTGAAGCTGTCGAACAGCCGAATTTAGCGATTAAGGAGTATTGGGGTGTCGAGTACTGATGATGAGCAACTGGCCGAGTTCAAGGACTGGTGGCAGCGTAACGGTAAGCCCCTGGTAACTGGCGGCCTGCTGGCTTTAGTGGTGGTGTTCGGCTGGCAAGCCTGGACCAAGTATCAGGCCAACCAGTCCCAAGGCGCCTCGATCCTCTATCAGCAATTGCTGGAAACCACCCTGACGCCGGACGGCAAGCCTGATCCTGCGCAGGTCGCAGACCTGGCCGGCAAGCTGAAGAACGAATTCGGCGGTAGCACCTACGCCCAATACGGCAGCCTGTTCGTCGCGAAAGTCGCGGTCGACACCGGCAAGCTGGATGACGCAGCCGCTGAACTGAAGGCCATCGCCGACAAGCCGACCAACCCGACCCTGGGTGAAATCGCACGTCAGCGCCTGGCTCAGGTACTGGCGGCACAGAACAAGGCTGACGAAGCACTCAAACTGCTCGACGGCGATGCTGACAAGGCATTTGTAGCCACTCGCGAAGAGCTCAAGGGCGACCTGTTGGTCCAATTGGGTCGTACCGACGAAGCCAATGCTGCGTACCAAAAAGCCAAGGCGGCGCTGTCTGATGAAGCGGCGGTCGGTGGCTTACAAATCAAGCTGGACGACTTGGCCAAAGGGGATGCGTGACGTGATCCGTTGGAAACATGCAGCATTGCTGGCTCTGGCCGTTCTGGCCGCGGGTTGCAGCAGCAACAGTAAAAAAGAACTGCCTCCGGCCGAGCTGACCAGCTTCAAGGAAGAAGTGATCCTGCAAAAGCAGTGGAGCCGCTCCATCGGTGACGGCCAAGGCGACACCTACAACATGTTGGTACCGGCAATCGACGGTGAAAACATTGTGGCCGCTGACGTCACCGGCGTAGTGATCTCCATGGATCGCATGAACGGCGATGTGAAGTGGAAGAAAGACCTCGAATTGCCAGTCTCCGGCGCCGTAGGCGTGGGTTACGGCATGGTCATGCTCGGCACGCTGAAAGGCGAAGTCGTGGCCCTGGATTCCAGCACCGGTGAAGAGAAATGGCGCGCTCGCGTGACCAGTGAAGTCCTCGCACCGCCTGCCACCAACGGCGATATCGTCGTGGTGCAGACCCAGGATGACCGTGTGATCGGCCTCGACGCCAGCACTGGCGAACAGCGTTGGTTGTACGACAGCACCCCGGCGGTGCTGACGCTGCGCGGTACCAGTGGTCCGATTGTGACCAATAATCTGGCCGTTGCAGGCCTGTCGACCGGTAAAGTGGTCGCCCTGGATACCCAGAACGGCGTGCCGGCCTGGGAAACCCGTGTGGCCATTCCCCAAGGTCGTTCCGAGCTGGACCGCGTAGTGGACATCGACGGCGGCTTGCTGCTGTCCGGTGAAACCCTCTACGTCGCGACTTACCAGGGCCGTGTTGCGGCGCTGGACCTGCAGAGCGGCCGCGTCAACTGGCAGCGTGATGCTTCCAGCTACGCCGGTGTCGCCCAAGGCTTTGGCAGCGTCTACGTAAGCCTGGCGTCCGGCACCGTTGAAAGTGTCGACGAGCGTTCCACCACTGCACTGTGGAGCAACGATTCCCTGGCTCGCCGTCAACTGTCGGCACCGGAAGTGTTCTCCAGCTATGTAGCGGTAGGTGACTTCGAAGGCTACCTGCACCTGCTGAGCCAGGTGGACGGTCGCTTCGTCGGTCGCGAGCGTATCGACAGCGACGGCCTGCGTGCCCGTCCGCTGGTGGTGGGTAACATGCTTTATGTGTTTGGTAACAGCGGCAAGCTGGAAGCCCTGACCATCAAGTAAGAACTATGCTTGGGGTAACACCCAGGCGGCCCCGCTTCGGCGGGGCATGCGGCATTTGATTATGCTGCCCCGAGCACCAGCCGCTGCCTTGCAGCGGCTTTTGTATTTTCTGAAATAACGAAGTGGAGAGCCGCATGGTTCCCGTAATCGCCCTGGTGGGCCGACCTAACGTCGGCAAGTCCACCTTGTTCAACCGCCTGACCAGGACTCGCGACGCCATCGTCGGCGACTTGTCCGGTCTGACCCGTGATCGCCAATACGGTGAGGCAAAGTGGCAAGGGCGCTCCTACATTATTGTCGACACCGGTGGTATCTCCGGTGACGAGCATGGCATGGATGAAAAGATGGCCGAGCAGTCGCTGCTGGCCATTGAAGAAGCCGATGTCGTGTTGTTCCTGGTGGACGCCCGTGCGGGCTACACCGCTGCCGACCAGATGATCGGCGAGCACCTGCGCAAGCGCAACAAGCGTTCCTATCTGGTCGCCAACAAGATCGACAACATCGATCCTGAGCAGGCCCGTGCCGAGTTCAGCCCGATGGGCCTGGGCGACGCGATCCCGGTCGCCGGTGCCCACGGTCGCGGCATCACCCAGATGCTGGAAATTGCCCTCAGCACCTTCCCGAAGGATGACGATGAGGAGGAAGAGGGTGAAGAAGAGATCGTCGCCGAAGGTGAGGAAGCCAAGCGCATTCCTGGCCCGAGTGAAAAAGACGGTATCAAGATCGCCATCATCGGTCGCCCTAACGTCGGCAAGTCGACCCTGGTCAACCGCATGCTCGGTGAAGACCGGGTCATCGTCTACGACGAACCCGGCACCACCCGCGACAGCATCTACATCCCGTTCGAGCGTAACGACGAGAAGTACACGCTGATCGACACCGCCGGTGTGCGCAAGCGCGGCAAGATCCACGAGGAAGTTGAAAAGTTCTCGGTGGTCAAAACCCTGCAAGCGATCAAAGACGCCAACGTGGTGATCTTCGTGATGGACGCCCGCGAAGGCGTGGTGGACCACGACCTCAACCTGCTGGGCTTTGCCCTGGAAGCCGGTCGAGCCTTGGTCATCGCGATCAACAAGTGGGACGGCATGACGCCGAGCGAGCGCGATTTCGTCAAGATCGAGCTGCAGCGCCGACTGTTCTTTGTCGAGTTCGCCGATATTCACTTTATCTCGGCACTGCATGGTACCGGCGTGGGCAACCTCTACGCGTCCGTGCAGAACTCGTTCAAGTCCGCGGTTACCCGCTGGCCGACCAACCGCCTCACCCAGATCCTGGAAGACGCCGTTGGCGAGCACGCGCCGCCGATGGTCAACAACCGCCGGATCAAACTGCGTTACGCCCACTTGGGCGGTGCCAACCCGCCGATTATCGTGATCCACGGTAACCAGATCGAGAAGGTGCCGAAGTCCTACGTGCGTTACCTGGAAAACACCTACCGCCGTGTCTTGAAACTGGTCGGTACGCCGATCCGTATCGAGTTCAAGGGGGGCGAGAACCCGTACGAAGGCAACAAGAACACACTGACGGACCGTCAGGTGAACAAGAAGCGTCGTTTGATGACTCACCACAAGAAGGCCGACAAGAAGCGCCGCGACAAGCGCTGATTCCGACCTCGCAAAAAGGGCTCTTGATGAGCCCTTTTTTGTGCCCGCAGGTTTGTGCCTTGACCCGATGCGGCTGGCAGCTTAAAACTTGGGGCTCACCTGCAGGGGCCTCCGATGATCACCAGCAAGCTGCCGAATGTCGGCACGACGATTTTCACCACGATGTCGCAACTCGCCGCCGAAACCGGTGCGCTCAACCTGTCCCAAGGCTTCCCGGACTTCAATGGCCCTCAGGGTTTGCTTGACGCGGTCGGCAAGCATATCGCCCTCGGTCACAACCAATATGCACCCATGACCGGCCTGCCGGTGCTGCGTCAGCAGGTGGCCGCCAAGATCGCCCGCAGTTATGGCGCCACGGTCAATGCCGACAGTGAAGTGACCATCACCCCTGGGGCCACCGAGGCGATCTTCTGCGCAATTCAAGCGGTGATTCGTCATGGCGATGAGGTCATCGTGTTCGACCCGTGCTACGACAGCTACGAGCCCTCGGTCGAGCTGGCCGGTGGCCGTTGCGTGCACGTGCAACTGAGCCTGGATGGCTTTGCCCTCGACTTCGAGAGGATCCAGGCGGCGCTGTCGCCGCGTACGCGCATGATCATCCTCAACACACCGCACAACCCGACGGGCGCGCTGATCAGTCGCGCCGAGCTTGATCTGTTAGCGGCATTGATCCGCGACCGCGATATCTACCTGGTCAGCGACGAGGTTTACGAGCACCTGGTATTCGACGCCGTGCCCCACGTCAGCGTACTGGCCCATGAGGAGCTTTATCAGCGCGCCTTCGTGGTCAGTTCCTTCGGCAAGACCTACCACGTCACCGGCTGGAAAACCGGCTACGTCGTCGCGCCACCGGCCCTGACAGCCGAACTGCGCAAGGTGCACCAATACGTCAACTTCTGCGGCGTCACCCCGTTGCAGTACGCGTTGGCCGACTTCATGGCCGAACATCCGGAGCATGTCGAGGAACTGCCGGCTTTTTACCAAGCCAAGCGCGACCTGTTCTGTGACTTGCTGGCGCCATCGCGTTTCAGCTTTACCCGCGTCACCGGCACCTACTTCCAACTGGTGGATTACTCACAGATCCGTCCGGACTTGGACGACGTCGCCATGTCGCTGTGGATGACACGTGAACACGGCGTGGCCACCATCCCGGTCTCGGTGTTCTACCAGAACCCACCCCAAGGCCAGCGCCTGGTGCGCCTGTGCTTTGCCAAACGCGAGGAAACGCTGCAACAAGCAGCCAAAAAACTATGCGTGATCTGAATGCATTGCCGAACCTGAACATCGCCCTGGTCCAGACCACTCTGGCCTGGCACGACCGACAGGCTAACCTTGAGCACTTCGAATTGTTGTTGGAGCAAGCCAAAGGCGCCGACCTGATCGTGCTGCCAGAGATGTTCACCACCGGTTTTTCCATGGAATCCGAGACGCTCGCCGAGCCGGAAAACGGTCCGACCCATCGCTGGTTACGAAACCAGGCGGCCAAGTACAACGCGGTCATTACCGGCAGTGTGATCATCCAGGCCGCCGACGGCAGCCACCGCAACCGCCTGCTGTGGGCGCGGCCGGATGGCGAGGTGCTGCATTACGACAAGCGCCACCTGTTCCGCATGGCCGGCGAGCACGACCATTACACCCCCGGCGAGCGCCAGGTGCAGTTCGAATTGAAGGGCTGGCGCATTCGGCCGTTGATTTGCTACGACCTGCGTTTTCCGGTGTGGAGCCGCGATGCCCAGGACACTGACTTGCTGCTATACACCGCCAACTGGCCCGGAGCGCGGCGCTCGCACTGGAACCGCCTGCTGCCGGCGCGGGCCATCGAGAACCTGTGCTACGTGGCGGCGGTGAATCGGGTGGGGACGGACGGGAAGGGGTTTGCCTACACCGGTGACAGTCAGGTGTTGGACTTCCAGGGTGAGACCTTGCTGAGTGCGGGGGAGGCGGATGGGGTGTTCCAGGTGAACCTGGATGCGGCGGAATTGGCGGCGTATCGCACGCGGTTTCCGGCGAACCTGGATGCCGATACTTTCCAGTTTGTCTGACAGACCGCTATCGGGGGCAAGCCCTAATGCCAGTCAGTTAAGAAGCAGCAAGAGCGAACAGTAACCTGTGGCGAGGGAGCTTGCTCCCGCTGGACTGCGCAGCAGTCCCAGTCTTTTGAAACAAAGAGCTGGGGCCGCTTCGCGACCCAGCGGGAGCAAGCTCCCTCGCCACAGGTACGGTGCTCACCCTTAACTGACGGGCATTAGGGCAAGCCCCCTCCCACACGTTGATCTGTGAATACATTCAAAATGTGGGAGGGGGCTTGCCCCCGATGAGGTCCTCACAGACATCACAAAACCAAAAAAAGGCCCCTGGACTCCTATCCAGGGGCCTTTCACATTTAAGCAGACTGCTTAAGCCGCTTTGGCTTCCTGCTGGCTCAACGAGCGATTAAGCGCACTGAACAGGGCCTTGAAGCTGGCCGTGGTGATGTTTTCATCAATACCCACGCCATGCACCGGACGCTCGCCGTTCACACGCAGTTCGATGTATGCCGCCGCTTTAGCATTGGTGCCGGCACCGATTGCGTGTTCGTTGTAGTCCATGATCTCCACGCCAATCGGCAGGCCCGCCACCAGCGCTTCCAGCGCGCCGTTGCCTTTGCCTTTCCAGTGCAGGTTGGTTTCGCCCTGGCCTTTGCCCGAAACTTCCACCTCGACAAAGCTGTTGCCGTTCTCTTCCTGCAGGCGATGGCTGACCAGCGCATACGGGGTGTTGGCTTGCAGGTATTCACGCTGCAGCAAGGCGTAGATCTGCGGTGCGGTCATTTCCAGGCCGACGCGGTCGGTTTCGGCCTGTACCACCTGGCTGAACTCGATCTGCATGCGACGCGGCAGGCTGATGTCGTATTCCTGCTCCAGCAGGTAGGCGATGCCGCCTTTGCCCGACTGGCTGTTCACGCGAATCACCGCTTCGTAGCTGCGGCCAATGTCGGCTGGGTCGATCGGCAGGTACGGTACTTCCCACAGCGCGTCGTCTTTCTGTTGGGTGAAGCCCTTGCGGATTGCGTCCTGGTGCGAACCGGAGAACGCGGTATGCACCAGGTCACCGACGTATGGGTGACGCGGGTGAACCTGGATCTGGTTGCACTCCTCGACGACTTTGCGCACGCCATCGATGTCGGAAAAGTCCAGTTGCGGGTCGAGGCCCTGGGTGTACATATTCAGCGCGACGGTGACGAGGTCGACGTTACCGGTACGCTCGCCGTTGCCGAACAGGCAGCCTTCGACACGGTCGGCGCCGGCCATCAGGCCCAGTTCGGTGGCGGCCACGCCGGTGCCACGGTCGTTGTGGGTGTGCAGGCTGATGATCACGCTGTCACGACGGTTGATATGGCGACCGAACCATTCGATCTGGTCGGCATAGATGTTCGGCGTGGCGCATTCTACGGTGGCCGGCAGGTTGAGGATCATCTTGTGCTCAGGCGTCGGGTTCCACACCTCGATCACCGCGTCACAGACTTCCTTGGCAAATTCCAGCTCGGTGGCGCTGAAGGTTTCCGGGGAGTATTCGAAGGTCCACTGGGTTTCCGGCTGCTGGGCGGCGTATTTGACGAACAGCTTGGCCGCGTTGACCGCAATGGCCTTGATGCCTTCCTTATCCTGGTTGAATACGATGCGGCGGAACGACGGCGACGTGGCGTTGTACAAGTGCACGATGGCTTTCTTGGCACCGCGCAGGGATTCGAAGGTCCGTGCGATCAAGTCTTCACGGCCCTGGGTCAGCACCTGGATGGTGGTGTCCTCGGGGATGTGGTTGTCTTCGATCAGGGTACGTACGAAGTCGAAGTCGGTTTGCGAGGCGGCCGGGAACGACGCTTCGATTTCCTTCACGCCAACGGCGACCAGGGTCTTCCAGAAACGCAGCTTTTTCACGGCATCCATCGGCTCGATCAACGACTGGTTGCCATCACGCAGGTCGGAGCTGCACCAGATCGGCGCTTCGGTGATGGTCTTCGATGGCCAGGTGCGGTCCGGGATATCGATGGTCGGGAACGCGCGGTACTTCGAAGACGGGTCTTTGAGCATGCTCATCGGGAAATCCTTTGTAGTAGGGGCCGAGAAAAGGCGGCCTGCCGTAGAACTGTTTTTAGGGATAAAACGTAAGGACGAGGCAGATCGATTCAGCCTGGCAGTCGTGCGCTGACGAGGCACAGGCTGCGGTGCTGGCGGAGCTGAATGAGGGTGTGAGAGGTTTTCATAAGCTCAACCCTAACCGCCGGGGTGAAAGATGGCAAGCAGTCGCTAAAAATTGAGAGAAGTTCTTCTATCTGCGTAGGAAACGAGATTTTATGCTTGTGGATGAGTGGCAGGCTGGTTTTAATTGCGCGCCCATTATCGGGCGCGCAATTGAGCGTTTCAGGGTTGGAACGCGCCGATAAAGATCGCCGGGTCAACCCGTGCGTCGTTCAGGCTGACATTCCAGTGCATGTGGGGCCCCGTCGCGCGGCCCGTCGAACCGACCTTGCCCACCACTGCGCCGCGTGCCAGTTGCTGGCCCACTTTCACGTCGATCTTCGACATGTGGCAGAACATGCTGATAAAGCCCTGGCCATGGTCGACGAACACCGTATTGCCGTTGAAGAAGTAGTTGCCCACCAGAATCACTTTACCGTTCGCCGGCGTCTTGATCGGCGTACCGGCGGGCACGGCAAAGTCCAGGCCCGAGTGGGGGTTGCGCTCTTCACCGTTGAAGAAACGACGCACGCCAAACTTGCTCGACAGCGGCCCGTTCACCGGTTTGTCCAGCACCAGGTTGCTCGGCAGGTTCGGGCTGAAGCTGCGGTAGGCCTTGATCTGCACTGCCAGCTCCGCCTCGATGCGTTTGAGCTGCGCCGGGTCGGGGTTCACCTGGCTTTTGTTTTTCAGGGTGATGCGTTGTTCCGGGTACTGCTTGTAGCCGACGATAAACGGCAGGCTGCGCCCACCACTGCTGATGCGCTCGTTGCCCGGCTTGACGGTCAGAGGGATGCCGACAATCGCCAGCCAGTTGTCCGCCTCTTTCACCACCAGCACCGGCTTGCCTTGGTACGTGGCTTTCGGTGCGGCGACCGAAGGGCCCAGCTCGACCACGGCCACACCCCCTGGCACCGGTTTGTTCAGGGTACGGGTGATGTAGCTGTCGGCGTGGGCGTTAAACGTGAGGCACAGCAGCATCAACAGGCTAAATAGACGTGGCATCAATCAATCCAATAACGAAAGGGTGACGGGTGTCAGGTGGTTGTCTTCCACCCGCACTTGCAATTGGCCCTCACCGAGGCGTGCGGTCAGGCGCTGTCCGGTGTGGGTCTGCGCGGCACTGCGAATAGCCTGGCCGCGCTCGTCCAGCAGGATGCTGTAGCCACGGCCCAGGGTCGCCAGCGGGCTGACCACGTGCAGCGTCTGCACCTGGCTTTGCAGCTGCAGGCGCCGCGCCTTGAGGCCTTCGCGCATGGCGCGAGGCAGGCGTTCGGCGAGGCTCTCCAGGCGTTGGCGCAGCAGGGCCAGTTGACGGCCTGGGTGTTGGCCGGCGAGGCGGGTTTCCAGGCGGATCAGCCGTTCGCGCCGGGTATTGAGGCTGCGCTCAAACGCGCGACGCAGGCGCATGTCCAGGTCGTCCAGGCGCTGGGCCTGTTGGCGCAGGCGTTCGCCGGGGTGACGCAGGCGCCGGGCCATGCCTTCCAGGCGCAGGCGGTCATGGCTCAGGCGGTTGCGCATCAACATCACCAGGCGGCGGTGCAGGTTTTCGACCTGGCGCACCAGGTGGCTGGCGTCTGGCGCGAGCAGTTCAGCCGCGGCGGAGGGGGTAGGGGCGCGCACGTCCGCCACGAAATCGCTGATGGACACATCGGTCTCATGCCCGACAGCGCTGACGATGGGCGTGATACAGGCGTCCACAGCACGGGCCACCGCTTCCTCGTTGAAGCACCAGAGGTCTTCCAGTGAGCCGCCGCCACGGGCCAGGATCAGCGCGTCGAAGCCACGGGCATCCGCCAGTTTCAACGCGCGCACAATCTGAGGGATGGCTTCGCGGCCTTGCACGGCGGTGGGGATCAGCGTCAATTCAATGTTCGGCGCCCGACGGCGGAACACGCTGATGATGTCGCGAATGACCGCGCCAGTCGGCGAGCTGATAATACCAATGCGCCGAGGGTGCGCAGGCAACGGTACCTTGCGCTCGGCACTGAACAAGCCTTCGGCGCTGAGCTTTTCCTTCAACGCATCGAACGCCAGGCGCAACGCCCCATCACCGGCTGGCTCGACGGTATCGAGGATCAGTTGGTAGTCGCCACGGCCCTCGAACAGCGACACCTTGCCGCGCACTTTCACGGCCAGGCCATCTTTCAATGCCTGGCGCACCCGTGCTGCGTTATTGCGGAACAGCGCGCAACGCACTTGGGCGCCACTGTCCTTGAGGGTGAAATACACGTGGCCGGAGGCCGGGCGGGCGAGGTTGGAGATCTCGCCTTCTACCCAGATATTGGTGAACACGTCTTCCAGCAACACCCGCGCGCGGCCGTTGAGCTGGCTGACAGTCAGGACTTCGCGGTCCAGGCCCAGTCGGGCAAACGGGTCTTTAATCATGAGGAGCGATCTTTAATCATGGGCGGCAGTTTATAGGCATTCGCGCAAGGTTTGGCAGAATTGCTCCACGAGCGCGCTCGGCGTCTGTGCGCAGGCCAGCGCCACGGTGCTGAGGCAGTCCGGGTCGGCCAGGGGCAAAAAATGCACGTTGGCCGGGGCAATGTCCTGCATGGATTTTGGTAACAAGGCAATGCCGAAGCCGGCCTGGATCAGCTGCAGCTGGGTGGTCTTGCGCGACATCACTTGCGCGGCCTTGGGGAAAAATCCCGCGCGCATGCACAACTCGGCTGACAGATAACTCAGGCCGCCGCGTTGTGGGTGGGGGATCGAGATAAACGCTTCGTCCCGCAATTGCTCCAGCTCGATGGGCGCAGGACTGCGCGCCAGCGCATGATTGGGCGGCACCGCCAGCAGCAGTTGTTCGCTGTATAAAGGCACCACCCGCACCCCCTCACGCTGGCGCAGCACGGGCAAGCGCAGCACGCCGACTTCCAGGCGACCGTCGGCGATTTCTTCCAACTGCGCTTCGGAGGACAGTTTGACGATATCCATCGACACCCCAGGGCAGCGGTCCAGCCAGGTGCTGATGCCTTGCAGCAGCGGGCCGCTGATCGGCACGGTGCTCGAATGGCTCAGGCGCAGCGTGCCGAGTTCGCCATTGCCCACTTGGGTTGCCAGCTCGCTGGCCTTGAGTAATTCACTCAGCAGGTTGCGTGCTCGCGGATAGAAGGCCTCACCCGCAGCCGTGAGTCGCGGTTGGCGTGCGGTGCGTTCGAACAGCGGGGTGTGCAGCTGGGTTTCCAGCGCTTTGATCTGTCGACTCAGGGCCGATTGCGCCACGAACAGGCGCTCGGCGGCGGCACTGAAACTGCCGCTGTCAGCGATTTCGACGAAGTAGCGCAGTTGGCGGGTGGAAATCACACGTCATGCCTTTTCGAGATGAGTGGAGGGCTTTGAAGATATTAGTCGCATCGCTCGCCGATGGCTAAAGTGATGACTGTCTCTAACAAGGAATTCCCCATGAGCCCGGTTGAGCTGATGAGTCAGTGGTCGTTTGGTGGTGCGGATTGGCTGCTGATCGGCGTGGGTGTGGTGGTGGCCTACATCGTGTTTGGCATCGCGGGTTTCGGCACTGCGCTGGTCGCGGGCCCGATCCTGATTCTATTTATGCCGCTGTCGAAAATCATCCCGTTGCTGGTGCTGTTGGACTTTGTCGCGGCGTTTGGCAACCTGCTGCAATCGCGGCGGGATGTGAACACGCCGGAGCTGCTGCGATTGCTGCCATGCATGGCCATCGGTTGCACGCTGGGTGTGGTGTTTTTGCTCAATCTGCATTCCGACGTGTTGCTGCTGTTGATGGGCCTGTTTATCAGCGCCTATGCGCTCTACAGCCTGATGGTCAAGGCGCGGCCCGCGCAGCTGGCGGCGGGGTGGTCGATTCCGATGGGGACGGTGGGCGGCTTATTCGGCGCGTTGTTTGGCAGTGGCGGCTTTTTATATGCGATCTACTTGAACAGCCGCCTGCCCAAGGACACGGCGCGTGCCACCCAGAGTGCGTTGATCAGTTGCAGCACGGTGGTGCGCTTGAGCCTGTTTTTGATTGCCGGGGTGTATGCGGATCTGCCGTTGCTGATGTTGGCGCTGTGCCTGTTGCCCGCGATGGCGCTCGGGCTGTGGTGTGGGCGCAGGTTGACCATGCGTATGTCGCGTGAGGCATTTGTGCGGTTGGTGACATGGTTGGTGCTCGCCAGTGGAATTGCGTTGATTGGACGGTATTTGAGTACTTGACCTGTGTGGGGCAGGGATTAAGCTGCCAGCCTTCAGGGCCTCTTCGCGGGCAAGCCCCTCCCACCTTTGAAGGTATTCACCCTTCAAAAATGTGGGAGGGGGCTTGCCCCCGATGACGCCAGACGCCACACCGCAGGACTCCCATGAATTCCCAAAGCATCCTTGTCCCGAAAATCTCCACCTTGCCCGTCCACGAACCCCGCGCCCGGGCGATCGTGCGTTGGCTGGTGCGCAAGAACATCATCAAGGAAGAGCTGACCACCTGCGGTCGCACCGGCAACCGCATGGCCTACGCCCTGGCCGATGGCGCTCGCGCCGTGGTGCTGCACCCCGAGGCGTTGCCGTTCAACGAGCCCATCAACGGGCTGGAAATCATCTACAAACGCTGCATCTACACCCCGGCCAAAGGCTTTCTCGAGGAAGCCGGTTGCCCGGAATGCCTCAAGGAAGTCGGCGAAGCGCTGTTCGAAAGCCTGGAAGACTGGATGCCCGGCCACACCGACAACTTCACCTGCCCGCTGTGTGGGCATGAAGACGACATCAACGGGTTCCTGTTCCTGCAGGAATGCGGTTTTTCCAACCTGGGATTCATCTTCAACAACTGGGCGGAGGCGGGGTTCAAGCAGAGCTTTATCGACGAATTCGCCGATTGGCTGGACCAGAAGATGAGTTGGGTCAAAGTCGAGCTTTAACCCATCTATCAGTATTACCAAGTTTGTCAGAGTTTTACATTGAGCCCGGCAGGGTGCATGTATATAATGGCGCGCTTCCATTTTCCCGCTCGGGAGCCCCCGCGATGCTGCGTATCAGCCAAGAAGCTCTGACATTCGACGACATTCTCCTAGTGCCCGGTTATTCCGAGGTGCTTCCTAACGAAGTCAGTCTCAAGACCCGCCTAACCCGTGGCATCGAGCTGAATATTCCCCTGGTTTCCGCTGCCATGGACACCGTCACCGAAGCCCGTTTGGCAATTGCCATGGCTCAGGAAGGCGGCATCGGCATCATCCACAAGAACATGACCATCGAGCAGCAAGCTGCCGAAGTGCGCAAGGTCAAGCGTTACGAAGCCGGTGTGGTGAAAGATCCAATCACCATCGAAGCCGACGCTACCGTGCGTGACCTGTTCGAACTGACCCGCCTGCACAACATCTCCGGCGTTCCGGTGCTGCACGATGGCGACCTGGTCGGCATCGTCACTTCCCGTGACGTGCGTTTTGAGAACCGTCTTGAAGTCACCGTCCGCGAAGTGATGACGCCTAAAGAGCGTCTGGTCACGGTCAAGGAAGGCGCCGACAAGAACGATGTGCGCGAACTGCTGCACAAGCACCGCATCGAGCGCGTGCTGATCGTCGACGACAAATTCGCCCTCAAAGGCATGATGACCGTCAACGACATCGAAAAAGCCAAGGCTTACCCGCTGGCCAGCAAGGATGACCAAGGTCGTCTGCGCGTCGGCGCTGCAGTCGGTACCGGTAAAGACACCGGCGACCGCGTTTCGGCGCTGGTTGCTGCCGGTGTTGACGTGGTGGTGGTCGACACTGCCCACGGTCACTCCAAAGGCGTGATCGACCGCGTGCGCTGGGTCAAACAGAATTTCCCTGACGTACAAGTGATCGGCGGCAACATCGCCACCGGCGCAGCGGCCAAGGCGCTTGCCGAAGCCGGCGCTGACGCGGTCAAGGTCGGTATCGGCCCTGGCTCGATCTGCACCACGCGTATCGTCGCCGGTGTCGGCGTGCCGCAAATCAGCGCCATCGCCAATGTCGCCGCTGCCCTTGAAGGCACTGGCGTCCCGTTGATCGCCGACGGCGGTATCCGTTTCTCCGGTGACCTGTCCAAGGCCATTGTGGCCGGTGCTTCCTGCGTGATGATGGGCTCGATGTTCGCCGGTACTGAAGAAGCGCCAGGCGAGATCGAACTGTTCCAGGGTCGTTCCTACAAGGCTTACCGCGGCATGGGTTCGCTGGGCGCCATGTCCCAGGCGCAAGGCTCTTCCGACCGTTACTTCCAGGACTCCTCGGCAGGCGCCGAGAAGCTCGTTCCGGAAGGCATCGAAGGCCGTGTGCCGTACAAAGGCACCCTGAGCGCGATCATCCATCAACTGATGGGCGGCCTGCGTTCCTCGATGGGCTACACCGGCAGCGCCGACATCGAAGAAATGCGCACCAAGCCAGAGTTCGTACGGATCACCGGCGCCGGCATGGCTGAATCCCATGTCCACGACGTGCAGATCACCAAGGAAGCGCCAAACTACCGCGTAGGTTGAGGCTTCCAGCAAAATGTTAAGTAACCGGGGCTGTTCTTCAGCCCCGAGTTGTTTCTGATTCATTAGACGAGACTGACTTCATGGCCCTCGACATTCACGCCCACCGCATCCTGATCCTCGACTTCGGTTCCCAGTACACCCAGCTGATTGCCCGCCGCGTGCGTGAAATCGGCGTGTACTGCGAACTGCACCCGTTCGACATGGATGACGAAGCGATCCGCGAATTCGCACCGAAAGGCGTCATCCTCGCCGGTGGCCCCGAGTCCGTGCACGAAGCCAACAGCCCGCGCTGCCCGCAAGCCGTATTCGACCTGGGCGTACCGGTCTTCGGCATTTGCTACGGCATGCAGACCATGGCCGAGCAACTGGGCGGCAAGGTTGAAGGTTCCGAGCTGCGTGAATTCGGTTATGCCCGTGTGGACGTGGTCGGCAAGAGCCGCCTGCTGGACGGTATCGAAGACCACATCGACGCCGACGGCCTGTTCGGCCTCGACGTGTGGATGAGCCACGGTGACAAAGTCACCAAGATGCCGGAAGACTTCCACATCCTGGCCAGCACCCCGAGCTGCCCGATCGCCGGCATGTTCAGCGACGAGCGTCGCTACTACGGCGTGCAGTTCCACCCGGAAGTGACCCACACCAAACAAGGCGGCCGCATCCTGTCGCGCTTCATTCTCGACATCTGCGAGTGTGAAGCCCTGTGGACCCCGTCGAAAATCGCTGAAGACGCCATCGCCCAGGTTCGTGCCCAGGTCGGCACCGACAACGTATTGCTCGGCCTGTCCGGCGGCGTTGACTCCTCCGTTGTCGCCGCGCTGCTGCACAAAGCCATCGGCGACCAACTGACCTGCGTCTTCGTCGACAACGGCCTGCTGCGCCTGCACGAAGGCGAGCAAGTGATGGCCATGTTCGCCGAGAACATGGGCGTCAAAGTGATCCGCGCCAACGCCGAGGACCAGTTCCTCAACAACCTGGCCGGCGAGTCCGACCCCGAGAAGAAGCGCAAGATCATCGGTCGCACCTTCATCGACGTCTTCGATGCCCAGTCCAACAAACTGGACAACATCAAGTACCTCGCCCAAGGCACCATCTACCCCGACGTGATCGAGTCGGCCGGCGCCAAGAGCGGCAAGGCCCACGTGATCAAGTCCCACCACAACGTGGGTGGCCTGCCTGAGGAAATGAACCTCAAGCTGGTAGAACCGCTGCGCGAACTGTTCAAGGACGAAGTCCGCCGTCTGGGCCTGGAACTCGGCCTGCCGTACGACATGGTCTACCGCCACCCATTCCCAGGCCCAGGCCTGGGCGTACGCATCCTCGGTGAAGTGAAAAAGGAATACGCCGACCTGCTGCGTCGCGCCGACCACATCTTCATCGAGGAACTGCGCAAGGCCGACTGGTACCACAAAGTCAGCCAGGCGTTCGTGGTCTTCCAGCCAGTTAAGTCGGTTGGCGTAGTAGGCGATGGCCGTCGTTACGCATGGGTTGTGGCCCTGCGTGCCGTAGAAACCATCGACTTCATGACCGCGCGTTGGGCACACCTGCCGTACGAACTGCTGGAGACTGTCAGCGGCCGTATCATCAACGAGATCGAAGGTATTTCGCGCGTGACGTATGACGTGTCGAGCAAGCCGCCGGCGACGATTGAGTGGGAGTGATCCTGCGTTAGCAGGTAAATGCTGAACAACAAAACCCCGGCCATGTGCCGGGGTTTTGTGTTTCATGGAAGTAAAAAGGAGGGTTAGGCTTGGTATGCAGTGCTAACGGATTTCACGATCCGGAGCCTATGTAATCGATCTTGAGCAGGCTAAATTCTTCCCAAGTAACCCGCTAGGTCGCTGGGTCTGATTTCGTTGGGTGACGCGAGAACAATGTACCCGTGGCGAGGGAGCTTGCTCCCGTTGGACTGCGTAGCAGTCCTAGGCTCTTTCAAAGAGCGGGGCCGCTTCGCGACCCAGCGGGAGCAAGCTCCCTCGCCACAGGGGGGCTTTGCGTCCTTCCTATCTCTTGCGTGACGGCCTTACCGACTTGAATCGGGTGTAGAGATAGGTATCGAGGGTACGTTCAGCATCAGAAAAACTTATCCAGCAGACAATAGAACTTCATACGCTGCTCATCGGGCTCAACACCGTAAAGCTCAAAGAACGCTTTCACCCAGGCCTGACCAAGATTGATTAAGAACCTCCGCAAGGCCGCCGGACTTTCACAACGCCAGCTCGCACAACGGCATGGCATGAGTCGCGCCACCATCTCGGGGATTGAAAACAATACCATCCCGGAAGTGGGGATTCGCAAGGTCGCAGCCATTCTTGAGGGGTTGGGATATGAGTTGACTGCCATCCCCAAGCGTCGGCGCATGACCCTTGATGAGCTGAAAACAGGAAACTTCCATGACGAGTCAAAGTGATCGGCTGTCTATCGGTGTAGGCGGTGTGCCTGTTGGCACACTTGGGTGGGGTCAGGAGAGCAGGCGCGATTCGGTTTTTGCGTACAGCGATACTGTTGCTGAAGTGAATGCAGTTTCCTTAACCATGCCGGTGCGCTTGGAGAGTTACAACTGGGAGTATGGGCTCCATCCTCTGTTCGAGATGCACATACCCGAGGGCCATCTCAAGGATGAGCTTGTGCGGCGCTTCAGCAAGTCAGTGCGCGGCTTTGACGACTTCGCTTTGCTGGGTATCGTGGGCCCACACCAGTTGGGTCGTATCAGTGTTGCCCATGACGCAGGTGGTGAGCCACTGCCTGAGATCAAACTGTCCGCGCTATTGGTCTACGACGGGGCGAAAGACCTGTTTGATGATCTTCTGAGAACCTACGCAGCCTACTCGGGGGTGTCGGGTGTTCAACCCAAAGTGTTGGTACGCGACGTTGACGACATGGTCCCCGGCATTGAACGTCTCACCCCTCGGGGCGCGACGCATTTGGTGAAGGCGTTCAACGAGTCTGATTTTCCTCAGTTGGCGGCCAATGAGTTTTTCTGCATGCGGGCCGCATTCCATTGCGGCCTTGAGGTGCCTGAATTCAAGCTCAGCGAGCACGGTAAGCTCCTTGTGGTGAAACGGTTCGACATCAGTGAAGGCACCTACCTCGGTTTCGAGGACATGTGCGTTTTATCGGGATGGGGAACCGCGAAGAAGTACGACGGAAGCTACCAGGGATGCGCGAAGCTGATCAGGTCATTTGTCACGCCCAGCCGTGTCACCAGAACACTGGAAGATTTTTTCTTAATGGTGGCGCTTTCTGCCGGCATCCAGAACGGTGACGCACACCTGAAAAACTTCGGCCTGTTGTATGAGAATTGCGCAGAGGACGCGGACGTTTGGCTAGCACCGGCTTACGATCTGGTGACCACCACCGTGTACAGCAGCAACGACATCATTGGCTTGCTGCTAGGCGGTTCGAAGGCAAGATGCTGGTCCAGTTCGGGCGCAGTGCGTGCAGCTTGACTGAAGCTCGCTGCAACGAACTGCTTGCCAGAGTGCAAGACGGCATGACCCGCGCGATGGCGGAGCTTTCAGAATACCGAAGCACTTACCCAGAGTTCGAAGCGGTTGGGGAAAAGATGACCGCTGCCTGGGCAGCAGGACTGGCGAAGAGCATCACAGTGCAATGATCTTCCCAACTTATGCTCAACGCCGCGCAATATCCGAAAAGTAAAACTTATCCAACGTATGCCGCGACTCGGTGTACTCGAACTGCCGCCCGTCCTGCAAAAACGTCTGGTTGCTCACCACGATCACGTGGCTTTGGCCCTCGAGGTCGAGGTGCGTCTGGTCGTCTTTGCCGCGCGGCAGGGCCTCGATGGTGCGTTGGGCATAGGCAATTTGCAGCTGCAGCGTCTGTTCGATAAACGCGTAGATCGACTGCTCGGCAATCGCGCGGTCCAGGCCGGGGATCACGTCGGCCACGAAGTGGTTGATGTCGAGGATCACCCGTTTGCCGCCGATGCGCCGTACCCGTTTGATGCGGGTGATCAGGGCGCCCGGTTCGGCTTCGATGTGTTGCAGCAGTGAACCTTCCAGTGGGAACTGGGTGAATTCGACCACTTCGGTGCGTACGTCATCGCCCAGGTCGGCGTGGGTTTCGTGGAAGCTGACGATGCCGCCCAGTTGGAACTCGATCGGGTTGGGCGACAACACGAAGGTGCCCTTGCCGTGGATCTTTTGCGCAAACCCACGCTCCTGCAGCTGCTCGATGGCCCGACGCACGGTGCCTCGGCTGGCCTGGTAGCTGTCCATCAATTCGGTTTCGGAGGGAAGGCGCGTGCCGCGCTGCAGGCGTTCAGTGGTGATGCTGGCAAGCAGATCCGTATAGATCTGGTTGTATTTGCTCATGGGGATGGCTCTTTGCCGGGGTTGCGGTCAAGGCAGGAACCTTAGTGGCAGAGAGGGGGTTTGTCCATTAGACCCTTGGATTTATGCGGCTTGCAGCGATGCGGCGGCCTACAGGAAATAAACAAAATTAAACTCGTACAGACGAGTTGTTGCTTTAACTCGTACAGACGAGTACTTTTGCCCTCGGCGTGCTGCCAATGACTGCCCCTCAAATAAAAAAATCAAAGTGGAAAACAAGCATGAGCCACGACTATTCGAACATTGCCCGCGAGATCCTCGAAAACCTCGGGGGCAGCGACAACCTTGAGCAAGCTGCCCACTGTGTGACCCGTCTGCGCCTGGCGCTCAAGGACCCGAGCCTGGTCAACAGCAGCGCGCTGAACCAGGTCGATCTGGTCAAGGGTTCGTTCTTTACCGGTGGCCTGTTCCAAGTGGTGATCGGCCCCGGCGAAGTGGAAAAGGTCTACGCCGCCCTGCGCGAACAGACCGGCCTCGCCGCCGCCACCATCGCCGATGTGAAGAAGAAGGGCGCCGACAAGACCAATGCCATGCAGCGCCTGGTAAGGGTGTTCTCCGATGTGTTCATGCCGATCCTGCCCGCACTGATCATCGCCGGCCTGTTGATGGGCGTGAATAACCTGATGGGCGCCAAGGGCATGTTCATCGAGGGCAAGACGCTGCTGGAGGCGTATCCGAACCTGGATGGCCTCTGGAGCCTGATCAACCTGATGGCCAACACCTCGTTCGTGTTCCTGCCGGCGTTGGTCGGTTGGTCGGCGGCCAAGCGCTTTGGCGGCAGTGAAATCCTTGGCATCGTGCTCGGCCTGATGCTGGTGCACCCGGACCTGCTCAACGCCTGGAACTATGGCAAGGCAGTGGCCGGGCTCGACGGTCAAAGCTTGCCGTACTTCGATATTTTCGGTTGGTTCCAGATCGAGAAGGTGGGCTACCAAGGGCAGATCCTGCCGATCCTGATGGCGGCTTATGTGATGAGTGTGATCGAGAAATGGCTACGTGCGCGGGTGCCCAATGCAATTCAACTCCTCGTCGTGCCGATCACCACCATTGTCGTGACCGGTGTGCTGGCCCTGGCCATCATCGGCCCGGTGACCCGTCACCTTGGCATCCTGATCACCGAAGGCGTGGTCACCCTGTTTGACCTGGCGCCGATGGTCGGCGGGGCGATTTTCGGCCTGCTGTATGCGCCGCTGGTGATCACCGGCATGCACCACATGTTCCTCGCCGTGGACCTGCAGCTTATCTCCACCCAGGGCGGCACCTTTATCTGGCCGATGATCGTCATGTCCAACCTGGCCCAAGGCAGCGCCGCGCTCGCGGTGTTCTACACCACCCGCAATGCGCGGGACAAAAGCATGGCGTCGACCTCGGCGATTTCCGCGTACTTCGGCATCACTGAACCGGCGATGTTCGGGGTGAACCTGCGCTTCAAATTTCCGTTTTATGCGGCCCTGGTGGGCTCGGCGCTGGGCAGCATTTTCCTGTCGCTGAACAAGGTGCAGGCGTCGGCCATCGGCGTGGGGGGCTTGCCTGGGTTTATTTCGATCGTGCCGCAATCCATCGCGGTGTTTGTGATCGGCATGGTCATCGCGATGGTCGTGCCGTTTGTTTTGACCTGTGCGTTGAGCATGAAGATTGTTCGGCCTGGGTACAGGGTTGCTTGATCTACCGCAATCGGGGGCAAGCCCCCTCCCACATTGAAACGCATTTCAAATGTGGGAGGGGGCTTGCCCCCGATGAGGCCCGAAAGGCCTGCACAAAAATCAACTGAAGGAACCCACCATGCAAAACTGGCAACACTCGGTGATCTACCAGATCTACCCCAAAAGCTTCCACAGCCACGCGGGTAACGCCACCGGTGACCTGCTGGGCATCGTGGACAAACTCGACTACCTCAAATGGCTGGGTGTCGACTGCCTGTGGATCACGCCGTTCCTGCGCTCGCCACAGCGCGACAACGGCTACGACATCAGCGACTACTACGCCATCGACCCCAGCTACGGGACCATGGCCGACTGCGACCTGCTGATCAGCGAAGCGGCCAAGCGTGGCATCAAGCTGATGCTCGATATCGTGGTCAACCACACGTCCATCGAACACGAGTGGTTCCAGCAGGCGCGCAGCAGCCTCGACAACCCGTACCGCGACTTCTACATCTGGCGCGACCAGCCGAACAACTGGGAATCCAAGTTCGGTGGCTCGGCCTGGGAATACGAGGCGCAAACCGGGCAGTACTTCCTGCACTTGTTTGACCACACCCAGGCCGACCTGAATTGGGACAACCCCAAGGTGCGCGCCGAGGTGTTCAAGCTGATGCGCTTCTGGCGCGACAAAGGCGTGGGCGGTTTCCGCCTGGACGTGATCAACCTGATCTCCAAGCCCGCCGATTTCCCCGAAGACAGCAGCGACGGCCGTCGCTTCTACACCGACGGCCCGAACGTGCACGACTACCTGCAGGAAATGCACCGCGAAGTCTTCGAAGGGCACGACCTGATCAACGTCGGCGAGATGTCATCCACCAGCCTTGAACACTGCATCCGCTACTCGCGGCCGGAGTCGAAAGAGCTGTCGATGACCTTCAACTTTCATCACCTGAAAGTCGATTACCCGAACCTTCAGAAGTGGGTGAAGGCCGACTTCGACTTCCTGCAGCTCAAGCAGATCCTCTCGGATTGGCAACTGGGCATGCAGGCCGGTGGCGGCTGGAACGCGCTGTTCTGGTGTAACCACGACCAGCCACGGGTGGTCTCGCGGTTCGGCCATGACGGTGAGCACCGTGTGGTCTCGGCCAAGATGCTGGCGACCGCGCTGCACTTCCTCCAAGGCACGCCATTTGTGTACCAGGGCGAAGAGCTGGGCATGACCAATCCGGGCTTCGACAGGATCGAGCAGTACCGCGATGTGGAGACCCTCAACATCTTCCGGCTCAAGCGCGATGCGGGCGAGTCCGAGGCGTCGAGCATGGCCGCGATCATGCAGAAGTCCCGCGACAACGGCCGCACGCCGATGCAGTGGAATGCCCAGGCGAACGCCGGTTTCAGCAGCGGCGAGCCGTGGATCGGCATCCCGGCCAATGCGGCGCAGATCAACGTCGAGCGCCAGCTGGATGACCCGGATTCAGTGCTGCATCACTACCGTGCGCTGATCGCCTTGCGCCGTCACGAGCCGCTGATCCAGGCCGGTGTTTATCGCCAGTTGCTGCAAGACCATCTGCAGGTCTGGGCCTACCTGCGCGAAGGCCATGGCGAGCAGCTGCTGGTGCTGAACAACTTCTACGGCACGCCCTGCGAAATCCAACTGCCGGACGGCGTCATCAACCCGGCCAGCGAACAACGCCTGCTGATCAGCAACTACCCGGACTGCCCGGTGCGTACGGGCACGGTAGCGCTGCGCCCGTACGAATCGTTTGTGTTGCACCTCAAGGACTGAGGCCCGTTGTAACCCCGTGTGGGAGCACGGGGCGCGTTGAAAAAAACATAATAAAAATATCGGAGTGCTGCATGAAAACAACAATAAAGCTGGGCCTCGTTGCGTCTTGTCTGAGCCTGCCGTTTGGCGCTGAGGCGTTGGAATTCGCCGGTTACTTGCGCAGCGGCGCGGGCACTTCAACGGGCAGCGGCCCACAGCAATGTTTCCAACTGCCGGGGGCACAAACCAAGTACCGTCTGGGTAACGAATGCGAGCAATACGCCGAGCTGGAACTGCGCCAGGACCTGCTCACCCTTGATGACGGCTCGGTGCTCAGCGTCGATGCAATGGCTTCGCTCTACAACAAGTACGATCGTGAGCTGAAATTCCAGGGCGAAAACAACGGCACCGCGCGCATGCCGCAGCTGTATGCACAATGGTCCAACCTGCCCAGCCTCAATGGTGGCTCGCTGTGGGCCGGTCGGCGTTACTACAAACGTAACGACATCCATATCTCCGACTTCTACTACTGGAACCAGAGCGCCACGGGCGGCGGGATTGAGGACGTGCTGATCGGCGACCTCAAATACAGCTACGCCATTTCGCGCAAGGACAACCTGTACCAGAAGGCATACGCCACCCGTCACGACTTCAACGTCGCGGGCTTCAAGACCAACCCCGGCGGCGAGCTGGAACTGGGCCTGAGCTACATCGAAAAAGCTGGCGGGCGTGACACCAACAGCGGCTGGGCGATCACTGCGCAGCATGTGCAAAAACCTTTCCTGGGTGGCAAGAACAAGTTCGCCTTGCAGTACGGCGAAGGGCCCGGCACCGGCCTGGGCTACACCGGCAATACCTTCCTGGACAACAGCAGCAAAAGTTACCGCGCCGTGGAGTTTTTCGACTGGCAGGTGACCCCGCGTTTTGGTGGACAGGTCGAGGCGGTGTACCAGAAGCATATTCGTCCCGGCAGCCAGGACCAGACCTGGATGTCCATCGGTGTGCGCCCGGCGTATGCGATCAGCGAGCAGTTCAAACTGGTCACCGAGCTTGGGCATGATCAGGTCGACGCCACTGGCGGCACCCGCAAACTGAGCAAATTCACCTTCGCCCCGACCTGGTCCCCCAAAGGCCCGGAATTCTGGGCGCGGCCGGAGGTGCGCTTGTACTACACCTATGCAACCTGGAACGAGGCGGCCAAGCGCGCGGCGAATGAATTGGCGGCGGGGTCGGCGTTATCTGATACCGGTTCCTATGGCACGGCGCGGCATGGGTCGAACGTGGGTGTGCAAGTCGAATACTGGTGGAAATAGCGCGAACTCATGTGAATGCGCTTTGTGTGGGAGCTGGCTTGCCTGCGATGCGGGCGACTCGGTCTTTCAGTAAAACCGAGGCGATGCTATCGCAGGCAAGCCAGCTCCCACATTGGATCGTCGTCATCTTGGGGTTGCATCACCCAATGATTTTTACAGAACAAAACAGCAGGTGAAGTCATGACCCCATCTAAACCCCTGGAACTGCTGGCGCCCCTATCCGGTGTGCTGCTGGCACTGGACAAGGTCCCCGACCCGGTATTCTCCAGTCGCGTGATCGGCGACGGCCTGTGCATCGACCCGACCTCGCAGACCTTGTGTGCCCCGTTGGCTGGGGTGATCAGCAATATCCAGGACAGCGGGCATGCCGTCAGCATCACCGACGACAACGGCGTCCAAGTGCTGCTGCATATCGGCCTGGACACCGTCAACCTGGCAGGCCAGGGCTTCACCCGGCGGGTGCAGGAAGGCCAGCGGGTGGAGGCCGGGCAGGCGCTGATCGAATTCGATGCCGACTACGTGGCACTCAACGCACGCAGTTTGCTGACCTTGATGCTGGTGGTCAGCGGCGAGCCGTTTAGCGTATTGGCAAGCGGTCTTGTGGCGTCCGGCCAGCCACTGTTGCAGTTATCCCCAAGTGAAGCCATTGACGTGATGGACGAGGAGGAGGGCGAGGCACTGTTTTCCAAGCCGCTGACCTTACCCAACGCCAACGGCCTGCACGCTCGCCCAGCGGCGGTATTCGCCCAGGCGGCGAAGGGCTTCAAGGCCAGCATCTACCTGCACAAGCAAACCCAGAGCGCCAACGCCAAGTCGTTGGTGGCGATCATGGCGTTGCAAACGGTGAAGGGCGACACCCTGCAAGTGAGTGCGGCGGGCGAGGATGCCGAGGCGGCGATCAAGGCACTGGTGGCCTTGTTGGCGCAAGGCTGTGGCGAGGCGGTGGCGACCGTTGCCGAACCGGCCGCGACGGTATTGTCGGCGACGTTGCTTAAAGGCGTGTGCGCCTCACCGGGTTCGGCATTTGGCCAGGTGGTTCAGGTGATCGAGCCCGAACTGGCCATTCCTGAACACGGTACGGATGAAGCGACGGAGCGTGCCGCCCTGGCGCGTGGCTTGCTGGCTGCCACCGAGGCCCTGCGAACGTTGCAAGACAAGGCTTGCGGCAGTGCCCAGGCGGAGATTTTCCGCGCTCATCAGGAATTGCTCGAGGACCCGACCTTGCTCGAACAAGCCCACAGTCTGCTGGCTGACGGCAAGAGCGCCGCCTTTGCCTGGAACCGTGCCACGCTCGCCACAGCCAAGCTGTTCCAGGGTTCAGGCAATGCCCTGTTGGCCGAACGTGCGGCAGACTTGGCGGACGTCGGCCAGCGTGTACTGAAGCTGATCCTGGGGATTCAGGACAGCGCCTGGGACTTGCCGGAACGTGCAATCCTGATCGCCGAGCAACTGACGCCTTCGCAGACTGCCAGCCTGGATACCCGCAAAGTGCTGGGGTTCGTCACCGTCGGCGGCGGCGCGACCAGCCATGTCGCGATCCTCGCCCGTGCCCTTGGCCTGCCGGCCATTTGCGGTGTTTCGGCCGACGTGCTGGGGTTGGCCAATGGCAAACAAGTGCTGCTCGACGCCGACAAAGGCGAGCTGCACCTGGAGCCGAACCTGGCCGAGATCGCACACCTGGAGGCCGCGCGCAAACAGCAGGTGCTGCGCCATCAGCGCGACGTGGCGCAGGCGTCGTTACCGGCCACCACCCGCGACGGCCATCACGTCGAAGTCACCGCCAACGTGGCCTCCTTGCAAGAAGTGGAGCACGCCCTGACCCTCGGCGGCGAAGGTGTCGGCCTGTTGCGTTCGGAGTTCCTCTACCTGGACCGCCACCGCGCGCCGAGCCCCGAGGAGCAAGCCGGCACCTACACCGCGATCGCCCGCGCCCTGGGCTCCGAGCGCAACCTGGTAGTGCGCACCCTGGATGTTGGCGGCGACAAACCGTTGGCCTATGTGCCCATGGAGGCTGAGACCAATCCCTTTCTTGGCCTGCGCGGCATTCGCCTGTGCCTGGAACGTCCTGAGCTGCTGCGCGAACAGTTCCGCGCGATCCTCGCCAGTGCCGGGTTTGCGCGGCTGCACATCATGTTGCCGATGGTCAGCCTGCTGTCGGAGCTGCACCAGGCGCGCAAGATCCTTGAAGAGGAAGCGCTGGCGCTGAAGCTCACCGAGTTGCCGAAGCTGGGCATCATGATTGAAGTGCCGTCGGCGGCGCTGATGGCGGACGTGTTCGCCCCCCATGTGGACTTCTTCTCGATTGGCACCAATGACCTGACCCAGTACACGCTGGCCATGGACCGCGACCACCCGCGATTGGCCAGCCAGGCCGACAGCTTCCACCCGGCGGTGCTGCGCTTGATCGCCACCACGGTCAAGGCCGCGCATGCCCATGGCAAGTGGGTCGGTGTGTGTGGCGCGTTGGCGTCCGAAGCGCTGGCCGTGCCGGTGCTGATCGGGCTGGGCGTGGACGAGTTGTCGGTCAGCGTGCCGTTGATCCCCACCATCAAGGCCACCGTGCGCGAGCTGGACCTGGCTGACTGCCAGATCATCGCCCGCCAGGTGTTGGGCCTGGAAGAAGCCTCCCAAGTGCGTGAGGCCCTGCGCCAATATCACGCGGCTACCGTTGAAACCTCACCTGTCGTGGAGCACTGAGCATGTTCGAGAAATTACAGCGGGCGTTCTGGAAGGCGCTGACGCCAGATTTGATTGCAGAGACCGTCACTGCGCCGAAGCAAAGTCTGTTGTCGGCCGACATGCTGAGCGCATTGGGTGGCGCGGATAATCTCAAGTCGCAGCAGCGTGTGGCGCTGACGCGGGTGCGGGTGCAGTTGCAGGACGCGGGGCGGGTGGACGAGGCGGCGTTAAGGGCGGCAGGTGTGTCTGGGGTGATGGTGTTGGCGGGCGGCGTAGTACATCTGCTCACCGGCCTCTAAGCCAGGTGGAGATCCAAATGTGGGAGGGGGCAAACCCCCTCCCACATGAGGTTTGCTGTGTTCTTACAACTGCGGGTTATCTTCCGGCGGCTTGGTCTTGTCCACGCCCGGCACATGCAAGTTGCCTTCGACCACCTGGTTGCCTTCCAACTGCGGCTGGGTCACCCAGGTGAGGATGTCGTAGTAACGCCGGATGTTCGCCACAAAATGCACCGGCTCCCCACCGCGCGCATACCCATAGCGGGTCTTGCTGTACCACTGCTTCTGCGACAGGCGCGGCAGCATCTTCTTCACGTCCAGCCACTTGTTCGGGTTCAGGCCTTCGCGCTTGGCCAAGGTGCGGGCATCTTCCAAGTGGCCGGTGCCGACGTTGTAGGCGGCGAGGGCGAACCAGGTGCGATCCGGCTCAGCGATGCTGTCGTCCAGTTCATCCTTGATCTTGGCGAGGTACTTGGCACCGCCCATGATGCTTTGCTTGGGGTCCAGGCGGTTGGACACGCCCATCGCCTGGGCGGTGTTCTGGGTCAGCATCATCAGGCCGCGCACGCCGGTCTTGGACGTGACGGCCGGCTGCCACAGCGATTCCTGATAGCCAATGGCTGCCAACAGGCGCCAATCGACCTTTTCTTCCTTGGCATAGGCGCGGAAGTGTTTTTCGTACTTGGGCAAACGCTGCTGCAGATGTTGGGCGAAGGTGTAGGCGCCCACATAGCCGAGTACATCGACATGCCCGTAGTAGCGGTCTTTCAGACGCTGCAACGTGCCGTTTTTCTCGACTTTATCCAAGTAACTGTTGATCTCGTTGAGCAGGCTGTTGTCGTCACCGGCGGCGACGGCCCAGCTCTGGTTGCTGGCATTGCCGAGGTCGAATGCCACGCGCACGTTGGGGAAGTACACCTGGTTCATCGCCACTTCGTTGGAGTCGACCAGGGTCAGGTCGATTTGACCCTCGTCCACCATGCGCAGCAGGTCGACGACTTCAACGGCGTCTGATTCTTCGTATTCAATGGCAGGGTTCTGCTTTTTAAGCGCTGCCAGTTGCTCGGCGTGGGTGCTGCCCTTGAGCACCATGATCTTCTTGCCCACCAGGTCCGCCGCATTGGTCGGGCGGGACTGGCCATTGCGATAGATGATCTGCGGGGTGACTTCAAGGTAAGGGTGGGAGAAACGTACCTGCGCCTGGCGCTGTTCACTGCTGACCAGGCCGGCCGCCGCGAGGACCGGGCCGTTGGGCTTGCCCAACTGGCCGAACAGATCGTCGAGGTTGTCGGCGGTCTCGATCTCCAGCTTCACGCCCAGGTCGTCGGCAAAGCGCTTGACCAGTTCGTATTCGAAACCGGTTTCACCGTTGCGGTCCTGGAAATAAGTCGCCGGGCTGTTCCGGGTAACCACCCGCAATACGCCATCCTCCTTGATTCGCTCGAGCGTGCTGGGCTTATCAACACAGGCGCTGAGCATCAGGAAGAGTCCGGTTGCGATGAGCCATTTGGCGCATCGCGGGCGCAAAGCAGTTGGGGAGAACATCTGCGCAGTATACGCAAACGGCCCACGGCGCCATATCTCGACAGCGCGGGACTTGTCTGCTAGCGCCCGAAAAACTGTGCTGTAGCCCGCAGAAACGTGGCTTGGCAGGGGATTGTGACGGTTAAAATAACTGCGCCGAATGCCCACTATGACCCCTCGAAAGGGCTGTAATCCGGCCAACTGACGTTCGGCGCCAGCCACCGGTAGCGTTTCGGGTGCCGTTGGCGACGGTTTACGCTAGAATGCACGGCCTCAAAGCACACCCCCTTCCCGAGGCTGTCCCGAAGATGTTGATCCTGCGCGGCGCTCCTGCCCTTTCTGCCTTTCGCCACAGCAAACTCCTTGAGCAACTGAGCCAGAAGGTTCCAGCGGTTACAGGCCTGTATGCTGAATTTGCTCACTTCGCCGACGTTACCGGCGTGTTGACCGCCGACGAACAGCAAGTGCTGGCGCGCCTTCTGAAGTACGGCCCAAGCGTTCCGGTTCAAGAGCCTAACGGCCGCTTGTTCCTGGTATTGCCGCGGTTCGGCACCATCTCGCCCTGGTCGAGCAAGGCCAGCGATATCGCCCGCAACTGCGGCCTGAACAAAATCCAGCGCCTGGAGCGTGGTATCGCTTTCTACGTCGCCGGCCAGTTCAGCGATGCCGAAGCCGAGCTGATCGCCAGCAGCCTGCACGACCGCATGACCCAGATCATCGTCAGCCAGTTGGAACAGGCTGCCGGCCTGTTCAGCCACGCCGAGCCCAAGCCGCTGACCGCGATTGACGTGCTCGGCGGTGGCCGCGCCGCCCTCGAGAAGGCCAACACCGAGCTGGGCCTGGCCTTGGCCGAAGACGAGATCGACTACCTGGTCAACGCCTTTAGCGGCTTGAAGCGCAACCCGCACGACATCGAACTGATGATGTTTGCCCAGGCCAACTCCGAGCACTGCCGTCACAAGATCTTCAACGCCAGTTGGGACATCGACGGCGAAAGCCAGGAAAAAAGCCTGTTCGGCATGATCAAGAACACCTACGTGATGCACAGCGAAGGCGTTCTGTCTGCTTATAAGGACAACGCTTCGGTGATCGTCGGCTCCGTCGCCGGCCGTTTCTTCCCGGACCCTGAAACCCGCCAGTACGGCGCGGTGCAGGAGCCGGTGCACATCCTGATGAAGGTTGAAACCCACAACCACCCGACCGCGATTGCCCCATTCCCAGGCGCAGCCACCGGTTCCGGCGGCGAAATCCGTGACGAAGGTGCAACCGGCCGTGGCGCGAAGCCCAAGGCGGGCCTCACCGGTTTCACCGTGTCCAACCTGCAGATCCCAGGCTTCGAACAGCCGTGGGAAGTGCCGTACGGCAAGCCTGAGCGCATTGTGACCGCGCTGGACATCATGATCGAAGGCCCACTGGGCGGCGCCGCCTTCAACAACGAGTTCGGGCGTCCGGCGCTGACCGGTTACTTCCGTACCTTCGAACAGTCCATCACCACCCCGCGTGGCGATGAAGTGCGCGGTTACCACAAGCCAATCATGTTGGCCGGCGGCATGGGCAACATCCGCGAAGAACACGTCAAGAAAGGCGAGATCCTGGTCGGCTCCAAGCTGATCGTACTCGGCGGCCCGGCGATGTTGATCGGCCTGGGCGGCGGCGCAGCTTCCTCCATGGCCACCGGCACCAGCTCGGCAGACCTGGACTTCGCGTCCGTACAGCGCGAAAACCCTGAGATGGAGCGTCGCTGCCAGGAAGTCATCGACCGCTGCTGGCAGTTGGGTGACAAGAACCCGATCAGCTTCATCCACGACGTCGGCGCCGGTGGTTTGTCCAACGCCTTCCCGGAACTGGTCAACGATGGCGACCGTGGTGGCCGTTTCGAACTGCGCAACATTCCAAACGACGAGCCGGGCATGGCCCCGCACGAAATCTGGAGCAACGAATCCCAGGAACGCTACGTACTGGCCGTCGGCCCTGAAGACTTCGCGCGCTTCCAGGCCATCTGCGAACGCGAGCGCTGCCCGTTTGCCGTGGTCGGCGAAGCCACTGCCGAGCCGCAGTTGACCGTTACCGACAGCCACTTCGGCAACAGCCCGGTGGACATGCCGCTCGAAGTGCTGCTGGGCAAAGCCCCACGCATGCACCGTTCGGCGGTACGTGAAGCCGAACTGGGCGATGACTTCGACCCAAGCACGCTGGAATTGGCCGACAGCATCGAACGTGTGCTGCACCACCCGGCCGTGGCGAGCAAAAGCTTCCTGATCACCATCGGCGACCGCACCATCACCGGCCTGGTGGCCCGTGACCAAATGGTCGGCCCGTGGCAGGTTCCCGTGGCTGACGTTGCCGTCACCGCCACCAGCTTCGACGTCTACACCGGTGAAGCCATGGCCATGGGCGAGCGCACGCCGCTGGCCCTGCTGGACGCTCCGGCGTCGGGCCGGATGGCCATTGGTGAAACCCTCACCAACATCGCCGCGTCGCGCATTGGTAAATTGTCCGACATCAAACTGTCGGCCAACTGGATGTCGGCAGCCGGTCACCCAGGCGAAGATGCACGCCTGTATGACACCGTCAAAGCGGTCGGCATGGAATTGTGCCCTGAGCTGGGTATCACCATTCCGGTGGGCAAGGACTCCATGTCCATGGCCACCCGTTGGAACGAAGACGGCACCGACAAGAGCGTCACTTCGCCGCTGTCGCTGATCGTCACCGGTTTCGCACCGGTCACCGACATCCGCCAGACCCTGACCCCGCAATTGCGCATGGACAAGGGCACCACCGACCTGATCCTGATCGACCTGGGCCGTGGCCAGAACCGCATGGGCGCCTCGATCCTGGCACAGACCCATGGCAAGCTCGGCAAACACGCGCCGGACGTCGATGACGCCGAAGACCTCAAAGCCTTCTTCGCCGTGATCCAGGGCCTCAACGCCGACGGTCACTTGCTGGCCTACCACGACCGTTCCGATGGCGGCTTGCTGACCAGCGTCGTCGAGATGGCCTTCGCCGGTCACTGCGGCCTGAACATCGTGCTCGACAGCGTTGCCGAGGATGCCTCCGAAATCAACGGCATCCTGTTCAACGAAGAGTTGGGCGCAGTGATCCAGGTTCGCCAGGACGCTACCCCGGACGTGCTTGCACAATTCAGCGCCGCTGGCCTGGACGACTGCGTCGCGGTGATCGGCCAGCCGATCAACAACGGCGAGATCAACATCTCGTTCAACGGCGACACCGTGTTTGCCGGCCAGCGCCGCTTGCTGCAACGCCAGTGGGCCGAGACCAGCTACCAGATCCAACGCCTGCGCGACAACGCCGACTGCGCCGAGCAGGAATTCGACGTGATCCTGGAAGAAGACAACCCGGGCCTGAGCACCAAGCTCAGCTTCGACGTCAACCAGGACATCGCCGCGCCTTACATCAAGAAAGGCATTCGCCCACAGGTTGCCGTACTGCGTGAGCAGGGCGTCAACGGCCAAGTGGAAATGGCGGCCGCGTTCGACCGCGCCGGCTTCAATGCGATCGACGTGCACATGAGCGACATCCTCGCCGGTCGCGTTGACCTCAATGAGTTCAAAGGCCTCGTCGCCTGCGGTGGTTTCTCCTACGGCGACGTGCTGGGTGCCGGTGAAGGCTGGGCCAAATCGGCCCTGTTCAACAGCCGTGCCCGTGATGCGTTCCAGGGTTTCTTCGAACGCAACGACAGCTTCACCCTGGGTGTGTGCAACGGTTGCCAGATGATGTCCAACCTCAGCGAACTGATCCCAGGCAGCGAGTTCTGGCCGCACTTTGTGCGCAACCGTTCCGAGCAGTTCGAAGCCCGTGTTGCCATGGTGCAGGTGCAGGAGTCCAACTCGATCTTCCTGCAAGGCATGGCCGGTTCGCGCATGCCAATCGCCATCGCCCACGGTGAAGGCCATGCCGAGTTCGCCAGCGAAGAGGCCCTGCTTGAGGCTGACCTGTCCGGCACCGTTGCCCTGCGTTTCGTCGACAACCATGGCAAGGTCACCGAGACCTACCCGGCCAACCCGAACGGCTCGCCGCGCGGGATCACCGGCCTCACCAGCCGCGACGGCCGCGTGACCATCATGATGCCGCACCCGGAGCGTGTATTCCGCGCCGTGCAGAACTCGTGGCGCCCGGAAGAGTGGGACGAGGACGGCGCCTGGATGCGCATGTTCCGCAACGCCCGCGTGTGGGTGAACTAAGGCCGTGTACAAGCTCAGCTTCTTCGTGCCCGACAGCCACGTGGAGACGGTGAAAACCGCCGTCTTCGCAGCTGGCGGCGGGCGCATCGGCAACTACGACAGCTGCGCCTGGCAAGTGCTGGGCCAGGGCCAATTCCGCGCGTTGGACGGCAGCCAGCCGTTTATTGGGCAGGTGGGCCAGGTTGAAGTGGTTGAGGAATGGAAGGTTGAGCTGGTGGTGGCGGATGAGTTGATTGTGGCTGTCGTGGCTGCACTCAAGCTTAGCCATCCGTATGAGACACCGGCGTATGAGGTGTGGCAGCTGGCGGATTTTTGATCTGTTGGCTGTAGAAACAAGAAACCCGCTGGGCCAGTTTGGTCAGCGGGTTTTTTGTTGGCTGTAAGGGCCAATCGCAGGCAAGCCAGCTCCCACATTCGACCGCGTTTATCCTGAAGGAATGCAGTCGAATGTGGGAGCGGGCTTGCTCGCGAAGGCGTTGGGACAGGCGCGTCAGATCTTTCCCACAGGCCTTTCAGGTTGTCCCTCGGAACCCATCTCCCTAGCCTCCCTGCTTTGCATTTTCTCAGTGGTGGAATGTTATGAGTCTGACGACCAGAACTGATATGCGGCTATTGCATGGCGTGATGTATCACATCACAATCGCGCCATGATCGTTAGTTGGAAACATAAAGGCCTTCGCATCTTTTATGAAACGGGCTCAACGAAAGGGATCAATGCCAACCACGTGAATCGCTTGCGCCGTGTCTTGCTGATTTTAGACAGCGCGATTCATTGGAGCGATCTGGAACTGCCAGGTTGGCGCTTCCATCGCTTGAAGGGGGATCTTGTCGACTACTGGTCAGTGAGCATCAGTGGTAACTGGCGCATCATTTTTCGCATGTATGACGATCAAGTCGAGCTGGTCGACTATCTGGATTACCACTGAGAAGGGGTCTGTTTATGGGTATGCACAATCCTCCTCACCCAGGGGAAATACTGCTTGAGGATGTCATTCCCGGGCTGGGAATGACGATCACTGAAGTTGCTCGCCGCCTGGGTTTCGCTAGGGAAACCTTTTCAAGAATTCTTCATGGGCATGCGCCTGTTAGCCCTGATCTAGCTGTGCGGCTTGAGCGCGCGGGCATCAGCAAGGCCCAGATGTGGCTCTCAATGCAGAGCAGTTATGACCTGTGGCAGGCAGAGCATAGAGAACAGCCTGTTATTGAGCGGTTTGCTCGGATTGAGTAACCGAGATTAAAGCGCCCGGCTTTGGCCGGGTTTTCGTTGCCTGCGATGGCGTCGGTACAGGCGCCTCAGAGATTTCCTACAAGCCTTTCAGGTTGTCCCTCGGAACTCACCTCACTAACCTTTTCCCGTCGCTGCCAATTCAGTGACCGGGACTGCAAGCCCGCCGATAATTTGTTAGTGCTGAACAGCGCACCTATAATCATGCCGCTTTCATAAAGCGGTTATTGATTCATGGTGGCTGTGTGCGGGAGACCCTCGGGTCTGCCGAGGTTCCTAACAACTCGGTCTTGCAGACCCGTACACAGCTGCCACCCATCATCTGCAAGTGATGTCGGTAGCTCCCACTTTTTGTTAGGAGTTTTACCATGATCAAAAACAGTCCAAATCCTCCATCTGATTCTCAGCCCGCCGACCAACTCTTCACTGTACTACCCAACTTGAACAGCGAAACCCTGCTCGCCAATGCTTCCCAAGACCTGGCATCAGTCCAGGCACTGGCGGGCAATCTGGCGTTTGACGTCGACGGCCCCCAGCGTGATGCGGTGCTGGGGATTCATCGAATGGTGGAAGGTATCCAGTTGATGGTCGATCGGGTGTTGGACCTACAGGAAGTGCCGATCAGCAACTGAATACATCACACCCTGTGGCGAGGGAGCTTGCTCCCGTTGGGGGGCGAAGCGCCCCCAAAACCTGCCACAGCGTTCTGTCTGAAAAAAGGGGTGTTCTGAACAAGGGGCTGCTACGCAGCCCAGCGGGAGCAAGCTCCCTTGCCACAGGGGGATCAGGCGTTGATTGGGCGGGTCACCAACCGCTCCAGCGCCTCACTCAACCCGGAGGCCTTATCACCAATCAACAGGTGCCAAGCACCGCTTTCCAGCTGGCTGACACCTTGGCAACGCAGTGTCGGTCAGTAAATGAATACATCACACTCTGTGGCGAGGGAGCTTGCTCCCGTTGGGGGGCGAAGCGCCCCCAAAACCTGCCACAGCGTTCTGTCTGAAAAAATGGGTGTTCTGAACAAGGGGCTGCTACGCAGCCCAGCGGGAGCAAGCTCCCTCGCCACAGGGGGATCAGGCGTTGATTGGGTGGGTAACCAACCGCTCCAGCGCCTCACTCAACCCGGATGCCTTGTCACCAATCAACAGGTGCCAAACACCGCTTTCCAGCTGGCTCACCCCTTGGCAACCCAGTGCAGTGAGATCAGCTTCGGACAACCCCGAATCATCCCCCAACTCCACCCGCAACCGGGTCATCGCCACGGCTTCCAGCTGCCGCACATTCCCCCGGCCGCCCAAGGCACTCAGCCATTTCTCGGCTTCCTGCACATTCACCGCCAGCTGCTTATTCACAGGCGCAACCGTCATAGGTGCACTGACAACAAACGACGGCATGGCCAAGCGAATCTCATCGGCAATGCTATCGGCCATCGGCCCGACCACCACCTGCAAACTTCCGCCGTTGCCTGGCCGCACTACCGCCATGGCACCCAGGGCTTTCAGCTCCGCGTCCACCGCCTTGTTGCGATCCACCATGTCCAACCGCAGGCGTGTGGTGCAGGCGCCGACGCTCAGCAGATTCTCTGCGCCGCCCAGGGCTTGGATGTATGCCGTGGCCCGCTGGTTATCCGTCATCACCTCAGCCTGCACCACCTGGATATCTTCCCGGCCCGGCGTCTTCAGGTTGAAGCGACGAATGCAGTAGTTGAACACGCTGTAGTAGACCACCGCGTAGGCCAACCCCACCGGGAACACCAGCCAGCCATTGGTGGACTTGCCCCAACCCAGCACCATGTCGATAAACCCACCGGAGAAGGTAAAGCCCAGGTGGATATTCAGCATATTGGTGACAGCCATCGACAGGCCCGTCAGCACGGCGTGAATCAGGTACAAAAACGGCGCAAGAAACATAAACGCAAATTCAATCGGCTCAGTCACCCCGGTCAAGAACGAGGTCAGCGCCATCGACAGGAAAATCCCACCCATCACCTTGCGTCGTTCCGGCAATGCATTGCGGTACATCGCCAAACACGCAGCTGGCAGGCCGAACAGCATCACTGGGAACATGCCGGTCATGAACTGGCCGCCTTTGGGGTCGCCTGCAAAGTAGCGGGTCAGGTCACCGGTCACGACCGCCCCGGTCACCGGGTCGGTAAAGGTGCCAAACACAAACCACGCCATGTTGTTGAGGATATGGTGCAGGCCGGTAACGATCAGCAGGCGGTTGAACACGCCGAACACAAACGCCCCCAGGCTGCCGCTTTCCATCAGCAAGACGCCGAAGCTGTTGATGCCATGCTGGATCGGCGGCCAGATCAAACCAAAGATCACGCCCAAGCCGACCGCCGAAAACCCGGTGACAATCGGTACAAAACGTCGCCCACCAAAGAACGCCAGGTACTCCGGCAGTTTGATGTCCTTGAAGCGGTTATACAGCCCGCCTGCCATCAAGCCGCTGGCGATCCCGGCGAGCATGCCCATGTTGATGGTGGTGTCCATCACCTTGAGCGTGGAGACCATCACCAGGTAACCAATCGCCCCGGCCAGTCCCGCCGTGCCGTTGTTGTCGCGGGCGAAACCCACGGCAATGCCGATGGCGAAGATCAGCGCCAGGTTGGCGAAGATCGCCTGCCCGGCATCGTGCATCACCGCGATGTTCAGTAGGTCGGTGTCGCCCAGGCGTAGCAGCAGGCCGGCGATCGGCAGGATTGCGATCGGCAGCATCAGCGCGCGGCCGAGGCGTTGCAGGCCTTCGATGAAGTGTTGGTACATGGCGTGTCTCCCTATTCTTGTTGTTTTCAGCTCAGCGGCCAGTGGTGTTGACAGGCTTGGCGAACGGCCTTGGCACTGCTCAGGTCGAGCAGGCCCTGGCTCAGTTGCCGGCATTGCGCCGCATCCAGGTGGCGGACGCGGTCCTTGATTTCGCCGATCTGCAGCGGGCTGACGGACAGCTCGCTGACCCCCAGGCCAACCAGCACCGGTGTGGCCAGCGGGTCGGATGCCAGGGCGCCACACACGCCGACCCAACGCCCGTGTTTCGCAGCGCCCGCGCAGGTTTGGGCGATCAGTCGCAGCAGCGCCGGGTGCAACGCATCGACGCGGGCGGCGAGGCCGGCGTGGTCGCGGTCCATCGCCAGGGTGTACTGGGACAGGTCATTGGTGCCGATGGACAGGAAGTCTGCATACCGCGCAAGCTGCTCGGCCATCAGTGCAGCGGCGGGCACTTCGATCATCACGCCCAGTTCGGGGCGCTGGGTCAGCTCCAACTCCACGCACAGCTCATCCAGGCGTTGGCGGATGTGCAGCAGTTCATCGACCTCGCTGACCATCGGCAGCAGGATCCGGCAGCGCGCCAGCGGACTGACTTGCAGCAGGGCGCGCAGTTGCTGGTCGAGCACGTCAGGGCGCACCTGGGCCAGGCGAATGCCACGCAGGCCCAGCACCGGGTTGGCTTCGACGGGCAGCGGCAGGTAGTCGAGTTGCTTGTCGCCACCCACGTCGATGGTGCGGATGATCACTGACTTGTCACCCATGGCATCCAGCACGGCTTGGTAGGCGTGGCGTTGTTCCTGTTCATCGGGCGCGGTGCGGCGGTCGACGAAGAGAAATTCGGTGCGCAGCAGGCCGACGCCATCGGCACCGTTTTCAAAAGCAACCTGGGCTTCGGCGCTGGAGGCGACATTCGCGGCGACCTCAATGCTCACACCGTCGGTGGTGTGAGCGGGTTGTTGGGCTTGGGCCTGTTGCTGCTGGCGCCGCAACTTTTGCGCGTCGCGAATCTGGTGCACTTCAGCGTGGCGCGCATCGCTGGGGGCCAGTTCCAGGCGACCGTTGGCGGCGTCCAGCACCACGCGTTGGCCCTGGGGCACGTCGAGTACGTCGGCGCCCAACGCCACTACGCAAGGCAGGCCTTTACCCCGAGCCAAAATGGCTACGTGAGAAGTGGCGCCGCCTTCGGCCATGCAGAGGCCGACGGCGTGTTGCGCACTCAGTTGCAGCAGGTCAGACGGCGTCAGTTCATGGGCGCTGACAATCGCCCCGGCCGGCAATTCGAAGTGCCAGGCTTCACCCAGCAATGCGCGCAGCACCCGTTGTTGCAGGTCACGCAGGTCATTGGCGCGCTCGGCGAACAGCGGTTTGCCCAGGGCCAGCAGCACTGCGCATTGCGCCTGGATTGCATCGCGCCAGGCATGGGTAGCCGCGCTGCCTTGTTCAATCGAGCCGGTCGCAGCTTCGAGCAAATTAGGGTCTTCCAGCAGCGCGAGGTGGGCGGCGAAGATGTCCTCTTCCTCGGTGTTCTTGCGCTGGCGGGCGTGGTCGAGGGTGCTGCGGATTTCGCTGCGCACTTGCTCCAAGGCCGCGTCCAGACGCTGCAGTTGCTCATCGGCAGAGTGGTTGCCGGTGTCGGCAGGCAGCTCGATGCCGGTCAGGCGGAACAGCGGCCCGCACACCAGGCCCGGCGCAGCACACACGCCTTGCAACACACCGACTTCGGTATTCGCCCGGCGCGGCGCGGGGGCTGCGGCGGGGGCGTGGTGTTCTTCTTTAATGACGGCGGACAAGGCCGCGACCAACGCCTGCAGCGCCGCCTCAGCGTCCTTGCCACGACAGCTCACACGGACCTCATTACCTTCACCAATGCCCAGGCCCATCAAGCCAATCAGGCTGTCGCACGACGCCGACTTGTCGCCAAAATGCAGTTGCGCCTGACTGCTGAAACCCTGCGCGGCCTTGCGCACTAATGCCGCCGGACGCGCATGCAATCCGCCCCGATGGGTAATGCGTACGCTGGCGCTGGCTTCACCTGCCGAGTTATCCACAGGCGTTTCAGCCGACGCCGCCGGACGCGCCACGATCTGCAACAACGGCTCGCCGACCTTGACCGTTCGCCCGGCAAGCGCACGCAATTCGAAGCGCTCGCCATTGGTCAGGATGATCAGGCTGACCAGGCTCTTGCACTGGCGCGCAATCCGGTCCAGGTCAAACTGAACCAGGGCTTGGCCCTGGCTCACCCGCGCGCCGTTCTTCACCAGCAAGGCAAACCCCTCGCCATTCAGTTCCACCGTATCGATGCCCACATGCATCAACACCTCGGCACCGTTCTTGGCGCGGATCGTCAGGGCGTGCCCGGTGCGCGCGACGTGGATGATTTCCCCGTCAAACGGCGCGTGCAGGCAATCATTCAGCGGGTCGATGGCAATGCCGTCGCCCATGGCGCCACTGGCGAACACGTCGTCGGGAACATTGCCCAGGGTCAGTACCGGCCCGCTGAGGGGGGCGCAGAGGGTCAGATCATTATTGTTGTTGGACATGGGCACGGTACTCATCAGGAAAACACGGCACTCGACTCAGTGAGTGCGAGTGACTTTGCTCAGGTGGCGCGGTTGGTCCGGGTCCATGCCCCGGGCGACCGCCAGGCCTGCGGCCATCACGTAGAAACTCTGGATCGCCAGGATCGGGTCCAGGCTCGGGTGTTCGGCGCGGCTCAAAGTCAGGTCGCGTTCGGCGATATCGTCCGGCGCGGCCAGCAACACGCGGGCGCCGCGTTGGCGCATGTCGGCGGCCAGGCTCAGCAGGCCGGCTTGCTCGGCGCCGCGTGGGGCGAATACCAACAGCGGATAGTTATCGCCAATCAACGCCATCGGCCCGTGGCGCACTTCGGCGCTGCTGAACGCTTCGGCCTGGATCGCCGAGGTTTCCTTGAGCTTGAGCGCGGCTTCCTGGGCGATGGCAAAGCCGGCGCCTCGGCCGATGACCATCAATTGCTGGCAATCGCGCAGGGCGTCGATGGCTGTGGTCCAATCCTGCTTGGCGGCTGTACGCAGCTCGTCGGGCAGGGCGCGGCAGGCTTCGAGCAAATCGGCTTCCTGGTTCCAGTGGCCGATCAACAACGCGCTGGCGCTGAGGGTGGCGATAAAGCTTTTGGTGGCGGCCACGCTGTGTTCCGGCCCGGCGCACAGCGGTATATGAAACTCGCAGGCGGCTTCCAAGGGCGAATCTTCGGCGTTGACCAGCGAAACGCTCAAGGCGCCACGTTTACGCAGCAGGCGCAGGCTGTTGACCAGGTCCGGGCTCTGCCCCGATTGGGAGAACCCAAATGCGACCTGGCCGCTGACTTTCATCGGCGCTTGCAACAAGGTCACCACGGACATGGGCAATGACGCGACCGGAATGCCCACATGTTGCATGGCCAAGTACGCGAAGTAGCTGGCGGCATGGTCCGAGCTGCCACGGGCGATGGTCATCGCCACTTGCGGCGGCTGGCGGCGCAGGCGGCCGGCGACTTCCTCCAGCAACGGGTCCAGGCGTTGCAGCTGCGCCGCGACGGCGTCGCAGGAGGCCAGGGCCTCTTCAAGCATTTTTGAAGTCAATGGTTTCTCCTTCGACCATTACGTCGGTGAGTGTCAGGGAGCGGTCCAGGCGCACGCAGTCGGCAAAACTGCCGGGTTGCAGGCGGCCGCGTTCTTCCAGGCCCAGGTAGTCCGCAGGAAATTGCGACAGGCGTTGTGAGGCTTCGCTGATGGGCAGGCCGATCTTCACCAGGTTGCGCAGCGCCTGGTCCATGGTCAGCGTGCTGCCGGCCAGGGTGCCGTCGGCCAGGCGCACCCCGCCCAGGCATTTGGTCACGGTGTGGCTGCCCAGCTTGTATTCGCCATCGGGCATGCCGGCGGCGGCGGTGGAGTCGGTGACGCAGTACAGGCAGGGGATCGCGCGCAGTGCCACGCGCATGGCGCCGGGGTGGACGTGCAGCAGGTCGGGGATCAATTCGGCGTACTGGGCGTGCGCCAGCGCGGCGCCGACGATGCCGGGCTCGCGGTGATGCAGCGGGCTCATGGCGTTGTACAAATGGGTGAAGCTGGTGGCACCGGCGGCGAGGGCGGCGACGCCTTCTTCATAGCTGCCCAGGGTGTGGCCGATCTGCATGCGCACGCCGCGTTCGCTGAGGGCGCGGATCAGCGCATCGTGGCCGGCGATTTCCGGCGCGATGGTGATCACCCGGATCGGCGCCAGGCGCAGGTAGGCTTCCACTTCGGCCATCAACGCGGTGTGGGCGAAGTTAGGTTGGGCGCCGAGTTTGCCTGGATTGATGTAGGGACCTTCCAAGTGCACGCCGAGCACACGGGCGCTGCCTGTAGGACGTTGCTCGCAGAAGGTGCCGAGCTGGCCGAGCACGCGGGAGATTTCATCCACCGGTGCCGTCATGGTGGTGGCCAGCAGCGAGGTGGTGCCGAAACGCACATGGGTGCGGGTGATGGTCTCGAAGGCCTCAACGCCTTCCATGATGTCCTTGCCGCCACCGCCGTGCACATGCAAGTCGATAAAACCGGGCAGCAAGTAGGGCAAGTCGTTGTCAGCCGGGTCGCACGGCGTGCCTTCGATGGCGACGACCTTGCCGTGCTCGTGCACCAGGCGGCCGCGAATCCAGCCGCTGGGCGTGAGGATGTTGTCTTCGGACATGGGCAGTTCTCTAAATTCGCAGTTCAGCGGAATAGTCATGGCGGCGCAGTTCTGCGACGAAGTCGTAGTAGTCGTTGCGGCAGTAGGTGTCGGTGATTTCAATCGGCGTGTTGTCGGCGGTGTAGCCGACCCGGGTCATCAGCAGCATGGCGGTGCCGGGAGCAATGCCTACCAGCTTGGCGAACTCATCCGAGGCATTAATGGCCTGGATGTGCTGCAGGGCACGCACCACAGGCTTACCGATGCTTTCCAGGTATTCGTACAGCGAATTGCCGATGGCTTGCGGGTGGGGCAGCACTGAAGCGGGCATGGCGGTCATTTCAATCGCCATGACCGTGTCATCGGCTTTGCGCAGCCGTTTGAGGCGCGCCACTTTGTCGGTAGGCGACAGACCCAGGCGGATCAGCTCTTCGTGGGTCGGCGGGGTGATATCGCGCTCCAGCCACTGGGAGGTGGGGACAAAACCCTTCAGCCGCAGCATCTCGCTGAAGCCCGACAGGCGTGACAGCGGTTGTTCCAGGCGCGGCGTGATAAACGTGCCGGAGCCTTGGCTGCGGCGGATGAGGCCTTGGGCAAACAGCACTTCCAGCGCTTTACGCGCAGTCACTCGCGAAATACTCAACTGCTCGCTGAGGGCGCGCTCCGACGGCAGTGCCTGTTCGGATTTCCACTGGCCGGCATGGATCGCCGCTTCGAGGTTGCGCGCCAGTTGCAGGTACAGCGGCGTGGATTGTTTGTCGTCGGGACGCAGCGTCAGGATGGGGTTCATCTGTGAGGTTTCCGATGCGGTTATTGGAGTGTTGTCGCCCGGTGTGGGCCGGAAATTAATACCACTTAAATACCATGTCAATGCTGCCAAAACGGTGCAAGCACCGGTTTTAGGGCGCTCTATTGGTGCCTGGTATCAAGTGGTATTAGAGAGGTCTTTATCGCGCGCAGAAGTGCGCAGCCCGCACGGTGAACTGGTATTCACCGGCAGGCGCTGCCAGGGGCAGGAATTATTTTCAGATTATTTTACGAACGGTACGAGATTACGGCCGAATCTCGATCAGGGTGCCGTCTTTGACCAGGGTCCAGACTTCACGCATATCCACATTGCGCATGCCGATGCAGCCGTCGGTCCAGTCCAGGGTGTGGAACCACTGCTCCGGGTAATCCTCGGTGTCGGGGGTGCCGTGGATCATGATCATGCTGCCCGGCTTCACGCCTTCGCGGCGGGCGCGGGCGGCGTCGCTGATATTCGGGTAGGAGATGTGCATGGCCAGGTTGAAGCGCTCGCTGGTCTTGCGCCAGTCGATCCAGTACAGGCCCTCCGGCGTGCGGCGGTCGCCCTCGATCAACTTGTGGCCCTTGGGGTTTTTGCCCAGGGAAATACGGTAGGTCTTGAAGGGCTTGCCGTCGTTGATCAACTGCAGCTGGTGGGCGGACTTGAGCACCAGGACTTTTTCGACGGTTTTACCGCCCAGGGTTTCCACGGTGGAGGCCGATGACAGGGTAACGAACGACAGGCAGATAAGAGCAAGCAACCAACGCATTGAAACGGTATCCCTTTAAAGGCCATCTGCCGGAGTGTTATGGGGTGGGCTTGCCCATTGGCGGCACGGCCTCGCTGCGCACCGGGAACGACTGTTGCCGACGGTCAGCGAAAAAGTATTCTAGGGTACGCCCCACGGTGCGGAAAGCCAGCTCGGACCAAGGGATGTCGGCTTCGTCGAACAACTGCACTTCAAGGCTTTCGGGGCCGGCGGCGTAGTCCAGGTCCACCAGCTCGGCGCGGTAGAAGATATGCACCTGGTTGATGTGCGGCACATCGATCAGCGTGTAGAGGCTCAGGTTGTGCACGCGGGCGCAGGCTTCTTCCAGGGTTTCGCGGGCGGCGGCCTGTTGCACCGTCTCGCCGTTCTCCATAAACCCTGCGGGCAGGGTCCAGTAACCCAGGCGCGGCTCGATGGCGCGGCGGCACAGCAGCACTTTATCGCCCCACACCGGTACGGTGCCGGCGACGATATTGGGGTTCTGGTAGTGGATGGTCGAGCAGTGATCACACACAAAGCGCAGGCGGCCGTCGCCTTCGGGGATGCGTTGGGTAACCGGTTTACCGCACTGGCTGCAGAAATTCATGCTGGGGTTCCTGGAAAGTGCGTCTATCTTGGCGTGACGGGCAGGGCGCTGCAAGTTGTCGTTTAGCGACACTGCGCGGGTTTTGGGGTTGGGCACCCGCACGCTTTGGTGCATGATGCAAGGTAGCCAACAGACCGAGATGACTCATGCTGGACGAGCTACTTCGCCGGGTAAGCAATCACACGCCGCATACGCTGGAAACGGACGGACGTTTCCCCGAGGCCGCTGTATTGGTGCCGATTACCCGCAGTGACGAACCTGAGCTGATCCTGACCCTGCGCGCCAGCGGCCTGTCGACCCATGGTGGCGAAGTGGCCTTCCCCGGCGGCCGCCGCGACCCCGAAGACCCGGACCTGATCTTCACCGCGCTGCGCGAGGCCGAAGAAGAAATTGGCCTGCCGCCTGGGCTGGTCGAAGTGATCGGCCCCCTGAGCCCGTTGATCTCCCTGCATGGCATTCGCGTCACGCCGTATGTGGGCGTTATCCCCGATTACGTCGAATACCTGGCCAACGATGCCGAGATTGCCGCCGTTTTCAGCGTGCCGTTGGACTTCTTCCGACAGGATCCGCGCGAACATACCCATCGGATTGATTACCAGGGCCGCAGTTGGTACGTGCCCAGCTATCGGTTCGGCGAATACAAGATTTGGGGGCTGACGGCAATCATGATCGTCGAGCTGATCAATCTGCTCTATGACGACGCTCAGATCAGCCTGCATCAGCCGCCCAAGAGCTTCATCAATACCTAAGCCATCGCTTGAATGGCAATGCCGTGAGGGAAAACCATGAAATACCGCCTGGGCGACGCCCGTGTCGAGACTCATCCACAGAGCTGGGTGGCACCGAATGCCACACTGGTGGGCAAGGTCAAGCTGGAGGAGGGCGCCAACGTCTGGTTCAACGCGGTGCTGCGTGGCGACAACGAACTGATCCTGATCGGCAAGAACAGTAACGTGCAGGACGGTAGCGTCATGCACACCGACATGGGCTACCCGCTGACCCTGGGCACCGGCGTGACCATTGGTCATAACGCCATGTTGCATGGTTGCACTGTCGACGATTACAGCCTGATCGGCATTAATGCTGTGATCCTTAACGGCGCGAAGATCGGCAAACATTGCATCATCGGCGCCAACTCGCTGATCGGCGAAGGCAAGGAAATCCCGGATGGTTCGCTGGTGATGGGCTCGCCGGGCAAGGTAGTGCGTGAACTGACCTACGCGCAAAAACGCATGCTCGAAGCCAGCGCTGCGCACTATGTGCACAACTCGCAGCGTTATGCGCGTGACCTGGTTGAGCAGGAAGCATGAACCCCATTGAACGCCCCGTCGCCTCGCCGTGCGTGAGCATTTGCGCGCTGGACGATGACGACATATGCACCGGCTGCCAGCGTACGGTGGATGAGATCACACGTTGGAGCCGCATGGACAATGCCGAGCGCCGGGTGGTGTTGGGGTTGTGCCATGAGCGGGCGGTGGCGAGTGGGTTGGTGTTTATGGTCTCCGGGGAATCCGGTGCCTGATTTGTAGTGAGCGGGCTTGCCCCGCGCTGGGTGGCGAAGCCGCCCCAAACCCAGGCACTCAGTTCTAACTGGGAAAACTCAGTGCCTGAAATGGGGCGGCTTCGCCACCCAGCGCGGGGCAAGCCCGCTCACCACAAGAAGCCTGCTCACCACAGCAAGCCCGTTCACCACAAGAGGTCCGCTCGCTACAAGGGTTGCTGTGAAGTACCCTGTGCGGCATCACCCACAGGTCCGTCCTCCATGCTCTTCCTGATCGCCTACATCAGCAGCGTCGTGCTGATCAACTTCGCCTTCTCCACCGCCCCGCACCTGGACGTCATCTGGTCCGCCTGGGGTGGCCTGGTCTTCATCTTGCGCGACATGGTGCAAACCCGCTTCGGCCACGGTGCAATCATTGCCATGCTGGCGGCGCTGGTGCTGTCGTATGTCACGTCCGACCCGGCCATTGCCCTGGCCAGCGCCACGGCGTTCGCAGTGTCCGAGTGCATCGACTGGTTGGTGTTCAGTATCACCAAGCGCCCGCTGCACGATCGCCTGTGGATAAGTTCAGCACTGAGTATTCCCCTCGACACGTTTATCTTCTTCGGCCTGATCGGCGCGCTCACCCCGGCCGTGGCGGGCACCGCGCTGGTATCGAAATTCGCCGGGGTCACGGTGGTGTGGCTGATCATGGCTTGGCGAATCCGCAAGCGGGCCGTCGCCAACTGAGGCCAATTTTTACAGTTCATGTAAAATGCCCGCCTTTCTCCCCATGATCCGCTCCCCTGAGGACCTGAGATGACCCGAATCGGAACTCCATTGTCGCCAACCGCGACCCGCGTTTTGCTGTGTGGCTGCGGTGAGCTGGGCAAGGAAGTGGTAATCGAACTGCAACGCCTGGGCGTTGAAGTGATTGCCGTGGATCGCTACGCCAACGCGCCGGCCATGCAGGTGGCGCACCGTAGCCACGTGATCAACATGCTCGACGGCGCCGCCCTGCGTGCGGTGATCGAGGCGGAAAAACCGCACTTCATCGTGCCGGAAATCGAAGCCATTGCCACCGCCACCCTGGTGGAACTGGAAGCTGAAGGCTTCACCGTGATCCCGACCGCGCGTGCTACCTCGCTGACCATGAACCGCGAAGGCATCCGCCGCCTGGCCGCCGAAGAGCTGGACCTGCCGACCTCGCCGTACCACTTCGCCGATACCTTCGAAGACTACAGCAAGGCCGTCCAGGACCTGGGCTTCCCGTGCGTGGTCAAGCCGGTGATGAGTTCGTCGGGCAAGGGCCAGAGCCTGCTGCGCAGCACAGACGATGTGCAGAAAGCCTGGGATTACGCCCAGGAAGGCGGTCGTGCCGGTAAAGGCCGCGTGATCATCGAAGGCTTTATCGACTTCGACTACGAAATCACCCTGCTGACCGTGCGTCACATCGGTGGCACCACCTTCTGCGCGCCAGTCGGTCACCGTCAGGAGAAGGGCGACTACCAGGAATCCTGGCAGCCGCAGGCCATGAGCCCGATTGCCCTGGCCGAGTCCGAGCGCGTTGCCAAAGCGGTGACCGAGGCCCTGGGCGGTCGTGGCCTGTTTGGCGTGGAGCTGTTCATCAAGGGTGATCAGGTGTGGTTCAGTGAAGTGTCGCCGCGCCCGCATGACACCGGCCTGGTGACCCTGATTTCCCAGGACCTGTCGCAGTTCGCCTTGCACGCTCGCGCCATTCTGGGCCTGCCGATCCCGTTGATCCGTCAGTTCGGGCCTTCGGCTTCGGCGGTGATTCTGGTGGAAGGGCAGTCGACCCAGACCGCGTTCGCCAACTTGGGCGCCGCGTTGAGCGAGCCGGACACGGCGTTACGCCTGTTTGGCAAGCCGGAAGTGAATGGCCAGCGTCGCATGGGTGTGGCACTGGCGCGGGATGAGTCGATTGAAGCGGCTCGGGCGAAGGCTACTCGTGCTTCCAAGGCTGTTGTCGTAGAGCTTTAAACCGCGTCGCGCCCATCGCGGGCAAGCCCGGCTCTCACACTTGAATGAGTTCACAAGTCAAAATGTGTGAACCCGATCAAATGTGGGAGCGGGCTTGTCGGGTCGCCGCATGGCTGCGAAGGCGGTCTATCAGGCAACCTTGTTCAGGTCATTATCCCGCGTCTCTTTCAGGCACAGCACAGCAATCAAGCTGAGCAACGCCGCCGCCGACACATACCCGCCGACATAACTCAGCCCACCCATCGCCACCAGCTTGGTCGCGAAGAACGGTGCCGCTGAAGCCCCCACGATCCCACCCAGGTTATACGCCGCCGACGCGCCGGTATAACGCACACGCGTGGGGAACAATTCCGGCAGCATGGCGCCCATGGGCGCAAAGGTCACGCCCATCAGGAACAGCTCCAAGGCCAGGAACAGCGCCACCGCCCAGGTCGAACCGTGGGTCAGTAATGGCTCCATGGTAAAGCCCGACAGGATCGCCAGGATCGCACCGACGATCAGCACAGGCCTGCGCCCGTAACGGTCACTGGCCAAGGCCGCCAGCGGCGTGGCCAGGCCCATGAACAGCACGGCAAAGCACAACAAGCCAAGGAAGGTCTCGCGGCTATAGCCCAAGGTCGAAACGCCGTAGCTCAGTGAAAACGCGGTGGTGATGTAGAACAACGCATAACACACCACCATCGACGCGGCGCCCAGCAATACGGGCAGCCAATGCTGGCTGAACAGTTCCACCAACGGCACTTTTACCGGCGCTTCTTTGGCGACGGCATTGGCGAAGACTGGCGTTTCATGCAGCTTCAAGCGCGCATACAGGCCCACCATCACCAACGCAGCGCTGAGGATGAACGGGATGCGCCAGCCCCAGCTGCGGAACTGCTCGTCGTTCAGGCTCATCGCCAGGATCAGGAACAAGCCATTGGCCGCCAGGAAGCCAATCGAAGGGCCCAGTTGCGGGAACATCCCGAACCAGGCGCGCTTGCCTTTGGGCGCATTCTCGGTCGCCAGCAGTGCCGCGCCGCCCCATTCCCCACCGAGCCCCAAGCCCTGGCCAAACCGCAGTATGCATAACAGGATCGGCGCCCAGGCCCCGATGCTGTCATAACCCGGCAGCAAGCCAATCAGCGTGGTACACACGCCCATCAGCAGCAGCGAAGCCACCAGCGTCGATTTACGCCCGATGCGATCACCGAAGTGGCCGAACAGCGCCGAGCCCAATGGGCGGGCGATGAAGGCGATACCGAAGGTCAGGAACGACGCCAGCATCTGCGCGGTGCCGGAGGTCTGCGGGAAGAACACCGGGCCGATCACCAGCGCAGCTGCCGTGGCGTAGATATAGAAATCGTAGAACTCGATGGCGGTGCCGACGATGCTCGCCGTGGCGACCCGTGCAGTCGAGTTGGTCGGGGCGGCGGTCGCGGCCTCGTTGTAGGTGGTGCTCATGGCGATATCCCTGACGGTCATTGCGCGTTTGGACGCGGATTATTATTGGTCGAACACCCTTGGATCAGGGGTGTACGCGGGGTGGCTCGGGATGGGAGCGAACACCGGTCAGACACGATAAAGCGGTGCCTGGACGCGTTGGGTGCGGGTAGCACGCGGTCGGGCGGGGCTTGGATAAGCCGCAGGGATTATAGGAAGGGGTTTGAACAGACAACAAGTCAAAATGTGGGAGGGGGCTGCCCCCGATAGCTGTGTATTGGTCACCTTATGCAGTGACTGACACTCGGCCATCGGGGGCAAGCCCCCTCCCACATTTGATTGTGTTTTGTCTGGAAACTAAGCGGCGACGGGCATTTTGCTGGTGTGCCAGATCAGCACCTTGCTCACCCGGTTGTCTTCGGTCTCGAGGATTTCCAGGCGGTAGCGGCCGATTTTCAGGCACACCGCGCAGTCCGGGATGGTCTCCAGGGCTTCGGTGACCAGGCCGTTGAGGGTCTTGGGGCCATCACTGGGCAGGTGCCAGTTCAGGCTCTTGTTCAGTTCGCGGATCGAGGCGGCGCCGTCGATGATATAGCGGCCATCCGGTTGCGCTTCGATATGCGGGTTGTCTGCACTCTGCTCGCTTTCGAATTCGCCGACGATTTCTTCGAGGATATCTTCCAGGGTGACAATGCCCAGCACTTCGCCGTACTCGTCCACCACCATGCCCAGGCGTCGCTGTTGCTTGTGGAAATTCAGCAATTGCAGTTGCAGGGGCGTGCTTTCGGGGACGAAGTAGGGTTCGTGGCAAGCCGCCAGCAACGCTTCTTTGGTCAGGCTGGCGTCAGGCAGCAGGTGCTGGATCTGCCGTGTGTTGAGTACGGCTTGGACTTGGTTGATATCACTGTGGAACACCGGCAGGCGGGTGCGCTCGGAGGTGCGCAGTTGCTCGATGATCTCTTCGACCGAGTCATCCAGGTTGATGCCGTCCACTTCGCTGCGTGGCACCAGGATGTCGTTGACCGTGATGTTGTCCAGGGCGTGGATGCCTGGCATGCCGGGGGTACGGTTTTCGTCGGCCTCCGGTTCCGGTTCATCGTCGTGGTCGGGCTGCGGTTCGTCGCTCTTTTTCACCACGCCGGATGTGCGTGCGAAAGGGCGCAGCAGCAACAGGCTGATGCCATTGAGCAGCCAGGCCAGGGGGTAGAGGATTTTCAGCGGGACGCCCAGCAGCGTATTGCCAAAGCCCAGCACCGCTTGAGGGTGGCGAGTGGCCAGAGTGCGCGGCAAGTAGTCGGCGAGGATCAGCAGCAGGGCGCAGGAGATCAGCCAGCCGAGCCATGGACCATTCTGCGCCCAGGCGTAGATCGCCAGCAGCGTGCAGAGGATCACCACCGCCGCGCGGCACAGGCTGTTGCACAGGATCAGGCTATGGCGCGGGAAGTTCAGGCGGGCGGCGGCCTTGTCACCCTGGCGCGTTCCGGGGCGCAGGGCCAGCAGGTGTTGTTGCGCGGCCTCGATGGCGGTAAACAGTGCCGCCCATAACAGCAGCAAGGCAATTACCGCGAGCATCGGCCCCAGGGGCAAGTTGTCCATTTTTGCTGCCCGTCAGATATGCAGGATGTATTCGCGAACCAGCTTGCTGCCGAAATAGGCCAGCATCAGCAGGCAGAAACCGGCCAGCGTCCAGCGGATCGCCTTGTGCCCGCGCCAGCCGAGGCGGTTGCGCCCCCACAGCAAGACGCTGAACACCACCCAGGCCAGGCACGCCAGCAGGGTTTTGTGCACAAGGTGCTGGGCGAACAGGTTTTCGACAAACAGCCAGCCGGAGATCAACGACAACGACAGCAGCGTCCAGCCGGCCCACAGGAAGCCGAACAGCAGGCTTTCCATGGTTTGCAACGGCGGGAAGTTCTTGATCAGCCCGGAGGGGTGCTTGTGCTTGAGCTGGTGGTCCTGCAACAGCAGGAGCAGGGCCTGGAACACCGCGATGGTGAACATGCCGTAGGCCAGGATCGACAGCAGGATGTGCGCGAGGATGCCCGGTTCTTCATCAATCACCTGCACCGTGCCGGTGGGCGCGAATTGCGCCAGCAGCACCGTCAGCACGCCCAGCGGGAATAACAGCACCAGCAGGTTCTCGACGGGAATCCGATAGCAGGCCATCAGGGTCAGTGCGATGACGGCGGCGGCAATCAGGCTGGCGGCGCTGAAAAAATCCAGGCCCAGGCCGACGGGCGTCATCAGGTGGGTAAACAAACTGGCAGCGTGAGCCAGCAGGGCGAGGACGCCAAGGCCCACCAGCAGGCGTTTGTCCGCCTTGGTGCCTTGGGCCAGACGAGTGCCCTGATAGAAAGTCGCAGCGGCATACAAAATGGCGGCGGCGAGGCTGGGTAGCAAACTGGGTGACAAAGGGAGCATAAATCCTGTTAAGCAGGCCCGAAAGGCGCTGAGTTTGGCATACCCCTGCGTAACACGAAAGACTCCCGGACCAGACAGCGGGTGTGCATGGGCGCAGTCTTCGCTATAATCCGCGACCTGCCCACGCCGCAGGCTCGCCGAGCGCTGTTTTTAATAGCGATTTACCGCAGCCTGGGCCGCCATTACCTCGGTCTACCAATGCATTTCGATGAATAGGGCCTGAAAGGATCGCGCATGTTTGAAAACTTGACTGACCGTCTCTCGCAGACGCTGCGCCACGTAACCGGCAAGGCCAAGCTGACCGAGGACAATATTAAAGACACCCTGCGCGAAGTGCGCATGGCGTTGCTGGAAGCCGACGTCGCCTTGCCGGTGGTAAAGGACTTCGTCAACTCGGTCAAAGAGCGCGCAGTGGGCACCGAAGTGTCCCGCAGCCTGACCCCGGGCCAGGCGTTTGTGAAGATCGTCCAGGCCGAACTCGAAAGCCTGATGGGCGCGGCCAACGAAGACTTGAACCTCAGCGCCGTGCCACCGGCCGTCGTGCTGATGGCGGGTCTGCAGGGTGCGGGTAAGACCACCACCGCCGGCAAGCTGGCGCGCTTCCTTAAAGAGCGCAAGAAAAAGTCCGTGATGGTGGTGTCGGCTGACGTCTACCGTCCGGCGGCCATCAAGCAGTTGGAAATGCTCGCGGGCGAAGTGGGCGTGACCTTCTTCCCGTCCGACCTGAGCCAGAAGCCGGTCGACATCGCCAACGCCGCTATTAAAGAAGCCAAGCTCAAGTTCATCGACGTGGTCATCGTCGATACCGCCGGTCGCCTGCACATCGACGAAGAGATGATGGGCGAGATCAAGGCGCTGCATGCCGCGATCAACCCGGTCGAGACGCTGTTCGTGGTCGACGCCATGACCGGCCAGGATGCGGCCAACACCGCCAAGGCCTTCGGCGACGCACTGCCACTGACCGGCGTGATCCTGACCAAGGTCGACGGCGATGCCCGTGGCGGTGCCGCGCTGTCGGTGCGTGCCATCACCGGCAAGCCGATCAAGTTCATCGGTATGGGCGAGAAGAGCGACGCGCTCGAGCCGTTCCACCCGGAGCGTATCGCCTCGCGCATCCTCGGCATGGGCGACGTGCTCAGCCTGATCGAACAGGCCGAAGCGACCCTCGACAAGGACAAGGCCGATAAGCTGGCCAAGAAGCTGAAGAAGGGCAAGGGCTTCGACCTCGAAGACTTCCGCGACCAGCTGCAACAAATGAAGAACATGGGCGGCCTCGGCGGCTTGATGGACAAACTGCCGAACATCGGCGGTGTGAACCTGGCGCAAATGGGCAATGCCCAAGGCGCGGCAGAGAAGCAGTTCAAGCAGATGGAAGCCATCATCAACTCCATGACCCCGGCCGAGCGCCGCGACCCTGAGCTGATCAGCGGTTCGCGCAAACGTCGGATCGCCATGGGTTCCGGCACGCAGGTGCAGGACATCGGTCGCTTGATCAAGCAGCACAAGCAGATGCAGAAGATGATGAAGAAGTTCTCCGCAAAAGGCGGAATGGCCAAGATGATGCGCGGCATGGGCGGTATGTTGCCCGGCGGTGGCATGCCTAAAATGTAAAGTATTCGAGCGGGAGCCCGGCTCCTGCTCCGACCCACAGGGATGTGGGATCTCCAGCAAACCCGCCGTTGGCGGGCGCTGACTCGCCGTTTTAACCGACGGCTCTATAGCAGATCTGAATGGCACGCTGATAGGCGCCAGAAAAAGACATTTGCAAAAGTCCGGATATTCCTTAGAATATGCGGCCTTTCGGGCACCTATGCCCGCTGTGCATTTAGATTTGCAGCACCGACTACAGGAACGATGTTCACATGCTAACAATCCGTCTTGCCCTTGGCGGCTCCAAAAAGCGCCCGTTTTACCACTTGACCGTAACCGACAGCCGCAACCCGCGCGACGGTTCGCACAAGGAACAGGTTGGTTTCTTCAACCCTGTTGCTCGTGGTCAAGAAGTTCGTCTGTCCGTGAACCAAGAGCGCGTAGCCTACTGGCTGAGCGTGGGTGCACAGCCATCCGAGCGCGTTGCAAAACTGTTGAAGGACTCGGCTAAGGCCGCAGCCTGAGCAATATGAACGCGACGCCAGCTGTTGCTGATGATTTGATCGTTATCGGCAAGATTTACTCTGTTCATGGCGTTCGCGGCGAAGTGAAGGTGTATTCCTTTACTGATCCGACTGAAAACCTGTTGCAGTACAAGACCTGGACGCTAAAGCGCGAAGGTAGTGTGAAACAGGTCGAGCTGGTCAGTGGACGCGGGAGCGATAAGTTCCTGGTCGCAAAGCTCAAGGGTCTTGATGACCGTGAAGAAGCTCGTCTTCTGGCCGGTTATGAGATCTGCGTGCCGCGCAACCTGTTCCCTGAATTGACCGACGGCGAGTACTACTGGTACCAGCTGGAAGGTCTGAAGGTTATTGATCAACTCGGGCAATTGTTCGGGAAAATCGATCATCTTCTGGAAACCGGCGCCAATGATGTAATGGTGGTCAAGCCTTGCGCTGGCAGCCTGGATGATCGCGAACGCCTGTTGCCTTATACGAAGCAATGCGTGTTGGCTGTCGACCTGGAAGCAGGCGAGATGAAGGTGGAATGGGACGCGGACTTCTAAGCGTGGCTAATTTGCGCATTGAAGTGATCAGTTTGTTTCCCGAGATGTTCTCCGCCATCAGCGAGTACGGCATCACCAGTCGGGCGGTGAAACAGGGGCTGTTGCAGCTTACCTGTTGGAACCCGCGAGACTACACGACGGATCGACATCACACTGTGGACGATCGCCCATTTGGCGGTGGCCCGGGCATGGTGATGAAGATCAAGCCCCTGGAAGACGCGTTGGCTCAGGCCAAGGCCGCCGCCGGGGAGAAGGCGAAGGTAATTTACCTGTCCCCTCAAGGCCGCCAGCTGAAACAGGCTGGGGTGCGCGAACTGGCGAATGAGGAAGCACTGATCCTGATTGCCGGTCGCTATGAAGGCATTGACGAGCGCTTTATTGAGGCTCATGTCGATGAAGAGTGGTCGATTGGGGACTATGTCCTGTCTGGCGGTGAGCTGCCGGCGATGGTTCTGATAGATGCGGTTACACGACTGCTGCCTGGAGCTTTAGGGCATGCGGACTCCGCGGAGGAAGATTCCTTCACGGATGGTTTGCTGGATTGCCCGCACTACACCCGTCCGGAGGTGTATGCGGATCAGCGTGTTCCCGACGTATTGCTAAGTGGCAATCACGCACACATCCGGCGTTGGCGTTTACAGCAGTCCCTTGGTCGGACCTATGAACGACGCGCCGATCTTCTGGAAAGCCGCTCGCTTTCTGGAGAAGAGAAGAAGCTGCTCGAGGAATACATCCTCGCGCGGGACGATAGTTAACAACGTATCGATGGTAGGTCCATTGACTTACCTTAGGAGCACAGCATGACTAACAAAATCATCCTTGCACTCGAAGCAGAGCAGATGACCAAAGAGATCCCTACCTTTGCCCCGGGCGACACTATTGTCGTTCAGGTGAAAGTGAAGGAAGGCGACCGTTCGCGTCTGCAAGCGTTCGAAGGCGTGGTAATCGCCAAGCGTAACCGTGGTGTGAACAGTGCTTTCACTGTTCGTAAAATCTCCAACGGTGTTGGCGTAGAGCGTACTTTCCAGACCTACAGCCCGCAAATCGACAGCATGGCCGTCAAGCGTCGCGGTGACGTACGTAAAGCCAAGCTGTACTACCTGCGTGACCTGTCCGGTAAAGCAGCTCGCATCAAGGAAAAACTGGCTTAAGTCCAGCTTCCCGATGCAGAAAAAAGCAGCCTACGGGCTGCTTTTTTGTGCCTGAAATTTGTTAACTGTTCGCCGCTAACACAGCCTGGATGGCTACACATCTTTGTAGTGAGCGGGCTTGCCCCGCGCCGGGCTGCGAAGCGGCCCCAATAAAAGCACTGCCGAGTTCCAGATAGAACCAATTCGCCTGGTTTGGGGCCGCTTCGCAGCCCAGCGCGGGGCAAGCCCGCTCACTACAGTGTTGTGTATATACCTACGGCTATCGCAGGCTGTGTTGCCTGCCCCCCATGTTGTGACCGACGATGATCCACTGTGGGAGCGGGCTTGCCTGCGATAGGATCTGACAGACGCCACATAATTTTGCCTGAGCCCCCATGCCCGCCATTGACCACCCCCTGATCGACCGCTTCCTCGACGCCCTTTGGCTGGAAAAAGGCCTGTCGGACAACACTCGCCAGGCTTATCGCAGCGACCTGGCGCTGTTCAATGGCTGGTTGCAGGAGAAAAACCTCGAACTGATCAACGCCGGCCGCGAGCTGATCCTCGATCACCTGGCCTGGCGCCTGGAGCAGAACTACAAGCCACGCTCCACGGCGCGATTCCTCTCGGGTGTGCGTGGGTTTTATCGCTATCTGCTGCGAGAAAAACTGATCGCCCTCGACCCCACCCTGCAAGTCGAGATGCCGCAACTCGGTAGGCCATTGCCCAAGTCCCTGTCGGAAGCCGACGTGGATGCCTTGCTCGCCGCCCCTGACCTGAGCGAAGCCATCGGCCAGCGTGACCGCGCCATGCTCGAAGTGTTGTATGCCTGCGGGCTGCGGGTGACCGAGCTGATCAGCCTGACCCTGGAGCAAGTGAACCTGCGCCAGGGCGTGCTGCGAGTAATGGGCAAGGGCAGCAAGGAGCGGCTGGTGCCGATGGGTGAGGAGGCGATTGTGTGGGTGGAGCGCTATATGCGCGATGCGCGTGGCGAACTGCTGGGCGGGCGCCCCAGTGATGTGCTGTTCCCCAGCTTGCGCGGCGAGCAGATGACCCGCCAGACCTTCTGGCATCGCATCAAGCACCAGGCCAAGGTCGCTGGAATCGGCAAGGCCCTGTCGCCCCATACCCTGCGACATGCATTCGCCACCCATTTGCTCAACCACGGCGCCGATTTGCGGGTGGTGCAAATGCTCCTCGGGCACAGCGACTTATCCACAACCCAGATCTACACCCACGTGGCGCGCGCGCGCTTGCAGGATATGCACGCCAAGCACCACCCGCGGGGGTGAAAACCGCCATTTTATCCCGCCACGGGCTGCCCTGCGGCCCAACTGTGGTAGGCTTTGCCGGTTAGCAAAGGGGACGGCCCACACCCGGGTTTCATATCGGCGTACCTGCACCCGTCCTTGCATCTGCCTTCAGGAGTTCCCATGCGCTTGACCCAGATTATTGCCGCCGCAGCCATTGCGTTGGTTTCCACCTTTGTTGTCGCCGATGACGCGGCCGAGCAGACCATTCGCAAGAGCCTGGCCAACTTGGAGCTCGACACGCCGATCGAAAGCATCAGCGCCAGCCCGATGGCCGGCCTGTACGAAGTCAAGCTCAAGGGCAGCCGCGTGCTGTACGCCAGTGCCGACGGCCAGTACATCGTGCAGGGCTACCTGTTCCAGTTGAAGGACGGCAAGCCGGTCAACCTGACCGAGAAGGCCGAGCGCCTGGGCGTGTCCAAGCTGATCAACGGCATCCCGGTGGCTGAAACCGTGGTGTACCCGGCCATCGGCGAGACCAAGACGCACATCACCGTGTTCACCGATACCACCTGCCCGTACTGCCACAAGCTTCACGCCGAAGTGCCTGCGCTGAACAAGCTGGGCGTGGAAGTACGCTATGTAGCGTTCCCGCGCCAGGGCCTGGGTTCGCCGGGTGACGAGCAGTTGCAAGCCGTATGGTGCTCAGCCGACAAGAAGGCGGCCATGGACAAGATGGTCGACGGCAAGGAAATCAAGGCGGCCAAATGCGCCAACCCGGTTTCCAAGCAGTTCGCCCTGGGCCAGTCCATTGGCGTGAACGGTACACCGGCCATCGTTTTGGCTGACGGCCAGGTGATTCCGGGCTACCAGCCGGCACCACAAGTTGCCAAACTGGCGCTGAGTGCCAAATAAACCAGCATCGTCGAACCTTTGACGATCATGGCCCGTGGCTAAGTCGACGGGCCATTAATTGAAAGCCGCAGTTGTGCGGCTGTTTTCCACGGCCGACCTAGCGTCGGCCGTTTCATGGGGAGTTCTTCAGTGAAACCGGTCAAAGTAGGCATCTGTGGGTTAGGGACCGTCGGTGGCGGCACCTTCAACGTACTTCAGCGTAATGCTGAAGAAATTTCCCGTCGCGCAGGCCGCGGGATTGAAGTGGCGCAAATTGCCACGCGTTCGCCAAAGCCTCAGTTCCAAACGACCGGTATTGCGATTACCAACGATGTCTTCGCCGTTGCCACCAACCCTGAAATCGATATCGTCATCGAGCTGGTCGGTGGCTACACCGTGGCCCGCGAGCTGGTGCTCAAGGCCATCGAGAACGGCAAGCACGTGGTCACCGCCAACAAGGCGCTGATCGCCGTGCACGGTAACGAGATCTTCGCCAAGGCGCGCGAGAAGGGCGTGATCGTGGCGTTCGAAGCCGCCGTGGCCGGTGGCATCCCGGTGATCAAGGCGATCCGTGAAGGCCTGTCCGCCAACCGTATCAACTGGGTCGCCGGCATCATCAACGGCACCGGTAACTTCATCCTCACCGAAATGCGCGAGAAGGGCCGTACCTTCGAAGACGTGCTGGCCGAAGCCCAGGCCCTGGGTTATGCCGAAGCCGACCCGACGTTTGACGTGGAAGGCATCGACGCGGCGCACAAACTGACCATCCTGGCGTCCATTGCCTTTGGTATCCCGCTGCAGTTCGACAAGGCCTACACCGAAGGCATCACCAAGCTGACCACCGCCGACGTGAACTACGCCGAAGCCTTGGGTTATCGCATCAAGCACCTGGGCGTGGCGCGCAGCACACCGGCCGGTATCGAGTTGCGTGTACACCCGACGCTGATCCCGGCCGACCGCCTGATCGCCAACGTCAATGGCGTGATGAACGCGGTGATGGTCAACGGTGATGCCGCGGGTTCGACGCTGTTCTACGGCGCCGGTGCCGGCATGGAGCCGACCGCTTCGTCGGTGATCGCCGACCTGGTGGACGTGGTCCGCGCCATGACCAGCGACCCGGAAAACCGCGTGCCGCACCTGGCCTTCCAGCCGGATTCGCTGTCGGCCCACCCGATCCTGCCGATCGAAGCCTGCGAAAGCGCCTACTACCTGCGCATCCAGGCCCAAGACCATCCGGGCGTGTTGGCCCAGGTCGCCAGCATCCTGTCGGAGCGCGGCATCAACATCGAGTCGATCATGCAGAAGGAAGTCGAGGAGCAAAACGGCCAGGTGCCGATGATCCTGCTGACTCACCGCGTGCGCGAACAGCACATCAACGATGCCATCGCCGCGCTGGAAGCCCTGCAGGGCGTCGTCGGGCCGGTGGTGCGGATTCGCGTCGAACACCTGAACTAATGGTTTTGCTGCAAGGGCCCCGCAGGTTCGGCGGCCCTTGTTCAAGAATGCTCTAGAGGAGCCAGTCATGCGTTATATCAGCACCCGCGGCCAGGCACCGGCCCTGAATTTCGAAGATGTCTTGCTGGCAGGCCTTGCCACTGACGGCGGCCTGTATGTGCCGGAAAACCTGCCACGCTTCACCCAGGAAGAAATCGCTTCGTGGGCCGGCCTGCCGTACCACGAGCTGGCCTTCCGGGTGATGCGCCCGTTCGTCACCGGCAGCATTCCCGATGCGGACTTTAAAAAGATTCTGGAAGAGACCTACGGCGTGTTTTCCCACAGCGCCATCGCGCCTCTGCGCCAGCTGAATGGCAACGAGTGGGTGCTTGAACTGTTCCACGGTCCGACCCTGGCGTTCAAGGACTTCGCCCTGCAACTGCTCGGTCGTTTGCTGGATTATGTGCTGGAGAAGCGCGGTGAGCGCGTGGTGATCATTGGCGCCACCTCCGGTGACACCGGTTCGGCCGCCATCGAAGGCTGCAAGCACTGCGAAAACGTCGACATCTTCATCCTGCACCCGCACAAGCGCGTGTCGGAAGTGCAGCGTCGCCAGATGACCACCATTTTTGGCGAGAACATCCACAACATCGCCATCGAAGGCAACTTCGATGACTGCCAGGAAATGGTCAAGAACAGCTTCGCCGACCAGAGCTTCCTGAAAGGCACGCGCCTGGTGGCGGTGAACTCGATCAACTGGGCGCGGATCATGGCTCAGATCGTCTATTACTTCCATGCCTCCCTGCAGTTGGGCGGGCCGGCGCGTTCGGTGTCGTTCTCGGTGCCAACCGGCAACTTCGGCGACATCTTCGCCGGTTACCTGGCGCGCAACATGGGCCTACCGATCAACCAGTTGATCGTCGCCACCAACCGCAATGACATCCTGCACCGCTTCATGAGCGGCAACCAGTACGTCAAGGAAACCCTGCACGCGACCCTGTCGCCGTCGATGGACATCATGGTTTCTTCGAACTTCGAGCGCCTGCTGTTCGACATGCACGGTCGCAATGGCGCGGCGATTGCCGGCTTGATGGACACCTTCAAGAGCGGTGGCGGTTTCAGCGTTGACGAAGAGCGCTGGACAGAAACCCGCAAGCTGTTCGACTCGCTGGCCGTGGACGACGCACAGACCTGCGAAACCATCGCTGAAGTCTACGCCCAGACCGGCGAGCTGCTCGACCCGCACACCGCCATCGGTGTGAAGGCCGCGCGCGAATGCCGTCGCAGCCTGGACATCCCGATGGTGATACTCGGCACCGCGCACCCGGTGAAATTCCCGGAAGCGGTGGAGAAGGCCGGGGTTGGCAAGGCACTGGAATTGCCGGTGCACCTGGCAAACCTGTTCGAGCGTGAAGAGCGTTGCACCGTATTGGCCAATGACCTGAAGGCTGTGCAGGCGTTTGTGAGCCAGCATGGCAACCGGGGTAAGCCGTTGTAAGGCACACCGCGTAGACAAAAACGCCGCTTTCCCTTCCTTGGGTCAGCGGCGTTTTTTGTTTTGGCAGGCCCCACTTGGCGCAAGCGACTAGGTGAGCAGTTTCTGCACGATGGCCAATACGGTGCTGAACGCTGTAAACATGGCCATGACGACCCCTAAGGGATACCAGAAATTCTCACGGGTTATCTTGTGTGTCTCAGCAGTGAGTTTGCGTTGCTCCGCATAAATGCGTGATATGTCGGCGTGAATCTTCTCTAACGCAGCTTGCTCTTTATCGTGTTCCAGCATCGTCTTTATCCTTCGCAATCAACAAGGGCCTTCTGACCTGCGCGTTATCTGCGTGGCGGAGCCACCGGCGCTCACCGAGTATAGGATTCACCTCTGGTCCGAGCCTTCGGCAAACCTCAAAACGGCCCACCATTGCGTAAGCACTTGTGTGCGGCCGTTTTTTGGTTGTCATGTTGCAAGCGCATGCTGGAATCCGTCACCCCCTGACGGCCCCATAAAGACGATAAAGCGAACTTTCCTACGTCACAAACAGTCACTTAGGATAGATGCAGCTCCCGTTGAAACGATTGTTCCCGAACTATTGAGTGGTGATCGAGATGGAAAGTATCAGCCTATTGCTCGAAGAAGCACTGAGCCCTTATCAGGTTACGCTGACCACCTCTGGTGTGCAGGCCGAGTGCCTGGTGACGGTGAAGAATCCTGCTGGCGCTATCGTGGTCGAGCGTGAAGTCGATCGTGCGCAACTGATGGACAAGCGCGTGCTGGTGGATGTGGTGGATTGCCTGTTGCGCGACCTCAAGATTGCCGAAGGGCGCCTGGAACCGTCGGTCATTGCAGCCTTGCGCAACGCTGCCCAGACGCGCAGCCCCGCCGTCGCATGAAGAATTGTTTAACTGTGGAAACTTCCTACAACGTGGCCGGTCAGATTTCGTAACAGCAAGAGCAAACATTGTGCTCCGGTGTTTGTGCCTTGTTGTGCGGGTCTTTGTAGGCCACGTTTAACCCCGAGGTGTCTCCCCACCCTTCGGGGTTTCTTTTTGCCTGCGATTTGTCATGGTTCGGGTGAGTCCTGGAAAAAGCGCGGGTTGTCGCGCAGGTATTGTTCGCGCATGACCGGATCCAGCCAAGCAGCATAGGACTGCTGCACCTGTTCCTGTGGGATGTCGCGCAGCACTTGGTCGATTCGTTCAATGGCATGACGGCCCAGGGCGGTATCCGAACAGGCGATATGCGTACGTTGGTAGGGCAATGAGCCTTTGATCGGATAAAAGCTCAGGTCGTCCGAAGCAATCCTCTGTTGCAGCGCGTGATAGCGGATTTCCGGCCAATACCCCAACACCGCTTCCAGCCGTCCCCGGCGCTGCATTTGCAACAAGCTGCCAAGGGCGTCGTTGCCGTAATGAAGCGCCAGTGTGCGCGCATCGGCGTGTTTAAGCTGCTCATCGATAACCGGGCCGTAGCTGCGCTCCGCCGTGGCACCCACCCGCGTTCCACGGGCGTCGAGAAAAGCCTGCAGGTCGAACTGGCCGTCCACGATGAACGGCGCCATGGCGTCCTGTTGGCTGCGCCGTATCGCGATGCCATTGCTGGGGGTAACGAACGCCTGGCGAGAAAACACCACGTACTTGGCCCGTTCCGGCGTCCACAGCAGCGATGGATCGCAGGTGAATGAGGGTTCACTCAACATTTGCGTGCCCCGAGCGCGGTTGACGTGCAGCACCTGATGCCGGTATTCCGGCAGGCGCTCGATCAGTATCGGCAATAGTTGATCCAGCGCGCCCTGGCCCTTGCGCGGGCCTTCGAAAATGGTCAAAGGTGGCAAGTCACGCACTAGCCAGATCAGCGTGTCTTCAGCGCTGGCCGGCAGGGGCCAGCCGCAGGCGAACATGACGCTGAGGCCTAGCTGAATAAGCCGACGAGCCATCAGATCGCGCCGTCCTCGCGTAAACGCACAATCGCGGCCGCGTCATAACCCAGGCTGCCCAGCACCGTGCTGTTATGTTCACCCAACTGTGGCCCCACCCATTCACAGCTGCCCGGCGTGTCCGACAGCTTGGGTACGATGCCCGGCATTTTGAACGCCTTGCCGTCGGGAAGTTGGGCCTTGAGGAACATCTCCCTGGCAAGGAATTGCGGGTCGCCCAGCATGTCCTCGGCACTGTAGATCCGGCTGGCAGGCACTTCGGCTTTATTCAGCCGCTCCACCACCTGATCCAGCGGCAGTGAGTTCACCCAGCGATCAATCACCCCATACAGCTCATCGCGACGGCTGTCGCGTCCGTCATTGCTGGCAAGCGAGGGATCGTTGGCCAAGTCCTCACGGCCAATGGCTGACATGAAGCGCTTGAAGATCGCGTCCCCGTTGGCGCCAATCTGCACATGCTTGCCGTCGGCGCTGGTGTGGATCGAGGAGGGCGTAATACCGGGCATGATGTTGCCGGTGCGTTCGCGAATAAAGCCGAACACGTCGAACTCCGGGATCATGCTTTCCATCATGGCGAAGATGGCTTCATACAGCGCCACATCGACCACCTGGCCCAGGCCGCCGTTGACTTCGCGGTGACGCAGCGCCATCAGCGCGCCGATCACCGCCCACAACGCGGCAATCGAATCGCCGATGGAAATGCCGGTACGCACCGGCGGGCGGTCTTCGAACCCGGTGATATAGCGCAAGCCACCCATGGATTCACCCACCGCACCAAACCCAGGCAGGTCTTTCATTGGCCCGGTCTGGCCAAAGCCGGAGAGGCGCACCATCACCAGCTTGGGGTTGAGGGCGTGCAGGGTTTCCCAACTCAGGCCGAGTTTCTCCAGCACGCCGGGGCGGAAGTTCTCGATCAGGATGTCGGCGTTGGCCAACAGCTGTTTGAGGATGGCCAGGCCGTCCGGATGCTTGAGGTTCAGCGTCAGCGATTGCTTGTTGCGCGCCTGCACAAACCACCACAGCGACGTGCCTTCGTACAGCTTGCGCCATTTGCGCAGCGGGTCGCCGCCGTCCGGCGATTCGACCTTGATCACCTCGGCGCCGAATTCCGCGCAGATACGTGAGGCGAACGGGCCGGCGATCAGGGTGCCGAGTTCGATGACTTTCAGGCCGGCAAGCGGTTTGGCATTAAACGACATGAGGATCCTTGTCTGCGCGGGGCGGTGGTGTGATGCCTTTTAACATAGGCGAGCGGCCCAGGGATAAGGATGATGCAGCGCAGGATTCGTTGAATGGCCTCGCCATCGGTTAGACTGGCCGCCTTTCCCTGTCTCTAGAAGTCCGTTCATGGCCCAGCCGTCCACGACCTACAAATTCGAACTCAACCTCACCGACCTTGACCGCTCGGTGTACGAGAGCGTTAAACAGACCATCGCCCGCCACCCTTCGGAAACCGAAGAGCGCATGACCGTACGTCTGCTGGCCTACGCCCTCTGGTACAACGAGCAGTTGGCATTCGGTCGTGGCCTGTCAGATGTAGACGAGCCAGCCCTGTGGGAAAAAAGCCTGGATGACCGGGTTTTGCACTGGATTGAAGTCGGCCAGCCGGATGCCGACCGCCTCACCTGGTGCTCGCGCCGCACCGAACGCACCAGCCTGCTGGCCTACGGCAGCCTGCGGGTGTGGGAAGGCAAGGTGGTGCCTGTGGCGAATAACCTGAAAAACGTGCACATCGCCGCCGTGCCTCAGGAAGTCCTCGAGACGCTGGCCAAGGACATGCCTCGCGTTATCAAGTGGGACGTGATGATCAGCGAAGGCACGATTTTCGTCACCGACGACCGTGGCCAGCATGAAGTCCAACTGCAATGGCTGGTCGGCGAACGCGGTTGAAACGGTGGGAGGGGGCTTGCTCCCGATCGCGGCGTTCAGTCAGCACCCCATTGACTGATACACCGTAATCGGGAGCAAGCCCCCTCCCACAATGACCTGTGTCGTTTGTAGCCTTGTTGTTTAACCGTTTTATCAAAGAGAAGCTCCCGTCGCCCCATGCGTATCGATCCTCGCCCGTTGCCTGCCGTCCTGCCGTTTCTCGGTGACTTGCCACCGCTGTTGACCCGTCTCTACGCCGCGCGCGGGGTGCAGTCCGAAGCCGAGCTGGACAAAAGCCTGGCGCGGTTGATTCCCTATCAGCGGCTCAAGGGCATCGACGCAGCGGTGGACTTGCTGGTGACCGCGTTGGAACAGCGCCAGCGTATCCTCATCGTCGGCGACTTCGACGCCGACGGCGCCACTGCCAGCACCGTGGGCACCTTGGGCCTGCGCTTGCTCGGCGCCGCCCATGTCGATTACCTGGTGCCCAACCGCTTCGAGTATGGCTACGGCCTGACCCCGGAAATCGTCGCAGTCGCGCTGCAGCGCGAGCCGCAGTTGCTGATCACTGTGGACAACGGTATCTCCAGCGTCGAAGGCGTGGCGGCGGCGAAAGCGGCCGGGCTGAAGGTGCTGGTGACTGACCACCATTTGCCTGGCGATGAATTGCCGGCGGCGGATGCCATTGTCAACCCGAACCAGCCGGGCTGTGAGTTCCCGAGCAAGGCGCTGGCCGGTGTGGGCGTGATCTTCTACGTGCTGATGGCCCTGCGGGCGCGCCTGCGCAGCTTGGGCTGGTACGAGCATAAGCCTCAACCCAACATCGGCGAACTGCTCGACCTGGTGGCCCTGGGCAGTGTGGCCGACGTAGTGCCCTTGGACGCCAACAACCGCATCCTGGTGCATCAGGGCCTGGAGCGCATCCGCGCCGGTCGCGCACGGCCGGGGATCAAGGCGATCCTTGAAGTGGCCAAGCGCGACGCGGCACGTATCACCTCCACCGACCTGGGCTTTATCCTCGGGCCGCGACTGAATGCCGCCGGGCGCCTGGATGACATGAGCCTGGGCATCGAATGCCTGCTCACCACCGACGTTGCCGCCGCGCGTGAAATGGCCGCGCAACTGGACGGCATGAACCAGGACCGTAAATCCATCGAGCAAGGCATGCAGCGCGAGGCCCTGGCCCAGCTCAAGGACTTGCCGGTGGAGTCGATGCCCTACGGGCTGTGCCTGTTCGACCCGGAATGGCACCAAGGCGTGATCGGCATTCTCGCCTCGCGCATGAAAGAGCGCTATTTCCGCCCGACCATCGCCTTCGCCGATGCCGGAGATGGCCTGCTCAAGGGCTCAGGGCGCTCTGTGCCGGGGTTTCATATCCGCGATGCGCTGGCGGTGGTCGCCAGCCAGCATCCCCACCTGATCGCCAAATACGGCGGCCATGCCATGGCCGCCGGTTTGACGCTGCCCGAAGAAAACTTCCCGCTGTTTGCCGAGGCCTTTGATGCCGAAGTGCGTCGGCAGCTGCGCGAAGAAGACCTGACCGGGCGCCTGCTGTCCGACGGTACTCTGGCAGTGGAAGAGTTTCACCTGGAACTGGCCCGCGCATTGCGCCACGCGGGCCCTTGGGGGCAACACTTTCCCGAGCCGTTGTTTCACGGGGTGTTTCAGTTGGTGGAACAGCGCGTGGTGGGCGAGCGGCACCTGAAAGTGGTGCTCAAGAGCGAATGCGGGTCGGTGAAGCTCGACGGCATTGCGTTTGGGGTGGACCGTGAGGTCTGGCCGAACCCGACGGTGCGTTGGGTGGAGCTGGCCTATAAGCTGGATGTGAACGAGTTTCGCGGGAATGAAACCGTGCAACTGATGATCGCGCACATCGAGCCACGCTAGATCTAAGCAACACCACAAAGCCAATGTGGGAGGGGGCTTGCTCCCGATGGCAGTAGACCAGCCAACTGATCTTTGGCTGACCCACCGCTATCGGGAGCAAGCCCCCTCCCACATTTGGTTTTGCGTATGGCAGAAATTACTCGGCTTTGTCCTTGGCCTGGTGCTTCACAATGATGTCCACCAAACGCTTGGCCAGCGCCGGGTAGTTCTCGTCGAAGTGATGCCCACCTGGCAACTTCAAGGCTTCACCCACGGCGGTCTTGTCCGTGCAGCCGCTCTCGTCGACTTCTTCCGCACCGTAGATGCACACCACTTTCTCAGGCGGCAGCTTGGCCATTTCCGGGCCGGTGGCGGCTTCTTTGCCTGCGTTGCCCAGCCAACCTTCCACTTCAATCTCGAAGCTGCCAGTGCGCGCAAATGCCAGCAGGATGATCGCGTCCACGCGCTGTTGCTCGTTTTCCGGCAGGCGGTTGTAGATGGCCGGCAGTACATCGGCGCCGAACGAGTAACCGGTCAGCACGAAGCGCTTGGTGCCCCACTTCTGCCGGTAGTGCTGCATCAGCTCGGTGAGGTCCTTGGCGCTTTGTTCCGGGCTCTTGTGCTGCCAGTAGTAGCGCAGGGTGTCGATGCCCACCACCGGGTAGCCGATCTTGGCCATTTCACCGGCCACGTCGCGGTCCAGGTCACGCCAGCCGCCGTCGCCGGAGAGGAACAGGGTGACGGTGTCCTTGGCTTGGCCCGCCGGTACTTCAACCACTGGAATCGCCAGGCCGCCGTTGTCCGAGCCCACCAGTTGCTTGCGCAGCTCGTTGTTCAGCACTTGCGGGTAATGAATGTCGTAGTCGCTGATGCTGGTCGTGGCACGTGGGGTATCGCGTACGAAACTGGCGGCATCATCCTCAGGGTTGTCGTTCCAGGCCACCAGCCAATTGCCGTGGGCTGAGGTTTTTGGCAAAGGGTCGTTGCAGCCTGGCTGGGTCATGGCGAAACCGACGGAGATGGCGTTGGCCTTGTCGTCGCTTTGTGCCGCCAGCCAGCGCCAGGCCAGGCTTGCGCCAGGGCCGATGCCGCTGACCAGCGTCGCCGGGCCCTTGAGCTGGTCCAGGGCGCTTTGCAGGGCTTGTTCCTGCAGCTTGCAATCGTCCTTGGGCAGGATCACCTGGACAATCTGCGCCTTGCCGCCTTGGCTCAAGGCAATCAGTTGGCTGTCCGTCAGGGTTTCATCGGCCATCACGGCCACGGCCACACGGGCCTTGGGCGTGCCGTACGGGGTCACGCGGGTCATCACCGAACCGTCGGCCTGGGGCAGTTGCTCCAGGGTCGGCTGCGGGGCAGGGCGGTTCCAGTACCAATAGCCGCCACCCAGGATCAGGGCGAGCAGCACTACAAAGGCCAATACATACCGCCAGGAACGTCGAATCATCAGCGTTTCACCAATCCAGTCAAGCCGCCCGCGATCAGGGCGGCGGTATCGGCCAGTGCCACCAGCGGATCAAGTCCTGCGGGCACGGCCATGTAACGGGGTTCCCAGTCAGGCTGGAACTTGTCTTTGAAGCGGCGCAAACCTTGGAAGTTATACAGTTGCTCGCCACGTCGGAACACCATCGAGCCCAGGCGTTGGGTCAGCGGGGCGCCGCGGCGTGGTTGCAGGCCCGACAACGGCACCATGCCGAGGCTGAAGCGCGCGTAGCCGTGACTCTTATAGTGTTGAATCAGGCCGACCATCATGAACTCCATGGTCAGCTTGGGCGCGTCCGGGTGGGCGCGCATCAGGTCGAGACTGGCCAGGTCATGGTTGTAGGTCTCGAGCAGGTTGGCGAAGGCCACCGGGCGCCCTTCGAAGCGAATGATCGCAATGCGGAAGTGCTTGAGGTAGTCGTCGCTGAAACGCCCCAAGGAAAAGCCTTTTTCCCGCACGTTCTTGCCGGTCAGCCAGGCATCGGAGATGACCTTGAGCTCATCCATCGGCGCCGTGCCCGGTTCAAAGATCTCCAGGGACAGACCGTCCCGGGTGCCGCGGTTCCAGGTGTAGCGCAGGTCCTTCATCTCTTTGCCCTTGGCTTCCAGGTCAAAGCGTTTCAGGTCGACGCGGGCTTCTTCGCCCAGCTTGATCGCGGTGAGGCCGATGTCCATGTAGTACGGCAGGTTCTCCGCGCGGACCTGGTAGAACACCGGGCGCGCGTGGTGGATGTCGCACAGGTCGCGGAACTGCCAGATCATTTCGGCGCGTGGCTGGGTCGGGCCGATTGGGTCGTACAAGGCTACCAGGCTGCGCCCGCGACGGGCGTACATGAGGAAAGCTTCATCATTGGGATGGAACAGCAGCGCCTTGTCACCGGTCAGCGCCAGGCCGCCGTCGGGCTGGGACGAGGCCATCAGGATCTTGCTGGCGCGCTCCAGTTCGTCGGGGGTCGGCAGGTGGATCACCGGGCGCGCGGTGCGCAGCAGCCAGGTGAGCGACACGATCACCAGCAGCACGGCGGCGCCCAGCAGCGAGCGCAAGCCGCGTGGGGCGTTGGCGTCCAGGGTGAACTGCCACCACAGCTGGTGGCTGTAAGGGACGTCTTGGTAAGCGAACAGCAGCAGCCAGATCGAGGCTCCCAGCACGCAGACACTGGCGACCAGGTACAGCGGCGAGAAGGGCAGCTCGGTGAGGCGGCTGGCGCGGTAGAACGAGCGGCGGAAGATTGCCAGCAGGATGGCGGTCATGGTCATCAGGCTGGCTTCTTCCCAATCGAAGCCTTTGAGCAGCGAGAGCAGGGCGCCCACCAGCAGCAGCACCATGGTCAGCATCCAGGCGGCTGACAAGCGTCGACGCAGGCCCTGGGCCAGCAGCAGGCAGAGCACGCCGATCAGGCTGGCGCCGAAGTGCGAGGCGTCAATCAGGCGGTGGGGAATCAGGAAGCCGATGTTTTCCAGGCGTGAGTCGATTTCGGGCGTGGCGCCGGAAAACAGCAGGACCACGCCGGACAAAAAAACCAGTACGGCCAGTACTGGCGCCGCCAGCCCCGAGGCGACCCGCAGGCTTTGCTGGGTCTGGAACAGACGCTGGGCTTCGTTGACCAGCAGGAACACGCAGGCGATCAGCAGCGGCAGCACCACATAGATCATGCGGTACAGCAGCAGGGCAGCAGCCAATGGCGCGGCACCGAGTTTATCGGCGAAGGCCGCCAGCAGGATCGCTTCGAATACCCCCACGCCGCCCGGTACATGGCTGAGCACGCCGGCGGCCAGGGCCAGCAGGTACACGAGCAGGAAGGGCCCGAAGGGCGGCGCTTCCGGCAGCAGCATATAAAGGACGGTGGCGGCAGCGGCGACGTCCAGTGCGGTGATGATCAGTTGCAGGAAGGTCAGGCGGCGACCCGGCAGGCGCAGGGTACGACGGCCGGCTTTGACCAGCAGGTTGTCCGGGAAGGGCTGTTCCGGCAGGCGACGGCGATAAATGCCGATGCACAGCACCACCGACAACAGCAGCACCGCGCCGGCGATGCCGCCGAGCAGGCTTTGCGGCAGATGCAGATAGGTGGATGCCGCCGGCAGGTTGCTCAAGGTGGCCAGTGCAGCCAGGGGCGGCAGTGCGCAGCCCAGGGCCAGGCTGGCGAACACCGTCATGTGGGCAACTTCCGACGCCCCGATACCATGGCGTGCATATAAACGGTAACGCACCGAGCCGCCCGAGAGCATCGACAGGCCAATCGCATTGCCAATGGCAAACGCGGTAAAGCCGCCCAGGGCCAGGGTCTTGGCGGGTAGCTTCACCCCTGCATAGCGCGCACCGGAAAACTCGTAGCCCAATAGGATCACAAAGCCGGCGACGGCCGCGGCAAATGCGCCGAGCAGGGCGGGCTTGGGCACTTCCAGGATCGAGTCGTGGAGGGCGTAAAGGTCCAGCTCCAGCAGCAGGTGTCGGCAAGCGATCAAGGCGATGGCGAACAGCAGCAACGTGACGGCCAGCCCGATGGGTTGCCGGTACTTGCTCACCAGGTCCAGCCAACGCAAACGCGTTGGCGGGATCGGTTGTTCTGCTGTGACGGTGTCTTGTGGTTCAGACGAGTTGGCGCGCATCAATCACCTCGTGGATTGTGCGCGACAGGATGGAGGTATCCAGCCAAGTTACCAATCCCTATGGACAAAATAATTACAAATATTAACGCGTATCACCGGGGTCGGCGACAGCGGCCATTGGTCGTAGAGGGTAGTGCTTGAGCATTCAGCATAGCTTGCAATGACATGGACTCTACAACCCGTGTGGGGTTTCATGAAAGATGCCATGCCATTGTTTCAGAAGAACTTTTTTACCGGATACAAAAAAGGCCACTCTTTCGAGTAGCCTTTTTTGATGTTTGGTTGCGGGAGCCGGATTTGAACCGACGACCTTCGGGTTATGAGCCCGACGAGCTACCAGACTGCTCCATCCCGCGTCTGTGGGCGGCATTCTACAGCCCAGCGGCGAGGTGTCAACCGTTAATGGGCCGATGGGTCAAATAAGTGTAATTTGACCTGCCAGTCACCCTAAGTACGCGATAGAAAACGCTTTTGTAGTGAGCGGGTTTGCCCCGCGCTGGGTGGCGAAGCCGCCCCAACAAAGACACCGCCGAGCGCCTGATAAACCAAGTCGCCTGGTTTGGGGCGGCTTCGCCCCCCAGCGCGGGGCAAACCCGCTCACTACAAAAAAGCAGATACAAAAAAAGCACGCACAAAAAAGGCCACTCTTTCGAGTAGCCTTTTTTGATGTTTGGTTGCGGGAGCCGGATTTGAACCGACGACCTTCGGGTTATGAGCCCGACGAGCTACCAGACTGCTCCATCCCGCGTCTGTGTGTCGGCATTCTACAGAGGAACGCGTGTGTGTCAACCTGTGAATTGAAGAAAAGCGCTTGTGGTTCAAGTGGTTAGCTCTCCAAGCTAACGCCGGATGAGGCTCTGGGCCAGTCGGGCCGAGGGTTTCAGCTCTATTGGGATGCGAAATTCGATTGAGAAAATAAATTCATCTTGGAATTTTCCTACCGCTCAAGCGGAAGATTCAAACTACTGGTGCTATATACAGGTGTGAATGCGATACTGGCGCCCCGTAGGTTCACACCCCGTTTATATGACGCAGCGCAAAATCATCCACGTCGACTGTGATTGCTTCTACGCCGCCATCGAGATGCGCGATGACCCGAGCCTGGCGCAAAAGCCGTTGGCGGTGGGCGGCTCGGCGGACCGGCGCGGGGTGATCGCTACCTGCAACTACGAGGCACGCGCCTACGGGGTGCGCTCAGCGATGTCGTCACGCCATGCCTTGAAGCTGTGTCCGGACCTGACCATCGTCAAGCCGCGCATGGATGCCTATAAGGAAGCGTCGAAGGAAATCCAGACGATCTTTCGCGATTACACCGACCTGATCGAACCGCTGTCGCTGGATGAAGCCTACCTGGACGTGTCCGACAGCCCGCATTTTGGCGGCAGCGCCACGCGTATCGCCCAGGACATTCGCCGCCGCGTCTCCAACCAATTGCATATCACCGTGTCCGCAGGCGTGGCGCCGAACAAGTTCCTGGCCAAGATCGCCAGTGACTGGAAGAAACCCAACGGGTTGTTCGTGATCACCCCGGACCAGGTCGAAGACTTTGTCTCGCAGTTGCGAGTGAGCAAGTTGCACGGTGTGGGCAAGGTCACCGCCGACAAGCTTGCGCGCCTGGGCATAGAAGACTGCTTGCAGTTGCGTGAATGGAACAAGCTGGCGCTGGTGCGCGAATTCGGCAGTTTTGGCGAGCGGCTGTGGAGCCTGGCCCGTGGGATCGATGATCGTGTGGTGCAGAACGACAGTCGCCGGCAGTCGATCAGTGTAGAAAATACCTACGACGTGGACCTGCCGGACCTCTCAAGCTGCCTGGCCAAACTCCCCGAATTGATGGAAACCCTGGCCGGACGCATGGCGCGCATCGACAGCAGTTACCGTGCGGGCAAGCCGTTCGTTAAGGTGAAGTTTCATGACTTTACCCAGACGACGCTGGAACAGGCGGGGGCCGGGCGGGACCTGGAGAGTTATCAGCAACTGCTGACCCAGGCGTTCAATCGTGGCGGGAAGCCGGTGCGGTTGTTGGGGATTGGTGTGCGGTTGCTGGACCTGAGCAACGGCAACGAACAGCTCGAGTTCTCCTGGTAGGAACCCGGAACCAAAATGTGGAAGGGGGCGCGCCCCCTCCCACATTTGTTCTGCAACACTTCGAGCGTCTCAGCGTGCTCCAGGGTCTGCGACTAGCCGCCCCGCATCCTTGGTCAGTGCCTGCAGGAATTCCTGCTGCAACTCGGGATCATTGCGTGTCAGTTCGATCAGGCTTTGTTCCAGCTCGCTGGCTTCCTCTTCCAGGCCCAGCTCCGACAGGCGCTTGACGCGGTGCACCCACTGGCTGACTTCGTCGTCTTCCAGGTCGTCGTAGATCAGGCCATGGGCTTCCAGCAACTTGCCGCGCAGGGTGTTGCTGATCGCCAGGGTCGAGTCCGAATGCACATCGTCCTGGCCATCTTCCACGCTGATCTTCAAGGTCGTGACGCGGTTCAAGTCCTGCTCGGCAAACGGGCTGTCCAACAGGTTCAGGCGCAGCACGCCGTTGCGGTCGGTGGTCAGCTCATGCACTTGCTTGCCGGCAGTGACCTGCACCGGGCGTTCGCTCCAGGGCAGGCTCGAATACTCCACACGCTTGTCGCGCTGGACTTCATCGATGCCCGCCAGGTTCTGTTGCGCACGGCCGTGGGATTGCACGTTCATGAACGGGTTGAGACCGTCCACACCGTAGGTCAGCCAGTCGTGGGTCATGCTGGTCGGCAGGTTGCCGAGGGCGAAGATGTTCACCACGTTGGCGCCCGCGCCCGCCACCAAAGCGACCGCGCCCAAGGGCATCTCATAGAGTTTGCGCCAGGGTTGGTAAGGGGTGTAGCGATCGTAGCGGCGGGTGACTTCGAACTCAGTGACCTCGAAGGTCTTTTGCTCGTGAATGCGTACCCGGCGTTGCGGCAGCTCCAGCACTTTGGGTTCGCCTACATCGATCTGCAAGCTGTGGTCGAGCAACTTACGCTCGACCCGCTCCTCGTGCTCACTGCGTTGCGACATCTGGTTGGCGCAGCCGCTGACCAGCAGGGCGCCGCACAAGGCGGCGCCCCCCAGGGCTCTGGTGTTTCGCTTGAACATGACTTCTCTTGATCTGGTTTTCAGCGACGAATACGCGCCTGAAGGAAAGACAGCACGTCAGCCACCGGCAACGGTTGGGCTTCGGCTTCGGTCCGGCTCTTGTATTCCAGATTGCCATCGGCCAGGCCGCGGTCACTGACCACGATCCGGTGCGGGATGCCAATCAGTTCCATGTCGGCGAACTTGATGCCCGGGCTGGTTTTCTTGTCCCGGTCATCCAGCAACACTTCAAAACCGGCGGCCGTCAGTTCGGCATACAGTTTGTCGGTGGCTTCGCGCACTTGCTCGGTTTCATAACGCAGCGGTACCAGGGCAACCTGGAACGGCGCCAGGGCGTCACTCCAGATGATGCCTTTCTCGTCGTTGTTCTGCTCGATGGCAGCGGCCACCACGCGCGATACGCCAATGCCGTAGCAACCCATTTCCAGGGTGATCGGCTTGCCGTTCTCGCCCAGCACTTCGCACTTCATCGCCTTGCTGTACTTGTTGCCCAGCTGGAAGATGTGCCCGACTTCGATGCCGCGCTTGATTTCCAGGGTGCCCTTGCCATCCGGGCTTGGGTCGCCGGCCACCACGTTACGCAGGTCGGCCACGGTTGGCACCGGCAGGTCACGTTCCCAGTTCACGCCGAAGTAGTGCTTGTCGTCGATGTTGGCGCCGATCCCGAAGTCGCTCATCAGCTCGACCGAGCGGTCGATGATGATCGGCAGCGGCAGGTTCAACGGGCCGAGGGAGCCGGCACCGGCGCCAATGGCGTCGCGCAGTTCGGCGTCGGAGGCCATGACCAGCGGGCTGGCCACGCCAGGTTGCTGGGCGGCCTTGATTTCGTTGAGCTCGTGGTCGCCACGGATCACCAGGGCGATCAGCTTGCCTTCTTCTTCGGCGCGCACGATCAGGGTCTTGATGGTCTTTTCAATCGGCAGATTGAATTTCTCCACCAGGGCCGCGATGGTCTTGGTCTCTGGCGTATCCACCAGGCGCAGCTCTTCAGCCGGCGCTGGACGGGAAGTTTCCCGTGGCACGGCTTCGGCTTTCTCGATGTTCGCGGCGTAGTCGGAACCGTTGCTGAATACGATATCGTCTTCGCCGGACTCGGCCAGCACGTGGAATTCGTGGGAGCCGGCACCGCCGATGGAGCCGTTGTCCGCTTCAACCGGGCGGAATTTCAGGCCCAGGCGCGTAAACACGTTGCAGTAGGCCTGGTGCATGCGGTCGTAGGTGACCTGCAGGGACGCCTGGTCAGCGTGGAACGAATAGGCGTCCTTCATGATGAATTCGCGGCCGCGCATCAAACCGAAGCGTGGGCGGATTTCGTCACGGAATTTGGTCTGGATCTGATACAGGTTCAGCGGCAGCTGCTTGTAGCTGCTCAGCTCGTTGCGCATCAGGTCGGTGATCACTTCTTCGTGGGTCGGGCCGGCGCAGAAGTCGCGGCCATGACGGTCCTTGAAGCGAAGCAGTTCAGGGCCGTACTCTTCCCAGCGCCCGGATTCCTGCCACAGCTCAGCCGGTTGGGTGCTCGGCATCAACACTTCCAGAGAGCCGGCGGCGTTCATCTCTTCACGCACGATGGCTTCGACCTTGCGCATCACCTTCAAGCCCATGGGCAGCCAGGTGTACAGGCCGGAGGCCAGTTTGCGGATCATGCCGGCGCGCAGCATCAGCTGATGGCTGATCACGACCGCGTCGGAAGGCGTTTCTTTCTGTGTGGCGAGCAAATATTGACTGGTACGCATGGTAGGCCGTTGTCGGTTGCTTGGACTTGAAATGACTTGGGATTGTACGGGCGCAAGCTGCCGCCGTACAGGCATCAGAATACAGGGCTGTTTGTAGTGAGGGCGCTTGCTCCCGTTCGACAGCGCAGCTGGAGCCGGCTTTTATAGGGGCGCTTCGCACCCCAGCGGGAGCAAGCTCCCTCACTACAAAAGCATGTGTGTCAGTCGTCTACCGGTGGATTCAACCGAATCCGCCGATTCTCCTGATACCAATGCAGCGCAATCAGCAACAACGTCGGCACACCCAACATGCAGGTGATCAGGAAGAAATTGTGATACCCGAACTTTTCGACCATCACCCCCGAATACCCACCGATCAGGCGCGGCAGCAACAGCATGATCGAGCTGAGCAGGGCGTATTGGGTGGCGGAGAACTTCAGGTTGGTCAGGCTTGAAAGGTAGGCGACGAACGCCGAGGTCGCCAGCCCCGAGCTGAAGTTGTCCAGCGAGATGGTGAAGATCAGCATCTGCAGGTCCGGGCCCATGTCCGCCAGCATCACGAACAGCAGGTTGGTACCGGCCGACGCGATACCGCCGATAAACAGGATCGGCAGGATGCCGAAGCGCACGATCAGCAGGCCGCCCATGCCGGCACCCACCAAGGTCATGATCAGGCCGAAGATCTTGCTGACCCCGGCGATCTGGTCCTTGGTGAAGCCCTGGTCGATGTAGAACACGTTGGCCATTACGCCCATCACCGTGTCGGACATGCGATAGGTGGCGATCAGCCCCAGCAGCAGTAATGCTTGCCAGCGGTAGCGCAGGATGAAGTCATTGACCGGCGTCAGCACAGGGGCCAGGCCGCGTCGACCCATGGCCGAGAGGCACAGGGCGGTCAGGGTGATATAGAGGATGGCGCGCAGGAAGGCACGGTCTTCCATCAGCAAGTCCCACAGGCTCATGCCGTGGAACAGCACGCTTGCGAAATCCGTGTTGAACAGTTGGGTGAACATCGCCGGCACCGACACCAGCAACACGATCAGCACAAACACCGAGACCAATTGATGCACGAAGCTGTAGCGCCCGGCCTGCAACTGGGTGCGCAGTGGCACATTGGGTTCGCGCATGAACAGGGTGGTCAGCAGCGCAGGAATCATCAACACGCCGAACAGCACATAGGTGCCGGTCCAGGCCGAGTGTTTATAGTTGAAGCCGGTGGAACCGAAGCCTTCGGCAAAGAACAGTGCACCCGCCGTGGCCAGCAGCGCGGCGATGCGATAACCGGACATGTAGCTGGCGGCCAGGGCAGCCTGGCGGCTGTCGTCGGCGATTTCCAGGCGGTAGGCGTCGACGGCGATGTCCTGGGTCGCCGACGCGAAGGCCACGACGACGGCGATAGCGATCAGCCAGGACAAGTGTTTCTGCGGGTCGCAAAAGCCCATGCCGATCAATCCGAGGATCACCAGCGATTGGGCCAACACCAGCCAGGAGCGGCGGCGTCCGAGTTTGCCGAGCAACGGCAGGCGCCATTGGTCGAGCAGCGGCGACCAGACCCATTTAAAGGCATACGCCAGACCGATCAGGCTCGCGTAACCGATGGTCTCGCGGGCCACACCGGCCTCACGCAACCACACTGAAAGCGTCGAGAACACCAACATGTAAGGCAAGCCGGCGGCAAAGCCGAGCAACAACAGGACTAACGTCGAGGGGCTGGCATAGGCGGCGAGCGCGGCGCGCCAGGTTTTACGGGGCATGGGCTGGAGTCTGCCTCAGGTTTGCGGAAACAAAGCGCGCACTCTAACCGCTGTGCTCTACTGGGCGCCAGCCATGGCGCTGAATATCCACGCGATTGTTGCGGACAGTGACACCTTCATCGCGTAAACGCGCGCGCTGTTCGTCACCTGACGCACTGCCCGCCGGCAGACTTATCCGACCACCGGCACCCAATACACGGTGCCAAGGCAGCTTGGTGTCTTCGGGAAGCTGGCTCAAGGTGCGGCCCACCCAGCGCGCCGCGCGTCCGAGCCCGGCCAGGCGTGCCAGCTCGCCGTAACTGACCACGCAACCTTCAGGCACTTGCGCCAGGGTCAGGTACAGCGCGGTGCGGCGCATCTCGGCGGGGCTTTGCGGGGGCTCGGCAGATTTATTCACTGTGAGTCTATCCGTTGAAATCGTCGTCATTTGTGTAAGAAACGTCTGTAAACATGGCGATGAGCATTGAACTCAACCCCGATCCTTGAGTCAGTCCTTGCTAAGACGTTATCTAACACGATAATGCCCTCTTTTCGCCAAGCCCGAGCCTCGAATCCGCTTATGTTGTCCAGAACCCTGCTGTGCCTCGCTGTTGTCAGCGCCTCAACGCCCTTGCTCGCAGATACCGTGTGGTTAAAGAACGGTGACCGCCTGACCGGCAAGATCAAGGTCTTCGACGGCGGTAAGTTGCTGATCCAGACCGACTACGCGGGCGCCATCCCGGTGGACTGGAAGCAGGTCAAGACCCTGCAAAGCGACCAGGAGTTACTGGTCAAGCAGGATGCCTACACGGGCGAGAAGGCCAAATCATTGCAAGCGGCGGATGATGGCAAAGTGGTGCTGGCCAATGGCGAGGCGCCCAAGACCGTCGACCTGGCCAGTATCCAGCAGATCATCAAGCCCAAGCCGGTGATCGAAGACTTGGTGTGGAAGGGCAATGTCGACATGGCGCTGGACTACAAGCGCGCCGAGAAGGACACCAACGACTACGACGTCGACTTCAAGACCACCGCGCGGCATGGCCAATGGCGCCATACCGGGCAGGGCGAGTACAACCGCGAATTCCAGGACGACGTGACCACCACCGACAACTGGGCGTTGGAATACGACCTCGACCGCTTCCTGACCGAACATTGGTTCTGGCAAGGTCGCTTGACCTACAAGCGTGACAAGGTTGAAGACCTCGCCCGCCAGCGTACGGTCGGTACCGGCCCGGGCTACCAGTTCTGGGATGATGAGCTGGGGGCATTCTCCCTGGGCTCGCTGGTTAACCGCACCGATTACGAATATTCCGACGGCGGCAAGGACAACTTCTATTCCCTGGCCATGAAGTGGAACTACAACCGCTATCTGGTAGGCAAGACCGTTGAGTTCTTCACCAGCGGCGAACTCGGCAAACCCATCGGTGGTCCGGCGGAGTATTCCCTGGATGCGGAAATGGGCCTGCGCTACAAAGTCACCGAATGGGCCTCGCTCAACCTCAAGGCTGAACGCGATGTCATCAGTGGCGACTCGGAAAGCAGCCTGAGCAAGACCCGTTACACCGCAGGCTTCGGTGTGGCCTGGTAACAGCCTTCGACACATCCCGGCAGGAGAGCCTCTGGCAACTGGTGCGTAGATTGATTACCTTGTGTTGAGATCCATTCCCATATGCCATGGGCGGCGGAATACCCGAGGAGTCAAACGTTGAGCGCACAGGTTGCCAAGAACGCCCGAGAGCTGTTGCTCAAGGAATACCGTGGGGCCCTCTCCACATTGTCCAAGGCCATGCCCGGTTTCCCTTTCGGGTCGGTCGTGCCGTATTGCCTGGACGAGCAGGGCCGCCCGCTGATCCTGATCAGCCGGATTGCCCAGCACACCCATAACCTGCAAAAAGACCCCAAGTGCTCATTGCTGGTGGGTGAACGTGAGGCGGATGACGTGCAGGCGGTCGGGCGCCTGACCTACCTGGCCGAAGCCGAAAAACTGGAAGAGGGCGCCGCGATTGAAGCGGCGGCCGAACGCTACTATCGGTACTTCCCCGATTCGGCCAACTACCACAAGGCCCACGACTTCGACTTCTGGGTACTCAAGCCGGTGCGCCACCGCTACATCGGCGGCTTTGGCGCGATTCACTGGGTTGACCAACTGACCCTCGCCAACCCGTTCGCCGGCCAGGCTGAGCGCAGCATGATCGAACACATGAATAGCGATCACACCAAGGCCATTGCCCACTACGTTGAACTGGCAGGCCTGCCTGCCACCGAACCTGCGCAGTTGGCGGGCATCGACAGCGAAGGCATGCATTTGCGTATTGGCCAGTCGTTGCATTGGTTGCCTTTTGCAACGCCTTGCAACACGCCGACACAAGTCCGCGAAGCGCTGGTTTCATTGGCTCACGCCGAGGTCTGGCCGAAAAAAGAGGCCGCTGACGCTTGAATTCACGAAATGGCGACGTCATCTAAGGTGGACTGGCAAGGCATTCTTGCGTTGAGGAACCATTTGATGCGCCCTTTTTTATTGCTCTTTCTGCTGTTCCCGGTGTTGGAGCTGTTCGTATTCGTTCAAGTCAGCAGTGCGATCGGGTTTTTCCCGGCCCTGTTGCTGATCATTCTCGGCTCGATGCTCGGCGTCCTGGTGCTGCGCGTCGCCGGCCTGGCCACGGCGCTACGTGCCCGTGAAAGCCTCAACCGTGGCGAATTGCCCGCGCAGACCATGCTTGAAGGCCTGATGATGGCCCTGGCGGGTGGCCTGTTGATCCTGCCAGGCTTTATCAGCGATGTGGTGGGCCTGGTGATGTTGCTGCCAGTCACCCGTAAGCTGCTGGCCGGCAAGATGCGCCAGCGGGCTGAAGAGGCTGCGATTCGCCAGCGTGCCTTCGCCGAAGACCTGCAACCCCGTGGTGGCCCGGCTCCGCGCCAGCCCCTGGGGCGTGAAGGCGATGTGATCGAAGGTGAGTTCGAACACCGCGACAGCAAATAACCGCTTCATTGGCACGGCACCTTCGGGTGCCGTGTTGCTTTCAGCCGTCGGCACAGGTAAAAAATTTCCGCCGCGGCCCCTTGTAATAAGCTTATGCGCCCTTATGTAACGGTCACCGCAAGGTTTCTGGTGGCGACACCAGACAGACTTCCGCGTCTTGCTTGGCGAGGCGCGACCGGCACAGCCGGAAGACAACCCGCCGGTACACACACCGGCCGATGAAAAACACAATTAGGAGAGATCGACAATGAGCAAGCTTCGTCCTCTGCACGACCGCGTCGTAATCCGTCGCAGCGAAGAAGAAAAGAAAACCGCCGGCGGGATCGTTCTGCCAGGTTCGGCTGCTGAAAAAGCCAACCACGGTGTGATCGTCGCTGCTGGCCCAGGCAAGACCCTGGAAAACGGTGATGTACGTGCGCTGGCCGTTAAAGTCGGTGACAAGGTTGTATTCGGCCCTTACTCCGGCAGCAACACTGTGAAAGTCGACGGCGAAGACCTGCTGGTTATGGCTGAGAACGAGATTCTCGCCGTTCTGGAAGACTGATTTCCCCGCTCATTTTCCCGTTACTACAAAGTATTTAAGGAATATCGATCATGGCTGCTAAAGAAGTTAAATTCGGCGATTCCGCCCGCAAGAAAATGCTCACCGGTGTCAATGTCCTGGCTGACGCAGTAAAAGCGACCCTGGGCCCGAAAGGCCGTAACGTGATCATCGAGAAGAGCTTCGGCGCTCCGACCATCACCAAGGACGGCGTTTCCGTCGCCAAAGAAATCGAACTGGAAGACCGTTTCGAAAACATGGGCGCGCAGCTGGTCAAAGACGTTGCCTCCCGTGCCAACGATGACGCAGGCGACGGCACCACCACTGCTACCGTCCTGGCCCAGGCGATCGTCAACGAAGGCTACAAAGCCGTCGCTGCCGGCATGAACCCGATGGACCTCAAGCGCGGCATCGACAAGGCGACCATCGCCATCGTTGCTGAGCTGAAAAACCTGTCCAAGCCATGCGCTGACACCAAGGCTATCGCTCAGGTAGGCACCATCTCCGCCAACTCCGACAGCTCCATCGGCGACATCATTGCCGAAGCCATGGAAAAAGTCGGTAAAGAAGGCGTGATCACCGTTGAAGAAGGCACTGGCCTGGAAAACGAACTGTCGGTTGTAGAAGGCATGCAGTTCGACCGTGGCTACCTGTCCCCGTACTTCGTCAACAAGCCGGAAACCATGGTTGCCGAGCTGGACAGCCCGCTGATCCTGCTGGTCGACAAGAAAATCTCCAACATCCGCGAAATGCTGCCAGTGCTGGAAGCCGTTGCCAAAGCCGGCCGCCCACTGCTGATCGTTTCCGAAGACGTTGAAGGCGAAGCCCTGGCGACGCTGGTTGTGAACAACATGCGTGGCATCGTTAAAGTCGCAGCCGTCAAGGCTCCAGGCTTCGGCGACCGTCGCAAGGCCATGCTGCAGGACATCGCCGTTCTGACCGGCGGTACCGTTATCTCCGAAGAGATCGGTCTGAGCCTGGAAAGCGCCACCCTGGAAAACCTGGGCAGCGCCAAGCGCGTGACCATCTCCAAAGAAAACACCATCATCGTTGACGGTGCTGGCGTAGAGCAGGACATCCAGGCTCGCATCACCCAGATCCGTGCCCAGGTTGCCGAAACTTCGTCCGACTACGACCGTGAAAAACTGCAAGAGCGTCTGGCCAAGCTGTCCGGCGGCGTTGCAGTGATCAAGGTTGGCGCCGGTTCCGAAGTTGAAATGAAAGAGAAGAAAGCCCGCGTTGAAGACGCCCTGCACGCAACCCGCGCAGCCGTTGAAGAAGGCGTGGTACCTGGCGGTGGCGTTGCGCTGATCCGTGCTCTGGAAGCCCTGACCAACCTGACCGGCGACAACGCTGACCAGAACGTCGGTATCGCTGTACTGCGTCGTGCTGTTGAAGCGCCGCTGCGCCAGATCGCTGCCAACTCCGGCGACGAGCCAAGCGTTGTGGTCAACGAAGTCAAGAACGGCAAAGGTAACTACGGTTACAACGCTGCGACTGGCGTCTACGGCGACATGATCGAAATGGGCATCCTGGACCCTACCAAGGTGACTCGTTCCGCGCTGCAAGCTGCAGCCTCCATCGGTGGCCTGATCCTGACCACCGAAGCTGCAATCGCTGACAAGCCTAAGGCTGAAGGCGCTGGCGGTGGCGGTATGCCAGACATGGGCGGCATGGGTGGCATGGGCGGCATGATGTAAGCCAGCCTTAACCCCGCTCTGAATAAGCCCCGCCTGCAGTGATGCAGGCGGGGCTTTTTTGTGCCTGTGTGGGCATCGGCAGTGGCTGAACAGGTTGCCCGTCTACGTGTGGAGTTCCCGCACCTGCGGCACCTCAACCCTCGAGGGCCGGTAGAGCAACAGGCAGTACAGGCCCAGGCAGATCAGCCAACAGAAAATCGCCGTCCATACATTGTGGGAGAAGAAGTGGGCGCCTTGCAGCATGCGGCTCACTGAAAAAGCGCTGCCCAAGCCGATGGCAAAGATGAACGCCTTGCGCGCCAGGCGTGGCCGGCGATCGCGTAGCGCAAAGAACCAGGCAAACAAGGCAAACCCGGTTGCCGCATGACCGCCGGGCCAGCAGCGCCCAGGTTTATCCGTGGGCGGGCGCGGGCTCAGCAGTTCGCTGTAGGTTTCCTGGCCGCCGAATTCCTTGAGGCTCCAGGGGCACTGCACGGCGGTGATGGTTTTCAACGGCGAGACGAAGGCCGTCGCCAGGCCGAGGGACAGGACCAGGCAGACCAGTTCGCGGCGATAAGGCTTGAGCCGTTGCAGGATGAAGGTGCCGACGAGCCCTAGAATCGCCAGAACCGAAAACAGGATGACCAATTGCTTGGCACGGTCATGCAGGATGTCTTCAAGGAAGAAACTGTAACGCCCGATGAAGCCGCCATCCGCCGCATTGTAGAAACGCTTGGCGAGGTCCATGTCCAGCGATGTCAGCTCCAGCAACAGCATCAGGAGCGCGGCACCGGCGGGTATGCCCAGGCACAGCCAAAGATTGAGCGGCTTGGAAGCCGGCGCCGCGAGTGTGGACTGCATGACGAACCCTGCTTGAAGAATCCCGTACCGAACGGCACGGGACGTGTTCGTTAACGCGTGCTAAGTACCGGAGCCTCGTCCTTGGGGGCTCGCCATCCAAGTAATTGCTGCTTGAACCCGTAACTGGCGGCTTGGTAGTAGGTGATCGCCCGTTGGATCAACGCGTCATCGCTGCCGACCCGCAGCTCCTGGCTCTCGCCCAAGGCTTGATCGTGGCGACGCAGACCCAGGCGTGGGCTCAGGATCGCCAGGTCAGTGCCGTCAAACAAACCCAGGTGTTGGTAGTTACCGACCACTACGCGCGGTGGCAGCGGGTTGTCCTGCAACAGGTTGCGGCCGAAGAAGGCTGATTCGTAGCTCAGGTTGATCAGGCCCAGCAAGGTTGGCGCCAGGTCGATCTGGCTGGCCAGTTGCGCGGTTTCCCGAGCATCGATCAGCTTGGGCGCATAGATGAACAGTGGAATCTGGTAGTTGGTGATAGGCAAGTCTTCCTTGCCCGCGCTGCCGGCCGTGTGGTCGGCGACGAACACGAAAATCGTGTTATCGAACCACGGCTTCTGGCGCGCTGCCTCCAGGAACTCGCCGATGGCATGGTCGGTGTATTTCACCGCGCCATCACGGCCGTTGCCGGATTTGATATCGATGCGCCCGTCCGGGTAGGTGTACGGGCGATGGTTGGACGTGGTCATCAGTTGCAACAAAAACGGCTGCTGTTTGGCGTAGTCGGCATCGGCCAGCTTGAGGGTCTGTTTATACAGATCCTCGTCGGCCATGCCCCAGGCGTTTTTAAACGAAATCTCCGATTCAGGCACGCTGCTCTGATCGACGACCCGATAACCGTTGCCGCTGAAGAACGCGTTCATATTGTCGAAGTAACCACGCCCGCCGTAGACGAACACACTGTCATAGCCAATGGCGCTGAGGTGTTGGCCGAGGCTGGCGAAGCCGCTTTCCCGGCCGATGCGCTTGACGATCGAGCGCCCAGGCGTGGGTGGAATTGCCAGGGTGATCGCCTCCAGACCGCGATCGGTGCGGGTGCCGGTGGCGTAGAAGTTATTGAAATACAGGCTCTGTTTGCGCAGCGCATCCAGGTTAGGCGTAAGGTTGCGGCCATCGCCATTACTGCCCAGGTACTTGGCGCTGAAGCTTTCGATGGTCACCAGCACGATGTTGGGTTTACGTAGCGTGCCTGGGTTGGTGATGGCGCGGCGGATATCCAGCGGGTCCTGGCCGATGAAGCGCGCGTTGGGTTCGCTGAGTTCAGCGCGCAGTTGTCGTGCCACGATGTCCGTCGGCAGGGTTTTGTAGAACTGCGGGTAATCCAGCTCGTTATTACGGAAGGCGGCAAAGAACTGATACGGGCCATTGCTCGCCAACTCGTTCTTGTAGGCATTGCCGCCCTGCGTGCGCGGACTGTCCTGGCTGATCAGTTGCAGGCTCAGGCCGGTGACGACCAGCAGGGCCAGGGCGTTCAGCAGACGACCACGCATCGCCGGCAGCGGGGCACTCATCGCTGCGTTGAATGGCTTGCGCAGGGCCAGGCTCAGCACCATGGCCAGCATCGCCAGCAGGCTGAGCAGTTTGCCGATCGGGTAGGACTCCAACAGGTTGTTCAACACCTCATCGGAATACACCAGGTAATCGACGGCGATAAAGTTGAAGCGCACGCCGAATTCATCCCAGAACAACCATTCGGCAACCGAGGTAAACAACATGGCGAACAGGCTGACAGTCAGCACTGCCTGCAGGAACCAACGGTGCCCACGGCGGCGCCACAGGGCGGGGGGGCATAGCAGCAGGTACAGCCCCAGTGGCAGGGCCGCGTAGGCTAGAAAACCCAAGTCGTAGAGCACACCCACACCAAACACCGGCAGTAAGTTGCCTCCGACCTCGTCCAGGTGAGTGATGAGCAGTACGCTGCGTGTGAGCAAGAAAATAACCAGCCAGGCACCGGTTACCAACAGCAAATAGCGCATTGGCGCTGTTTTGAACAAACCCATGTCTATGTTCCTTATATCAATGGGAGGCGATCTTCGCCCTGACACTGTAGTCAGTTTGTGAAGCTATAGTGAAAAACTCGTTCGACAATACAATCAGTTGAAAAGCTTTATCGACAGGCCTTTCAGCTCTATCCCTGAGCCCCACTTGGCCTTAAGCTGCGCGAGCCAACACGGCCGTTACCGCGTACGGAGACACTGCCCATGCGAATCTTATTGGTTGAAGACAACCGCGATATCCTCGCCAACCTGGCGGATTACCTGGGGTTGAAGGGCTATACCGTGGACTGTGCGCAGGACGGTTTGTCAGGCCTGCACCTGGCCGCCACCGAGCATTACGACCTGATCGTGCTCGACATCATGCTGCCCGGCATCGACGGCTACACCCTGTGCAAGCGCCTGCGTGAAGACGCCCGTCGTGACACGCCGGTGATCATGCTCACCGCCCGCGACCAACTCGACGACCGGCTGCAGGGCTTCAAGTCCGGTGCCGATGACTACCTGCTCAAGCCGTTTGCCCTGTCGGAACTGGCCGCGCGTATCGAAGCCGTGCTGCGCCGTGCCCAGGGCGGCGGTCGCCGCGCCCTGCAGGTGGGTGACCTGAGCTACGACCTCGACACCCTAGAAGTCACCCGCGAAGGGCGCCTGCTCAAGCTCAACCCGGTCGGCCTGAAACTGCTGGCGGTACTGATGCAGAAAAGCCCGCACGTGCTGCGCCGCGAAATTCTCGAAGAAGCCCTGTGGGGCGATGACTGCCCAGACAGCGACAGCCTGCGCAGCCACGTTCATCAATTGCGCCAAGTGATCGATAAGCCGTTCGCCAAACCGTTGCTGCAAACGGTGCACGGCGTGGGTTATCGCCTGGCCGAGGGTCGTGATGGAGTTTAAGCAAAGCCTTTCCCAACGGATCATCATCGCCTTTGCCTTGATGAGTGCGTTGGTGGCGGGCGCCTTTGCCATGGGCATCGTGGCGACTGTGCACTTGGTCGAAGAAAAGTTGATCTCGGCGGGCCTGGGCGGTGACTTGCAGCGTCTGCTGCTGATGGACACGGTCGAGGACTGGCGGCACCGGCCCGAGCCGGACCAACTGTTTTACTTCAGCGGTGGGCCTGGCGACTTCGAGTTGCCCAAGGATTTGCGGCACCTTGAGCCCGGGTTCCATGAAGTATTCCGCGAGACGCTGTCGTACCACGCCATGGTCGAAGTCATTGACGGCAGGCGCTACGTGCTGCTGCAGGATCAAAGCGATTTCGAAGAACGCGAGCGGGTGCTGTTTGCGGTCGTGCTGGTGGGCTTCGTCCTCAGCCTGGCCCTGGCGGTGTTCCTGGGTTGGGTGCTGGCGCGCAAAGTGATGGCACCGGTCGTGCGTCTGGCCCGCCAGGTACGTCACCGTGACCAGTTGCTGGGCCTGGCACCGCCCCTGGCGCCGGACTACGCGGCGGATGAAGTGGGTGAGCTGGCCGTGGCCTTTGATGCCACGCTGGGAAGGCTGCGTCAGGCGCTGTCCCGCGAGCAGATGTTTACCAGCGATGTAAGCCACGAATTGCGCACGCCGTTGATGGTATTGGCCAGCTCCTGCGAACTGTTGCTGGAAAACCCGGCCATCGATCAGCGTGGGCGTAACCAGGTACAGCGTATCGCCCGGGCGTGTGAAGAGATGCGTGAGCTGGTGCAAACCTTCCTGATGCTTGCCCGCGCCGAACACGACAATGCGTCGATGTCGCCACAGGTGACGTTGCCGCAGGTCGCCGACGACTTACTCGGCATCTGGCGTGAACAAATCGAGCGTAAAGGCCTGGAACTGATCTACCAGCCGGGTAACCCCCTGGACACGCGCTACAACACCACCTTCCTGCATGCGGTAATGGGCAACCTGTTACGCAACGCCTTGCACTACACCGAACACGGCTTTATCCGCCTCACGTTGGAGCCAAGCGGTTTTGTGGTGGAAGACTCCGGAGTGGGCATTCCGGAAGACAAGCGCGAAGCGATGTTCGAGCCCTTCGTGCGCGGCAACGAGAAACGCGGTGAAGGCTTGGGCTTGGGCTTGTCGCTGGTCCAGCGGATCTGCGAAAACCAGGGCTGGAGCGTCAGCCTCAGCACCATGGAGCCCAACGGCTGTCGCTTTCATGTGCAATTGAGTCAGGTCAACGCCTGACTCTACCCCCTGCCGCAATCCTGCCAGAGATACCCGCTATTCGGCGAAGATGGCCCCATGCCATTGCTTGTGTCTGTAAAGTCTTGAAATGTATGGGATTGGACAGGACAAGTTTTTCACAACTGGTTGACCTGTTGATCACAGTTCACTGCTTAAGGTTGTAGGCATCAGTAACTGGAGATCAGTGATGTCTACCCCGATCAAACTCGAATTTTCCGAAAAGTACGACGACGAGCACGCGCAGAATTATTTGCTCAAGCATCAGGACAATCTGGCTCGCCGGCTGTCCCACAAACGCGACGAGCAATTAGCGCGCGGTGCGCTGGCCATGGCCGGTGAGCCTGGGCTGGTGCTGGACCTGCCATGCGGGGCCGGGCGGTTCTGGCCGTTGCTGGCTGAAAAGCCCAACCGTGTGATTATCGGTGCCGACAATTCAGCGTCGATGTTGAAGGTCGCCACAATCGCCCAACCGGCGGACGTGGTGAAACGGGTACGCCCCTTGCAGACATCTGCCTTTGATATCGATTTGCCAGATAACTCGGTCGACAGCATCTTCTGCATGCGCTTGATGCACCATATTGGTGATCCGGCGCACAGGCTAGCGATACTGCGGGAATTTCAGCGTGTTACCCGCGACAGCGTCATCATTTCGCTGTGGGTGGATGGCAATTTCAAGGCCTGGAAACGCAAGCGCGCCGAAGTAAAACGTCGCAACAAGGGTGAGCAGGAAGGTTACCAAAACCGGTTTGTGTTACCGGCTGCTACTGTTGAAGCAGAATTTGAGGAAGCGGGTTTCCGTGTCCAGGAGTCCCTGGACTTCATACCGCTCTACGCCATGTGGCGAGTCTATGTATTGCGCAAGAGGTAACAGGATGGCAGTTGAGTGCGTAGCGGGCAGTCACGTAGCTCCCGAAGAGCGATTCGATTATTTCTGGCGCCAGCAGGGCGAGTGGGTCGAGGAGCCTAACCGTCGGCGTGGCGGTGAAAGTGGCGTGCAACGGGTCATGGGCCCCAATGGACGCTTGCTCTACAGCAAACGCCAGACTGGGCATATCTACCGCAGCTGGTTGCACCCGTTCGGCCGCCCCACGGTGTTGCGCGAGCGCGATGCCATCAAGGGCCTGCGCCTGTTGGATGTGCGAGTGCCGGAGATGGTGTTTTGCGAGGCGCGCCGCGACCCCGAGCACCAATGGAAGGCGTTGTTGGTCACCGCCTCTCTCGACGGTTTCGACGAAATCGAAAACTGGTACGCCGCCGGTGGCCGCGAACAGTACGGCGAGTTGGTTCACGAGCGTCTGCTCAAGGAATTGGCCGGCACCCTGGCGCGTATGCACAAGGGCCGTTGGCAGCATGGCTGCCTGTACATCAAGCATATTTTCGTGCGGGTGACGGGCGAAGGTGACTCGGCCAACGTGGAAGTGGCGCTGCTGGATTTCGAGAAATGCCGCCAGCGTTTGACCGCTTATCGGGCGGCCTCCCATGACATGCTGCAATTGCGCCGCCATTCGTCGTGGAACGATACCGACTGGAAGAAACTCAGCTATTTTTATGAGACGGCGTTTGGCAGCGCTATCAAGGGTTTAACCAGATGAAGCTAGAAATAGCACGAGGTTTGTTCCTGGTCGGGGCGCTGGGCGTTGCAGCCTTGGCGCTGGCGGCGTGGGAACAGCCCCGCACACAGGTGCTCAGTGCGACGCAGGGTGGCGGGCAATGCCTGTTGCCGCGCGTCGCCAAGACCAGTGTGGCGGTCAAGCCTGATCATGAGTTGTTGCTGTTCATGTTTGGAATGTCTCAAGGGATGAGGCCGCAGAGTTGAAACGATTCAAACCCCCGAAAAAGGGCCTTGCGATGCGAGGCCCTTTTTTTTGCCTGCAGGTCAGGCCTCATCCGGTTTGGCCAGCAAGGTATACACGCAAGGCAGCACAAACAATGTAAACAGCGTGCCGATCGACATCCCTGTCGCAATCACCATACCGATATCAAACCGGCTGACCGCGCCCGCACCCGTGGCGAAAATCAGCGGCACCATGCCGAACACCATCGCCGCGGTGGTCATCAACACCGGTCGCAGGCGAATCGCTGCGGCTTCTTCCACCGCCTGGCGTGGCGTCAGGCCCTTGTCTTTGCGCAATTGGTTGGCGAACTCCACGATCAGGATCCCGTGCTTGCTGATCAAACCGATCAGCGTCACCAAACCGACCTGGGTGTAGATGTTCATGCTTGACCAACCCAGGAACAGCGGAATCAGCGCCCCGCAGATCGACAACGGTACCGTCACCAGAATCACCAACGGGTCACGGAAACTCTCGAACTGCGCCGCCAGCACCAGGAAGATAATCGCCAGGGCCAGGCCAAAGGTGACCCACAGCGCCGTGCCTTCCTGGATAAATTGCCGGGACGCGCCGCTGTAGTCGAACGCATAGCCGGGCGGGGTTTCTTCAAGGGCGATCTGGCGCACGGTGTCGATGGCCTCGCCCATGCTGACGATGGGAAACCCCGAAATCAGCGCCGAGTTGAGTTGCTGGAACTGGTTCAGCTGCCGGGGGCGGGCGCGGTCCGTCACCGTGATCAGGGTCGAGAGTGGCAACAACTCGCCCTGGGCGTTTTTCACGTAGTAGTTGTTCAGCCAGTCGGGGTTGTCGCGGTAGGCACGCTCGACCTGGGCAATCACTTTGTAGCTGCGTCCATCCAGGGTGAACCGGTTGATTTCCGCCTCCGCGAGCAACGTCGCCAGGGTGCCGCCGAGGTCCTGCATCGACACGCCCATCTGCGCCGCCTTGGCACGGTCGATATCCACCACCACTTCGGGTTTGTCGAATGCCAGGTCGATATCGACAAAGGCAAACTTGCCCGACGCCATCGCGCGCTTTTTCACTCGGTTGGCCACATCGAGCAACGACTCATAGTCGTTGGCCGTGTTGATCACAAAGCCGAACGGCAAGCCTTCGCCCGTGCCCGGCAAAGAGGGCAGGTTGAAGCCGAACACTTGCAGGCCGGGAATCTGCTCGAGGCGCTTTTGTACCTCGGGCAGGATTTGCATCTGGGTGCGGTCGCGCTCGTTCCACGGCTTGAGCAGAAAACCGCCGATGCCCGATTGCACACCGTTGAAGCCGTTGATCTGGAACGACGAGTAGTACTCCGGGAACTCCTTGAAGATTTTGATGAACTCGTCTGTGTAGGTGTTGAGGTAGTCCAGGTTAGTCGGCTGCGGCGCGCTGGCCATCATGAAGATGATGCCTTGGTCTTCGTCAGGCGCCAGTTGCGACTGGGTGAACTTGAGGAACACCGGGATCAGGCACAGCACGATCAACGCAAACACGATCACCACCGGCCGCGTGTTCAGGGTGCCGTGCAGCATGCTCTGGTAGCGGCGCTTGAGGCTGTCGAAGATCCGGTCGAGGCGGTGAGCCAGGCCCGAAGGGTTTTCATCGTGACGCAACAACAGCGCGCACATCATCGGCGACAGCGTCAGGGCGACGATGCCGGAAATGATCACTGCACCGGCGAGGGTGAGGGCGAATTCCTTGAACAGCGCACCCGTGAGCCCTTCGAGAAAGCCAATCGGCGCATACACCGCCGCCAGGGTGACGGTCATCGACACCACCGGCAGCGCGATTTCCCGTGCGCCTTCCAGCGCTGCATCCAGAGGCGTCTTGCCGTCTTCGATATGCCGGTGGATGTTTTCCACCACCACGATGGCATCGTCCACCACCAGGCCGATGGCCAGGACCATCGCCAGCAGGGTCAGCAGGTTGATCGAATAGCCCATCAACTGCATGAAAAACAGCACGCCGATCATCGACAGCGGGATCGTGATGACCGGGATCACCACCGACCGCAGGGCACCGAGGAACAGGAACACCACCACAATCACGATCAGTACCGCTTCAAACAGCGTCTTGACGACTTCGTTGATGGACGCCTGGATAAACAGCGTGGCGTCATAGGCAATTTCGGCCTTGAGGGTGGGCGGCAGCTGGGATTCCAGCTCCGGCATGATCTTGCGCACTTCCTTGATCACATCCAATGGGTTGGCGCTGGGCGTGGCCTTGATACCGATGTACACCGACGGCGTGCCGCCAAATGAGCTGATGGCGTTGTAGTTTTCCGCGCCCATTTCCACCCGGGCCACGTCCCGCAGCAGCACACGGCTGTCGCCGGCGGTTTTCACCGTGATCGCGCCAAATGCGTCGGCGGACTTGAGGTCGGTGTTGGCGTTGATACTGGTGACCACGAACTCGCCCTTCACCTCGCCGGCGGCGGACAGGAAGTTGTAGCGGCGCACGGCGTCGGTGATGTCGCTGGCGCTGAGGCCGAAACCGGCGAGTTTCACCGGGTCGAGCCAGATGCGCATGGCGAATACCTGGTTGCCGAGGATCTCCGCTTCGGCCATGCCGGGCAGGGTGGCGAGCTTGGGCTGGATCACCCGAGACAGGTAGTCGGTGATCTGCGGATTGCTCAGTTGCCCGCTGGAGAAGCTGATGTACATCAGCGCCGAGGCGTCGGCGGCTTCTTTGCTCAGCACCGGGTCCTCGGCATCCTGGGGCAGCTTGTTCTTGACCTCGTTGGCCTTGGCCAGCAATTCGGTAAACAGCCGGTCGCTGTTGGCGCCGATGCGCGCGTAGATCGAGATCACCGAGAAGTTCTGGCGACTCACCGAGGTCATGTAGTCGATGCCTTCGGCGCTGGCCAGGCTTTGTTGCAGGGGTTGGGTGATATAGCCCTGGATGGTCTCGGCGTTCGCACCGGGGTAGGCGGTGGTCACCGTGATCAGGGCGTTCTCCATGCTTGGATACTGGCGCAGCGGCAGCTTGCTGTAAGCCTGGAAACCCAGCAGCACAATCAGCAGGCTGACCACCATGGCCAGCACGGGCCGGCGAATAAAGACGTCGGTGAACTTCATGGCTCAGTGCCCTGCCGGCAGGTTTTTGTCCGGGCTGATGGCAATGGGCGTGCCGTTGTCCAGCTTCAGCTGGCCGGCGCTGACCACCTGCTCGCCGGCTTTCAGGCCCTTGCTCACCAGCACCAGGCCGCCGCGCCGCTCACCGGTCTCGACGAACCGCCGTTCGGCGATCAGCAGCGGCTTGCCATCGGCATCCTTTTCCACCTCGCCGCCCTCGGTTTTTTTCTCGGCCACGGCGTACACCGAGTTGCCGTAGAGGGTGTAGGTAATCGCGCCTTCCGGCACCACGATCTGCGCGGCGGGATTGGGCAGCAGCACGTCCAGGCTGGTGAACATGCCGGGCAGCAGCTTGCCCTCCGGGTTGGCCAGGGTGGCGCGCACCAGCACATTGCGCGTGCTGTTCTCGACCTTGGGGTTGATCGCACTGACGCTGCCGGGGAATGGTTCGCCCGGGTAAGCCGAGACGGCGACCTGAACGGCCTGCCCAAGGGCGACTTTGGGCACGGAGTGCTCGGGGATATAGAAGTCGACGTAGAGGCTGCTGATGTCCTGCAAGGTGGCGATCACCGTGCCGCTGGCCAGGTAGTCGCCTACGTCCACTTGGCGAATGCCGATGGTGCCGCTGAATGGCGCGACGATGTGTTTTTTCGCCAACGACGCCTTGAGCTGATTGACCGTGGCCTTGTTCTTTTGCAGTTGCGCGGAGAGGCGGTCGAACTCGCCTTTGGAGATGGCTTGGCTGCCGACCAGTTGGCTGCCGCGACCGTAGTCCAGCTGGGCCAGGCCGAGGTCGGCCTGGGCGGTTTCCAGCAGGGCGCTTTCCACTGCGCTGTCGAGTTGCACCAGCGGCTGCCCGGCCTTGACCTTCTGCCCGGACGCGAACTGCACGTCCTTGACTGTGCCGGCAACCTCCAGGCTCAGGTTGACCCCTTGCAAGGCTTTGAGCGTACCCACCGAGGGCAGGCGCAGTTGCCAGGGCTGCTCGGTCGCCGTGGCGACGGCCACACTCACGGGTGGCTTGGGTTTGGAGAAGACCTGGATTTGCTGATAGATAGAAAAGGCTTTATAGCCCGCCAGCAGCAGGACAATTAACAGGACAACACCCAACATGATCAGCAGGCGACGGCGCAGCATATTCCGGTTCCTTGGAAAAACTGGGGCAGACGAAGACAGGCACATCCGGAACATACTCCGAGTGTCGGAGGTATTCCAGCGGGTAAGTTTTACCGTCGGTGGCAGGCTGGAACTCACCGATTGTCAGTTGTAAAAGGTGAGAAAGGGCTGTCAGCCCTTTCCAGTGAATCAGTGCGGGGATGTGCTGCCAACTGTTCGAGCCGCAGGGTCGGCTTTGGTCAATGCCGCGTACACCGATGGCAGGACGAACAAGGTAAATAATGTCCCGATCGACATGCCGGTGGCGATCACCAGGCCAATATCAAATCGGCTGACGGCGCCTGCGCCGCTGGACAAAATCAGCGGGATCACCCCCAGCACGGTTGCCAGGGTGGTCATCAGAATAGGTCGCAGACGGATTGCTGCTGCCTCCTCGACGGCGGCACGCGGTGAAAGGCCCTGTTCCTTGCGCAGTTGGTTAGCAAATTCGACGATGAGGATACCGTGCTTACTGATCAGGCCTATTAACGTGACCAACCCGATTTGCGTATAGATGTTCAGGGTGGACCAGCCCAGGAACAGCGCGATCAACGCCCCGGCTATCGACAGTGGCACCGTCACCAGTATCACCAAGGAATCGCGCAGGCTTTCGAACTGTGCGGCCAATACCAGGCCGATGATCGCCAGCGCCAGGCCGAAGGTGCCCCACAGCGCGTTCCCCTCCTGAACAAACTGGCGGGTAGCATTGCTGTAATCGAAGGTGTAGCCCGGTGGCGCCTCCTCTTGGGCGATTGCTTGCAGGGTTTCGAGCGCATGACTCATGCCGACAATCGGAAACCCTGAAACGATGACTGAATTGAGCTGTTGGAACTGATTCAACTGCCGCGGTCGCACCTGTTGGCTGGATACTTTGATTAATGTCGAAAGGGGGAGCAATTGACCGTCGGCGTTTTTGACTGCGTAGTGGCTCAGCCATTGTGGATTGTCTCGGTAGGTGCGCTCGACCTGGGCAATCACCTTGTAGAGGTGGCCATCAATGCTGAATCGGTTGATTTCCGTTTCAGCCAGCAGGGTCGCCAGGGTCAGGCTCAGCTCTTCCATGGATACCCCCATTTGCGCGGCTTTGGTCCGGTCGATGTCGATCACCACTTCGGGGCGGTCGAACGCCAGGTCGATATCCACGTAGGCAAATTTTCCTGAGTCTATTGCACGTTGCTTGATGCGTTCGGCCACGCTCATCATCGACTCATAGTCTTGCTGGGAACTGAGCACGAAGCCGAAGGGCAGGCCCTCACCCCCTCCTGGCAGGGACGGCAGGTTAAACGCGAAGACCTGCAGGCCGGGGATACGGTCCAATTTTTCGCGCAGGGGGGCAAGTACCTGCATCTGTGTGCGGTCACGCTCTTTCCAGGGTTTGAGTAGAAACCCACCGACACCTGAATGAACACCGTCCAGGCCGTTGATCTGGAACGAAGCCTGGTATTCGGGCAGCGTCTTGAACGGCTCGATAAATGCTTGGGTATACGTATTCAGGTAGGCCAGGTTGGTCGGCTGCGGCGCACTGGAAAGGATGAATATCAGGCCCTTGTCCTCATCGGGCGCCAGTTCCGAAAGGGTGAACATGAGCATTACGGGAATCAGGCCGAGTATGACCAGGGCAAACACCAAGACCACCGACTGCGCTTTCATGATCTGATGCAGGCGTTGCTGATAGCTTTTTCTCAACGCATTAAAGAAGCGGTCCAGGATCAGGAACAGGCCCTTGGGCTGTTCCTCGGGGCGTAGCAACACCGCGCACATCATCGGTGACAGGGTCAGCGCGACGATACCGGAAATCACCACGGCACCGGCGAGCGTCAGGGCGAACTCCTTGAACAAGGCGCCCGTAAGGCCTTGCAGGAAACCGATAGGGGTATACACCGCAGCCAGTGTGATGGTCATGGACAGCACCGGCACACATATCTCTCTCGCACCCCGGATAGCCGCTTCAAGAGGGGATTTACCCCTTTCGATGTGCCGGTGAATGTTTTCCATCACCACGATGGCGTCATCGACGACCAGGCCGATCGCCAGAACCATGGCCAGCAGGGTCAGAACGTTGATGGAGTACCCCATCACTTGCATGAAAAACAGCGTGCCAATCAGTGACAGCGGAATAGTGACGACTGGAATTACCGCTGAGCGCAGCGAACCCAGGAACAAAAAAACCACCAACACCACGATCACGATGGCCTCCACCAGGCTAGACAGCACCTGGTCGATAGAGGCGTTGATGTACAGCGTCGAGTCGTAGGCGATGTCCACGTCCAGGCCAGGTGGGATCTGCGATTGCAGCTGCGGCAGCAATTCGCGAACGTGCTTGGCCAACTCCAAGGGGTTGGCGTCGGGGGCCGGTTTGATGCTGATGTAGAGTGCAGGGATGCCATTGAACGTACTGAAACTGTCGTAGTTCTGGGAACCCAATTCCACGCGTGCCACGTCACCCAGGCGCACCTGGCTGTCGCCCTTGGTTTTCAGGGGGATCGCATTAAACCCCTCTACCGAATGGAGTTCGGTGTTGGTCTGGATGCTGGTGACGACATATTCACCTGTCACATCACCTGCGGTGGGCTGCACGTTGTAGCGCTTGATCGCCTGCGTCACCTCACTGGCGCTCAAACCAAAACCAGCGAGTTTTATAGGGTCCAGCCACAGGCGCATGGCAAAGCTCTGGTTGCCGATGATCTGCGCTTCGGCCATGCCCGGCAGGGTCACCAGCCGAGGTTGAATCACACGACTCAGGTAGTCAGTGATCTGGGCGTTGTTCATGGTTTCGCTGGAAAAGCTCAGGTACATCAACGCGGTATTGTCAGCCGCGACCTTGCTCAGTATCGGGTCGTCAATCTCGCGCGGTAACTGGTTCCTGACTTCATTGGTCTTGGCCAGCAGCTCCGTGAACAAGCGGTCGCTGTCGGCGCCGACTCGCCCGTAGATCGAGATGATCGAGATGTTCTGGCGACTGGAAGACTTCATGTAATCGATGCCTTGCGCGCTGGCCAGGCTCTTCTGCAACGGTTGGGTGATGTAGCTTTGAACACTCTCGGCACTTGAGCCTGGAGAGACCGTGGTCACCGTGATCAGCGCACTTTCCATCTGTGGGAACTGGCGCAACGGCAATTTTCCGTACGCCTGCCAGCCCAGCAACACAATTAACAGACTCACCACCAGCGCAAGTACGGGGCGGCGAATGAACAGGTCGGTGATCGTCATTCTTCGTTTTCCCGATAGGTCGCCTGGGGCAGGTCGTCCGGTTGATTCCTGTCGATGCTGATATGCACCGGCGTACCGTGCACCAGCTTGTTCTGACCGGCAGTGACGACTTGTTCACCCTTGTGCAGGCCCTTGTCGACCACGACAAGGCCATCGCGTCGCTCGCTGCTTTGGATCAAGCGCCGCTCGGCGATCAGCACGGGCGTGCCGTCTTCCTGCAGCCCATGCTCCTGGGTGTCATCGGGGGGGGCCACAACGTACACGTATTGGCCGTAGGGGCTGAACGTGATCGCGCTTTCCGCAACCACCGTGTGCAATTGCGGGTCGGCCAGCTGTATCCGCAGGTCAGCGAACATGCCTGGCAGCACATTTTTGGGCGGGTCTGCCAGGGTCGCCCGCACCAATACATTTCGCGTGCTGTCATCAACGATCGGGTTGATGGCGCTGACGCTGGCGAGGCTGAAAACACCGGGGCGCGCGGAGACTTCAACCTGAACCGACTGGCCGATCGTGATCAATTGGGCGGCTTGCTCAGGGACATGGAAATCAACGTAAAGACTGCTGGTGTCCTGCAGGCTGGCGATCACCGTACCGCTTTGCAGGAAGTCACCCAGATCCACTTGGCGAATACCGATGATGCCGCTGAAAGGGGCGACGATAGATTTCTTTTTCAGTGCTTCGCTGCGTTGCGCAACGAGGGCATTGTGCCGCGTGAGCTCTGCATTCAGTCGATCGTACTCACCTCGGGAAATGGCGTTGATCGTCACCAGCTCCTTGCCGCGTTCGAAATTCTGCCGGGCCAAACGTTGGTCGGCCCGTGCCATGTCCAATTCGGCCTGTTCGGTCTGGTGCTCAAGTTGCAACAACGGTTGGCCCGCATCGACCCTTTGCCCTGACTCGAAGTGCAGCTGGGTGACCACGCCGGGGACTTCGATACTTAAATTGATACCTTGCAATGCCTTGAACGTGCCAGCCGCCGGCAACTGGCGCTGCCAGCGCTTTTCGAATGCGTTGGAGACCGCCACGCTCACGGGCGGCTTTGGCGCATGCAGGATCTGCAGCTGTTGGTAAACCCAAAACGCCTTGTAGCTGGCAAGCATCAGTACGACTAACAGGACGATACTGAGCATGGTAAGCATCCGACGGCCCGGCATAGCTGGTTCCTTATAGTGAGGCGAGTGAGGTGTTGCATGAAGGACGCGCAGGCAGGACCATCCGACGACACGCTGAGCGCCGAAGTTTTCACGAGAAAGGCGGGGGCAATAAGCAGTAAATTCGCGAGTTTCTGTAGGAATACAGATCTCTAAATGAAAGGTTTTTTCATATTTGCTGTAGGAAAAATGCGGAGTGTTGCTGAGGGAGGGGCATGCGCCAGGGCGTCAGCCCAGGCGCTAAGGCGCTGAAGAGAGTCCCGGCGTTAGATCAGATGCAGATGGTTATCCCAGAGCCCCGCCGGCAGCTCCAACGGTTTTGCAAGCAGTGGGTTCTGGCGGCAGTCGTAGAACCGGCAACGCCCTTGTCCCGACGTCACGACAAACCCATCGTCTACGGCACCGACACCGGCACAGTCGGGCAGCGGCCCATCAAGCCGCAGTTCGCCGCTGTCCATGTCCCAGATGAAGAAGCGGTTGCCACGCGGTGCGGTCAACGCCACCAAGCGCAGCTCGCTGTGCACTGCAACGCTGGCGGTGTAGTGCCCCATGGCCTGCAGCTGTTCATCGGCCACCGGGAATGCCACGAAGGGCTGCCCTGGACGCTTGATCGCCAACAACTCGGAGCGTTCCTGGGACGGCCCCATGAACTGCTGCCCGGTGAGAATGGTGCCGTCGCTGGCGATCCCCATATGGCGCACGCTGTTCATCTGCTGGCCGAGGGTTTCCTTGCTGATCAGCGTACCGTCACGCTGCATCAGCACCAAGCTCGGTTCCATGGCGTTGAGGTTCATCTCCACGCGGCTTTCGGCTTCGGTGCGAATGCCGCCGTTGGCCACCACCAGGGTTTCGCCGTCGGGCATCCACGACACCTGGTGCGGACCGATACCGTGGGTGGAGATTTCGCCAGTGTGCACCAGCCGTTCGCCTTCGAACGTGTACACGCCGAGCAGGCCGCGGCCAGGGTCGGACGTATCGTTTTCGGTGGCGTACAGCCAGTCGCCGCTCTTGTGAATGACCGCGTGGCCATAGAAGTGCCGGTTGGCCTTCGAGGTGATGGTTTGCAGCAACGCGCCATCCCGCAGGTCGATCAGGTAACTCTCGGTGCCCGGGCGACGGGCGACAAACAGCGCAATCGGCAACGTCGGGTGGTTGATGATGTCGTGGCAGCGCTGGCCGACCTGGGTGGCAAACACCGGCTTGCCGTCCAGGCGATAGCCCACGGCGTAGTGCTTGCCGTCCGCATCATCCCGCGCCGAGAGCAGCAGCGGGCCCTTGTCTTTACTTTTGAACAGCGTCCAGCCACCCAACGTGAGTGCGCTGAGCAGCACGCTGCCAACGGCCAAAGCCTGTCGCCTGAGCATCATCAGTCACCGTCGTTGGCATTGAAGCCCAGTTGGATGCCCAGCGCCTTGGCCAATTCGCCTTCGTGCAGGCGGTGGACGACGTTGAGGCTGTCATAGATATCGTTGAGCTGCTGGCGCCCGGCATCGTCGGCCAGCAGCTCGTTGAGGGTGCGCTGGTTGCTGTCGAACAGTTTCAGGGACGCGGCGTAGGCGGCGTCGATCTTGTCAGCCAACGGTTTCTGCTCGGACGGCAGCAGGCCGCGCAGGCCTTTGTTGTCGACGCCGACCCACACGGTCTGGGCCGCCGCGAGGCTGGCTTGCAGGCTTTGCAGGGACGACTGGCTACGCCACGCATCGGCCTGGAAAGGCTGCGGGATACCCTTGGTCTGGCGGCCCATCGGCGTGCCGAGCTTTTTCTTCAGGGTGTCCAGTGCGGTCACTTGGACGCGCAGCAGATCGGCAATGGCTTCGTGGGAATCGGCGTAGCGCTGGTTCGGGAACTTGGTCATCTGCGCGAGCATGCCGTCGGTGCTGTTCCAGCTGGCCAGGATCTCTTCGGCGAGCGCCTTCTGGCGATCACCGATGGCCATCAGCAGTGGGCAGTAACGGGCCTTTTGGGCGTCGTCGGCGATATCGGTCTTGGCGTCGTAGAGGATGTATTCGTAGGCCGACAGGCCTTGCACCACCACGCTGGACTTGGCCAGGGCGGCACCGTCGATCTGCGGCTGGCTGGCGACCAGTTGCTCGACCTGGCGACCGACCAGGTTTTTCTTGTCCGGCCAGAACTGCACCTGCCACGCACGGTTGCCTTCAGCCAGCGGGCCGATCAACAGCGGCTGCAGCTCGGCCCAGGCCTTTTGTGCGTGGAGGAAGTCGGCACGCGCGGTGTCCAGGCTCTCTTTACCCTGGCAGTAGGCCAGGGCGCTGACGGCCAGTTGGCGGTCGGCTTCAACCCAGCGGCTGTAGGTGGGCAGAATCACTTGCTTGGCGATGGCCGCCGAGGTCACGGCTTGCGGGTCTTGCGGCGAGCAGGCACCGAGGGCGAGGGCGGCAAGGCTGGTGAACAACAACTTGGGACGGAACATGTCGAGCTCCCTTCTGTAATTGGGGCAAAGCTTATAAAGAATTCAGGAACGCCAGCAACGCAGCGCGCTGCTCGGCATTAAAAGACAACACATGCTGCTGCGCCGCTTGTGCTTCGCCGCCGTGCCACAGCACGGCTTCCAGCAGGTTGCGAGCGCGGCCGTCATGCAGGAACTGGGTGTGGCCACTCACGGTTTGCGTCAAGCCGATACCCCACAACGGCGGCGTGCGCCAGTCGCGGCCGCCGGCCTTGAATTCGCTGCGGTTGTCGGCGAGGCCCGGTCCCATGTCGTGCAACAGCAGGTCGCTGTAGGGGCGGATCACTTGGTTGGCCAGCTCAGGTTCGGCGGCGTTGGCGGCCGTGGTGAACGCGGGCGTGTGGCAACCCTGGCAGCCAGCTTGATAGAACAGGTTTTTACCGGCCAGCACCTGTGGCGTGTTGACGCCTCGGCGCGTCGGTACGGCCAGGTTACGGGTGTAGAACAGCACCAGGCGCAGGATATTGTCGCTGACCTCCGGCTCGCCGTCGGGGCCATTGCCGTTAGGGGCTTGTTTGCAGGCGACTTGGGCATCGGTGCAGTCATCGAACGGTCTCAGGGAAGTCGTGAGGCCCATATCACCAGAGAACGCGTGAACATTTTGTTGATTGAGGTTGGGTTGCCCGGCTTTCCAGCCAAAACGCCCGAGCACGGTTTTTTGCTGGGCGTCGTCCCAGACCCAATTGGCGCGGCCGACGATGGCTTCCTTGTCGGCGGTCTTCGGGTCGGTGTTGCGCAGGATATCGGCATCGCTGATGGCTTCGAGCAGGCCCAGGCCGATCATCGGCGGGGCGATGCGGGCGGAGAAGCGTGTGTCCGGATGCATCGGGCCGTAGCCGAGTTGGGTGATTTGCAGGTCCGGCTTGCGTAACTCGACCACGGTGCCGTCCTTGAACGTCACGTTGACCGGTGTGTAGTCCATGCGCACCTTGCCTTCGGGCACTACGCCCGGCACCGCCATGTCCTGCAGTTGCCCGCCGTAGACCGGCTCGGGCACTACGCCGATCTGTTCGATGAGTTTGGCGTAGGGCGCAGCGTCCGGAATCGACAGGCGCACCAGCATCGACACCGCATTGGGTGCGTCGGGCAACGGCGGATGCCCACGGCCGTCCTTGATATGGCAGTTCTGGCAGGCGTTGGTGTTAAACAACGGGCCCAGGCCATCACGCGCCGTGGTGGTGGACGGGGCGATCACCCACGGGCTGCGAAAGAAGCTGTTGCCGACGCTGAAGTCCAGGCGCCGCGTGGGCGACAGGTTCGCCGAGGGCAAGGAAAACGCGTTCTGGTCGCGCTTGTTCACCGTCGCAGCGCCGCCCGCCCGTGATTCACCCGGCTCGGCCTTGGTAAACCTGGGCGCGTCATCGCAGGCAGTCAGGCTCAAGGCCAGCAACCCCGCGGACAGGCGAAAAAGCGAACGGAACATCGGGTTTCCTGAGTGAAGGCGCAAAATAGGGGCGCAAAGTCTAACAGGGCGGGGCGCAATGAATAAGAGCAATTATCGTTTGGTGGTATCCGATTCATTCCCGCTAGAATGACCGCACATTTTTTTCTGGAGGTGGCCAATGCAGGCTCTCGACGCTTTGCTCAACCGTGTTTCCGTGCCGCGCCTGCTGGAACCGGCACCGACCCAGGAGCAGCTCGACGTGCTGTTCGCCGCCGCCATGCGTGCACCCGACCACGGCCAGCTGCGCCCTTGGCGTTTCCTGACGGTTGAAGGGGCTGCCCGTGAGCAAATGGGCACGCTGCTGGCCGAGGCTGCGCGCCTGCAAGACGCGGACGCACCGCAAGCCGCCATCGACAAGGCCCAGAACGGCCCGCTGCGTGCGCCGCTGGTGGTGGTGGTGATTGCCCGTCTGCAGGAACACTTCAAGGTGCCCAAGTCCGAACAACGGCTGGCCGCCGCCTGCGCGGCGCACGGCATCCTGCTGGCCGCGTATGCCCAGGGCATTGGTGCGGTGTGGCGCACCGGCGAACTGTCCTACTCGGCCCACGTCGCCAAAGGCCTGGGGCTGACGGCGGATGAGGAAGTGATTGGCTTCCTCTATTTGGGTACGCCGCAGAACCCGCCGCGCACGGCGGCTAAGGAAGATGTGGCGGCGTTCGTCCAGGCCTGGCAGGGTCTTTAGCCGTTCGTGGACCCCATGTGGGAGGGGGCTTGCCCCCGATAGCGGTGTGTCAGCTACAGATAAGTAGACTGATACTCTGCCATCGGGAGCAAGCCCCCTCCCACATTGCTCCTTTGGTGTTATTTAAACCTTGAACTGATCCATGAGTTTCATCTGCTGGCTGGCCAAGGCATTGAGTTGGCTGCTGATGGCCGCCGACTCAGTCGCCTGCCCGGTCAGGGTTTCGGTCACGGTGCGGATCGCCGAGACATTGCGGTTGACCTCTTCGGCCACCGCGCTTTGTTGTTCGGCGGCGCTGGCGATCTGCAGGTTCATGTCGCTGATCACGGTGACAGCATCGCTGATCTTGCCCAGGGCCTGCACCGCTTGATGGATCTGCCCCGCATTGCTCTGGGCCTGGCTTTGGCTCGAATGCATGGTGGCCACCACGCCACGGGTGCCGCTCTGGATGCGTTCGATCACCAGGCGGATTTCCTCCACCGAATCCTGGGTGCGCTTGGCCAGGTTGCGCACTTCGTCGGCCACCACCGCAAACCCACGGCCACTTTCCCCGGCGCGTGCCGCTTCGATGGCGGCGTTGAGGGCCAGCAGGTTGGTCTGCTCGGCAATGCTGCGGATCACTTCCAGCACTGAGCCGATCTGCTCGCTGTTGACCGCCAGGGCTTCGACTTCCGTCACCGCCTTGCTGACTTCCTCGGCCAGGGTCGTGATATCCCGTGTGCTCTGTTCAATGATTTGCATGCCTTCGCGTGCCGATTGATCGGCACCGCGTGCCGCGTTGGCAGCATTCGAGGCGCTGTTGGCGACGTCGTGGGCGGTGGCGCTCATTTCATTGGACGCGGTGGCCACTTGGTCGATTTCGCGGAACTGCACCTGCATGCCTTCACTAGTCTGGCGCGCGATGGCGGAAGACTGGTCCGCCGTGCCCCGGGCTTCGGTGATGCTCTGCTTGATCTGGGCGATGGTCGGTTGCAGCTTATCGAGGAAGCGGTTGAACCAGTTCACCAGTTCGCCCAGTTCATCTTTCTTTGCATACGCCAGGCGTTGGGTGAGGTCGCCTTCGCCGCTGGCGATGTCCTTGAGCATGGCCGCCACGCTGTTGATCGGGCGGGTCACGCCGGTGGCGGTCAGCCAGATCAGCAGCAGGCCCAGCAGGCCGGCGGCAGCGGCCACCAGCAGTGCCTTGAGGGTGCCGGCCGCCTGGGCTTCATCGAGTACGCCTTGCAGTTTGACGTTATCGGCCAGCATCACGGCTTTTGGCAGCTTGATCACCACGCCCCAGGATTTGGCCTCGGCAATCGGCTTGACCGGGTACACGGCGCGAATGGTGCCGTCCTGTTCGCGGATCATGCGGTTGTCGCTCGCCAACAATTGCACGATTTCCTTGCCTTCGGTGCCGAGGGTGTCGATCAGGTTCTTGCCGACCTTCGCCGGCTCGCCGCTGTAGGCGGCAATCAAACCGCTGCTGGAGAGAATCTCCAGGTGTGCTGCGCCGTTGAACAGGTTCTTCTGTGCAGCGTCGGTGGTTGCTTGCAGGGCGGTGAGGGCGATGTCGACGCCCACCACGCCGATGACCTTACCGTCTACGATCAGCGGCAGGGAAATGGTGGTCATCAGCACGGGTTTGCCGGCCACGGTGTCCTCGTACGGGTCCAGCAGACAAATGCTACGGCTATCACGTGGGCAGGTGTACCAGATGTTGTAGGGCGTACCGCTGAGGTTGAGGCTGGTCTTGGTCAGGTCGTCCTCGACCATGATGGTGTTCAAGCCTTGACCGCCTGCACGGCTCCAATAGCTGGAGAAGCGGCCTTTCTCGTTGGAGACGCGGGCCTTGTCGTCGATGAATTCGTTGTCTTTGCCATCCAGGCCGTTGGGTTCGAATGACAGCCAGATACCCAGTACCTTGTTGTTGCGTTCGAAGGCGGTTTTCAGGCTCTGGTTGAGTGCTTCGCGCAGTGCGCCGGGCTCCAGCCCTCGCTGAGCTGCCAGGTTGCGCAGGTCTTTGACCTGATCGGCGAGGGCGGTCAAGGCCACCAGGCTGTCACCGAAGGTTTTCTGCAACTGCACCGCCTGTTCGGCCGCCCTGGCTTGCAGCAGTTGTTCGACGCTGGCAGTGAGCATGCGCGAGCTTGAGTCGCTGACCAACTGATCATTCTGGGTGGTGTTGTAGATATTGATGCTGACGACCAGCGCGATCACCCCCAACAGGCAAAGACCGGACAGCAACACAATTTTCAAGCGGATGGAGAGGGTGTTGAACATAGGTTCACTCACGAATGCACTCATGGGTATGCAAGCACCAGAGCCAAGTCCATTCAGCGCTATGTCTGAAACATCGGCGTCATAAATCAATACATGAGAGGCAGGCGATGAACGGCGCGTAAGCGCCTGTACGCGCCGTTATACGGGCTGTGCGAGCCGTTCGGGGCGTGACCAGATCCACAGGTTGCCCAGGCTCATCCCGGCAATCGCCAGGTAGATCGGCCAGCCGTGGTCGAGCATCACCAGCATCAGCGTGGCGCAGAGCAGCATGCTCACGGTGGCGCTGACCTTGGCCCGCCGGGCAATGATCTTGCCGTTGCGCCAGTTGGACAGGATCGGCCCGAACAGCCGATGGTTTTCCAGCCAGGCGCTGAGACGCGGCGAGCTTTTGGTGGCGGCCCAGGCGGCCAGCAGGATGAATTCGGTGGTGGGCAAACCCGGTATGACAATCGCCACCAACCCGATGCCCAGGCTGACGTAGGCCAGCAGGCCGAAGAGGATCCGGGCGATTTTCGAGGTGGATGGGGTTTTGCGGGTCATGGTTTATTTGTAACGTCGCGAAGTGAGCGCCAACTGTGGGAGGGGGCTTGCCCCCGATGGCAGTAGTTCAGTCACTGTAGAGGGTGACTGGTACTCAGCTATCGGGGGCAAGCCCCCTCCCACAGTTGATGGCATTTCAATCTGGAGGTCAGGCCAATTCAGGGGCGCTAGGGTACGCCTGTTCCAGCAATACGGTGAAGCGTACAAACGCGTCGATCGCGCCTTTTTCCACAGCAGCTTCTTCTTCGGCGCTGAATGGCAGGGCGTCGAGAGTGCGCGTGAAGCTTTTCCAGCCTTCGGCACGACCACCGGCCGGCTCACCCAGGTGGCGGGCACCGAAGGTTTCACTCAGGCCCAGGCCCACGGCGCGCTTGATCAGGAACGCGGCGCCCAGCTTGGAACCTTCGGACACAAACAGCCAGCCCAGGGCTTCGGCCTTGCTCGGGTTTTTCACGGCGCCGGCGACCGGTGCAGGCACGTCGGTGTCCAGGTCGCCCAGGTCCAGCCTGGCGGCTTCGGCGCGGCAGCGCTCGGCCAGGTCCGGCACGATCTTGATCAATTCGGCATCGTTGTACAGGGCCACCAGTTCCGATTGGAACAGGTATTGCGCCACCACGAAACGGGCGAAGTTGGCTTGGGTTTCAAACGGGGCATGAGCCTTCACCAGTGCGTCGAGCCTGGTGTGTGGCTCGTGGGTGATCTGGTTCAGGCGCTGGGAGCGCAGGCTTGGGCGTTCAGCGGTAGGGGAAGCGGTCATGAAAAAAGTCCTTGAGAAGGGAAGCGCCTGGGTGCCCGAAAGAGAGCTGTTATCAACTAGACGAACAAGAAGACGCGGCACAGTAAAAAATCCTCACCCCGGCGCTGAATAATTACGCCGGGGTGAGGCGGGTTTCATCAGATGTCCCAGATCACGTTGATCGCAAAGTTGCGACCTGGCTGGGTCAGGCGGTCGAGGTTGGCCGGGGAGGTCACACCGGCTTCGCCGACGCCGTCGTAGCTGCGCACGTCGTCCCAGTTCCAGTACTTCTTGTCGGTCAGGTTGTAGAGGCCGCCGTTGACGGTCACGTCGTGGGTGACCTTGTAGAAACCGGTCAGGTCGACGATGCCGAAGCCTGGGGTCTTGAACGGGGCACTGGTGGTATTGCCGTCGGGCGAGAAGAACGTATTTTTGTCGACGCGGTTCTGTTTCTTGACCAGGGTCCAACTGACCAGGGCGCCATATTGCTCCTGGTCATAACCCAGTCCGAACACGCCCTTGAGTGGGTTGACACTGTTGAGCGGCTGGCCGGTTTCGTCGTTACGGCCGTAGGCGTAGGCCACGGCGCCCTGTGTATACAGACCCTGCGGTGAGCCGAAGGCGTCCAGGTTCATGCGGCCCTTGGCTTCAATGCCCTTGATGGTGGCGCGTTTGATGTTGAAGGGTTGGAAGATCGTGCCGGTCGGACTTACCGAGGTGTTGTCCTCGTCGATGAAGTCCTTGTACTTGTTGTAGAACACCGCGACATCGAAGTTGCCCGCGTCGAAGTTGCCGCGAATCCCGGTCTCGATGCCTTTGCTGGTTTCCGGCTTAAGGTCCGGGTTGGGCTCGACCACGTAACCTTGCTGGAGGTTTTCAAAGCGACCGTACAACGCCTTGGCCGACGGCGTGCGGAAGCCTTCGGCGTATTGGCCGAACCAGGTGTAGTGATCGGTCAGCGCGTAGGTCAGGCCGAATTTCGGCGAGACCCGGTGCCAGGTCTTGGTGCTGTCGTCGTGGGGGTAAATGCGGGTCGGGTCGGTGGCGTTGAGGAAGTCCTCGGTCAGCTTGGGCTTGAGCTGGGTGTAGTCGTAGCGAACGCTGGGCAGGAAGGTCCAGTTGTTCCAGGCGATCTGGTCCTGGGCAAACAGCGAGTAGGTGTTGATGGTCGGGTCTGGGAAGTCGCTGGCCTTGCGCACGCTGTCACCGGCCGAGGGGCTGGGTGCGCCGATGGCCGTGCAACCACTGCCGACGGCCAGGCAGGTGGCGGCGCCTTCGCGCGAACCGGTGACTTTCTGCTGCTTAAGGGTGGTGCCGTACGTGACGTGGTGATCGGTTTCGCCGAGGCTGAACGCCTTGTCCAGCTGTGCGTCGAACACCCATTGCCGTTCTTGGTACAAGGTCTCGCGGGTACGCAAGACGCGGCGACTTGGCTGGTAGATTTCGGCCGTCGTCTGGTCGGTCTTGGCAATCTGGTAGTTGAGGCTGGTCTTGATGCGGTCGGCAATCGGCGACTCGAGGGCAATGCTGTTTTCCAGGCCGAAGCGTTCACGGGTAATGGTGTCGTTGCCGGTACGGGCACGGTACCAGTTCGAGACGAAGGGGCCGGCGTTGAACGGGCCGCCCACGGCGTTCTTGAGGTTGGTGTCGCGATCATCCTTGTACTTTTCATACGTCAGGCCCAGACGGTTGTCATCGCCGTAGTTCCAACCGAGCTTGGCCAGGATATTGGTCGTGCGTGCGTCTTCCGGGTTGGCGCCGGTGCGGGCCAGGCCGGTGGCGTTGTTGCCGTCGTAGGACTCCATCTCGTGGCCATTGCGCTGGCTCAGGTGCAGCAAGCCGTCGACGTCCTGCACACGGCCAGCGACGGTGCCGGAGGTCAGCCAGCTTTCGTCGGCGGAGCTGTAGCCGGTCTTCAGGCGCGCGCCGACGTCCTGGCCGGGCTTGATGATGTCGTCCGGATCGAGGGTGAAGTAACTCACCGCGCCACCAATCGCGCTGCTGCCGTACAGGGCCGACGCCGGGCCGCGCAGGATCTCCACGCGCTTGACGATTTCCGGGTCGACGTAGTTGCGACGGGTCTTGGCGTAGGGGCCGTTGAAGAAGTTGTCCGGCACTTCCACGCCGTCCACCTGGGTGAGGATGCGATCGCCGTCGATGCCGCGAATGTTGAAACCGGCGTTACCGGCACGGGTGCCGGCGCCGCCGACTGAAACGCCAGGCTCGTAGCGCACCAGTTCGCGAATGGTGTTGACGTTCTGGCGGTCCAGCGCTTCGCGCTCATGCACGCTGACGGTGCTCGGCACGCTGCTCACATCCTGCTCGTTACGGGTGGCGCTGATGGTCACCTGTTGCAGGTTGAGGGCGCCGCCCGCTGCGCGCTTTTCCAGGACGATGCTGTTGCTGCCCAGTTTGCGGTAGCTCAGGTTGGTCCCCACCAACAGCCGGTCCAGGGCTTTTTCCGGCGACAACGGGCCGCTTACGCCAGGGGACGATACACCCTGGCCCAGTTCCGCCGGCAGGCCGACTTGCCAGCCGGTCACGGCGGTAAAGGCGTTCAGTGCCGAAACCAGCGGCTGCTGCTCGATGCTGAAGGTGTAATTGCCGTGGCTGCGTGGGGCAGGTTCGGCGGCGGTGGCGGTCATCACTGGCGCAGCGGCCAACAGGATGGCTGCCGTCAGCAAGGACAGGACGGGCGAAGAGGACCGGCGGTTGAAACAAGAGGACATCGAGAGCGCTCCGGGGTACGAGTCTTATAGTTGCGAACTGAGAAAAATAGGAATCAGTTGCATTGGCTAAGACGAGACGTACCACCGACAGCTATCGAGTAAAAATAATTCTCATTTAGTTCAAGATCACCAGCGCCGGGTATTCCGACAGCTTGGCCGAGGTGATGTGCGCCAGCGAACGCACCACGTCCAGGGGCTGGTCGAGGCGGTAATTGCCGGTGACGGCGACGCTGGCGAGTTGGTCGTTGGTGTTGACGATCCAGCCGGGGTAATAGCGACGCAGCTCGGCGAGCACTTCGCTCATCGGGCAGTTTTCGAAGATCAGCCGGCCTTGCACCCAGGCCAAGTCCTTGTTGGCGTCCAGTTTGGCGGGTTGGCCAAAGCCCTTGGGCCCGATGCGGATACTTTCACCGGCGCTCAGGCGCACACGGGCATCGTCGAAGGTATTGCTCAGGTCCACATCGCCGCGCTGCACTTGCACCTGCGCTTCGCCATTGAGGTAGCGCACGGCGAAGGCGGTATCGCGCACGCTGGCGCGTACGGGGCCGGCGTCGATCTCCAGGGGCAGGCCATGGCTGGGCACGACGTCGAAAAACGCTTCGCCCTGGTACAGGCGGGCGATGCGCTGGTGGTCCTTGATGCGGCTGGAAAACGCCGAGTTGGTGTTGAGTAGTACTTTGGAGCCATCGTCCAATTGCAGGCGCTGGCGTTCGCCCACCACGGTGAGGTGGTCGGCTTGCAGGCGTACCGGCAGGTTGCTGAAGCTGAACAGGCCGATCAACAGCACGGCGGCAGTGGCCAGCGGTTTCCAATGCGGCTTGACCCGGCGCCAGGCGCTGGGTTTGCGCGGCGCGGCCAGTGCGACAGCAGCGCTGTGGACCGGCGCGCCACCCCAGGCGGCTTGGGCCTTGCCGAACGCGTGGACATGCGCGGGGTCGCTGGCCAGCCAGGCTTCGAATTCAGCCTGCTGCCCGGGCAGCGGGCACTGCAGGGCGATCAGCCAGTCGAGGGCTTGGTCCATAGCCGTGTCTTGCAACACCTCATGAGCCAGCTCATGGGGGCGCAGTTTATTCGGGTCCGTCACGGTGTTCCTCGGGTCTTCGCCACGTTCTATTCAACTTTCCTACAGCTTAGGTCGACGTTTCTGTCGGGAGAAGCTTAAGGCCGATCCAGCCGTTCGGCCACACCTACACAGATGGCCATGATCAATTTCAGTTCCTTTTGCACGGTGCTCAAGGACACTTCCAACTGATCCGCGATCTCCTGGTAACTGCAACCGTGCAGGCGGCTGAGGATGAAAATCTGCTGTTGGCGGGCGCTCAACTGGCCGAGGCTGACACTCAGGGCTTCAAGCATCTGCTCGGCCTGGGTGGCGTCTTCGGGGGTGCTGATGGGCGCGGCGACGCTTTGCAGGACGTCCATCGGAACATCTTCCTGCAGCGTACGGGCCTGGATCCTACGCGCGCGCAGATGATCCAGCGCGAGGTTGCGCGCAGTTTGATAGACGAAGGGCTCAAGGTGATCGATCGGCCGCTCACTGAGGGCCCGGGTGACGCGCAGGTAGGTTTCCTGCAACAGGTCCTCGGCGGTGCTGTGGTTATTCACCATCCGCTGCAAGGTGCGAAGCAGAACCACCCGTTGGGTGATAAAGACGTGGTTGAAGCGAGATTGGCTCACAGTGATACCAGACCGGTTTGCAGTTAATGATAATGCTTATCATCAACTCAAATGGCAAGTGGCTATTGCTGTGAGCCTGTATCGATCAAATGTGGGAGGGGGCGAGCCCCTCCCACACAAGCCCTGCACAACTCAAATTATTCCGCGTTGCACAGCGCCAGGCAGTTATCCAGCATACGGTTCGAGAAGCCCCACTCGTTGTCATACCAGGCCAGCACTTTCAGCAATTTGCCGCTGACTTTGGTGTGATTGGCATCGAAGATCGACGACAGCGGGTTATGGTTGAAGTCACTGGAAACCAGCGGCAGGGTGTTGTAGCCGAGGATCTTCGAGTGTTGGCTGGCTTCTTTCAGCAGCGCGTTGACTTCTTCGGCACTGGCTTCTTTCTTCAACTGCACAGTGAGGTCCACCAGCGACACGTTGATCACCGGTACCCGCACGGCCATGCCGGTCAGCTTGCCCGCCAGTTCCGGCAGCACCAGGCCGACCGCTTCGGCGGCGCCGGTCTTGCTTGGGATCATGTTCTGGGTGGCCGAACGCGCGCGGTACGGGTCGGTGTGGTAGACATCGGTGAGGTTCTGGTCGTTGGTGTAGGCGTGAATCGTGGTCATCAAGCCGCTTTCGATGCCCAACTCGCGGTGCAGCACCTGGGCGACCGGCGCCAGGCAGTTGGTGGTGCACGAGGCGTTGGAGATGATCTGGTGCGATTGACGCAAAATGTCATGGTTGACGCCGTAGACCACCGTGGCGTCCGCGCCCTTGGCCGGTGCCGAGATGATCACCTTGCGTGCGCCGGCGGTAATATGGGCGGCAGCCTTGTCACGGTCGGTGAACAGGCCGGTGCATTCAAACACCACGTCGATCTTGTGCGCGGCCCACGGCAGGTCGGCCGGGTTGCGGATGGCACTCACGGCAATCCGGTCACCATTGACGGTCAGGCTTTCCTGATCGTGGGCGACCTCTGCTTCGAAAGTGCCATGTACGGTGTCGTATTTGAGGAGATGGGCATTGATCGAACTGTCGCCCAGATCATTGATGGCGACGATCTGCAAATCCTGGCGGTAGCCTTGGGTATACAGTGCGCGCAGGACATTACGGCCGATACGGCCAAAACCATTGATTGCGATACGAAGAGTCATTGGAAAGTGCCTGTCGTCGATTTGTTGTAAGAATTACAAGATTATTCGCATAAAAATAGAAAACAAGCCTTTTTAGTGGCAATATTTTGTTCAATCTACAACGAGTGACCTGAATCAACTGGTCCGATGATCCAAACGACTCCCTGCCATCCCATGCGCTGCGGGCGTTTGATCAGCATAGACACTCAGGTCGCCACATCCGTTAGCCTGGAGTTCTACACATGCATCCCCGCGTCCTTGAGGTCACCGAACGGCTTATCGCCCGCAGCCGCGCCACCCGCGAGGCTTACCTTGCGCTCATTCGCGGCGCAGCCAGCGACGGTCCGATGCGCGGCAAGCTGCAATGCGCCAACTTCGCCCATGGCGTGGCCGGTTGCGGCACCGAAGACAAAAACAGCCTGCGCATGATGAATGCCGCCAACGTGGCAATTGTTTCTTCATATAACGACATGCTCTCGGCGCACCAGCCGTACGAACATTTCCCGGAACAGATCAAGAAAGCCCTGCGCGAAGTCGGCTCGGTCGGCCAGTTCGCCGGCGGCACCCCGGCGATGTGCGACGGCGTGACCCAGGGCGAGCCCGGCATGGAGCTGAGCCTGCTCAGCCGCGAAGTGATTGCCATGTCCACGGCGGTAGCGCTGTCCCACAACATGTTCGACGCCGCGCTGATGCTGGGCATCTGCGACAAGATCGTCCCCGGCCTGATGATGGGGGCGCTGCGCTACGGCCACCTGCCGATGATCTTCGTACCGGGCGGGCCAATGCCGTCGGGTATTTCCAACAAACAGAAGGCCGACGTGCGCCAGCGCTACGCCGAAGGCAAGGCCACCCGCGAAGAGCTGCTGGAATCGGAGATGAAGTCCTACCACAGCCCCGGCACCTGCACCTTCTACGGCACTGCCAACACCAACCAGCTGTTGATGGAAGTGATGGGCCTGCACTTGCCGGGCGCCTCGTTCGTCAACCCGTACACACCGCTGCGTGATGCGCTGACCCGCGAAGCCGCACACCAGGTCACGCGCCTGACCAAGGCCAACGGCAACTTCACGCCGATCGGCGAGATCGTCGACGAGAAATCCATCGTCAACTCGATCATCGCGCTCAATGCCACCGGCGGGTCCACCAACCACACCCTGCACATGCCGGCCATCGCGATGTCGGCGGGCATCATCCTTACCTGGGACGACATGGCCGACCTCTCCGAGGTGGTGCCGACCCTGTCCCACGTGTATCCAAACGGCAAGGCCGACATCAACCACTTCCAGGCGGCGGGCGGCATGTCGTTCCTGATCCGCGAATTGCTCGAAGCCGGCCTGCTCCATGAAGACGTCAACACCGTGGCCGGCAAGGGCCTGAGCCGTTACACCCAGGAACCGTTCCTGGTCGACGGCGAGCTGATCTGGCGCGACGGCCCCATCGAAAGCCTCGACGAAACCATCCTGCGCCCCGTGGCCCGTGCGTTCTCGCCCGAAGGCGGCTTGCGCGTGATGGAAGGCAACCTTGGCCGTGGCGTGATGAAAGTCTCGGCCGTGGCGCCGGAGCACCAGATCGTTGAAGCCCCTGCCGTGGTGTTCCAGGACCAGCAGGACCTGGCCGACGCCTTCAAGGCCGGGCAACTGGAAAAAGACTTTGTCGCGGTCATGCGCTTCCAGGGCCCACGGTCCAACGGCATGCCCGAATTGCACAAGATGACGCCGTTCCTTGGCGTGCTGCAGGACCGCGGCTTCAAGGTCGCACTGGTAACAGACGGGCGGATGTCCGGCGCGTCGGGTAAGATCCCCGCCGCGATTCACGTCAACCCCGAAGCCCAGAGCGGCGGGCCACTGGCGCGGGTGCGCGATGGCGATATCATTCGCGTGGATGGCGTGAAGGGCACCTTGGAGCTTAAGGTGGACGCCGAAGAGTTTGCAGCGCGCGCGCCTGCCACGGGCCTGTTGGGCAATAACGTGGGGGCCGGTCGCGAGCTGTTTGCATTTATGCGCATGGCCGCAAGCTCCGCAGAGCAGGGCGCCAGCGCCTTTACCTCTGCCTTGGAGACGCTTAAGTGAAGTTAGCGCTGGTCGGTGACATCGGGGGCACCAATGCCCGTTTTGCGTTGTGGCGGGATCAGGAACTGCATTCGATCCGTGTGCATGCCACGGCGGATCACACGAGTCCTGAAGAGGCGATCAAGGTCTACCTCAACGAGGAAGGCCTGGAAATCGGGGACATCGGCGCGGTGTGCCTGTCAGTCGCCGGGCCAGTGAGCGGGGATGAATTTAAATTCACCAACAATCACTGGCGCCTGAGCAAGACTGCCTTCTGCAAAACCCTGCAAGTGGATGAGCTGCTGCTGGTCAATGACTTCTCGGCCATGGCCCTGGGCATGACCCGTCTCAAGCCCGACGAATTCCGCGTGGTCTGCGCAGGCACGCCGGAGCCGTTGCGCCCGGCGGTGGTGATCGGCCCGGGCACCGGCCTGGGTGTCGGTACGTTGCTGGACCTCGGCGCTGGCCGCTTTGCGGCGTTGCCGGGGGAGGGCGGGCATGTCGATTTGCCGCTGAGCAGCCCACGGGAAACCCAGTTGTGGCAGCACATCTACAGCGAGATCGGCCACGTCAGTGCGGAAACCGCGTTGAGCGGTGGCGGGTTGCCGCGTCTGTACCGTGCGATTTGTGCGGTTGATGGCCACACACCGGTCCTGGAAACGCCCGAGGCCATCACGGCCGCAGGCCTGGCCGGTGACCCGGTGGCGATGGAAGTATTGGACCAGTTCAGCATCTGGCTGGGCCGCGTCGCAGGCAACAATGTGCTGACCACCGGTGGACGCGGTGGTGTGTATATCGTGGGCGGGGTGATACCGAGGTTTGCCGACTTCTTTATCCGCAGTGGCTTTGCCAAGAGCTTCAGTGACAAAGGCTGCATGAGCGACTACTTCAAGGGCATTCCGGTGTGGTTGGTGACGGCGCCGTATTCCGGGTTGACCGGGGCGGGTGTGGCGCTCGAACAGGCTTTTGCATAGGCAGTGATGGCCCTGTCGGGGGCAAGCCCCGTCCCACAGTTTGATGTGTGAATACATTCAAAGTGTGGGAGGGGGCTTGCCCTCGATGAGGCCATCAAGTACACCCCATAACAACAAGGAGGACCCCGTGAGCGTAATCAGTAAATCGATTCTCCTCGTCGACGACGACCAGGAAATCCGCGAATTGCTGCAGACCTACCTCAGTCGCGCCGGCTTCCAGGTGCGTGGCGTGCCGGATGGCGCGGGGTTCCGCCAGGCGATGAACGAGGCGCCCTGCGACCTGGTCATCCTTGATGTGATGTTGCCAGACGAAGACGGTTTCAGCCTCTGCCGCTGGATCCGCCAGCACCCGCGCCAGGCGCAGGTGCCGATCATCATGCTCACCGCCAGTTCCGACGAGGCCGACCGCGTGATCGGCCTGGAGCTGGGCGCCGATGACTACATCGGCAAGCCTTTCAGCCCCCGCGAGCTGCAGGCGCGGATCAAGGCCTTGTTGCGCCGTTGCCAGTTCGGCCAGGAGCGCAGCAGTGGCGGCGATGTGCTGGTGTTTGATGAGTGGCGCCTGGATATGATCAGCCACCGCCTGTTCCACGTGGATGGCGAAGAGGTGATCCTCTCCGGCGCCGACTTTGCCCTGCTCAAATTATTTCTCGACCACCCGCAACAGATCCTCGACCGCGACACCATCGGCAACGCCACCCGTGGCCGCGACCTGATGCCGCTGGACCGTATCGTCGACATGGCCGTCAGCCGCCTGCGCCAACGCCTGCGCGATACCGAAAAACCGCCGAGGCTGATCCGTACGGTGCGTGGCAGTGGGTATCAACTGGCAGCCAGCGTGGTTGCCGGCAATGCCCACTGAACCATTGACCGAGCGCCGTCGGCGCTTCCCGGTGCCGCGCTCGCTGTTGGGGCGCATGCTGCTGCTGACGCTGCTGGCCGTGTTGTTTGCCCAAGCGCTGTCCAGTGTGATCTGGGTGTCGCAGTTGCGTGCCACCCAGCTCGAAGGGCTGGTCACCAGCGCCCGCAGCCTGGCGCATTCGATGACCGCCAGCGTGAGTTACTTCCGTTCGTTGCCGGTGGCGTATCGGCCGTTGGTGCTGGACCAATTGCGCAGTATGGGCGGTACGCGTTTTGTGGTGACCCTCAATGATCGTCCGCTGGACATGGCCATCCTGCCGCAGACCCCGCGTAAACAGGCGGTGCTCGAGGCGGTGGACGAGGTGTTGAAACAAACCCTCGGCGCCGATGTGCACATGTCGGTGGAGTTCGTCAGCGCCGAAGACCTGCGTATCTTCAACGCCGGCCTGAAACTCGATGAACTGCCGCGCTCCTGGGCGCACTACGCCCTGACCCTGGAACCGGTGAACCCACCGGTGCTGGTCACCCAGATCCAACTCGCCCAGGGCGAATGGCTGTACATCGCCTCGCTGTTGCCCGAGCCCTACACCAGCCTTGAAGAACAAGGCCTGCCGTCCCAGCAAGTGTGGTTTATCGTGCTGACCAGCGGTTTCCTGCTGCTGTTTATCGGGTTGCTGGTGCACTGGCAGAGCCGGCCGCTCAAGCGCCTGGCGCGGGCGGCGCGGGACATGTCCCTGGGGGCCGATGTTGAGCCGGTGGCCGAAGGCGGCGGCAGCGAAGTGGTGGAAGTAGGGCGTGCGTTCAATGCCATGCGCGAGCGCATCAGCCGCTACCTGACCGAACGCAGCCAATTGTTCAGTGCGATCTCCCACGACTTGCGCACGCCGATCACCCGCCTGCGCCTGCGCGTTGAATTGCTTGAAGACGAAAACCTGCAAGCCAAGTTTGGCCGCGACCTGGATGAGTTGGAGTTGCTGGTGAAGGGCGCGCTGCAATGTGTGAAAGACACCGATATCCACGAAAACATCGAGCCGGTCGACCTCAATCACGTGCTCGACTGCCTGGTGGAGCCGTATCTGGCGCCTAACGGTAATGGCCGCGTGACTCAACATGGCCGCGCCCTGAGCACTTATCCGGGCAAGCCGCTGGCGCTCAAGCGTTGCATCGGCAACTTGATCGACAACGCCCTGAAGTACGGGCAGAACGCGCATTTGCACATTGAGGACGATGGCGCGGAGTTCATCCTGCACGTGGATGACGAAGGCCCCGGCGTGCCGGAGCAGCGGTTGGAGCAGGTGTTCGAACCGCACTTCCGCCTGGCCGGGCAGCAGCAGGGTTACGGCTTGGGCTTGGGGATTGCGCGCAACATTGCGCATAGCCATGGCGGCGAAGTGAGTTTGCAGAATCTGCGCGAGGGTGGGTTGCGGGTGACCCTGCAACTACCGCGCGGCTTAGACTGAACACAAGCGGTCAACGTGTGGGAGGGGGCTTGCCCCCGATGACAGTATGTCAGTCAGCTTAGTCTGTAGCTGACCCACCGCAATCGGGGGCAAACCCCCTCCCACATTTTGATCTTCATTGGTTCAGATGCTCTGGCGCAACCGCGCCAGGTCACGCAATGGCGGCGCACCAAAAAGCCGGCTGTATTCCCGGCTGAACTGCGACGGGCTTTCATACCCCACGCGATACCCCGCCGCCGACGCTTCCAACCCTTCGGCAATCATCAATCGCCGGGCCTCCTGCAAGCGCAGTTGCTTCTGATATTGCAGCGGACTCATGGCGGTGATTGCTTTGAAGCGGTGGTGCAAGGTCGAGACGCTCAGGTTCACTTCCTTGGCCAGGTCATCGATGCGCAGCGGTTGTTCGTAGTTGCCATTCAACCACTTGATCGCCTGGCTGACGCGATGGCTCTGACTGTTGGCCACGGCAATTTCATACAGCCGATAACCCTGCGGGCCCCGCAACAGGCGATAGAGAATTTCCCGGTTGATCAATGGCGCGAGCATCGCGATATCTTTGGGCGTATCGAGCAGGCGCGCCAGGCGCAGCACGGCGTCGAGCAATTGGGTGTCGATACGGTCCACGTACATGCCACGGGAGGTTGGACGCGTCGGCACGCCCATCGGGCCGGCTTCGGCAATCAAGGCGGTGAGCTGGGCCGGGTCGATGTTGATGCGTACCGACAGGTTCGGGTCTTGCGGGGTGGCATCAATGATCCGCCCGGCCACCGGCATGGCCACCGAAAAGACTAAATAGTTGAGCGGGTCGTAGGCGAAGATTTCGTCAGCCAGGCGCACTTCCTTGCTGCCGCTGGCCAGAATGCACAGGGCCGGCTCGACCAGCACCGGCATGAAGTCGCGCGGCGTGTTGTGGCGGTTCAGGTACAGCGTCGTGATGGCCGTGCCGTAGGAGCCTTCTTCCCAGGTATGCCGGTGCACGATACTGGCCAGCTCGGCGCGCTGTTTTTCCATCTCGGCATCGAGGGGGATGGATTTGGATTCGGGCGACGGCATGGGGCGTCCTCTACAGGCTGCGGTGATGGGGGCAAGCTTAGCGGCGACGGTTCAAACAGTGTTACGTCGATTCTGCACAATCCTTGCCTGATCCTGCGCCCTATCGTGAATCAGGCAAGCAGCGGGCCTGTCATCTCCCTGAAACACGGCGTTTGTCCGTGGAATAAAGCCCTGGGCCGAACGTCCTCTCTACGCTTCTCGCAGGATTGTGCAATAAGCCGGCAGGAATCGACTAACCGCGTGCTCACCCGCGCCGTTATCTTTGATCCTGTGGCAACACACTCTCACAGTGCTTGCCGAGCATCACTTCTCAACGGGAGAGTCGAACATGTCCACCCCCATTCCCGCGAGCCATATGGCCTTTATCCGCGCCCGAGCCGGGTGCAGCACCGAACTCGGTGCACGCTTGAGCAGTTTGATCGAACCGGGCCGCCAGGCTCAGGGTTGCCTGCAATTCTCGTTGCAGCATTCCCAGGTCGACCCTGATGTCTGGCTGATCTCCGGTTTCTGGAGCAGCGAGCAGGCGATGAGCGCCTACTTCGACTCTCCGGCCCTGATGATCTTTACCGAGCTGTTAAACGACAGGGTCGTGCGCAGCATGGACTTCCAGACCTTCACCGATGCATCCGCCGCGAATGCCTACGGCGAGTACCTGCAACTCGCCGGCTGATCAGGTTTAGAATGGCCGACTTTCCATTGGCCAGGACCTGCAACATGGCACGTAAACAATTTGCCCACCACGAAGCCGTATCCGCCGTAGTACCGGGTGAAGGTGGCTACAGCGCCGCCGTCGCCGTCAAGGCACTGGATGGCATGGGCGCACCGAAGTTTCACAAGATCCTTGATGGACAGACGTTCAAGACCGCTTCCGACGCCGACGATGCAGCCACCGTGCAGCTTGAACGGCTGATCGGTGTGGATGAAGAGGGTCAACTGACCTGGGCGAGCGCCGCCAACTGAGCAACGCCGACAATCTAATGTGGGAGGGGGCAAGCCCCCTCCCACTTTTTATTGTATTCAGTCAGGGTTTGGTGGTGCTTGGCCGGTACATCTTGAACAGCGCCTCCGGCCCCAACTGGAAGTAATCCGCCGGGCCACCACCGCGCAAAATCGGCTCGGCGGCGGCGGTGTCGTAGACCCCATCCTTGAGCAGCCACTTGGCGATGTGCACCGCGACCACCTCGCCCAGCACCAGCCAACTCGGCACCAACGCTTTGTCCGCACGTTGCAACTGGATGATCTGCGTCACCTTGCACTCGAACGACACCGGGCTCTCGCCCACCCGTGGCACGCCAACGATCTTGGAAGCCACCGGCGTCAGGCCGGACAACTCGAACTCGTTGACCTCGGGGGAAACGGCGGCGCAACTCTGGTTCATCTGCTCGGCCAGCGGGCGGGTCGCCAGGTTCCACACAAACTCGCCGGTCTGTTCGATGTTGTTCAGGCTGTCTTTGCGCCCGACACTGGAAAACCCGATGATCGGCGGAATGTAGTTGAACGCATTGAAGAAGCTGTAGGGCGCCAGGTTCAGGCGGCCTTCACTGTCGTGTGACGAAATCCAGCCGATCGGCCGTGGCCCGACGATGGCATTGAACGGGTCATGGGGCAGGCCGTGGCCTTTGGCGGGTTCGTAGAAGTGGATATCGTCGGACATGGCCGGGTTCCTGCTGTTGGCTTCGTTGAGGTGGCCATACTGCAACCCAAGGCGGCTAATTTCCATCGGCGATATGGAATTTTCATTCCTCGCCCACCTATTTTTCACAGTTCCCCGTTCAGTCTGCGCCCAAGGTCGACACCCCCATAAGACTGAACCTTGGAGCCTTCTACCGCATGAACAAACTTCCTCAGATCACCCTCGCGTTCTGGGTCATGAAAATCTGCGCAACCACCCTGGGCGAAACCGCCGGGGATTTGCTGTCGATGACGCTGAATGTCGGTTATGCCATCAGCTCAATGATCCTGATCAGCGTATTCCTGGTCACCTTGGTGACGCAACTCTGGTCCAAAACCTACAACCCCGTGCTCTACTGGATCGTGATCCTGTCCACCAGCACCGCCGGCACTACGATGTCGGACTTCATGGACCGCACCCTCGGCCTGGGCTACGCCACGGGCTCGATGATCCTGATCGTGATCCTGATGATCATCTTTGCCGTGTGGCACCTCAGTGGTGACTCGCTGAACGTGAACAAGGTGCAGACCTTCCGAGGCGAGTTGTTCTACTGGATGGCGATCCTGTTCTCCAACACCTTGGGCACGGCCTTGGGCGATTTCCTCGCGGACGATTCGGGGCTCGGTTTTGCCGGTGGCGCCTTGTTGATCGGCTCGACCATCGCCGCGGTGGTGGCGCTCAAGTATTTCACCCGGATCTCGTCGGTGCTGTTGTTCTGGGTGGCGTTTGTACTGACGCGGCCATTCGGCGCAACACTGGGGGACTTTCTCACCAAGCCCCATGAAAAGGGCGGATTGGACTTTGGCACGGTGGGGTCGTCGGCGGTGTTGGCGGGTGTGTTGCTAGTGATGATTGTGGCTGCATCGTATGCGCAGCGGCGGTATGGGCAGCGTGAGGTTGCGGAACTGTCCTGATCTCAAAAAAAGGGCTGTGTCATCTGCTGACACAGCCCTTTTTGCAGGACTGGCGAAGCGTTAGTCAGTGGTGATACGTGAATGCTTGCGCGTGTCCTTCATGGTCACGTAGACCACCAGCGACACCGCGATGCATGCGGTCACATACCAGTAGTAGCCGGTCTCCATGCCGATGCTCTTGAACCACAGCGCGATGTATTCAGCGGTACCGCCGAAGATCGACACCGTCAGCGCATACGGCAGGCCCACGCCCAGGGCGCGGATTTCGGTCGGGAACAGTTCGGCTTTCACCACGGCGTTGATCGAGGTGTAGCCGCTGACGATGATCAGCGCAGCCATGATCAGGAAGAACGCGCCCCACCAGGACTGGATGGTGTGCAGGGTGGTGAGGATCGGCACGGTGAACAGCGTGCCGAGGATACCGAAGGCGATCAGGATCGGCCGACGGCCTACCTTGTCCGACAGCCCACCGACGATCGGTTGCAGGCACATGAACAGGAACAGCGTCGCCGCCGAGATGGTGGTGGAGTCGGAAATGCTCATGCCGACGGTGTTCACCAGGTATTTCTGCATGTAGGTGGTGTAGGTGTAGAACGCCAGCGTACCGCCCATGGTCAGGCCGACCACGGTCAGCAGTTCCTTGGGGTGGCGCATCAAGGTGCGCATGGCGCTTTCCTTGGCTTTTTCCTTTTTGGTGAACGACTCGGTTTCTTCCATGCCGCGACGCAGGTACAGCGCGACCACCGCACACAGGGCGCCAATGGCAAACGGGATACGCCAGCCCCAGGCATACAGTTGCTCGGTGGTCAGCACTTGTTGCAGCACGATCAGTACCGCCAGGGCGATGAGCTGGCCGGAGATCAGGGTCACGTACTGGAAGCTGGAGTAGAAACCGCGACGTTCCTTGGTCGCCATCTCGCTGAGGTAAGTGGCGGAGGTGCCGTATTCGCCGCCGACCGACAGGCCCTGCAGCAAACGGGCAAATACCAGCAGGATGGGCGCACCGATACCGATGATTTCATAGCCAGGGCTCAGGGCAATCAGCAGCGAGCCGAAGCACATCAGGTAGACGGAGGCCATCAAGGCCTTTTTACGTCCGACTTTGTCGGCATACAGGCCCATCAGCCAGCCACCGATCGGGCGCATCAGGAAGCCCACGGCGAAGATCGCGGCGGTGTTGAGCAGTTGGGCGGTGGTGTCGCCTTTCGGGAAGAAGGCTTTGGCGAAGTACAGCGAGAAAGCGGCGTAGACGTACCAGTCGTACCACTCGACCATGTTGCCGACCGATCCGCTGAAAATCGATTTGATCCGGCTGGACGTGGTGCGCTCTTTCGCCGGCGCAGCCGCCGACCCCAGAGGCAGGGAGTTGGAGTTATCCATTGAAGGATCCTTCATCTAGTTGTTTTTATGGAGCGTGCTTGAGCACTGCCTGGCTGGGGCTATAGCAGGAGCTGTGCCAGGTGGGTGAAGGCCCGGAATAGAAGGGTTACGAGATTTTATTGAGCGGAAAGTTGCTGATGATTTTAAGGGGGTGAGCGGAAATCCGCTTATGGCTGCTGTCCTCATCGGGGGCAAGCCCCCTCCCACATTTTGATTTGTGAACACGCTCAAGTGTGGGAGGGGGCTTGCCCCCGATAGCGGCCTGCCAGTCAACACAACGATGGGCCTAGAGAAACATCTCCCGCACCAACCCATGCCGCTGCATCTTTTCATTCAAGGTTCTGCGCGGCAGTTGCAACTCCGCCAGCACCGCCTTGATATCGCCTTTATGCCGGGTCAACGCGGCCTTCAAGCAATGAGCCTCGAACGCCTCCTGCTGCGCCGCCAGGGATTGCCCGGCCTCGACGCCTTCCGGTTCCGGGTCGCCAAGCCCCAGCACCTGGCGCTCGGCGACGTTAGCCAGCTCACGCACATTGCCCGGCCAGTCGTGACTGAGCAGGCGCCCCAGTTGCGCGCCACTCAGCGGTTCGACGGTGCGGCCCAGGCGATCGGCGGCACTGTGGGTGAAGTGGTCGAACAGCAAGGGGATATCCTCGCGGCGCTCACGCAAAGGCGGCAGGCGCAATTGCGCGACGTTCAAGCGGTAGGCCAAGTCTTCGCGAAAGCGCCCGGCGCGGGCCTCTTCCAGCAGGTCCGGCTTGGTGGCGGCGATGATGCGCAGGTCCACGTGAATACTATTGTTGGAGCCCAGCCGCTCCAGCTTCTGCTCCTGCAGCACGCGCAGCAGTTTCACCTGCTGGGCCAGCGGCATGCTTTCGATTTCATCGAGGAACAGCGTGCCACCGTGGGCGTACTCCAGCTTGCCGATGCGCTTGCCCTGGGCCCCGGTGAACGCGCCGCTTTCGTGGCCGAACAGTTCGGCCTCGAACAATTGCTCGGGAATCGCGGCGCAATTGAGTGCCACAAACGGCTTTTTCGCGCGCGGGCCAAAATCATGCAGGCAGCGGGCGACCAGCTCCTTGCCGCTGCCGGTCTCGCCACGGATCAGCACGTTGACCGGCAGGCTTGCCAGGTCCAGCACCTGGCGGCGCAAGGTTTGCAAACCCCGGGACACACCCAGCAGCGTCGATTCCAACTGCGCCCGATGATCGGCCTGTTGATGCAGGCGTCGGTTTTCGAGAATCAAGCCACGCTTGTCCAAGGCACGGCGCAGGCTGTTGAGCAAGGCATCGGGGCTGAAGGGTTTTTCCAGGAAGTCGTAGGCACCGTCGCGCATGGCCTCAACGGCCATCGGCACATCGCCGTGGCCGGTGAGCAGAATGACCGGCAAATCCGCGTCGCGGCGCTGCACCTCGGCCAACAGTTCCAGGCCGCTGAGGCCGGGCATGCGCACGTCGCTCAGGATCACTCCGGGGAAGTCCTTGGGCAGTCGCGCCAGGCATTCGTCGGCGCGGCTGAACAATTGCACCTCAAACCCCGACAGGCTCAACCATTGCTCGACGGCTGTGCGAATACTGGCTTCGTCATCGACCACAATCACCGCGTTCAGCATGGTTCGGGCGTCTCCAGCGCGATAGGCAAGGTCAGGGTGAATACCGCGCCGTCGCCCCGGTTGCCGGCGCTCAGGCGTCCGCCCAGTTCGTGCACGATAGCGTAGGACACCGCCAACCCCAAGCCGAGCCCGTCACCCACGGGCTTGGTGGTGAAGAACGGGTCGAACACACTGTTCAGGTGGTCGTCGGCAATCCCGCCGCCGGAATCGCTGACGGTCAGCTGCCACAGCTGTTGATCGGCATGCAGGCGGATTTCCAGGCGTTTGCGCGGCTTGTCGGCCATGGCGTCCAAGGCGTTGCGCAGCAGGTTGATCAGCACCTGCTCCAGGCGAATCGCATCGCCGCGGACCCCGGCGGGGCGGGTCAGGTCCAGCACTACGCCGATGGCTTCATCGCGCAGGCGTGCATCCAGAAGATGCAGGGACTGGTCCACCACCGTGGCCAAGTCCAGGCGTTCACGCAGGCCACTCGGGCTTTTGCGCGCGAAGGTCTTGAGGTGACCGGTGAGCGCGGCCATGCGCGTGAGCATGTCGTCCAGCGGGGTGAGCGCCTTGTAGGCGTCGTCGACGCGGCCGTGATCGAGCAGTAGGCGCAACGTGGCCAACTGCATGCGTTGGGCCGTCAGTGGCTGATTGATTTCGTGGGCGAGGGCGGCGGACATCTGCCCCAGCGCTGCCAACTTGGCCGATTGCACCAGGCCATCTTGGGCGGTGCGCAGCGCCTGGGTGCGTTCTTCCACCAGTTGTTCAAGCTCCTCGCGACTGCGCTGGCGCAAACGGGCCAGGCGCCAGCGTTGGGTCAGGAACAGCACCAGGAACACCAGCGCCAGCCAGGAACCGGCGGCGGCCAGCCCGGCGTTGCGTTGATCCTCAAAGGCGAACTGGGGCTTGCGCAGCAGGTGCAGGGTCCAGCCTTCGGCTTTCAGCGGCAAGGACTCCCAGATGTAGTTGGCGCTGCCCTCCGGGCCGTTGACGCGCATCAAATGGCTGTTTTCGCCAAAGCGCTGCAGTGACTGGGCATCCAGCGGCAGCAGTTGTTTTTTGTCGTATTGGCGGGTGGCCTTGAGTTCGGCAAGGTCGCTGGCCGACAGCGGCCGCAGGTTGCGATAACGCCAGCCGGGTTGATTGGCGATAAACACGATGCCACGCGCATCACTGACCAGCAGTAAGTCATTGCCTTGGGCCCACTCGCGCTCAAGCTCGGGGAACTCCAGCTTGACCACCATGGCGCCGAGGAACTGCTCGTGTTCATCCAGCACCGCGCTGGAGAGGAAGTAACCGGGGATCCCGGTGGTTACGCCCACCGCATAAAAGCGCCCGGTGCCCTGGCTCAATGTCTGGCTGAAGTACGGTCGGAACGCGTAGTTATGCCCCACGTAACTGCTCGGCAGGTTCCAGTTGCTGGCGGCCACGGCCAGGCCGGTGCGGTCCATCAACTCCAGCGTGGAAGACTGCGCAGCCCCGTTGATGCGTTCGAGCTTGCGGTTGAGCAGGTCCTGGGTGGAGGGATCCAGCGGGCCCTTCAAGGCGTTGATCATCTCCGAGTCCAGCGCCAGCACGGCGGGCAGGGCGCGGTAGCGTTCGATCAGGGTGTGCAGCGAGTTGGCATACAACGCAAGCTGCTGATTGGCGCGGGCGGCATCGTCCACCAGGGCCTGGCGTTCGGCATGGCGCGTGGCCAAGGCGGCAGCCAGCACGGCACCGGCGATGATCAGCAGGGAGTAGAACGTCAGGCGCAGGGGGCGAGGGATCACGATCATACGGTGATGGGCAGGCGCAGAAAGGGGAGTGCACCATAGCATGCACGACGTTAACGTTGTGGCGAGCGGGGTTGTGTAGTGAGCGGGCTTGCCCCGCGCTGGGTGGCGAAGCCGCCCTAAAACCTGACACCGCGTTCTGTTTGGCAAAATGATGGGGCGGCTTCGCCGCGCAGCGCGGGGCAAGCCCGCTCACTACAGAGAAACCAGCAGGCAATAAAAAGGCGACTAGGCCCAAGGCCGCAGTCGCCTATCCTTGCAAGGGAAATGCTTACTGCACTTCTACCGCCAGGCTGTCACTGATCTTTTTCTGCCAGATGGCAGGACCGGTGATGTGGACGGATTCGCCCTTGCTGTCCACCGCCACGGTGACCGGCATGTCTTTCACATCGAACTCGTAGATCGCTTCCATGCCCAGTTCGGCGAAGGCGACAACGCGCGACTTCTTGATGGCTTGCGCCACCAGGTAAGCGGCACCACCGACGGCCATCAGGTACACGGCCTTGTGGTCCTTGATCGCTTCGATGGCGGTCGGACCGCGCTCGGATTTGCCGATCATGCCCAACAGGCCGGTCTGCTCGAGGATCTGACGGGTGAACTTGTCCATCCGCGTCGCGGTGGTCGGGCCCGCTGGGCCAACCACTTCTTCGCGCACCGGATCAACCGGGCCGACGTAGTAGATGAAGCGGCCCTTGAGGTCCACCGGCAGGCTTTCGCCCTTGTTCAGCATCTCGACCATGCGCTTGTGCGCGGCGTCGCGACCGGTGAGCATCTTGCCGTTGAGCAACACGGTTTCGCCCGGCTTCCAGCTCTGCACTTCTTCCGGGGTGAGGGTGTCGAGGTTGACGCGGCGGGCCGAAGGGCCGGCTTCCCAGACGATTTCCGGGTAGGCGTCCAGCGGTGGCGCTTCCAGCGACGCCGGGCCCGAGCCGTCGAGCACAAAGTGCGCGTGACGGGTGGCGGCGCAGTTGGGGATCATGCACACCGGCAGGGAGGCGGCGTGGGTCGGGTAGTCCATGATCTTCACGTCGAGCACGGTGGTCAGGCCACCCAGGCCCTGGGCGCCGATGCCCAGTTGGTTGACCTTCTCGAACAGCTCCAGGCGCATCTCTTCGATACGGTTCTGCGGGCCGCGCTTTTTCAGCTCGTGGATGTCGATGGACTCCATCAACACTTCCTTGGCCATCACCGCGGCTTTCTCGGCGGTGCCGCCGATGCCGATGCCGAGCATGCCCGGTGGGCACCAGCCGGCGCCCATGGTCGGAACGGTCTTGAGCACCCAGTCAACGATCGAGTCGGACGGGTTGAGCATGGCCATTTTCGACTTGTTCTCGGAACCGCCGCCCTTGGCCGCCACGTCCACTTCCACGGTGTTACCCGGGACGATGGAGTAGTGGATGACCGCTGGGGTGTTGTCCTTGGTGTTTTTACGCGCGCCTGCCGGGTCGGCGAGGATGGAGGCACGCAGGACGTTTTCCGGCAGGTTGTAGGCGCGACGCACGCCTTCGTTGATCATGTCGTCCAGGCCCATGGTGGCGCCATCCCAACGGACGTCCATGCCCACGCGCACGAACACGGTGACGATACCGGTGTCCTGGCAGATCGGGCGATGACCGGTGGCGCACATGCGCGAGTTGATCAGGATCTGGGCGATGGAATCACGCGCCGCTGGCGATTCTTCGCGCAGGTAGGCTTCGTGCATGGCCTGGATGAAATCAACGGGGTGGTAGTAGGAAATGAATTGCAGGGCGTCGGCAACGCTCTGAATCAGGTCGTCTTGCTTGATCACGGTCATGAGTCGCGCTCCTCTATAAGGGAACATTCAATAAAGGTGAGCCCAGTGTTGCATCGGTCGGCTGAGCTCACCTTTCCAAGGCACGCCAAAGTGGTGCAGGCGCGACGCTAAAAAGGCGCGGCAGTATAACCCGGCGCGGTGGCCGATACACCCGACTATGGTCAAACTGTCGCAGGCATGATTCCCTGTGCGCGCCCTTTGTGATTGAGTCCTTATATGCCTGAACTGTACGTCGGCGAACGCCATTGGTCGGTAACGACCGGCAGTAATCTGCTGGATGCCTTGAACCAGGCGGGTGTGGCCGTGCCTTACAGTTGCCGCGCCGGCAGTTGCCATGCGTGCCTGGTGCGGTGCCAGGGCGAGGTCGAGGATAAGCAGCCCGAGGCCTTGAGCGCGGCGCAACGCCAGGAGGGTTGGCGCTTGGCGTGCCAGTGCCAGGTCCGTGGGGATCTGCGTGTCGAAACGTTTGACCCGCTGCGTGACGGTTTGCCGGCCGAGGTGGTGGGCATCGAGTGGATGAACTCGACGGTATTGCGCCTGCGCCTGCAACCGGAGCGCAGTCTGCGCTACCGGGCCGGGCAGCACCTGGTGCTGTGGGCGGGGTCGGTGGCGCGCCCGTATTCCCTGGCGAGCTTGCCCCAGGAGGATGCCTTTCTGGAGTTTCATATCGATTGCCGTCAACCGGGCGAATTCAGCGATGCGGCGCGGGCGCTGTCGGTGGGTGACCGATTGCGTTTGGGCGAATTACGCGGTGGCGCATTGCAATATGATCCTGACTGGCAATCCCGGCCGTTGTGGCTGCTGGCATCCGGTACCGGGTTGGGGCCGTTGTGGGGCGTGTTGCGTGAAGCGCTGCGCCAGGATCATCAGGGGGCCATCCGTGTGATTCACCTGGCCCATGATGCCGATGGCCATTACCTGGCCGAACCCTTGGCGGCGCTGGCCGCGCAGTACCCCAACCTGGCGGTGGAGCTATGGACGGCGGCCGAGTCGGCCCAGGCATTGGCGCAACTGCGGCTTGTTTCGCGGCAAACTCTGGCCTTACTCTGCGGGCACCCTGTCAGCGTGGAAGCGTTTTCCAAGCGCTTGTTCCTGGCGGGACTGCCGCGCAATCAACTGCTGGCCGATGTGTTCCTGCCCCGTGGTTGAGCGCTGAACTCTACAGTCGCGAGATTGACCATGACTGACGCCATCCAACAGCAGCGCGAACGTGGGCTGCTGATCCTGCAGCTCAATCGCCCTGACAAAAAGAACGCCCTGACCCGCGCCATGTACACACAACTGGCCGAGGCGTTGGAGCAGGCCGATGCGGACGGGGAGATTCGCTGCGTACTGATCCAGGGCAGCAGTGAGTGCTTCACTGCCGGCAACGACATTGGCGATTTTCTCGACCATCCGCCCAGCGATCTTGATACCCCGCCGTTCCACTTCATGAAGAGCCTGCTCAACTGTCGAAAACCAGTGATTGCGGCTGTGGCGGGTGCGGCGGTGGGCATCGGCACGACCCTGTTGCTGCATTGCGACCTGGTGTATGTCAGCCGCGATGCGCGGTTGCGCATGCCGTTCGTCAATTTGGGACTGTGTCCAGAATTTGGCTCGAGTTTGATCCTGCCGCGCTTGTTGGGGCATGCCAAGGCGGCTGAGTTGCTATTGCTGGGTGAGGGGTTCACCGGTGAACAGGCGGCTGCCTGGGGCATTGCCACCGAGGCGTTGGGCAGTGGTGAGGCGGCGCTGGCCAAGGCGCGGGAAGTGGCCGAGCGTTTTGAAACCCTGGCGCCGGGGGCGGTGCAGGTGACCAAGCAGTTGATGAAGAGCGTGGACCGCGAACAGTTGCGGCAGGTGATCGAGGAGGAGGGGGCGTTGTTTACCCAGCGGTTGAGGTCGCCTGAGGCGATTGCGGCATTGTCGGGGTTTATCAGCAGTCGCTGAAGGTAAGTCGATGAGGCCCTGACAGCCAGCAGGTCACTCTGGTCTGAAATGCAAAAAGCCCCGCCATTCACAGGGCGGGGCTTTTTTTTCAGCGTGTCAGTCAGACCATTGGGTCGCCAACGTGCAGAATCTTCATGCCGTTGGTACCGCCGATGGTGTGGTAGCTGTCGCCCTTGGTCAGGATGACCCAGTCGCCTTTCTCTACAACACCACGCTTGATCAGCTCATCAATGGCAGCCTGGCTGACTTCGTGCGGCGGCAACGAGGCCGGGTCGAACGGGACGGTGTACACGCCACGGAACATGGCCGCGCGGGCCTGGGTTTCGCGGTGTGGGGAGAACGCGTAGATCGGCACCGACGAACGGATGCGCGACATGATCAATGGCGTGTAGCCACTTTCGGTCAACGCAATGATCGCCTTCACACCTGGGAAGTGGTTGGCGGTGTACATGGCCGCCAGGGCGATACTCTGGTCGCAGCTTTCGAACTCTTTGCCGATACGGTGGCTGGAGGTCTTGCTGGTCGGGTGCTTTTCAGCGCCGATGCAGATACGCGCCATGGCTTGCACGGCTTCCAGCGGATACGGGCCGGCGGCACTTTCAGCCGAGAGCATCACGGCGTCGGTGTAGTCGAGCACGGCGTTGGCCACGTCGGACACTTCGGCACGGGTCGGCATCGGGTTCTGGATCATCGACTCCATCATCTGGGTCGCCACGATCACCGCTTTGTTGTGGCGGCGTGCGTGCAGGATGATCTTCTTCTGGATACCGATCAGCTCGGCATCACCGATTTCCACGCCGAGGTCGCCACGGGCAACCATCACCGCGTCGGAAGCCTTGATCAGGCCGTCGAGGGTTTCGTCGTCGGCCACGGCTTCGGCGCGTTCGATCTTCGCGACCAGCCAGGCGGTGCCGCCGGCTTCGTCGCGCAGTTTACGGGCGTATTCCATGTCGGCGGCGTCGCGCGGGAAGGACACGGCGAGGTAGTCCACTTCCATTTCGGCGGCGAGCTTGATGTCAGCCTTGTCTTTTTCCGTCAATGCCGGGGCCGTCAGGCCGCCGCCACGGCGGTTGATGCCTTTGTGGTCGGACAGTGGGCCGCCGATGGTCACGGTGCAGATCAGCTCGGTGCCGGTGGCGGTGTCGACGCGCATGACCACGCGGCCATCGTCCAGCAGCAACTCGTCACCGACGCCGCAGTCCTTGACCAGGTCCGGGTAGTCGATACCCACGACGTGCTGGTTGCCCTCGGTCAGCGGGTGGCTGGTGGAAAAGGTGAAGGTGTCACCGATTTTCAGCTCGATCCGCTTGTTGGCGAATTTGGCGATACGGATCTTCGGGCCTTGCAGGTCACCCAGCAGGGCCACGAAGCGGCCGTGCTTGGCAGCCAGTTCACGCACCAGCTTGGCGCGAGCCTTGTGCTCGTCCGGGGTGCCGTGGGAGAAGTTCAGACGGGCAACGTCCAAACCAGCCAGAATCAGCTGTTCGAGGACTTCCGGCGAGTTGCTGGCCGGGCCAAGGGTGGCGACGATTTTGGTACGACGGACGGACATGCACAGACTCCTGAGTTCAAGCGCTGAGGAAGGCTACTATGCTCTTTCGTTGTAGTCATTGTTCGTTTGCACTACTTATCGATGATTGACTTGTTTTCGCTGCGGTGTAATACGAACATCCTTGAAGATTTTCGACGAGGGGTCGATACACTGCACAAGACAGGAGAACCCTCATGCGAATTTTGCTCATTGCTGCCCTGGCCGTCAGTGTTGTCGGCTGCACCCGTTGGTCGATGGACCACCATTTGAACAACGCCTACCGCGCCTACAAGGTCGGTGATTGTGAGCGTGTCACCCTGGAATTGTCCCAGGTCGACCGCGAAAGTCGCACCCGACGTTATGTGCAGCCAGAGGTTTCGATGTTGCGCGGGCAATGCCTGGAGCGGCAAAAGCTGTTCGTCGATGCGGTGCAGACCTACCAATTCATCATCAATCAGTACCCCTCGAGTGAGTACGCCTATCGTGCGCGTGCGCGGCTCGACACCCTGCAACAACTGGGGCATTACCCTGGCGCAAGCGTCGCTCGGCCGCGTCCAGCTTCGTTATGATGATATTCGTCATTTCATAACTGGCCCGTTGCCAGTCTTGGGCTATCCTTTAGATGTTCGTTTGTACAAGTTTCAAGCGCAAACGGATGTGGGGCCCGGACTCGGCGGCTGTTTAGCGGCAAAATATTGCCTGTTATCACACCGAGATCCAGGGAGAGCGGGCTTTTAGCCTGTTCCGAATCACTGGCACGGCCGCAGTCATGGCCATTGGATGGCGATCTCACCATGTTTACCGACCGACGGATCGAGCGGCATCAGCTACCTTATTTTCTGCAAGTGTTTAACCGCCTCACCGATAAGCCCATCGGTTTTCTAGGCAATGTCTCGGAAGACGGACTGATGTTAATCAGCCAATTGCCCATGATGGTCGACGTGGATTTCGAGCTGCGCTTGAAAATTCCCGGTGCTGACGGCACCTTCCATCCGATTGATCTCACGGCGACCTGTTTGTGGAGCCACGAAGATATCAACCCGCAGCATTATGATTCCGGGTTCAGCGTGCTCAAGGCCTCCGAGGAATATGGGCAGTTGATCAGCGTCTTATTGCACTATTTCAGTTTTGATCCCTTACAGGCGTCGGCCTGAATCACAGTGCCTGGTCGACCCGTTCCGGGGTAGTGCAGCCCCTGTTGTGGCCGTGCGCTGTTTAAAGGGGGCTTTTGTCAGAAAGCCCCGGCTTTCTTCCAGCCCAGGTAACGTGTCACCAGGGCCGGTCCCAGTTCAGACGGCAAGGTGTCCAATACGGATAACCCTTGGGCGCCGAGGCGGTCGTGCAGCTCATCGCGGGTATTCAGGTAGTCGAGGGTGCCGCTGTAGGCCAAGGCTTCGGACAAGGTTTGCACGGGAGCCTGGCGCAATTGATCGAGCACTTCCTCGCGTAAACTGGCCACCATCACCCTATGCTGTCGGCTGATGCGCTTGACGGCCGTCAGCAGCGCCTCATCGTCCTCATCCCGCAGGTTAGTCACCACGACCACCAATGCACGGCGCTTTTGCCGAGCCAGCAGTTGGCTGGCCGCAGCCTGATAATCGGCAGTCCGTCGAGTGGTGTCCAGGTCGTATACCGCGTTGAGCAACAGGTTCAACTGGCTACTGCCCTTCACTGGCGCGAGGTAGCGCGGCTGGTCACTGGCAAAGGTGCACAGCCCTACCGCATCACCCTCACGCAAGGCGACGTAACTGAGCAACAGGCAGGCATTGAGGGCATGGTCAAAATGCGACAGCTCGTCATCCTGGCTGCGCATGCGTCGGCCGCAATCAAGCATGAACACGATCTGTTGGTCGCGTTCATCCTGGTATTCACGGGCGATTGGGGTGCGCTGCCGCGCGGTGGCCTTCCAGTCGATTTGCCGCAGGCTGTCGCCGTCGCGAAACTCGCGCAACTGATGAAACTCCAGCCCCAACCCTCGGCGTTGACGTTGACGCACACCCAGTTGGCTCAGCCAGTTGTCCACGCCCAGCAGCTGTGCGCCGTAGAGTCGGGCGAAATCCGGGTAGACGCGGGTGGCATCGCTGACCTCGATAAAGCGCCGCGCTGACCACAGGCCCATTGGGCTGGGCAGCAGAATTTCACAGCGGCTGAAACTGAAGTGTCCCCGCCGCAGTGGGCGCAGACGATAACCCAGCTCACTGCGTTCACCGGGGCGCAGGTTTATGGACTGGGGCATGTTTTCCACGGTCAACCCGTCGGGGACGTGATCGAATACCTGCACTGTCAGCGGCTGTGGGAAGTCATGCTCCAAGGCCAGGCGTACCTCACCCCACCGTCCAAGTGCCAGGCTTGCGGGCATCTGTCGGTGTACGCGGGGAGACGGGCGGCGACGCAGGCGCATCGCATCCAGCATGGCCAGCAGCAACAGCGCCAGGAGCAATCCCCACGTCACGGAGTGCAAGGTGTCGGGCACTTTGAACTGCAATGCTGCTGCAGTGCCCAGCAGGATGCCCAGGCCCAGCAATACGCCGAGCCAGTTCAACAGCAGACGGGTCGGTTTCATGGGCGAGTCATTGCCGGGGAGCCGGGATCTGATCGAGCAGTTGCTTGAGCACCTGGTCGACCTCAAGCCCATCTATATCCAGCTCGGGCGCGATACGCACCCGATGGCGCAGTACTGCCAGGGCACATCCCTTGATATCGTCCGGGGTGACGAATTCACCACCGCGCAACAACGCGCGGGCGCGGGCGCCGCGTACCAGGTCGATCGAGGCGCGAGGCCCGGCGCCGATCGCCAGCCCTGGCCAGCTACGGGTGGCGCGTGCCAGGCGTACGGCATAATCGAGAACGTGTTCGTCCAGGGCCAGGTCACTGGCAATCTGCTGCAACTGCAGCACGTCCCCGGCCTGCAATACCGTGCGCAATGGGTGTACGTCCAGCATGTCGGCCCGCGACGAGCGCGTGACTTCGCGCACCATGTCCAATTCCTGCTGTGCGTCGGGGTAATCCATGCGCACCTTGAGCATGAAACGGTCCAGTTCCGCTTCCGGCAGGGGGTAGGTGCCTTCCTGTTCGATGGGGTTCTGGGTCGCCAGCACCATGAACGGTTGGCCGATGGGCAGCGGCTCGCCTTCGAGGGTGACCTGCCGCTCCTGCATGGCCTCGAGCAAGGCTGCCTGGGTCTTCGCCGGCGCGCGGTTGATTTCGTCGGCCAGCAACAAGTGGGTGAACACCGGTCCCTTGCGTAGCTTGAACTGTTCGGTGTGAAGGTCGTACACGGCGTGGCCGGTGACATCGCTGGGCATCAGGTCCGGGGTGAACTGGATACGCGCGAAATCGCCATCAAAGCAGCGCGCCAGGGCGCGTACCAGCAAGGTTTTGCCCAGCCCTGGCACACCTTCCAGCAGCACATGGCCGCCGGCGATCAGTGCGGTCAAGACATCGTCGATCACCGCGTCCTGGCCAATCACCGCCTTGCGTAGCTCAGTGCGCAGGGCCTGGGCTTGTCCGCTGGCGCGTTGCAAGGTTTCGCGGGTCAAGGCGGTGGCGCTTGGAAATTCGCTCATAGGGCATTCCTGAGGGTTTGCAGGCATGCCACCTGCCGGCTGAAATCGGCGCTGGAGAGCCGTTTTGCCGGGAGTGGGCCAAGGGCCTGGCTGATCACGTGAGAAGGTTGACGCGTCAGGTGTTCAAGCACCCGCCACTGTTCTGCGTTGTCGAGGTGTTCAAAACCTGGGTGGCGGCGCCGTGCGGTGCGCAAGATATCGCGCTGTAGGGCATGCAGCAGCGTGCCATGGCCGCTACGGCGCAACAGGAAGTCGGCGCTGGCTTTCAGGTGTTCCTGCAATTGGCGACGGGCGTTGGAGGCGGGTGGCCGGATCGGGCCATGACGCATACCGGCCCGCCAAAGTGCCAAGGCGACCAAGGCAATGAGTGCCACCAGGGCTTGGGGGAAATACCGTAGCAATAAGGTGAACAGGTCGTCGAAGTCACTGTTGAACAGCAAGGTCACGGCGGTGCCCTGGTTCAGGTACCACAGCAGCCAGGCATTATCGTGCTTGCCTATGTCCGGGGTTTTCCACAGGTCGCTGTCGGTGATTACCGTGACGCTGCCTTCCCCGAGCTGGAGTTGCATCAGGTGAGTCGACTTTGCGCTATTGGCGGAAAATTGCGCCAGATGCTTGGGGTCGGTGAGGTTGAAGTCCGTGTCGAAACTGAAATACGCCGGTGCGGTTTCATTGTCGACATAGAGCTTGGTCAGGTCCGGGGCTTTCTTTTTAGGCGGCTTTTCACGGGTGGGGGCGAGCTCGTCAGGCTCGTCACTCAAGGTCTGGTGGATAGGCAGACGATCGAGCAGCAGGTCGCCGCTTTTGCCGGTCTCTTCATCCCAGAGTGCCTCGGCCACCAGTAGCAGGTGGCCGCCGGATTTTGCCCATCCCAGCAGTTGCTCCACTTGGCGTGGCGACATGTTACTGCGTTCGCCGAGCAGTAATAGGCTGTTGCCCTTGGCCGGCAGGGTCGTCAGCCGTTCCAGGCTATTGGCCTGTTCAACTGTCAGGCCTTGTTGGCGCAGAAAGTGTTCGGCCGCCAGGTAGGGGTTGGCCAAGGCTTCCGGGGAAGGGCCGCGGTCCACGACTTCATCGTAGGGAATCGCCTTGCTCCAGGCGTAGTAACCACCCGCTCCAAGCAGGCACGCCAGCAATAGCCCAACCCACAGTAATGGTCGGTTCATGGCTGGATCCCTGAGCTGAACAGGGTGCGCCAGTCACTGCACAGTTTTTGCTGGACGGTGAGGGGGGGAAGGCGATGGCCATAGGCGAGATTTTGCCAGTGCCGAGTCAGCTCATCGCTGAAAGCCAGCAATTGCGGCTGCTGCAATTGGTTTACACGTGCCAGGACCTGACCTTCAGTGTCAGCGCTTTTCAGCGGCAGGCTGAAGTCATGCAGCAGTCGGCTGAGAAGGCCCCGATACAGCAGGCCGAGGGCTTCCCTGGGTTGGGTGGCCCACAGCTGTTCCGCAGCGCTGGCGACATCGTCGGGCAAGGTCTCGGCGCCCAGTTCAAGGCCGAACAGTTGCGTAGGTAGGGGGGCGACGGTTTTCGGTTTGCGAGGCCCCCGCCGAGTGACGAAGGTGCGCAACCATTCGCGATACCGCCACGCGAGCAAGATCAGGCTACCGATCAGAAGCCCCCACAACAGGACTTCCAAACCTTGGGCGATGTGTTTGAAGGTATTGCTGTTGAGGTTGTCCAGCAGCGCCTTCAGCCAGGCCGGAAGTCTGCCATCACTGTGAGCCTTGTTTTTAGTGGCGGGTTGTTCTTCGCCGAAGCGATAGCGGGTGACGGTTTCCGGGTTTTTGAAGGGCGGCTTGTCCAGTATCACCTTTACGGACTGGCTCGCACTCTGGGTGCCCAGCGGCTTGGGAGGACTGGAAGGATCGGCCAGGACGGGCGGACTGAATGGCAGCAACGTTAACCCGATCATCAGTAATAGCAACGGCACCACACTGCTCAGGCGTTGACGAAGACGTCGGAAGACCAACTCCAAGTCCCAGGCTTCCAGTGCGGTGCGGCGGTTAAGATAGAGGCTGAAACCGCAGGCGACGTAGATCGGCTCCCAAAACACCAGGATCAAGGCATAGAAGGCGTTGCCCAGGTGTTCCAACCAAAGCCCTTCCGCGCTGGTCGCCAGTGCCAGGCGTTGCCAGTCCCAATCCGTCTCGATGTTTTGGGGAATAAAGAAATAGAACAGCGCCATGCAACCAAACCACAGGCCGATTTCCAGGTGCACCCCGACGGTGGTCAGCCAACGTGCGGCGCCAGCGTTGCGTTGCTGCAGTACGCCCAGGCGTTTTTGGCGTGCTGGGCCATCCAGGCCTTCGAGTTGGCTCACAGGCATTAAAAAGCTTCGGCTCAGGCTGAGCCGTCGCCAGGTCAGGCTGGCCAGCAGCTGGCTTTTGAGCAGGCTTGGCCACTGGCGCACCGCCTGCTTGAGGCTGGGCGTTTCGCCAAACAAGGCCTTGGACAGGATGTACAGCGGCAAGCGGTCAAAGGCGGGCTTGAGCCACCAGAACAGGAATATCGCCGTAGACGGGTACTGCCACAGCAGGGCAGTGAGTAAGGCAAACACTGGCAGGGTGATCAACGCCCAACTGCTCATCAATAGCAGGCGGTGTTCCCGTGCCATTAGTACGCCAAGGTCCATGGCCTCCCAGGCAGTACGGGGGCGGATTACCACGCTGGCATCACTCAGGCGCATGGTGGGTCCTTCCGGCAACGCTCAGGTAAACGATCACCAGCAGCCACAGGACAGCGCCCACCAGGTATTTGACCCAAGGGGTTATCGCAGTGGTGGATGACCAGTAGGCCTCGATGAAGGCAGCGATCAGTAGGAAGATCATGACGCCGCACAACATTTGCACGCTCTTGCGCGCCGCCAGCCGTAAGGATTCACCACGGGTCAACTGTCGCGGAGCGATCAGCGCCCAGCCCAACTGCAAACCGGCGGCACCGGCGAGGGCGATCGCGGTCAGTTCGAATGCGCCATGGCCGATGACGAATGACCAGAAGGTCTGGCCATAGCCGATTTCGGTCAGGTGCCCGGAGACTGCACCGATGACCAGACCGTTGAAAATCAGAAAGAACACGCTGCCCAGGCCGAACAATAAGCCGGCGGCAAATGTCTGGAACGCGATACCGATGTTGTGCATCACGTAGTAGCCGAACATCATCCAGTCTTCGCTCGATGCTCGCTCGGCGGCGCGGCCCAGTCGGCTGGCGTCGGGGTCATACATGCCCTGCATCTCGGCCACTTGCTGGGGGCTGACGATGCTGTAGATAAGGTCCGGAAACAGGTACACCAGCAGCGCGATACCGATCAGGCTGCCAAAGAACAGCAGGCTTGCTATCAGCACGAAACGCCACTGTTCCCGCACTAACCGAGGAAAATCGGCGAGTACGAACCCCAGTACATTGGCCGCCAATTGGCTGCGATGACGGTAAAGTTGTTGATGGCCGCGCAGGGCCAGTTGCTGCAGTGGGTCTACCAGGTAGCTGCTGTAGCCACGCTCCTGGGCCAGGGCCAGGTGCTGGCACAGGCGTCGGTACTGATGGGGGAAGTCAGCCACGTCGCCGGGCTTGGCCTTACCTTGCTCCAACTGTTTCAGGTGTTCGGCAAAGGCTTGCCATTGGGGCTGGTGGCGGCTTTCGAAAAGGCTCTGCTTCATGTTGGCCCCAACAGGCCACGGGCCACGCCGTTGAGTTGCTCTACAGCGCGAGCCGGGGATACCTGCAAAGGGGTGGCGAGAATCGAAGCCAGCTCGTGAACGCGCTCAGTGGACAGTTCAGTCTGGCGTTCCGCGAAGGCAAGGATGGCCCGTTGTTCGCTCAAGTCCAGGGCAAAGGGCAGGCGCAAGGCTGCAGCTTGAGGTATCTGGGGACGCTCCAACGGCTGCTCTCGGTAAATCACCAGTGTGCCGGCGGCCAGGTCGCCCAGTCGCTTGAAGTGAACATGCTGCAGGCAACTGATAGCGCCGAGGAAATAGCCGAATGGCAGCATGTCGACAAATCGCAGCAGGTTACGGATCAGTGACGCGGACCAGCTAATCGGGGTGCCGTCATCTTGTACGACACGTAACCCCATGACCTGTTTGCCGGGCGAGCATCCCTGGTTAAGCACCTCGAACAGCACCATGTACCACCAACTGATTAGGAACAACAGCAGCGAGCCCAGGCCGATACCGACGTTGCCCAGCAAGGCCAGCGGTACCAACAGAATACCCATGATGACTCCGCGCAAACCCAAGTCAAAGGCGAAGGCCAGCACGCGTGGCACCAGGCCGGCCGGGCGCAGTGGCAGGTCGATGCCCTCCGGGGTCTCGATCTGGTAGCGGGTGTCCAATGGGGCTGACGGCATCGCGATCCTTGGCAGTGCAGAGTGGCTGGAAGACACGGATGCTAGCAGTGTCGGCGATGGAAGCAACCATTCAAGGTTTTGCTGGATGTTTGTACAGTGCATTTGGTGCTGGTCGCGGGGGTTGCTCAACGCCTAGACTTTGACGATCTTCAGTACAGGAAAAGCCCGTGACCTCCATTTTCTGGTACGACTATGAAACCACCGGTATCAACCCGCGCAGCGACCGCCCACTTCAGGTAGCCGGCATTCGTACGGACCTCGAACTCAACGAGATCGGCGCGCCGGTCAATCTTTATTGCCAGCCCAGCGACGATATCCTGCCCCATCCTGTCGCCTGTGCGATTACCGGTATCACCCCCGCGATACTCGCGGAAAAAGGCCTGGCCGAGGCCGACTTCATGACGCGGGTGCACGCTGAACTGGCCGCCCCGGGGACCTGCGGCGCGGGTTACAACACCTTGCGGTTTGACGATGAAATGACGCGCTACAGCCTGTATCGCAATTTCTTTGATCCTTACGCACGGGAATGGCAGGGCGGTAACAGTCGCTGGGATTTGATCGATGTCGTCCGCACGGCCTACGCCCTGCGCCCCGAGGGGATTGAATGGCCACAGCAGGATGGGCGCGTCACGCTCAAGTTGGAACGCCTGACCGAAGCCAACGGTATCGACCATGGTCAGGCGCACGATGCGTTGTCCGACGTGCGCGCCACGATTGCCCTGGCTCGACGGATTCGTGAGAAACAACCCAAGCTGTATGAATGGTTATTTCAGCTGCGCAGCAAGCAACGGGTGATGGACCAGGTGCGCTTGCTGCAACCGATGGTGCACATCTCCGGGCGTTTTTCCGCCGAGCGTCATTACCTGGGGGTTGTGCTGCCGCTGGCATGGCACCCGCGCAATCGCAATGCCTTGATCGTCTGCGACCTTGGGCTCGACCCGCAAGGGTTGCTGGACCTTGATGCCGACACGCTGCGCCAACGTCTTTATACCCGCCGTGAAGCGCTGGCGGAGGGCGAACTGCCGGTACCGCTCAAACTGGTGCATATCAATCGCTGCCCGGTGGTTGCTCCCTTGAATGTGCTACGGGCAGAAGATCGTGAACGCCTGCACTTGGACATGAATATTTATCAGGAGCGAGCGCTGCGGCTAAGTGACGCACAGGAAGTTTGGCGCGATAAGTTAGCGGCCATTTACGCCGAAGAGGATTTCGCAGCGAGTGCCGACCCGGAACAACAGCTTTACGACGGTTTTATCGGGGACCGGGATCGGCGTTTATGTGAGCAAGTCCGCACGGCCGAGCCTGCGCAATTAGCACGCCAGCAGTGGCCATTTGATGATCACCGTTTGCCTGAATTATTATTTCGCTACCGTGCACGTAACTTCCCCGATACCTTGAACAGTGAGGAGCAACAACGCTGGAAACTTTTTTGTCAGCAACGTTTGTCCAGCCCGGAATGGGGCGCACCGAATACCCTTGACGCATTTAATCAGGCTCGGCAGGAGTTTGCCGTTAGTGCGACGTCGTTTCAGCATGGGGTGCTGGAGCAATGGCAGGAATATGCGGACACTCTGGCCGCGAGGATGAATCTGTAATCGCGGCTCACAGAATAGACAGGTAATAAAAAACGCCAGCAGGCTGGCGTTTTTTTAATGTGTCGCGTATCAGGCGCGAGCCTGGCGAGGCTTAGCCCAGCAGGGTAGCCCAACCCTCAACCACGTCACCGCCCCACTTGGCTTTCCACTCTTTCAGCGTTTTGTGGTTGCCACCTTTGGTTTCAATCACTTCGCCGTTGTGTGGGTTCTTGTATTGTTTGACCTTGCGAGCACGCTTGGTGCCGGTAGTTTTCACAGCGCCGCGCGGTGCTTTAACTTTCGACTCTGGATCCAGCAGCGCGATGATGTCACGCAGGGATTTGGAGTATTCACCCATCAGGGTGCGCAGTTTGCCTTCGAATTCCAGCTCGGTTTGCAGTTTGTCGTCTTGGGACAGGTTCTTCAAACGGGCTTGCAGCTCTTTGATAGCTTCTTCGGTGGCACGGTATTCGTTGATCAGAGACATGTGGACTACCTTATGTAGAGCGCTGATTGACAGGGATAGTGGCTCAATAATAGTCAGGCGGTATGCCCAAGTAAACATTTAAGGTCGCATTTCTGTGAATTACTTTAAATGTTTGTAGCAATGCTATGCATTCGAGTTAATTACAAGGGCGTAGACCTAAAGACAATTCTCCTGAAATGCGCGGAACAACCGTAGGGTGGCAAAATAGATTCATATAAAGGTGGTAAAGCCTTAGCGTCTTAAGGGTCAAGGCGTGGGCCGGTGATCAGAATAAGCGTTAACGGATACTGCAGTTTTCCTGCGCAATCGCTAGAATGGCGGCCTTTGCGAAGTTCTGGAGTTTCCCCCTAATGCGCACTTTTCGGCTGGTGATTGCTTGCCCGGACCGGGTCGGCATCGTTGCCAAAGTCAGTAACTTTCTGGCGTCCCACAACGGTTGGATCACCGAGGCGAGTCATCACTCGGACAATCTCAGTGGTTGGTTCTTCATGCGTCATGAGATCCGTGCCGATACGCTGCCCTTCGGCCTTGAGGCCTTCCGCGAGGCATTTGCGCCGATCGCCGAAGAGTTTTCGATGACCTGGCACATCACCGACACCGAGCAGAAAAAACGCGTGGTGTTGATGGCCAGTCGCGAATCCCACTGCCTGGCTGACTTGCTGCACCGCTGGCACAGTGATGAACTGGACTGCGAGATCGCTTGCGTGATTTCCAACCACGACGACCTGCGCAGCATGGTTGAGTGGCATGGCATCCCGTATTACCACGTGCCGGTCAACCCGCAGGACAAGGAGCCGGCCTTCGCCGAAGTCTCCCGCTTGGTCAAGCAGCACGAAGCCGATGTCGTGGTGCTTGCGCGCTACATGCAAATCCTGCCGCCGGAGCTGTGCCGCGAATACGCCGGCAAGGTGATCAACATTCACCACAGCTTCCTGCCGTCGTTCGTGGGCGCCAAGCCTTACCATCAGGCTTCCCTGCGTGGCGTGAAGCTGATCGGCGCGACGTGCCACTACGTCACCGAGGAGCTGGACGCCGGCCCGATCATCGAGCAGGACGTGGTGCGTGTCAGCCACAGCGACAGCATTGAAGACATGGTGCGTTTCGGCCGTGACGTCGAGAAGATGGTGCTGGCCCGTGGCCTGCGTTACCACTTGGAAGACCGCGTGCTGGTGCACGGCAACAAGACGGTGGTGTTCTGACCAACCTGTTGTGATTGAAGAATGAAGGGCCTGGGCGTTAAATCGTCCCAGGCCCTTTTTCTTTGCGTGCCGTTGAGGAGTGAGCAATGAGTGATCCGCTGGACAAAGCCACATCAAAAGCCCCGGCGACGGTGGGCGAGGGGTGTTTGAGTCGATTTGATCCGGATGACCTGGACAGTGAGGACGGCACCGATTTTCCCGGTGCCGCCCAATTGTGGGAGCGGGAGCAGCGTAAACCCGAGCCCGAGGGCGAGTAACTGCCCGCCAGGATCAGATTCGGAAGCTACCGACCAATTGCTTCAATCGCGCGGCCTGTTGCTCGAGGTCGGCACAGGCGCGCAGCGTGGACTGCAGGTTTTCCACGCCTTCCTGATTAAGGGTGTTGATCTCGGTGATGTCCATGTTGATCGACTCCACCACCGAGGTTTGCTCTTCAGTGGCGGTGGCGACTGACTGGTTCATGCCATCGATCTCGCCGATGCGCTGGGTCACACTGTTCAGGCGTTCACCGGCCAGGTTGGCGATGTCCACACTGTCGAGGCTGTGACGCTGGCTTTCACTCATGGTGCTGACCGACTCCCGGGCACCGACTTGCAATTCCTCGATCATCTTTTGCACTTGTTGCGCTGATTCCTGAGTGCGATGCGCCAAGTTGCGCACTTCGTCCGCGACCACCGCAAACCCACGTCCGGCTTCGCCTGCGCGAGCCGCTTCAATGGCTGCGTTCAGCGCCAGCAGGTTGGTTTGTTGGGAAATACTGGTGATCACCTCAAGAATCTGTCCGATGTTCACGGTTTTGCTATTGAGTGCTTCGATGTTGCTGCTGGAAGCACTGATCATCGCTGACAGCTGGTTCATCGCCTGGATATTGCGCTCGACCACGTGCTGGCCGTCTTCAGCCAGATGCCGTGCATCGCTGGCTTGATGGGAGGCTTGCGCGGCATTGCGCGCGATTTCCTGGGCCGCAGCCCCCAATTCGTTGATGGCAGCGGCGACGCTGCTGGTGCGGTTGGCCTGCTCGTCGGAGTTGACCATCGACGAGTTGGAGGCACTGACCACGCGCAGTGCCACCTCATTGACCTGTTCAGTGGCCGAGGATACTTCGCGGATCGACGTATGAATCCGCTCCACGAAGCGGTTGAAGGCGTTACCCAGCGTGCCGAATTCATCGTGATTCTGGATCGTCAGGCGTCGGGTCAGATCGCCTTCGCCGTCGGCGATGTCCTGCATGGCGCGGGTCATCACATGCAGTGGTTGCAACAGGATGCGGATCAGCATGCCGAGCAGGGCGATGATGATCACCACGGCAATGAGCGTGGCGATGACCGCCGAAGTGCGGAATTCGCTGAGCATGGCGAAGGATTTGTCTTTATCCACCGCAATACCGAGGTACCAGTTCACGGAAGGCAGGCCCTTGATCGGTATAAAGGTCACGATAGTGTCCTTGCCGTTGGCCTCGACTTCGCTGAAGTCCGGGCTGATCTTCGGGGTGTTTTTTGGATACACGTCGGCCAGGGTCTTCATCACCAGGTTTTTGTCCGGGTGTACCAATACTTTGCCATCTGCACTGACCAGGAACGCATAGCCCATCCCGCCGAAATTCAGCGCGCCAATGTTATCCACCAGGGTTTGCAGGCTCAGGTCGCCACCGACCACGCCGATGCTCTGGGTACCTTGGGTGCTGGGAGTGGCAACGGAAATGATCAGTTTGCCGGTGGCGGCATCGATATAAGGTTCTGTCAGGGTTGAGCCGTTGCTGCTCTGGGCGCCCTTGTACCAGGGGCGGACGCGCGGGTCGAAGCCGTCTGGCATTTTGGTATCAGGGCGGATGGTAAAGGCGCCTTTGCTGTCGCCGACGTAGGTCGCCATGAAGGCAGAGGTCAGCGCTTTCTGTTCCAGCAGGCCGGCAACCACGGAAGGCTCGGGGTTGATGGCGATGTTTTGCGCGGCGTTTTCCACCAGGGCAATGCGCCCTGTCAGCCAGGTTTGAATGTTGCTGGCGGTGACATCACCCATTTCATGCAGGTAGTTGTTGAGGTCGTCGCGAATGGCATTGCGTTGCAGGTAGTCGTTATAGAGGGTAAACAGCGCGAATGCGGCGATGACGATAAGGGAGGCTGCAAGCAGGATTTTATGGCTGAAGCGCAGATTTTTATTCATGGCTTGTAGGGTCCGCTAAGGTCTTAATATCCGAAGCGCGTCCTTATGGGATGCGCAAAATGGCAGCGTCAAAAAAGGTGTGATACTTCTTGTGATAGTTCTGTGGGTCCCTGTAGGAACTACCTGACCTTTTTTTGGACTTTGTGGGTCTCACATAAGCCTGTATCGACCTGGCGACACTAAAGATTAACCATGGGTGACGAAATGCCTGACTCCACGCAACTCCTTATCGGCGCAGACCTTTCCGGCCAGCCCATCGCCCAGGCCATGCGCCTGGCCAACCGTCACGGGTTGATCGCCGGCGCCACCGGCACGGGCAAGACCGTCACGTTGCAACGCCTGGCAGAGGCCTTCAGTGATGCGGGCGTGGCGGTGTTTGCCGCGGACATCAAGGGTGACCTGTGCGGCCTGGGGGCTGCGGCGAATCCTCAAGGCAAGGTTGCCGAACGTATCGCCGGCATGCCATTCCTCAATTACACCGCCAAGGCTTATCCGGTCACGCTGTGGGATATTCACGGGCAATCCGGTCATCCACTGCGCACCACCATCAGCGAAATGGGCCCGTTGTTGCTCGGCAGCCTGCTGGAGCTCACCGACAGCCAGCAGTCGGCCCTTTATGCCGCGTTCAAGGTGGCGGATCGCGAAGGCCTGTTGCTGCTCGACCTCAAGGACCTCAAGGCACTGCTCAACCACTTGCGCTATCACCCGGAGTTGTTGGGGGAAGACGCGGCACTGATGACCACCGGTTCCAGCCAGGCACTGTTGCGCCGCCTGGCGGTGCTGGAACAGCAGGGCGCCGAAGCGTTGTTCGGCGAACCGGCCTTGCAGTTGGAAGATATCTTGCAGCCCACCGGTGACGGGCGCGGGCGCATTCATCTGTTGGACGCCAGCCGCCTGGTGCACGAGGCACCCAAGGTGTACGCGACGTTCCTGCTGTGGTTGTTGGCGGAGTTGTTCGAGCAACTGCCCGAGCGCGGTGACGCCGACAAACCGCTGCTGGCGCTGTTTTTCGATGAGGCGCATTTGCTGTTCGCCGACACGCCCAAGGCGTTGCAGGATCGTCTTGAACAGGTAGTGCGGCTGATTCGTTCCAAAGGCGTGGGTGTGTATTTTGTCACCCAATCGCCCGGCGACCTGCCGGACAGCGTACTGGCCCAGCTCGGCCTGCGTATCCAGCATGGCCTGCGGGCGTTCACCACCAAAGAGCAAAAATCCCTGCGCGCCGTGGCTGAGGGTTTTCGACCAAACCCGGCATTTGATGCGTTGTCGGTATTGACCGAATTGGGCACGGGTGAGGCCTTGGTGGGCACCTTGCAGGAAAAGGGCACGCCGGAAGTCGTGCAGCGTGTATTGGTCGCACCGCCGCAATCGCGGATCGGGCCGCTCAGCGGCGCCGAACGCGCCGCGTTGGTGGCCCGTTCACCGTTGCAAGGGCGTTATGACAAGCCGATCGATCGTGAATCTGCCTATGAAGTGCTGATGTCGCGCAAGGAACTGGGGCCGACCGAGGACGCCAAGTCGGCCAGCGACGAGCCGAGTTTCACCGACAAGGCGGGAGCGTTTCTGGGCACCACGGCCGGCAAGGCCCTGAAGTCAGCGATGCAACAAGCCGCCAACCAGATGGGGCGGCAACTGGTGCGGGGTTTGTTGGGGTCGCTGTTGGGCGGTAGCAAGCGCAAATAGCGCGTCAGGGCTTGGGTTTGGCGTGGGCGGCGAGCCTTTCAAGCGCCGCGCGCAAGCCTGGGTTGCTGATGCCCTCGGCCGTTGCCTGAATGGTTTCGGCCGCATTCGTCGATAGATCGTGAGTATGCTCAGCCACCGCCGGCAGCGTAGTGGGCGGTTGTACTTTGAACTGGACCCGGGTCAGGCCGGCAAATTCATCAAACGCCATCAATTGACGTTGCAGGCGTTTTTGCTGATAGCGCAAACGCGTTGCCCAGTGGCCATCTGTGACAATTAGCAGCAGGTTGCCTTCGCGCCAGGACGCTACGCGGCAATGTTCGCGCGCAGCCGGTTGCAGCTGGCTTTCGAGCAGGCGTTGCAGATGGCCCAAGCGTTGCGCATGGCCAAAGATGGCTTTCAACGGCTTGGCATCGCGAAGCAACACGGCAGGAGCGCGGGCTGTCAGGGGGCGAAATGCCATTATTGGACACCTAAAGTAACAGAGCGGCCATCTTAGCAGAAAGCACCTCTACGCCCCCAGGCCATGCCTTTCTGGGGTTTTGTTCGTGAAATCAATTGGTAACTTCTGCCCTCCATGGGTTGAAGTTCCAGCAAAAGCCCTTATTTTAAACAAGCCCTCTCACCGCCTCATGCCAGCATCAGGGAATAACGCCACTTTCCTCACCCACGATTCCGGGTAGAATGCGCGTTCGCATGCGGCCGTGAGGGCTGCTCGGGCCACTGACGGTGCGCCCTCCATCCCTATGTGTGGAAGAACCTGCCGATATGTTTGCGCCTTTGTTAAAGAAACTTTTTGGAAGCAAGAATGAGCGCGAAGTCAAACGCATGCTCAAGACGGTGCAGCTGGTCAATGCCTTCGAAGAGCAGATGGTTGCCCTTTCGGACGAGCAATTGCGCGCCAAGACCGAAGAGTTCAAGGCCCGCATAGCTAAAGGTGAGACCCTCGACAAGCTGCTTCCCGAAGCCTTTGCGGTCGCCCGTGAAGCGGGTAAGCGTGTCATGGGCATGCGCCACTTCGACGTCCAGTTGATCGGCGGCATGACCTTGCATGAAGGCATGATTGCCGAAATGCGTACCGGTGAAGGCAAGACCCTGGTAGCAACCTTGGGTGTTTACCTCAACGCACTGTCCGGCAAGGGCGTGCACGTTGTGACGGTGAACGACTACCTGGCTCGCCGGGATGCCAACTGGATGCGCCCGCTGTATGAATTCCTCGGCCTGACCGTCGGCGTGGTAACGCCGTTCCAGCCGCCGGAAGAGAAGCGCGCGGCCTACGCTGCCGACATCACCTACGGTACCAACAACGAATTCGGTTTCGACTACCTGCGCGACAACATGGCGTTCAGCATGGAAGAAAAATTCCAGCGCGAACTCAACTTTGCCGTGATCGACGAAGTCGACTCCATCCTCATCGACGAAGCCCGTACCCCGCTGATCATCTCCGGCCAGGCCGAAGACAGCTCGCGCCTGTACACCGAGATCAACAAGTTGATCCCGCGTCTTGAGCAGCACATCGAGGAAGTGGAAGGCGTGGTGACCAAAGAAGGTCACTTCACCATCGACGAGAAGACCCGCCAGGTCGAACTCAACGAAGCCGGTCACCAGTTCGTCGAAGACATGCTGACCCAGATCGGCCTGCTGGCTGAAGGCGAAAGCCTGTACTCGGCCCACAACCTCGGCCTGCTGACCCACGTGTATGCCGGCCTGCGTGCGCACAAGCTGTTCCATCGCAACGTCGAGTACATCGTGCAGGACGGGCAGGTGGTGCTGGTTGACGAACACACCGGCCGTACCATGCCGGGTCGTCGCTTGTCCGAAGGCCTGCACCAGGCCATCGAAGCCAAGGAAGTGCTCAACATCCAGGCTGAAAGCCAGACGTTGGCCTCCACCACCTTCCAGAACTACTTCCGTCTGTACAACAAACTGTCCGGCATGACCGGTACGGCCGACACCGAAGCGTTCGAATTCCACCAGATCTACGGTCTGTCGGTCGTGGTTATCCCACCGAACAAACCGCTGGCGCGTAAAGACTTCAACGACCTGGTGTTCCTGACCGCCGAAGAGAAATACGCGGCGATCATCAACGACATCAAGGACGGCATGGCCCAGGGGCGTCCGATCCTGGTAGGTACCGCCACTATCGAAACGTCCGAGCACGTGTCCAACCTGCTCAATAAGGAAGGCATCGAGCACAAGGTCCTCAACGCCAAGTTCCACGAAAAAGAAGCCGAAATCATCGCCCAGGCCGGTCGCCCAGGCGCACTGACCATCGCGACCAACATGGCCGGTCGTGGTACCGACATCCTGCTGGGCGGTAACTGGGAAGTGGAAGTGGCCTCCCTGGACAACCCGACGCCTGAGCAGATCGCCCAGATCAAGGCTGATTGGCAGAAACGCCACCAGGCCGTGCTGGAATCCGGTGGCCTGCAGGTGATCGCTTCCGAGCGTCACGAATCGCGCCGTATCGACAACCAGCTGCGGGGTCGTGCCGGTCGTCAGGGTGACGCCGGTTCCAGTCGCTTCTACCTGTCGCTGGAAGACAGCCTGATGCGCATCTTCGCCTCGGACCGCGTGAAGAACTTCATGAAGGCCCTGGGCATGCAGTCCGGTGAAGCGATCGAGCACCGCATGGTGACCAACGCCATCGAGAAGGCGCAGCGCAAGGTTGAAGGCCGCAACTTCGACATCCGTAAGCAACTGCTCGAGTTCGATGACGTCAACAACGAACAGCGTAAAGTGATCTATCACATGCGTAACACGTTGCTGGCCGCCGACAACATTGGCGAAACCATCGCCGATTTCCGTCAGGACGTGCTCAACGCCACCGTCAGCGCACACATTCCGCCACAGTCCCTGCCTGAGCAGTGGGATGTTGCCGGCCTGGAAGCCGCGTTGAAGAACGACTTCGGTGTCGAGTTGCCGGTTCAGCAGTGGCTGGACGAGGACGATCACCTCTACGAAGAGACCCTGCGCGAGAAGCTCATGACCGAGCTGCTGGCGGCGTACAACGAGAAAGAAGAGCAGGCGAGTGCCGAAGCACTGCGCACCTTCGAGAAGCAAATCGTACTGCGCGTGCTGGACGACCTGTGGAAAGACCACCTGTCGACCATGGATCACCTGCGTCACGGCATCCATCTGCGTGGCTATGCCCAGAAGAACCCGAAGCAGGAGTACAAGCGCGAGTCGTTCACGCTGTTCTCCGAACTGCTGGATTCGATCAAGCGCGATTCGATTCGCGTGCTGTCCCACGTTCAGGTGCGTCGCGAAGACCCGATCGAGGAAGAAGCCCGCCTGCGCCAGGAAGCCGAGGCACTGGCTGCGCGCATGCAGTTCCAGCACGATGAAGCACCGGGTCTGGACGCTCCTGAAGTATTGGGCGAAGAGATCGATGTGGCCTTGGCTCAAACCCCGGTTCGCAACGATCAGAAGCTGGGCCGTAACGAGCTGTGCTATTGCGGTTCGGGCAAGAAGTTCAAGCACTGCCACGGCCAGATCGAATAAGATTTCCGCCTGACGCTGTAACACCCCGCGCCGCGACCGGCCTCTGCCGTCGCGGCGTTTTGCCATTAATTTCACCGTCGTTCACGACGGCACAGACATCATCTATTTTTAAGGAGCGCATTCATGGCTGTTGGTCTTGGTCCTTTGCCCACGTTGCACCCGGTTGCCGGTTTTGAACTCGGTATCGCTTCGGCCGGCATCAAACGCCCGGGGCGCAAGGATGTGGTGGTGATGCGCTGTGCTGAAGGCTCGACCGTCGCCGGTGTGTTCACCCTCAACGCGTTCTGCGCCGCGCCGGTGATCCTGGCCAAGCAACGCGTGGCCGGCACGATCCGTTACCTGCTGACCAACACCGGCAATGCCAACGCCGGCACCGGCGAGCCGGGCCTGGTGGCCGCCGCGCGCACCTGCGCCAAGCTGGCCCAGTTGACCGGCGTCGACGCTAGCCAAGTGCTGCCGTACTCCACCGGTGTCATCGGTGAGCCGCTGCCGGTGGAAAAAATCGAAGGCGCACTGCAAGCCGCGCTGGACGACCTGTCTGTGGATAACTGGGCCGCCGCCGCCACCGGCATCATGACCACCGACACCCTGCCAAAAGGCGCGAGCCGCCAGTTCGTGCACGATGGCGTGACCGTCACGGTCACCGGCATCAGCAAGGGCGCGGGCATGATCCGCCCGAACATGGCCACCATGCTCGGTTACATCGCCACCGACGCCAAAGTCTCCCGCGATGTGCTGCACAGCCTGATCCTGGACGGCGCCAACAAGTCGTTCAACCGCATCACCATCGATGGCGACACCTCGACCAACGACTGCTGCATGCTGATCGCCACCGGCCAGGCCAACCTGCCGGAAATTACCTCCTCCAGCGGCCCGCTGTTCGCGGCGTTGAAGCAGGCCGTGTTCGAAGTGTGCATGGACGTGGCCCAGGCCATCGTGCGTGACGGCGAGGGCGCGACTAAATTTGTGACGGTTGAAGTCAACGGTGGCGGCAACCATCAGGAATGCCTGGACGTGGGTTACACCGTGGCTCACTCGCCGCTGATCAAGACTGCGCTGTTCGCCTCTGACCCGAACTGGGGCCGTATCCTGGCAGCCGTCGGCCGTGCCGGCGTGCCGGACTTGGACGTGAGCAAGATCGACGTGTTCCTCGGTGATGTGTGCATCGCCAGCCGTGGCGCCCGTGCTGAGACCTACACCGAAGCTCAGGGCTCGGCGGTGATGCAGCAGGAAGAAATCACCATCCGCATCGAGCTGGGTCGCGGCGAGTGCAGCGAAACCATCTGGACCACCGACCTGTCCCACGAGTACGTGAAGATCAACGCGGAATACCGTACCTGACAGCCAAGAGGAAAATCGCGGTGAAACGAGTGCATGTAGCAGCAGCGGTGATCCGCGGTGTCGACGGCAGGATTCTGCTGGCGCGCCGCGCCGATACCCAGCACCAGGGCGGTCTCTGGGAGTTTCCCGGTGGCAAGGTGGAGGCCGATGAATCGGTCGCCAGCGCACTGTCCCGCGAACTGCAGGAAGAGCTGGGTATCCAGGTCACCACGGCACGGCCGCTGATCAAGGTGCAGCATGACTACCCGGACAAGCAGGTGTTGCTGGATGTCTGGGAGGTTTCGGCGTTTACCGGCGAACCGCAGGGTGTCGAAGGACAACCGCTGGAGTGGGTCGCTCCTCGAGACCTGATCAACTATGAGTTTCCGGCGGCCAATGCACCGATCGTTGCGGCGGCGCGCTTGCCTGCCGAGTACCTGATCACGCCAGGCGAGCTGGAAACCCCCGCGTTGTTGCGTGGCATCCAGAAAGCCATCGCGGGTGGCATCAAGCTGGTGCAGCTGCGCGCGCCCAACGGCTACGACCCCAAATACCGCGACCTCGCGGTCGACGCGGTGGGCCTGTGCGCGGGCAAGGCCCAACTGATGCTCAAGGGACCGTTTGAATGGTTGGGGGACTTTCCTGCAGCCGGCTGGCACATGACGGCGGCGCAGCTGCGTAAATACGCGAGTAAGGGCCGCCCACTGCCGAAGGATCGCTGGCTGGCGGCTTCGTGCCACAACGCTGAAGAGCTGGCGTTGGCGCAAATGATGGACGTGGATTTTGTCACGCTGTCGCCGGTGCAGCCGACTCAGACCCATCCTGACGCGCAACCGTTGGGGTGGGCGCAGGCGGCGGAGTTGATCCGTGGGTTCAGCAAGCCGGTGTTCCTGTTGGGCGGGGTAGGACCTGCCGAGCGGGAACAAGCTTGGGAAGCTGGCGCTCAAGGTGTGGCTGGCATTCGCGCGTTCTGGCCGCAAACTTAACGCGGACATGTAGTGAGCGGGCTTGCCCCGCGCTGGGCTGCGAAGCAGCCCCAAAACCAGACGGCGTGTTGTGTCTGAGCCTACGCGGCGGCCTTGTTGGGGCTGCTTTGCAGCCCAGCGCGGGGCAAGCCCGCTCACTACAGGTTTGGCGTTTTTATTGGGTTAGTGGGGCTTCGCTGCTGCCTGCCACAACACTTCGGCTACACCCTGGCGCTTGGCGATTACCCTGGCAGCCACAAAGAGTAAATCCGACAACCGATTGATATACGCCAACCCCACGCCTTCCAGCGGCTCCAGCGCATTCAACTGCTGACACCGACGCTCCGCACTGCGCGCCAGGCTACGGCACACGTGGGCCTGGGCGATCAGCGCCGAGCCACCCGGCAGGATGAAGTTCTCCAGCGGCCCCACTTCTTCATTCCAGCGATCAATCGCCGCTTCCAGCCGATCCACTTCCGCCGCATTCAAGGCTTTGTACTCTGGCATCGCCAGCTCGCCGCCCAGATCGAACAATCGATGCTGGCAAGGCGTCAGTACCTCGATCACGTCCTGCAAGCCCGGATGCTGTCCGCCGAGTGCTTCGAGATAGGCCAGCAGCAAGCCGAGCTGACTGTTCAGCGTATCCACTTCGCCAATGGCTTCCACACGTGGGTGGTCCTTGGGCACGCGGCGGCCGTCGCCCAGGCCGGTTTCGCCCTTGTCGCCGGTGCGCGTGTAGATTTTCGACAGGCGAAAGCCCATGGTCATTGCTCCAGTTGGGTAAGTTCGTAAGGCGGCAGTTGGCTGCCGGCCAGAGGCAAGCGCAAGGTAAAGCAAGTGCCTTGGCCTAGGGTGGAGTGCACTTCCATCTGGCCCTTGTGGTTATTGGTGATGATGAAATACGACACCGACAGCCCAAGCCCGGTGCCCTGGCCGATTTCCTTGGTGGTGAAGAAGGGCTCGAATGTACGTTTGCGCACGTTCTCGCTCATGCCGATGCCATTGTCTTCCACCTGGATCTCCGCCCACGGTGGGTTGAGGCGGGTGCGCAGGATAATGCGCCCCGGCTCGCTGTCGTCTTCGCGCAGGTGGATGGCCTGGGCGGCGTTTTTAAGCAGGTTGAGCAGCACCTGTTCCAGTTCGTTGGCGGTGCCGGGTACCGGGCCCAGCTGCGGGTCGAATTGACGGATGATCGCCTGGCCCTTGAAGTCAAAGCCGATGGCCAGGTCGAAGTCGTTGCCGGCGATTTCCACCGCCTGGTCGATCAGCGCCGGTAAGTCGCACGGTGCCATCTGCCGGTTGCTGCGGCGGCTGAAGCTGAGCATATGGGTGACGATCTTCGCCGCCCGTGCCCCGGCCTGCTGGATACCATCGAGCAGTTGCGGCACTTCACGACTTTGCAGGTAGCGGTTGACGGTTTCCAGCTCGATGCCCGCCTGTTCGGCGTGTTCCAGGTTCTTGGGCAGGTCGGGAGACAACCGGCGGCGGATGTTCTGCACGTTATGCAGGATTGCCCCCAGCGGGTTGTTGATCTCATGGGCCATGCCAGCGGCCAAGCCACCCACGGAGAGCATCTTCTCCGACTGCACCATCATTTCTTCCAGGGACAGCCGTTGAGTGATGTCATCGATACGGATCACCACGCCCCGCCCGGCACCGCCCATCAGTGGGTAGAACGTCAGGGCGTAATGCTTGGGTTCATCGTCCTTGAACCACGTGACACGTTCGATGCGCTCCACGGTGTGTTGCTCGACCGCCGCCCTGATCTGCGGCAGATACGGCTTGAGTGGCAGGAAGGCGAGGTAGATCGGCTGGTTCAGGGCTTCATCCAGTCGCGTACCGGAAAGCGCGCTGGCCTCCTGGTTCCACTGCGTGACGTAGAGCTGTTCATCCAGGGCGATCAGTGCCGAGGGCATCGAGTCGATGATGCTGTTCAGGTAATTCTGGAAGCCGGTGAGTTTTTTCTCGATCTTGCTGCGGACTTGGACTTCCAGTTCCAGCTTGCGGTTGGTGTGGCGTGTCTCTTCGGCCAAGCCTTGGGCCTGATCGTAGGCGGCCTGGGAGTCGTCACGTGCACGCTTGAGCTGCTGCTCGCGGGCTTCGATGCGCGACAGCATGGTGTTGAAGGCTTCTGCCAGGCTGCCGATTTCATCGTGGTTGCCACGACCGGCGCGCAGGGCGTAGTTCTCTTCACGGGTGACTTGGCGCGACAGCTCTTCCAGTTCATGGATCGGCCGGGTGATCAGGCGTTTGATCTGGCGGGCGATGATCAGCCACAGCAACACGCTGAAAATCAGGATGCCCAGGCTGGCGGTCAGCGTGCCGGTGTAGAACGCCACCGGCAGCTCGCTGCTGGCCACCAGCAGCAGATGACCGGACGGCTGGCCCGCACGGGGCAGGGTGATGACCTGGTTGCTGCGAAACTCGGTCACGCGCCACGCTTCGATATGCCGGTAGTTGTCGGGCAGGTGCAGGCGGTCACCGTGTTGCATCTGCGCCAGGCGGTTGCCTTCGCCGTCGTACAGGGCGGCGGCGCGCAAGGGTGAATAGCTGGTCAGCTCATTGAGCAGGGCGTCAGCCTTGGCGGGTGATTCGAGGGCCTCGGCGGCGAGCGCGGGGTTGGACACCAGGCGACCAATGGCCTGCAAGGCCTGGGGGGCCATGCTTTCCTGGGAGATCCAGTAGGCGGCGCTGATAAAGGTCAGGTTGGCCACCAGTAATACAGTGGTCAACAGCACCAGCAGCGCGGCCAGCAATTTCTGCCCGACGGGTAGGTTTTCAAGACGCTGGCGCAGCGGCATCAGGGTTTTCCCAGGTGATAGACAGGCGGGCAGGGTAGCGCGTGGCTCAGTCGCGGGGCAATCTGCGTGCGAGCAGCTGCTCGACCAAGCGTACTTGCAGCTGGTTTAAATGCGGCAGGTTCAGCTGATGACGGGCGGCCGCCTGGCAAGCATAGCCCAATAGGTAGCTGATTTCGGTGCGGCGGCCGGCGGCCACGTCCTGGTACATGGAAGAGTAATTGGCCGCCGTGGCCAGGATCACCCGTTCCACTTCGTGCTGCAGATCCAGCGCGGCGGCGGGCTGGCCGCAGCATTCCAGCAGTTCACCGAGTTCAGCGCACAGGGTGGCGACTTCGCAGTGGTGGGCTTGCAGCTCGCCATTACGGCACTGATACAGCACGGTCAGTGGGTTGATGGCGCAGTTGAGCGCCAGCTTGCGCCACAACCGCGTGAGGATATCGGCGCTCCAATCGTGGGGAATGCCAGCCGCCTGCAAGTCATCCAGCCAGAGTGGCGGGGTAGGGTGGCTCGCGTCCCCCAGCCAGGTGTAGCCATGGCCGGCAAACACCACGCGCCAGTCGCCGTCGCGAAACGCGCCCTCGGTGCTGGAGGCAAAGATGCAACGGGCCTGGGGCATTTGTGCAGCGACCGCGTCCTGGCTGCCGAGGCCGTTCTGCAGCAGGATCAGTTCCGCGTCGGGCGCCAGTCGCCGTTGCAACTGTGCGACGGCGCTTTGGGCGTCGTAGGCCTTGCACGCCACCAGCAGGCGATGAATCGGCTCCGGGCTGTCAGGCGTTTCTGCGATCACCGGGTAGGTCTGTGCTACACCGTGCTCTACCAAGGTCAGACCCTGGGTGGTCTGGTAGTTGGCCAGACGCGCCTCATCACGCAGGATCAACCTGACAGGGACGCCCGCGCGCGCCAGGCGCGTGGCCCAGAGTGTGCCCAGGCTGCCGGCGCCGAGAATATGCCAGGTGGTCGACATCAGTTTGTGCTCCGTGGGGTCGCTCACAGTGAATGGGGCGAAAGAACCGCTATAATGCCCCGGCATTTTAGCTCGGGCGCGCTCCATCTCTACTGAGCCCGCCCCTTATATTGGAGAAATGACATGCCTTCGTTCGACGTGGTATCCGAACTGGACAAACACGAAGTCACCAACGCCGTCGAGAACGCCGTCAAGGAACTGGACCGTCGCTATGACTTGAAAGGCAAGGGCAGCTTCGAATTCAAGGAAAAGGAACTGACCGTCAACCTGACCGCTGAAGCCGATTTCCAGCTGGAAGCGATGATCGAGATCCTCAAGCTGTCGCTGGTCAAGCGCAAGATCGACGCGCAGTGCCTTGAAATCAAGGACGCCTACGCCTCCGGCAAGCTGATGAAGCAGGAAGCCGTGCTCAAGGAAGGTATCGACAAGGAGCTGGCGAAGAAGATCGTTGCCCACGTCAAGGATGCCAAGCTCAAAGTCCAGGCCGCCATCCAGGGTGAGCAGGTGCGTATCACGGGCAAGAAACGTGACGACCTGCAAGAGGCCATTGCGGCATTGCGCGCCAAGACGTTCGACATGCCGCTGCAGTTCAATAACTTCCGCGACTGATGGCACATTGGGGAACCAGCGGGCGTTTTTGACGTCCCACGCCCCAGCACCTGCTCCCACGATTGAGCCCTACGGGGCTCAATTGCATTTATGGCCACTCAATACACCGAACATCCGGTAAACAGGAGAATGTAGATGGATTTGAACGCTGAAATGGATCACCTGATCAAGACCTCAGAATCGTGGCTCCCGATGATCATGGAATACGGCAGCCGGTTTTTGCTGGCCATGGTCACCCTGGTCATCGGTTGGTGGCTGATCAACGTGTTGACCCACCGGGTAGGGCGCTTGCTTGCACTGCGTAATGCCGACATGGCGCTGCAACATTTCATTACCAGACTTGCGAACATTGCGCTCAAGATCATGCTGGTGGTCAACGTGGCTTCGATGATCGGTGTGGCAACCACCTCGTTCATTGCGGCGATCGGTGCCGCCACCCTGGCCATCGGCATGGCATTGCAAGGCAGCCTGGCGAACTTCGCCGGTGGCGTGCTGATTCTGTTGTTCCGCCCGTTCCGCCTTGGTGACTGGATCGAAGCCCAGGGCACCTCGGGTACCGTCGATAGCATCCAGATCTTCCACACCGTGCTGCGTACCGGCGACAACAAGACCGTGATCGTGCCGAACGGCATCCTGTCCAACGGCATCATCACCAACACCAACCGCCAGCCGACCCGCAAGGTGGTGTTTGACGTAGGTGTGGACTACGAGGCCGACCTGCAGAAAGCCCGTGAGGTGTTGCTGGAACTGTCGAAAGACCCGCGTGTGTTGGCAGACCCGGCCGCTGTGGCAGTGGTGTCGACCTTGGGCGACAGTTCGATCACCGTATCCCTGCGTTGCTGGACCAAGACGTCGGATTATTGGGACGTGGTGTTTATGCTGAACGAACTTGCACGTGATCGTTTAAAAGAGGCGGGGATTGATATTCCATTTCCGCAGCGGGTTATTCGTGTGATGCAGGAAACAGTCGCCAAGTAGCGTGAGCCAATAGTCTTGAACTTGGCCGTCAGGTCAGGTTCGAGGTGCAAGTGTCAATCTCGTTAGCTAGCTTGCTAGTTATTCCCGTGCTGAAACATTACAGCCATAAAAAAGCCGCTCCCTTGTTTAACAAGGGAGCGGCTTTTTATTTCAGGCCGAGGCCTCAAGTCATCGTTGTAATCAAACCTTCAATTACAAGATGTTCAGCGGGTAGTTCGCGATCAGACGCAGTTCGTCGATCGAAGGCGAACCGTAGTACACGCCATCGCCGGAGCGATAAGTGGCTTGACGCAGACGCAGGCTCAGGTTTTTCGCTGGGCCGCTCTGTACCACGTACTTGGCTTCGATGTCGCGTTCCCACTCTTTACCGTTCGACGTGGTGGCAGTGTTGGCGCCGCTACCGGTGACATAACGAGTCATGAAGCTAAGACCAGGAATGCCAAAGGTCGCCATGTTGATATCGTAGCGAGCTTGGTAGGACTTCTCGCCTTCGGCGTTGAAGTCGGAACGGGCAACGGAGTTGGCCAGGAACACGCTACCGCCGCCGTCTACGCCGTAGCCGTAGTCGCCGTCGCCGGTGACTTTCTGGGCTGCCAGGGTGAAGGTGTGAGCGCCGATGGTGTAAGCGCCCTGCAAGCTGAACGCGCGGTTGTCGAGCTTGGTGGTGCCATCTTTCTCTGCGCGTTGCAGGCCGGCACCTTCGCTCTTGGTGTCGTAGATGTTGAAGTCCAGGGCGAAGGACTGATCGTCGCTCAGCGCGTGGGTCCAGTTCAGGTTGCTGTAGTACTTACGGAAGTAATCTTCGGTCTTCGCGTAGTACAGGCTACCGGTGAACTCAGGCGTAAAGGAGTACACACCACCGACAAAGTCGGTTTTGGTCAGGCCCAGGCTGTCATGGTAGGTCTGGTTTTGCGCGACGCTGGAGGTGAAGTGACCGCCTTCCAGCTTCAGGCCCTTGATCTCGTTACTGGTGATCGAGATACCTTGTGGCAGCTCTGGCAGCAGGCGGCTATCGTCAGAAGCGAACACAGGAGCCGTGGTGTACTGGTCACCGATTTTCAGGACCGTATTGGAGATACGGAACTTAACGGCACCGCCGCCTTTGGAGTAGTCATCCTGCGAACGACCGTCGGAACCGGTTGGGAACAGACCGGTACCGGCGCGACCCTTGCCGCTGTCGAGCTTGACGCCCAACAGGCCGATCACGTCAACACCGACACCGATGGTGCCTTGGGTGAAGCCCGATTCGTATAGGGCGTTGAAGCCCAGGCCGGTTTCTTCTGCACGGCTCTTCGTGCCCGGGCCCGACGGGTTGTTACGGAAGTCGCGGCTGAAATACAGAGCGCGGGTATTAATGCTGAAAGTACTGTCTTCAACAAAGCCCTTGGAATCGTCCTGAGAGGACGCCGTTGCCAACTGTGAGGTGCCTGCTGCCGAGACAGCCAGGGCGATCATGCTCCACTTCATCACGCGCATCGTGATTTGCTCCTTTGGTTTTAGGAAGAGTACTGCCGTCCCACCTGTATTTTTGTCTGGGCGGCTCTTTCTTTTTGTGTCGGCGCAAAGTTATATCACGCTGACAATATTGGCGATACTTGCCCAACTTTCCTTTCAGCTTCTTTACGAGCTTGTCGTAGATTGCTATATCCATGTCGCAAATTCACAGCCTCACTGTAACGAGGCTGACAACTTCAATACTGTTTCTAAACCGTTAAAAGAGCGTAAAAAACGTGACTTTAAAAGTTTGAAATCGTCCTTGGCGCGCATTGAACCGCTGTTGTTTTCATCGCGAAACACCTGATTCCCTTCTGGTGCCGTTGCCGACGATAAGAGGATGAATGCAGCAAGCGTGCCCAAACCGCAAACCGAATGTCATTTTTTCGTGAAAAACGTCGTCGCTCCGTGAAAACCGCATAAGCACGGGGTTTTTACGCCGATTGGTTTGGCCCGGACGCCCATGCTCCGCATCGGTGTAGAGGTGCGCACATCCTGAATCTGGAGAAAACGTTACCCATTCACCCCAGTCGGTGGGTAGACGACGGATCTCTTTGAGGCATAAATGGGTCATTTTGGTGCAGGCCCCCAGATATCGCTTGATTGCGGTGATGGCTCAATGCCTTGTTTCTTGAGGCCTCTGTGTCGCGGGTCTCGCCATAATCTTTTGATCAGTGTTTGGCCAATCGCAGCAGGATTGGTCATTGAGCGTAGTCGAAATATTCGCCTGTCTCTAAATGGTGCACTTTTTTTCATTGCGCCATGTTCATGCGCGCAGGCGCTGGCGTGAAGCGTGGGCGATTCGCAGGTATGCTGGGGGCCTTGAACCTGACCTGCCGAACGGAGTGCCTGCGGTGTTCGCTTTAGATCAACGCCTTCAACAAGACACGCTGGTCATGGGGGATTTCCCCCTGTGCCGCCTGCTGCTGTCCAATGACTCGAACTACCCTTGGTTCATTCTGGTGCCGCGTATCAACGCTATCAGCGAAGTGTTTCAGCTGGATGTCGCCGATCAGCAGCGGTTGTGGCAAGAGACGACGGCCCTGGCCCAGTCGCTGAATGACGGTTTCTGCGCCGACAAAATGAACATCGGCGCCCTGGGCAATGTGGTCAGCCAGCTGCACGTGCATGTGATCGTGCGCAAGCGTGACGATGCCGCCTGGCCGGCGCCGGTATGGGGCAAACATCCGGCGCAGCCTTACACCGATGCGCAAGTGGCAGCCATCCGCGGCCGTCTGCGCGAGTTGTTGCCCGCCGACTTCATCTTTACCCAGGGTTGAATCATGGATCTGCAAGACCGCGTCACCGACCTGGAAAGCCGCCTGGCCTTCCAGGACGACACCATCGAGACCCTCAATGACATCCTCGTCACCCAGCAGCGTGCTGTCGAGCGCCTGCAATTGCAGATGACCGCGCTACTTAAACGCCAGGAAGAAATGGGCGGCCAATTCGAAACCTCCGAAGAAGAAGCGCCGCCGCCTCATTATTAACAGGCGCGCATAAAAAAACCGCGACCCAGCCAAGCTGGATCGCGGTTTTTTTTTGCTGCGAGCGCGGGTATCAGCGACGCGGCAGTGCAGCGATCACGTCTTCGGCCTGCAGGCCTTTGTCGCGATTCATGACGGAGAATTCCACGCGCTGGCCTTCCACCAGGACGCGATGACCTTCGCCGCGAATGGCCCGGAAGTGGACGAAAATGTCGTCGCCCGAATCACGGGAAATAAAGCCGAAGCCTTTGGAGGTGTTGAACCACTTGACGGTACCGGTATCCCGATTGGTCATGTCGTAGGTTTGCGACGAGGCCGCAGGGGAGGAACGGTAGAAGCTGATGGCCAGGTGAAGAACGATGGCGACCACAGCAATCACCAGGCTGAGCAGGATGGCCGGGTGGCCGCCGACTTCAGGCATAGGTGCCAGGAGGGTGAGGGTTTGTACGACCACGGTCAGTACCAGCAGCGCGCTGACCAGGTTTTGCAGTTGATGACGTGTGCCTTTGTTCCAGTAAGGGATCACCGGTGCCAGCGTCAGGTTAAGAAGGCCGAACAAGGCCAGGTACAGAGCGTCGTGTTGTTCCAGGTAGGGAGGGCTTCCCTGTTGCAAGCTCGGTATAAAGGACAGCAGCAACGCTGCAACGCCCGTTAGCAGGTGGACGATTTTCAACATTTTGATTAACTCACTTTAAGACGGATCACGAGGAAGAGCTGACTGGCACGGTTCGCTTCTGAACAATGGGAGGCGTTGGGCACGTGCGCGGGGTATCAGCCTATGCCGCTGCCGCAGAAAGTAACGGCGACGACACGCCGCCTATTTAACAGCAAAGGCTGTGCCTACTCAAATCAAGCATTTCGGGGTGTTGCAAGGATGACGGCATTTCTGTGTCAAACGCTTGTCCTAGACACGTGCAGGCTTTTCAAACGGGTTGCAGGGATATTTCCTACTTGGGCCAGAGGCCCGGCCGCACCGTTTGAATGGCCACGCCGGGGCGAATTGCCGCGCCGGGCTGCGCATCACCGGCACTCTTGCTAGAGTGGTCCTGCACCTGATCAATGAATGCTTGTCAATTGAAGGGGATAAACATGGCAATCGATATCGGTATCAGTGAAGAAGATCGTAAATCCATCGTCGACGGGCTTTCACGGCTGCTTTCCGATACCTATGTACTGTATCTGAAGACCCACAACTTCCATTGGAACGTCACGGGCCCCATGTTCCGTACGCTGCACTTGATGTTCGAGGAGCAGTACAACGAGCTGGCGCTGGCAGTGGACTCCATTGCCGAGCGTATCCGTGCCCTGGGTTTCCCGGCACCGGGTGCCTATTCCATCTATGCCCGTCTGTCTTCCATCAAGGAAGAAGAAGGTGTGCCCAGCGCAGAAGAGATGATCAAGCAGTTGGTGGCAGGCCAGGAAGCGGTCACTCGCACCGCACGTGGCATCTTCCCGCTGCTCGACAAGGTCAGCGATGAGCCGACGGCCGACCTGCTGACCCAGCGTATGCAGGTTCACGAGAAAACCGCGTGGATGCTGCGCTCCCTGCTCGAAAATCAGTAAACACCTGCCCTGAGTGGCGCCTTCCTGGCGCCGCTCGCTTGTTTCCGCGCGTTTCCTGGCGTTGTCCTACGTCTATCAACTCCCCGTCTTCTGGCTGCCTGCCTCTGCCTGCGGTTTTATAAGGCCATCGCCCAATGGGACAACCCATGGGCTGCTGTTTGGCAATGGAGTGTCAGGTGTATGTCACGCGGAGTGGGTAATGGAGTGATGGAAACCGGTGGTTTTCATAGGATAAAGATCGACCCTTTTGCGAAAGGGTTCGATATGGGGCTGGCCAAGCCATTGTCCCGGTCGGTAAGGCTCAACGGGTTTTCCACGTGCCTGCGATTGGAGCAGATCTACTGGAATATCCTCACGGAGATAGCCAGGATCAACGCCTGTTCAGTCAGTGCGTTGCTGTCCTATGTCGACCGGGAAGTGCACTTGCGTTATGGCGGTGTGAAAAACTTCAGTGGGTTGGTCAGGGTGGTCTGTGTGGTTCACGCCTTGAAAGGGGGTGTTGAACCGTCCTGTTCACCGGAATAGTGCATTGAGCACCGGCGCCGGCCCTTGTAGTGAGCGGGCTTGCCCCGCGCTGGGCTGCGTAGCGGCCCCAAACCAGGCGACCCAGGCCTATCCTGGACCTCGGGTGTCCTTATTGGGGTGGCTTCATTGGCGCGGCTTCGCCACCCAGCGCGGGGCAAGCCCGCTCACCACAAGGTCGTACGCTGAGATGGGCAAGGCTCCGGCAGAAAGCCGGCTGCGCTGCCTCGATTTACCAGATATAATCCCGCGCTTTGCTACGCATGCTGCGGAACCCGTAGGGCAGGCGTGGCGCAGTAACGATCTGATCGCCGAGACATCTCCATGCCCATGTACGACTATCAATGTGCTTCCTGTGGTCATCAGTTGGAAGCCATTCAGAAGATCAGCGCCGCGCCGCTGGTCGATTGCCCTGCCTGCCAGGCACCGGAGCTCAAGAAGATGTTGTCCATGCCGGGCTTCCGCCTGAGCGGCAGCGGCTGGTATGAGACCGACTTCAAGACCGGCGCCAAGAAGAACCTCGCCGGCGGCGACAAAGCAGACTGAGTTGAACTCTACGCGCAGGCTCCTGCATTATCCGTCCCCTGCTTTAATGTACGGTGACGAGGCAGGCCTCCACCGAATTTCGAATTACGAGAAGTGAAACCACTACCATGATGCGCAGCCATTATTGCGGCCAACTGAACGAGACCCTGGAAGGTCAGGAAATCACCCTTTGCGGATGGGTTCACCGTCGCCGCGACCACGGCGGGGTGATCTTCCTCGATATCCGTGATCGTGATGGTCTGGCCCAAGTGGTGTTCGACCCTGACCGCGCCGAGAGCTTCGCCGCCGCTGACCGCGTGCGCAGCGAGTACGTCGTGAAGATCACCGGTAAGGTTCGCCTGCGTCCGGCGGGTGCCGTGAACAAGAACATGGCGTCCGGCGGCATCGAAGTGCTGGGTTACGAGTTGGAAGTGCTGAACGAATCGGAAACCCCGCCGTTCCCACTCAACGAATACTCCGACGTGGGCGAAGAAACCCGCCTGCGCTATCGCTTCCTGGACCTGCGTCGTCCGGAAATGGCCGAGAAGCTGCGCCTGCGTTCGCGCATGACTACCAGCATCCGTCGTTTCCTCGACGAGAACGGCTTCCTGGATGTCGAAACCCCGATCCTGACCCGGGCCACCCCGGAAGGCGCGCGTGACTACCTGGTGCCTAGCCGTACCCACGCCGGTTCTTTCTTTGCTCTGCCGCAATCGCCGCAACTGTTCAAGCAATTGCTGATGGTGGCCGGCTTCGACCGTTACTACCAGATCGCCAAGTGCTTCCGCGATGAAGACCTGCGCGCCGACCGCCAGCCGGAATTCACCCAGATCGACATCGAGACCAGTTTCCTCGATGAAAAAGAGATCATGGGCCTCACCGAACAAATGATCCGCAACCTGTTCAAGGAAGTGCTGGACCTGGAGTTCGGCGACTTCCCGCACATGACCTTCGAAGAAGCCATGCGCCGCTACGGTTCCGATAAGCCAGACCTGCGTAACCCGCTGGAACTGGTGGACGTGGCCGACCAGCTCAAGGACGTCGACTTCAAGGTGTTCAGCGGCCCGGCCAACGACCCGAAATGCCGCATCGCCGCCCTGCGCGTGCCTGGCGGCGCGAGCATGCCGCGCAAGCAGATCGACGACTACACCAAGTTCGTCGGCATCTACGGTGCCAAGGGCCTGGCGTACATCAAGGTCAACGAGCGCGCCAACGGTGTTGACGGCCTGCAATCGCCGATCGTGAAAAACATTCCGCTGGACAACCTGAACGCGATCCTCGACCGCGTCGGTGCAGTCGACGGTGACATCGTGTTCTTTGGCGCCGACAAGGCCAAGATCGTCAGCGAAGCCTTGGGCGCGCTGCGGATCAAGCTGGGTCACGACCTGAACCTGCTGACCTGCGAATGGGCCCCGATGTGGGTCGTTGACTTCCCGATGTTCGAAGAGAACGACGACGGCAGCTTCAGCGCCTTGCACCACCCGTTCACCGCGCCGAAGTGCTCGCCGGCCGAGCTGGAAGCCAACCCGGCCGGCGCCCTGTCCCGCGCCTACGACATGGTGCTCAACGGCACCGAGCTGGGTGGCGGTTCGATCCGTATCCACCGCAAAGAGATGCAGCAAGCGGTCTTCCGCCTGTTGGGCATCAACGAAGCGGAACAGGAAGAGAAGTTCGGCTTCCTGCTCGACGCCCTGAAATACGGCGCGCCGCCGCACGGTGGCTTGGCGTTCGGCTTGGACCGCCTGGTGATGTTGATGACCGGCGCCCAGTCGATCCGTGAAGTGATTGCCTTCCCGAAAACCCAGAGCGCTGCGGACGTCATGACCCAGGCTCCGGGTGTGGTGGATGCCAAGGCGCTGCGCGAGCTGCACATCCGCCTGCGCGAGACGCCGAAGGCTGAGTAAGGCTGCTGCGTGAAAGCGCACTGAGGTTTACGCAGTCTAAAAAGGCGCATCTTCGGATGCGCCTTTGCGTTACAAGGGTTGTGTTTTAAAGAGAGAAGTCCTGCCTGGGGCGGGATTGATAAGGTTTCTACAGAATTTCGGAGTTGTGTTATGGCTGGCCATTCCAAGTGGGCGAACATCAAGCACCGCAAAGAGCGTCAGGATGCCAAGAAAGGCAAGATCTTCACCAAGTGGATCCGCGAACTGACCGTCGCCGCGCGCCAAGGTGGGGGTGACCCAGGCTCCAACCCGCGTCTGCGCCTGGCGCTGGACAAGGCCCTTGGCGCCAACATGAGCCGCGACATCATTGATCGCGCCGTGGCCCGTGGCGCCGGTGCCGCCGACACCGACGACATGGTCGAACTGACCTACGAAGGCTACGGCCCGGGCGGGGTGGCGGTGATGGTCGAGTGCATGACCGACAACCGTAACCGCACCGCGGCAGCCGTGCGCCATGCGTTCAGCAAGTGCGGCGGTAACCTCGGTACTGATGGCTCGGTGGCCTACTTGTTCGAGCGCAAGGGGCAGATCTCCTTCGCGCCGGGCACGGATGAGGATGCACTGATGGAAGCCGCAATGGAGGCCGATGCCGACGACGTGGTGACCAATGAAGACGGCTCCATTGATGTATTCACGTCGTTTGCTGGGTTCTATGCCGTGCGCAATGCGTTGGAAGCCGCCGGTTTCAAGGGCACCGATGCAGAAATCGTCATGCTGCCGACCACCAGTGCCGAACTGGACCTGGACGGCGCGCAGAAAGTGCTGAAGATGCTGGACATGCTTGAAGACCTGGATGATGTGCAGAACGTGTATTCCAACGCCGACATCCCAGAGTCAGTAGCCGAACAACTCGCTTAAGCATGATGAAATCCAGTGTGGAAGCGGGCTTTTGTGGCGAGGGAGCTTGCTCCCGCTGGGGTGCGACGCGCCCCCAAAAACCTGCGCCTGCTACGCAGTCGAGCGGGAGCAAGCGCCCTCGCCACAAAAGCAGCTTCCACATTGGATCTATGTGTTTCCACAAAACTGCAGGCGTTATGACTTTAATCCTAGGTATCGACCCCGGTTCGCGCATCACCGGTTTTGGCGTGGTGCAACAGACCCCGCGCGGCTGTGTCTACGTCGCCTCGGGCTGCATCCGCACGGGTGCGGGCGAACTGGCCGAGCGCCTGCAGATCGTCTATCGCGGCGTGCGTGAAGTGATCCAGACGTACGGGCCGGTCACTATGGGCATCGAAAAGGTGTTTATGGCGAAGAACGCGGACTCCGCCCTGAAGCTGGGCCAGGCCCGTGGTGCCGCCATCGTTGCCGGCGCCGAAGAGGGCATGGAAATCGCCGAATACACTGCGACCCAGGTCAAGCAGGCCGTGGTTGGCACCGGTGCCGCCAACAAAGAGCAAGTGCAGATGATGGTCATGCACATGCTCAAGCTCACCTCAAAACCGCAGATCGATGCGTCCGACGCCCTGGCCATTGCCATTTGCCATGCGCACACCCGCTCCAGCCTGCTGCCGCATGGCCTGGGGGCGGCACGCAGTCGTGGCGGGCGCCTGCGTCTCTGATAGCATCAGCGCAATCGTTATTTCCGGTCAGGCCTTGATCTGACCCCAAGCTTTAAGGATCTGAACCGTGATTGGACGTTTGCGCGGCACCCTGGCTGAGAAACAGCCGCCGCACCTGATTCTGGATGTGAACGGGCTGGGGTATGAGCTGGAAGTGCCCATGACCACCCTGTATCGCCTACCGTCGGTCGGTGAGCCGATAACGCTGCACACGCACCTAGTGGTGCGCGAAGATGCGCAACTCCTCTATGGTTTCATTGGCAAGCGCGACCGCGACTTCTTCCGCGAGCTGATCCGCCTCAATGGCGTGGGCCCGAAATTGGCGCTGGCGTTGATGTCGAGCCTGGAAGTCGATGAGCTGGTGCGTGCCGTTTCGGCCCAGGACACTTCGGCGCTGACCAAGGTGCCGGGCGTCGGCAAGAAGACCGCCGAGCGCCTGCTGGTGGAGCTCAAGGACCGTTTCAAGGCATGGGAAGTTGTGCCAAGCATGTTTGCCCTGGTGCCGAATCAGCCAGATATGCCGGCGGGCCAAGTGGCCAGTGCCGAAAGCGATGCGGTCAGCGCGCTGATATCCCTGGGCTACAAGCCGCAGGAAGCCAGCAAGGCCGTGTCGGCCATCAAGGACAAGAACCTGAGCAGTGAAGACATGATCCGCCGCGCCCTGAAGGGAATGATTTAAGTGATTGAAGCAGATCGTCTGATTGCGGCCACCGGCCCGCGAGACCGTGAAGAGGTCCAGGACCGGGCCATTCGCCCCCTGAGCCTGGCCGACTACATCGGCCAGCCCACCGTGCGCGAGCAGATGGAACTGTTTATCCAGGCTGCCCGGGGGCGCAGTGAGTCCCTGGACCACACGCTGATCTTCGGCCCGCCGGGTTTGGGTAAAACCACGCTGGCCAACATTATTGCCCAGGAAATGGGCGTGTCGATCAAGTCCACCTCGGGTCCGGTGTTGGAGCGTCCGGGTGACCTGGCAGCGCTGCTGACCAACCTTGAGCCGCATGACGTGCTGTTTATCGACGAGATCCACCGGCTTTCGCCGATCGTCGAAGAAGTGTTGTACCCGGCCATGGAAGACTTCCAGCTCGACATCATGATCGGCGAAGGCCCTGCGGCCCGTTCGATCAAGCTCGACCTGCCGCCATTCACCTTGGTAGGCGCGACCACCCGTGCCGGCATGCTGACCAACCCGCTGCGAGACCGTTTCGGTATTGTTCAACGTCTAGAGTTCTATAGCACCGCGGACCTGGCGACGATCGTCAGCCGTTCGGCGGGCATCCTGGGTTTACCGCTGGACCCGGAAGGCGCGTTTGAAATCGCCCGTCGGGCCCGTGGCACGCCGCGGATCGCCAACCGTTTGCTGCGTCGCGTGCGGGACTTTGCCGAAGTGCGTGCCAAGGGGCATATCACCAAGGCCGTGGCCGACCTGGCCTTGAACCTGCTGGACGTGGATGAGCATGGCTTCGATCACCAGGATCGGCGTCTACTCTTGACCATGATCGAGAAGTTCGACGGTGGCCCGGTGGGTGTCGACAGCCTGGCGGCGGCCATCAGCGAAGAGCGCCACACCATTGAAGACGTGCTGGAGCCGTACCTGATCCAGCAGGGCTACATCATGCGCACGCCAAGGGGGCGGGTGGTGACGCGGCACGCCTATCTGCACTTTGGGTTAAACATTCCGTCACGATTGGGCGAGATGCCTGTAGTAGACGAATTCCTCGATGCAGTGGACGATTAAAAGCTTCACGCCAGACGATTTATCCGAGGTTTGTGCTGTCCTAGTGGCTGGTGTCGTCTTTCAGTCAGTAGAAATATTCTTCAGGATGAAGAGTGATAATGAAAAAACAGTTGCGGGCCGGATTGGCAACCTGAGGAGTAAGCACTAGAGTATGCGCGCGCAAAACGGGGATCAGTCGTTCGCACATCGCTGTCGCGTTTATTACGAGGACACCGATGCCGGCGGCATCGTGTATTACGTCAATTACCTCAAGTTCATGGAGCGGGCTCGAACCGAGCGGCTACGGGAGCTGGGCTTTGCCCAATCCCAGCTGGCAGGGGAGGACCTGTTGTTCGTCGTGCACTCCAGCGAGGCGCGGTATCACGCGCCGGCGCGGCTGGACGACGAGCTGTTGGTCAGCGCTGAAGTAATCGAATTGAACCGTGTCAGCCTGCGTTTCAAGCAGCAGGTCAGGCGGGCAACGGATGCAACGCTGCTCTGTGAGGGGCAGTTCCTGGTGGCCTGTGTGCGCACCAATAGTTTGAAACCCCGGGCCATTCCCGAAGCTCTACGTGCGGCCTTTGCCGACGTAAGCGGCGCGGGTAAACAATCAAAGCAGGAGATTTAGCGTGGAACCTACCGTCGTCGACCATTCCTCCATGTGGAGCCTGGTCAGCAATGCCAGTGTTGTGGTTCAACTGGTCATGCTGACCCTGGTAGCCGCATCGGTTACCTCTTGGGTCATGATTTTTCAGCGCAGCAACCTGCTGCGTGCCGGTCGACGTGCCCTGGAGAGCTTTGAAGAGCGCTTCTGGTCGGGTATCGACCTGTCCAAGCTGTACCGCCAGGCCGGCAGCAACCCGGACCCTGATTCGGGCGTAGAGCAGATCTTCCGTGCCGGCTTCAAGGAATTCTCCCGTCTGCGCCAGCAGCCAGGCGTTGACCCTGAAGCGGTCATGGAAGGCGTGGCCCGCGCCATGCGCGTCGCCATTTCCCGCGAAGAAGAAAAGCTTGAGCAAAGCCTGCCGTTCCTCGCCACCGTAGGTTCCGTCAGCCCGTACATTGGTCTGTTCGGTACCGTCTGGGGGATCATGAACTCCTTCCGCGGCCTGGCTCAGGCCCAGCAAGCGACCCTGGCCACCGTGGCCCCGGGTATCGCCGAAGCCCTGATCGCTACGGCGATCGGCTTGTTTGCCGCTATCCCCGCAGTAATCGCCTACAACCGCTTCGCTGCCACCAGCGAAACGTTGATCGGCCGTTACTACACCTTCGCCGATGAGTTCCAGGCGATCCTGCACCGTAAAGTGCACACCAGCGAAGAATAAGCAGGTAATTCCCAATGGCTTTAATCGCTCGAGCTCGCAAAAAGCGCAAGCCGGTCGCCGAGATGAACGTAGTGCCTTACATCGACGTGATGCTGGTGCTGCTGGTTATCTTCATGGTGACCGCGCCGATGCTCAACCAGGGCGTGAAGGTTGATCTGCCCAAGGTTTCCAGTGAAGCCTTGCCGCAAGACAACAACACTCAAGTCCTGACCATTTCGATCAAGGCTGACAAGACCTATTACTGGAACCTTGGCAGCGAAGTCGACACGCAGAAGCAGCAAGACAAGGCCCTGACCTTGCCCGCGATGACCGATGCCGTGACCAAGATCATTCGCTCCGGCAACGAAGGCGGCAAGCACACCCAGGTGTTCATCCGTGGCGACAAATCGGTCGACTACGGCTCTGTCATGGGCGCCATGGGCGGGCTGCAGAAGGCCGGCGTGGGTAACGTTGGCTTGATTACCGAGGCGCCCTGATGCAGCAACAGCGAGAGCCGTCCGCCTCGGAAAGCTTCTTCTGGCCTAGCGTCTGGGCGATTGCCCTGCACGTCCTGGTGTTTGGCATGCTGTTCGTCAGCTTTGCCATGACCCCGGACCTGCCGCCAGCCAAGCCGATCGTGCAGGCGACCCTGTATCAGCTGAAATCGAAAAGCCAGGCCACCACCCAGACCAATCAGAAGATTGCGGGTGAGGCCCAGAAGTCGGCTGCGCGCCAGACTGAAGTCGAACAGATGGAACAGAAGAAGGTCGAGCAGGAAGCGGTGAAGGCTGCTGCGGAACAAAAGAAAGAAGAGGCGGCTCAAAAGGCCGAGGAATCGAAAAAGGCAGACGAAGCCAAGAAGGCCGACGAGGCGAAAAAGGCTGATGAAGCCAAAAAGTCCGAGAAGGCTGCCGAAGCTAAAAAAGCCGAAGAGAAACAATTGGCTGATATAGCCAAGAAGAAATCTGAAGAAGAAGCCAAGAAAGCTGCTGAAGAAGAGGCCAAGAAAAAGGCCGCTGAAGACGCCAAGAAGAAAATAGTCGAAGACGCGAAGAAGAAAGCCGCCGAAGACGCCAAGAAAAAAGCTGAAGCAGACGAGGCGAAGAAGAAAATCGCCGACGACGCGAAGAAGAAAGCTGCCGCCGACGCCACCAAGAAAAAGGCCCAGGAAGCAGCGCGTAAATCCGCCGAAGAGAAAAAGGCCCAGGCCTTGGCAGATTTGCTTTCCGACACGCCTCAGCGTCAGCAAGCCTTGGCCGATGAGCAGGGCGATGATGTCGCGGGCAGTTTCGACGACCTGATTCGGGCGCGGGCAGCAGAGGGTTGGACACGTCCACCTTCGGCGCGTAAAGGCATGACAGTAGTGCTGCAGATCGGCATGTTGCCGGACGGTACGGTGACTTCGGTCAGCGTGGCCAAGTCCAGTGGTGACGGTTCGTTCGACAGTTCGGCGGTTGCCGCGGTCAAGAACATTGGCCGGTTGACCGAGATGCAGGGAATGAAACCAAGCGACTTCGCTCCCTATCGTTCATTCAAGATGACATTCACACCTGAGGATCTAGCCTTGTGAGAAACCTTCTTCGAGGAATGCTTGTCGTTATTTGCTGTATGGCAGGGATAGCGGCGGCGGATGAAAAGAACATCCTGGTCACCAGCGGTAGCGATCGGGCCACTCCGATCGCCGTTGTACCGTTTGGCTGGCAGGGCGGCAGCGTGCTGCCGGACGACATGGCCCAGATCGTCAGCGACGACCTGCGCAACTCCGGCTACTACGCGCCGATTCCGAAAGGCAACATGATCAGCCAGCCGAACCAGGCCAGCGAAGTCGTGTTCCGTGACTGGAAAGCGGTGGGTGCGCAGTACCTGATGGTCGGCAACATCACGCCGGCCGGCGGTCGCCTGCAAATCCAATACACCTTGTTCAACGTGGCCACCGAGCAGCAGGTCTTGACCGGCAGCGTGTCGGGCACCGCCGAACAACTGCGGGACATGGCTCACTACATCTCGGACCAGTCGTTTGAGAAGCTCACCGGTATCAAGGGTGCTTTCTCGACGCGTCTGCTGTACGTGACCGCTGAACGTTTTTCCGTAGACAACACTCGTTACACATTGCAGCGCTCGGATTACGACGGTGCACGGGCTGTGACCTTGCTGCAATCGCGTGAGCCAATCCTGTCGCCGCGCTTTGCGCCGGACGGCAAGCGTATTGCCTATGTGTCTTTCGAGCAGCGTCGTCCGCGTATCTTCGTCCAGCACATTGATACTGGTCGTCGTGAGCAGATCACCAACTTTGAAGGCCTCAACGGTGCGCCAGCCTGGTCGCCGGATGGTTCGCGCCTGGCATTCGTGCTGTCCAAGGACGGCAACCCGGACATCTACGTGATGAACATGGCTTCGCGCCAGATCTCCCGCGTAACCAGCGGCCCGGGTATCAATACCGAACCGTTCTGGGGCAAGGATGGTTCGACCATCTACTTCACCTCTGACCGAGGCGGCAAGCCGCAGGTCTATAAGGCGAACGTGAATGGCGGTGGTGCGGAGCGTGTTACTTTTATCGGTAACTACAACGCCAACCCTAAGCTTTCGGCTGATGAAAAGACGTTGGTGATGATTCACCGTCAGGATGGTTTCACTAATTTCCGGGTTGCGGCCCAGGATTTGCAGCGCGGAACCGTAAAAATCCTCACAGATACCAACCTTGATGAGTCAGCCACTGTTGCGCCCAACGGCACCATGGTAATCTACGCCACCCGCCAGCAGGGCCGGGGAGTCTTGATGCTCGTGTCCATTAATGGACGCGTAAGGCTCCCGCTTCCTACCGCACAAGGCGAAGTCAGAGAACCATCCTGGTCCCCTTACCTGAACTGACGCGGCGCTACAAAAAAAGATTTGCTTAACACACTGGGGTTCATTAGGAGTTTCACGATGGAAATGCTGAAGTTTGGTAAGTTTGCTGCTCTGGCTCTGGCTCTGTCCGTAGCCGTTGGTTGCTCGTCTAAAGGCGGCGACAATGCCGGTGAAGGCGCAGCTGTTGATCCAAACGCTGGTTACGGCGCTAACACTGGTGCAGTTGACGGCTCCCTGAGCGAAGAAGCTGCTCTGCGCGCTATCACCACTTTCTACTTCGAATACGACAGCTCGGACCTGAAACCAGAAGCCATGCGCGCTCTGGACGTTCACGCGAAGGACCTGAAAGCTAACGGCGCTCGCGTTGTTCTGGAAGGTAACACTGACGCCCGTGGTACTCGTGAGTACAACATGGCACTGGGCGAGCGTCGTGCGAAAGCCGTTCAGCGCTACCTGGTACTGCAAGGTGTTGCTCCAGGCCAACTGGAACTGGTTTCCTACGGTAAAGAGCGTCCAGTTGCAACTGGCAACGACGAACAGTCGTGGGCTCAAAACCGTCGCGTCGAACTGCGTAAGTAATTCGTCATGCGAACGTGCCGTCGTGCTCTAACTGTATTGGCTCTCAGTCTCGCACCGCTTGCGGTGTGGGCTGCGGTTCCTGTGGAAGATAGCAACTCTGGCTATAACAATAGCGGGAGCAGTTATCCGCCAGCGGGTTATGGCACGAACGGCGCCTATGCTGGGGGGGCGGCTACGTCCGCCCCCTCCGCACAGGGCGAACTGTTCAACCAGCTGCAACGCATGCAGGATCAATTGGCGCAGCAACAAGGCGCGATTGAAGTTCTGCAGAACCAAGTGAACCAGCTGAAGCAAGAAGGCCTGGAGCGATACCAGGATCTTGATCGACGCATTGGAGCCGGCGTTACACCTGCCGCAACTCCTGATAATTCTTCTGCCGGTGGCGCGCCCAGTGCCGCTGCCGGCGGTGCAGCAGCGGGGGCTGCGGCGGCAAGCCAGGCCCCTGCCGCGAGCAGCGAACCGGGTGATCCGGCGAAGGAGAAACTGTATTACGATGCAGCCTTCGACCTGATCAAAGCCAAGGATTTCGATAAGGCCAGCCAGGCATTTACCGCTTTCCTGCGTAAATACCCGAACAGCCAGTACGCGGGCAACGCCCAATACTGGTTGGGCGAGGTCAACCTGGCAAAGGGTGATCTGCAGGGGGCAGGCCAGGCATTTGCCAAGGTCAGCCAGCTGTACCCCAAGCACGCCAAGGTGCCGGACTCGCTGTATAAACTCGCTGACGTAGAACGCCGCCTGGGTCATACCGACAAGGTCAAAGGCATTCTGCAGCAGGTTGTGGCCCAATATCCGGGTACCTCGGCTGCCCAGTTGGCCCAACGGGACCTGCAGCGCTTGTAAGCGAAGCAGCCCGTTTAGAAGAAACCCGCGCCTGGCGCGGGTTTTTTCGTTAGAATCCACGCCCTTTTATGAAACACGCTTTTTGGGGCCTGCGCGTTGGCGGGGTCCCTTAAAGTGCCTGACGGAGGCGGACAGCCTGTTTAGCTGTTACGCCCGTGGCGACTATGCAAGACACATTACGTATTACCGAAGTTTTTTACTCGTTGCAGGGTGAAACGCGAACGGCCGGCCTGCCCACAGTCTTTGTGCGCCTCACCGGTTGCCCCTTGCGTTGCCAGTACTGCGACAGCGCCTACGCCTTCAGTGGTGGCACCGTGCGCACCCTCGATGACATCCTGGAGCAGGTGGCCGGCTACAAGCCGCGCTATGTCTGCGTAACCGGCGGTGAACCGCTGGCCCAGCCCAACGCCATTCCATTACTCAAGCAGCTGTGTGACGCCGGCTACGAGGTTTCCCTGGAGACCAGTGGTGCGCTGGATATCTCGGCAGTCGATCCCCGTGTAAGCCGCGTTGTCGACCTCAAGACCCCAGGCTCCAAGGAAGCGCACCGTAACCGCTACGAGAACATCGAGCTGCTGACGGCCAACGATCAGGTCAAGTTTGTCATCTGTTCGCGCGAGGACTACGACTGGGCGAACTCCAAGCTGATTCAATACGGGTTGGACCGACGCGCCGGCGAAGTGCTGTTCTCGCCAAGCCACCATGACTTGAACGCCCGTGACCTCGCCGATTGGGTGGTTGCGGACAATCTACCGGTGCGCCTGCAATTGCAGTTGCATAAATACCTTTGGAACGACGAGCCAGGACGCTGATATGACTGAACACACCATGGATCAAAAACGCGCGGTAATCCTGCTCTCCGGCGGCCTCGACTCCGCCACGGTGGTGGCTATGGCGCAAGCGCAGGGCTACAGCTGCTACACCATGAGTTTCGACTACGGCCAACGTCACCGTGCCGAGCTGAACGCCGCCGCCCGTGTCGCCCGTGACATGGGCGTGGTGGAGCACAAGGTGATCGGCTTGAACCTCAACGGCATCGGCGGCTCCGCGCTGACCGACAGCAGCATCGACGTGCCGGAAGCCCCCAGCGAAGGCATACCGGTGACTTATGTGCCGGCACGCAACACCGTGTTCCTGTCCCTGGCCCTTGGCTGGGCGGAAGTGCTCAACGCTCGAGATATCTTTATCGGCGTCAACGCGGTGGATTACTCCGGCTACCCGGACTGCCGCCCTGAATTCGTCGAGTCGTTCGAACGCATGGCCAACCTGGCCACAAAGGCCGGTGTAGAAGGGCAAGGCTTCCGCATCCTGGCGCCACTGCAAAACCTGAGCAAGGCCGATATCGTGAAGGCTGGCGTAGGACTTGGCGTCGATTACTCGCTGACTGTTTCCTGCTACCAGGCAGACGATGACGGCCGTGCTTGTGGGAAATGCGACAGCTGCCGACTGCGTGCAGAAGGCTTCCAAGCCGCCGGAATTGCTGACCCAACGCGTTATTTCTGATTTATTTCAAATAAGGTGTTGAATAATCCTTAGAAATCAGTATTATACGCGCCACCACACAGCGGGTCGTTAGCTCAGTTGGTAGAGCAGTTGGCTTTTAACCAATTGGTCGTAGGTTCGAATCCCACACGACCCACCATTTTTGGCGGTTTAGAAAATCCGGAAGGCCCACGCAAGTGAGGATTTCCGGGTTTTTTTTTGCCTGTTTGAAAACACAGCGAGCCCCAGGCCAACGAAAGGCTGGGGTTTTTTTGTATCTGCGCGAAGCTGCCGTTGTCGCCAAAACCCATGGGTCACAATCGGGTTTTAAGGTCATTGCTGGAGACAAAAATACGGCCAAAGTCTTTGAAATCCATAGGATTGTCCGACAATCCAATGGATGAAAAACTCTTCATAAACCACCCGCTCGAACGTTGGTAGCTTCCTCATCGCTGCCCCATCATTCGAGTCCTAATAATGAATAACAAAACTCTTAAAGGCGCCTTGGCGCTTGCCGTTTCCCTGGCCTCAACCCAGCTGTTCGCCGGTGGTTTCGCATTAAATGAACAAAGCATCAGTTCAATGGGCACGGGCTACGCCGGTCGCTCCTCTTCGGCCGAGGACGCGAGTACGGTGTTCGGCAACCCCGCCGGCATGTCCCGCTTGAAGAAGAATGAAGTCAGCCTCGGCGCGACCTACCTTGATGCCAAAACCGATATCAAAGACGCCAGTTCCTCGCAGTTCGGTGCCAACAACCCAGGCACCAACAAAGGCGACATGGTGCCCGGCATTGCCGTGCCGATGGGCTACCTGGTCACGCCCATCGATGAGCACTGGGCGTTCGGCCTGGGCATCTACGCGCCGTTCGGCCTGGTGACCGACTATGAGCACAGCTTCCAGGGCAATGCTTTTGGCAGTAAGAGCAAGGTGTCGGTCATCACCGTGCAGCCAACGGTCAGCTATGCCTTCAACGACAAAGTGTCTGTGGGCTTTGGCCCGACTTTCAACCGCATCGACGGCGAGCTGGATTCCAACGTGCCCCTGGGTGGTGGCGCCAGCGAAAGCGTGAAGGTCAAGGGTAACGACAACGCCACGGGGTTCAACGCCGGTATCCTCGTGCAGCCTCTCGACAGCACGCGCATCGGTGTGACCTACCACTCGCAGGTGGTGTATCACCTCAGCGGCAAGACCCATGCGTCCGGCCTGATTTCCGATACCTTTGACGGTGGGCCGCAGAAGTATGACGCCAGCCTGGACCTGACAACCCCTTCGTCGATGGATTTCTCGGTCACCCAGCAACTGAATGATGACTGGACCCTCTACCTCGGCAGCACGTACACGCGTTGGAGTCAGTTGAAGAAGATCACCATCAACAACGACGGTGTGTCCGACCTCACTGCTCAATTCGGCGGCCTGGGTTCGATCACCGAGCAACAGCACTGGCATGACACCTGGTCCCACGCCATCGGCGCGGCCTATCGGGTCAACAAAGAACTGGTGCTGCGGACCGGTTTTTCGGTGGACCAGACGCCGACCAACAACACTGACCGATCCGTGCGGATTCCGACGGGTGATCGCACGGTTTTCAGCCTGGGCGCGGGCTGGACGCCAGTCGACAACCTGACCTTCGATGTGGCGTATTCCTACCTCAAGGAAGAGCCGATCAAGGTGCGGCAGAACCTTTCCCAAGTAGGCCTCACCTACGATGCCAAGTATGAAAATAGCGCCAATGGCTTTGGTGGGTCGGTGACTTACCGCTTCTGACGTCCGCGCAACGCACAGCGTCGGTTGTAAAAACGGGAAACCCCAGCCTTGGGGTTTCCCGTTTTTTTACACCCGACGGATGCACCCGCGAATGCCAGATTAGGCTTTTGAAACCATTGGATATTCTGTAGCCTTGCGCAGCTTCATCGCTAACCGTGCTTGATGAACACAATCACTTCGTCCGGCGGCGCCCGAAGGGCTCCAGAGCCGGTGGTACACTCGACTTTCGCGCAACGGCGCCTGCAGGTCTTGCGAACATGACGCAAATTTCCGAACGCCTTCTGGTTCAAGCCCACCTCGACGCCAAGCAGCCCAAGGCGCTCAGCGCCGATGAAGAGGCTGGCCTGCGTACCGCCATCGCCGCCGAGCTCAAAGCGCAAGACGCGGTGCTGGTTGCTCACTTCTACTGCGACCCGGTCATCCAGGCCCTGGCCGAAGAAACCGGCGGCTGTGTCTCCGACTCCTTGGAAATGGCCCGCTTCGGCGCCGCCCACCCGGCCAAGACCGTGTTGGTTGCCGGTGTGCGTTTCATGGGCGAGACCGCCAAGATCCTCACACCCGAAAAACGCATCCTCATGCCCACCCTGGAAGCCACCTGCTCCCTGGACCTGGGTTGCCCGGTGGAGGAGTTCTCGGCGTTCTGCGACCAGCACCCAGAACGCACCGTGGTGGTGTATGCCAACACTTCGGCGGCCGTTAAAGCCCGGGCGGATTGGGTGGTGACGTCGAGCTGCGCGCTGGAAATCGTCGAAAGCCTGATGGACAACGGTGAAACCATCATTTGGGGACCTGACAAGCACCTGGGTACCTACATCCAGCGCCAGACCGGTGCCGATATGCTGTTGTGGGACGGCGCCTGCATCGTCCACGAAGAGTTCAAGTCCAAGCAGTTGGAAGACATGAAGGCGCTGTACCCGGACGCAGCCATTCTGGTGCACCCTGAGTCGCCGACTGCGGTGATCGAACTCGCGGATGCCGTGGGCTCGACCAGCCAACTGATTGCGGCGGCCCAGCGCCTGCCGAACAAGACCTTTATCGTCGCCACCGACCGCGGCATCTTCTACAAGATGCAGCAGCTGTGCCCGGACAAGGTCTTCGTCGAAGCGCCTACCGCTGGCAACGGGGCTGCGTGCCGTAGTTGCGCGCATTGCCCGTGGATGGCGATGAACACGCTGGAGCGCACGCTGCAGTGTCTGCGTGAGGGCACTAACGAGATCTTCGTCGAGCCGTCCGTGATCCCGCAGGCGGTGCGCCCGCTCAAGCGCATGCTGGATTTCACCCAGGCCGCACGCCTTAAACTCGCCGGCAACGCCTGACTCAAGGCGGGCTCAGTAAAAAAATGTGGGAGGGGGCTTGCTCCCGATAACGGAGTGTCAGTCAGCTCATGTGCCACTGATACCCTGCTATCGGGAGCAAGCCCCCTCCCACATGTTGATTTCCACTCGTCAGGGCGTTATTTCTTCTGCTTCGGAATCCGCACCAACTGCGTATCCGAATAGATGTCATGCCAGCTGCGTTTGCGCTTATCAAACAGCGACCAGATAAACCCCAGCCCCACGCATAACCACGACGCGATCGCCACCACAAAGCGCAACAGCGCCTGCCACAGGCTGATCCGCGAGCCGTCCGCGTTCTGTACGCGCACGCCCCACACCTGCATGCCCAGGGTCTGGCCGGAATGGGTCCAGAACTTCGCAAAGAAGCCAAACAGCACAAACAACAGAATCGTCGACAGCAACGGGTCGCCGTCCAGCGCGCCGGATTCGGTGAGGGTGCGCATCTTGGCCTCGCCAACAAACGCGATCCAGACCAGCTTGTAGATAAACGCAGTGACAATCAGCAGGGCAGTGCACAACAGGAAGTCATAGAACATCGCTGCCAGGCGACGGCCCAGGCCAACGGCGGGGAACTCGCCTTGGGGGCTCAGCAGGGGTTTCGGCATGGCAGGGCTCTCTTATGAAAAAAGCCATTTTACGAGCAAACGCGCATAAAAAAGCCCCTGATGTCAGCATCAGGGGCTTTTTGTCGCAGGGAAGGATCAGGCTTCTGCGATTACTTCATCAGCCTGCATGCCTTTTTGACCCTGCACGGCAACGAAGGTCACCTTCTGGCCTTCTTTCAGGCTCTTGAAGCCGTTGCCTTGAATAGCGCGGAAATGCACGAACAGATCCGGACCGCTTTCTGGAGTGATAAAACCAAACCCTTTCTCGTCGTTAAACCACTTGACGGTACCGCTCTGACGTGTCGACATTTCTTCTTTCCTTTGACGCTAAAAATTAATGACAGCCCCTTTCGAATGAAAGAGTACTGGGCTGGGTTGCAGGAAAGTAAGAGACGTCGAACGGGTTGTAGCACAACTACTTCAGCTACTGCCCAGGTCCAGGTTCCAAGCGACCCATGCAAACACAGTGGTCAAACTCTACGCCAACTAACAGAGAAAAAACAAGTCCTGCCAAAAGCCCAGATTTTGCTGGGGCTAATGACACTTGTATGAATGTTGTGGGTCTGACTTATTCGATAGAGTTGGTCACTTGTTATAGGTTGAACCCTATAACAAAGACTATCGACAGTGCACTGTTTTATGGCGGTTGCGTTACAGATTAGTGCACGTTAACGCAACCGCGTTACTTATAGAAACAGTCAATCAGCCACGGAAGTAACGTTGCGGTACAAATGGCATTTTACTTACACGAAGTGGCACCTTTTTCCCACGCACCAACGCAGAGACTTCGGTGTCCAGTGCGATGAATGCGCTGTCCAGATAACCCATTGCCAACGGGCCGCCGAGGGTCGGACCGAAACCACCGCTGCATACGCTGCCAATCACTGTGCCGTCGGCGTCGACGATCTCCGCGCCTTCGCGCACGGGCGTGCGCTCTTGTGGCAACAGCCCTACACGTTTACGGCTCACACCGGCTTGCTGCTGGGTGAAGATCGTGTCGGCACCCGGGAAGCCACCGGCACGTGCGCCATCGGCGCGACGGGCCTTGGAGATCGCCCACAGCAAGCTGGCTTCGATCGGCGTGGTGTCGGTGTTCATGTCGTGGCCGTACAGGCACAGGCCCGCTTCCAGGCGCAATGAATCGCGGGCGCCCAGGCCGATGGCCTGCACTTCGGTCTCCGCCAGGAGGCTGCGGGCGAGGCTTTCGGCGTTGGCGGCCGGTACTGAGATTTCGAAGCCGTCTTCACCGGTGTAGCCCGAACGGCTGACATAGCAGTCCACGCCTAGCAGGCGCAGGGAGGCGAACTGCATAAACGTCATCTGGGTGACTTCCGGTGCCAGGCGGGCCAGCACCTTGACCGCCGCCGGGCCTTGCAGCGCCAGCAAGGCGCGCTCTTCAAACAATGGCTCGATGCTGCACTGGTCGCCGATATGCTGACGCAGGTGCGCCAGATCCTGGTCCTTGCAGGCGGCGTTGACCACCAGGAACAGTTCGTCGTTGCCCAGGTTCGCCACCATCAGGTCGTCGAGAATGCCGCCCTGAGCGTTGGTGAACATCGCATAGCGCTGCATGCCTACCGGCAGGTCGATGATGTCGACCGGCACCAGGGTTTCCAGGGCCTTGGCGGCATTCGCGCCGGTCAGGCGGATCTGGCCCATGTGGGACACGTCGAACAGCCCGGCCTGATCACGGGTGTGCAGGTGTTCCTTCATGACGCCCAGTGGGTATTGCACCGGCATGTCGTAGCCGGCGAAGGGCACCATGCGCGCGCCCAGTTCAATGTGCAGGGCGTGCAGAGGGGTTTTCAACAGGGTTTCGGTGGACATATTCAGCTCCTGAAAAACGTGCTGGCGCGCCGTTAGGCGTCAGCACTCGATAATGTTGACCGCCAAACCGCCACGGGCGGTTTCCTTGTATTTGCTTTTCATGTCGGCGCCGGTCTGGCGCATGGTGCGGATGACCTTGTCCAGCGAGACGAAGTGTTGCCCGTCGCCACGCAGCGCCATGCGCACCGCATTGATCGCCTTGACCGAGCCCATCGCATTGCGCTCGATGCAGGGCACCTGCACCAGCCCGCCAATCGGGTCGCAGGTGAGGCCGAGGTTGTGCTCCATGCCGATTTCGGCGGCGTTTTCCACCTGGGAAACGCTGCCGCCCAAGACTTCGCACAGCGCGCCGGCGGCCATGGAACAGGCCACGCCGACTTCACCCTGGCAGCCGACTTCGGCACCCGAGATCGACGCGTTTTCCTTGTACAGAATGCCGATGGCGGCGGCGGTGAGCAGGAAGCGCACCACGCCGTCTTCGTTCGCGCCGGGGATAAAGCGCATGTAGTAATGCAGCACCGCCGGCACAATCCCGGCCGCACCGTTGGTGGGCGCCGTGACCACGCGCCCGCCGTTGGCGTTTTCTTCGTTGACCGCCAGCGCGTACAGATTGACCCAATCCAGCACCGACAGTGGGTCGCGCAGCGCCGATTCCGGGTGCTTGCACAACTGACGATGCAACGCCGCGGCGCGACGCTTGACCTTCAGGCCGCCAGGCAGAATCCCTTCATTGCGACAGCCGGCGTCCACGCAGTCCTGCATCACTTGCCAGATCTTCAGCAGGCCGGCGCGGGTTTCCGCTTCCGGGCGCCAGGCGCTTTCATTGGTCAGCATCACCTGGCTGATGGACAGCCCGTAAGTGGTGCAATGGCCCAGCAAGTCCTTGGCGTGCTTGAAGGGGAAGGTCAATGGCGTGGCGTCTTCGACAATCCGGTCGGCGCCGGCGGCGTCTTCATCCACTACAAAACCGCCGCCCACCGAGTAGTACTCGCGGCTGCGGATCTGGATATTGGCGGCGTCGAAGGCGCGGAAAATCATGCCGTTGGGATGATAGGCGAGGGGTTTGCGAATCATCGCCAAGTGTTCTTTCTCGTTGAACACGATGCTGTGTTCGCCGAGCAAATTCAGGCGGCCGTCCTTGCGCATCTGCGCCAGGCGCGTTGCCACGGTTTCGGTATTCACGGTGTCCGGGTGTTCGCCTTCCAGCCCAAGCAGTACGGCCTTGTCGCTGCCGTGGCCTTTGCCGGTGGCGCCGAGCGAGCCGTAGAGTTCCACCTTGACGCTGGTGGTGGCGCTCAGCAGGTTGTCGCGGCGCAGGCCCTCGACGAATCGGGCGGCGGCGCGCATCGGGCCCACGGTGTGGGAACTGGAGGGGCCGATGCCAATCTTGAACAGGTCGAACACGCTTAAAGACATGAGTTGTTCTCCGGTTTCTTATTATTTTCTGAAGGTCGCCTTGGTCAAGTGTGGGATGGGGCTTGCCCCCGATGAAAGTGTGCCAGTCAGCTCATCTGTCTCTGACCCACCGCTATCGGGGGCAAGCCCCCTCCCACATTTGTACCCAGTACATCCTTAAGTTATGCGTAGCTCTCGATCGACGGGCACGCACACACCAAATTGCGATCGCCAAACACGTTGTCAACCCGGCCAACCGGCGGCCAATACTTGCCTTCGATCAGCGAAGCAACCGGGTACACCGCTTGCTCGCGGCTGTACGGATGGCTCCATTCGCCCACCAGTTCCGCCGCGGTGTGCGGCGCGTTTTTCAGTGGGTTGTCGTCCTTGTCCAGGGTGCCGTTTTCCACCGCGCGGATTTCTTCGCGGATGGCGATCATGGCGTCGCAGAAGCGGTCCAGTTCTTCCTTGGATTCGCTTTCGGTCGGCTCGATCATCAACGTGCCGGCAACCGGGAACGACATGGTCGGCGCGTGGAAGCCGAAGTCGATCAGGCGCTTGGCCACGTCATCTACGCTGATGCCGCTGCTGTCTTTGAGTGGGCGCAGGTCGAGGATGCATTCGTGCGCCACCAGGCCGTTGCTGCCGGTGTACAGCACGGGGTAGTGCTCTTCCAGGCGACGGGAAATGTAGTTGGCATTCAGGATCGCCAGCTGCGAAGCGCGCTTGAGCCCCGCGCCGCCCATCATGCTGATGTACATCCAGGTGATCGGCAGGATGCTCGCGCTGCCGAACGGCGCTGCGCATACCGCGCCTTCCTTGCGTTCCATGGCGGCGTGGCCCGGCAGGAACGGCGTGAGGTGCGACTTGACGCCGATCGGGCCAACGCCCGGGCCGCCACCGCCGTGAGGAATGCAGAAGGTCTTGTGCAGGTTCAGGTGGGACACGTCGCCGCCGAACTTGCCCGGTGCGCAGAGGCCGACCATGGCGTTCATGTTGGCGCCGTCGATGTACACCTGGCCACCGTTGTCGTGAATGATGCCGCAGATTTCGCGGATACCTTCTTCGAACACGCCGTGGGTGGACGGGTAGGTGATCATCAGCGCGGCGAGGTGATCGCGGTGCTCGATGGCCTTGGCGCGCAGGTCTTCGATATCGACGTTGCCACGCGCATCGCAAGCGGTCACCACGACACGCATGCCCGCCATGTTGGCGGTGGCCGGGTTGGTGCCGTGGGCCGACGACGGGATCAGGCAGATGTCGCGACGTTCTTCGCCACGGCTCTGGTGATAGGCACGAATGGCCAAGAGGCCTGCGTACTCGCCCTGGGAACCGGCGTTCGGTTGCAACGAGATCGCGTCGTAACCGGTGGCCGCGCAGAGCATGGCTTCCAGGTCCGAGGTCAGTTGCAGGTAGCCGGCGCTTTGTTCGGCGGGAGCGAACGGGTGCAGGGCACCGAACTCGGCCCAGGTCACCGGGATCATTTCGCTGGCGGCGTTGAGCTTCATGGTGCACGAGCCCAGCGGAATCATGGTGCGGTCCAACGCCAGGTCTTTGTCGGCCAGCTTGCGCAGGTAACGCATCAGCTCGGTTTCAGAGTGATAGCGGTTGAACACCGGGTGGCTGAGGATCGGCGACTGGCGCAGCAGCGCTGCCGGCAGGGTGCTGTCCACGTTGGCCGCGAAGTCGGGCAAGGCCTTGCCGTCGGCGAAGATCGCCCACAGGGTTTCAATGTCGGCCTGTGTGGTGGTTTCGTCCACCGACACACCCAGACGCTCAGCGTCCACGACACGCAGGTTGATGCGCTGGGCGCGGGCCTTGTCGTGCAGGGTGGCGGTGTTGGCACCGGTGTTGAGGGTGAGGGTGTCGAAGAAGTGTTCCTGCTCGACCTTCTGGCCCAGGGCGGTCAAGCCCTTGGCCAGGATCGCGGTCAGCTGGTGAATGCGCTGGGCGATCTGCGTCAGGCCTTTGGGGCCGTGGTACACGGCGTACATGCTGGCGATGTTGGCCAACAGCACTTGGGCGGTGCAGATGTTGCTGGTGGCTTTCTCGCGACGGATATGTTGCTCGCGGGTCTGCATGGCCAGGCGCAGGGCCGGCTTGCCGAAACGGTCCACGGAGACGCCGACCAGACGGCCCGGCATGTCGCGCTTGAACGCATCCTTGGTGGAGAAGTACGCCGCGTGCGGGCCACCAAAGCCCAGCGGCACGCCGAAGCGTTGCGCGCTGCCGATGGCCACGTCGGCACCGAACTCACCCGGCGGGGTCAGCAGGGTCAGGGCCAGCAGGTCGGCGGCCACCGCGACCAAGGCGTTGGAAGCGTGGAAACGCTCAGTCAGCGCGCGGTAGTCGAACACGTCACCGTTACTGGCCGGGTATTGCAGCAGGGCGCCGAAGAAGGCGCTGACGTCGGTCAGTTCACGCTCATCGCCCACCACCACATCAATACCCAGAGGCTCGGCACGGGTGCGCAGCACGTCGAGGGTTTGCGGGTGGCTGTGGACCGAGGCGAAGAAGGCATTGCTGCCCTTGTTCTTGCTCAGGCGCTTGCAGAAGGTCATGGCTTCGGCGGCAGCGGTGGCTTCGTCAAGCAGCGAGGCGTTGGCGATCGGCAGGCCGGTGAGGTCGCTGATCAGGGTCTGGAAGTTCAGCAACGCTTCCAGGCGGCCTTGGGAAATTTCTGGCTGGTACGGGGTGTAGGCGGTGTACCAGGCCGGGTTTTCCAGCAGGTTGCGCAGGATCGGCGACGGCGTGTGACAGTTGTAGTAGCCCTGGCCGATGTAGGTCTTGAACAGTTGGTTCTGGCCGGCGATGGCCTTGATCTTGGCCAGGGCCTCGGCTTCGCTCAGGCCGTCTTCCAGGCCGAGCACGCTGGTGCCCTTGATGCTTTCCGGGATCACGCTGGCGCTCAGGGCTTCCAGGGAGTCAAAGCCCAGGCTGGCGAGCATGTGTTGCTCGTCTTCCTGGCGCGGGCCGATGTGGCGGGCGATGAATTCGTTGGCGGTAGTCAGATTAACGGTCATGGCGCGCTCCTCAAGCTTCAGCGTTGGCTTTGATCAGGCGGTCGTACGCATCCTGATCCAACAGCTTAGCCACTGCACTGGCATCAGCGGGTTTAAAGCGGAAGAACCACCCTTCGCCCATCGGGTCTTCGTTGACCAGCTCCGGGCTGCCATCGAGTTTGTCGTTCACTTCGAGCACTTCACCGTCCAGCGGCATGTACACACCGCTGGCGGCCTTGACCGACTCCACGGTGGACGCTTCAGCGCCCTTGTCGTAGGCCTGCAACTCCGGCAGTTGCACGAAAACCACATCACCCAGCGCGTTCTGCGCAAAAGCGGTGATACCCACGGTGACGCTGCCGTCAGCTTCGGCGCGCAGCCATTCGTGATCTTCAGTGAAACGCAACTCGCTCATGGAAACTCCTCGGGGCCAGATTCGTCTGGTGGACGGGATTGGAATAATGGGGAGTTGCTTAGCAATATCGCGGCCAAGGTTATTAAGTCTTTATAAATCAGTAAGTTATAAATAATGGATATGACGAGATGACGGTTGGCTGTAGCGATTTCGCTACACGCGTGCGCGTGAAAAAAAGCCTATGTGGATCAAAGCCTTGCATGGCGTGCAAAAAACAGGGTTGTAGCGATATCGTTACGCTGTAGCGCTTTCAGTACAGCCGATGTCGTTCTCAGACCAAAACCTGGCAGGCGGTCGATGTTTGGAATGCTGCCAATGTGGGAGGGGGCTTGCCCCCGATGGCGATGGGTCAGTTAGAGATGCTTTGATTGACACACTGCTATCGGGGGCAAGTCGAATCGTCGCACCGTCCCTCCCACATTTGACCTCTATCGACCCAGCCAGTCAGGGCTTGTTGGAGGGAATGCCGTACTTGCGCAGGCGATGAGCAATCGCCGTGTGGGAGGTCTGCAGCCGGCTGGCCAGTTGGCGGGTCGAGGGGTAGCTGGCGTAGAGCTTTTCCAGCAGGCTGCGTTCGAAATCTTCCATGGCCTGTTCCAGGCTGTCGACTTCGCCGTCGCCCTGGCGCGCCACCGAGGTGCCAGCGATGTCGAGGTCGCCGATGTCCACCAGGCTGCTTTCGCAGATGGCGGCGGCGCGGAAGATCACGTTCTGCAGTTGCCGAACGTTGCCCGGCCAGCGGTTGCCCAGCAGCGCCGGGTAAGTACCGGGCGCCAGGCGGCACACCGGGCGCTGGATCTGTGCGCAGGCCTGCTGCATGAAGTAGCGGGCGAGCAGCAGGATGTCCTGGCCGCGTTCGCGCAAGGGCGGCACTTCAACGTTAAGCACATTGAGGCGGTAGAACAGGTCTTCGCGGAAGGTGCCCTCGCTGACCATTTTTTCCAGGTCACGGTGGGTGGCGCTGAGGATGCGCACATTGACCTTCACTTCACGGTCGCCGCCGACGCGACGGAAGCTGCCGTCATTGAGAAAACGCAGCAGCTTGGCCTGTAAGTACGGCGACATCTCGCCGATCTCATCGAGGAACACCGTGCCTTGGTTGGCCAATTCCATCAGCCCTGGCTTGCCACCGCGTTGCGCGCCGGTAAAGGCGCCCGGTGCATAACCGAACAGCTCGCTCTCGGCAAGGTTCTCCGGCAGCGCCGCGCAGTTCAAGGCCAGGAACGGCGCGCTGTGGCGTGCACTGATGGCGTGGCAGGCACGCGCGACCAATTCCTTGCCGGTGCCGGTTTCGCCCTGGATCAACAGCGGTGCATCCAACGCTGCCACTCGCTGCGCGCGTGCCTTGAGAGTGCGGATGACCGGGGACTCGCCGAGCAGCGCGTCAAAGCCTTCGGCATGGTCGTGGTGCAACGCCGAGAGTTGTTCGCCAATGCGATTGGGTTGATAGAGCGTCAGCAGCGCGCCGGCGTCGGTAATCGGCGTGGCGTCCAGCAACAGCGTCTGGCCGTTGACGCTGATCTCTCGCAGCGGCAAGCGAAAGCCTTGCTCCAGCAAGGTCTCCAGCAGGGCCGGATCATTGAACAGCTCGCTGATGCTTTCCCCGGCCGGTTCGCGTCCGTACAGGGCGATCAACGCCGGGTTGGCCAGCAGGATCTTGCCCGCGCTGTCCAGCGCCAGCACCGGGTCGGTCATGGCGGCCAGCAGGGCGTCGAGTTGCAGGTGGCGGCGTTGGCCGGGGAGGATGTCCACCACCGTGACCGCCTGCACGCCGTGCACGCTGAACAGCGCGTCACGCAGTTCTTCGAGGACGTCGGCGCTCAGGGTCGGCGCGTCGATATAGACGTTGGGCGGCACCATCTCCACCGCATCCAGGTTGAGATTGCGCCCACCGAGCAAGGCCAGGACTTCCTGGGTAATGCCGACGCGGTCGATGAAACTGACGTGGATACGCATGGGGCTGCTGACAATTCTGGGACGCGAGAGGCAGCAAGTATGCCTTGCAGAGGGTGGAGATCAAAATGCGGGAGGGGGCTTGCCCCCGATGGCGGTGTGTCAGTCAGCCAATTTGTAACTGATGCACCGCTATCGGGGGCAAGTCGAATCGTCGCACCGCCCCTCCCACACTTGAAGCTAGGTTGTGCCAGTTATTCCAAGTGTTCGGGTTTGATGGGGTCACCCGATTTCACATCCAACTGATGCCGCACATCTTCGAACATCTGGTCGTACTGCTTGTGCATCGAGCCATTGAGTACCGCAATCTTCGGCATCCCATACTTCTGCGCGATGTTCATCGCATGCCGGGCAAAGTCGAATGCCTGGTCCTTGGGCAAGAAGAACTCTTCCTTGAGGTCCTTGCCCTGCACCGAGCCGTGCAGCTTGAACAGCATGCCCTTGCCTTCCTTTGGGTCCTGGCTGACTTCGTAATCGATACACAGGTTGTAGCTGTAGTCATCCTTGTTCAGCGCGTGACGTTCAACGTGCAGGTGACCCGGTTCAAAGGTGGCCATAGGCGTATCTCCTCTACTTCACAGATAGGTGATGCCAGGTGTTGCCGTGCTGATGCGCGTGCCGGCACTGCCCTGGACGATGGCTTCGATGTCCGAGAGTGAACCGATGACGGCGGTTTTGCCAGTCTGGCGGGCGAACTCACAGGCGGCTTGGACCTTGGGGCCCATGGAACCGGCGGCGAAGCCGAGTTTTTCCAGGTCGTCGGGGTGGGCCTGGCCGATGGCTTTCTGGGTCGGCTTACCGTAGTCGATAAACGCGGCGTTGACGTCGGTGGCGATCACCAGCAGATCGGCGTCCAGTTGCGCCGCCAGCAAGGAGGAGCACAGGTCCTTGTCGATCACCGCTTCGATGCCTTTGAGCTTACCGTCGTCGCCATACATCGTCGGGATGCCACCACCGCCGGCGCAGATCACAATGGCGTTTTTTTCCAGCAGCCATTTGATCGGGCGAATTTCAAAGATGCGTTTGGGCCGTGGGCTGGCGACCACGCGGCGGTACTTGTCGCCATCCGGTGCAATCGCCCAGCCTTTTTCGGCGGCGAGTTTTTCCGCTTCGGCTTTGGAGTACACCGGGCCGATGGGTTTGGTCGGGTTCTGGAAGGCCGGGTCCTTGGCGTCGACTTCGACCTGGGTGAGCAGGGTGGCGAAGGGCACTTCGAAGTCCAGCAGGTTGCCCAGTTCCTGTTCGATGATGTAGCCGATCATGCCTTCGGTCTCGGCGCCGAGCACGTCCAGCGGGTAAGGCGACACCTGGGTGTAGGCCGCCGCCTGCAACGACAGCAGGCCGACTTGCGGACCATTGCCGTGGGCGATCACCAGCTCGTTGCCGGCATGGATCTTGGCGATCTGTTCGGTGGCGATGCGGATATTGGCGCGTTGGTTGTCCGCCGTCATGGGTTCACCACGGCGGAGCAGGGCGTTGCCGCCCAGGGCTACGACGATGCGCATAAAGAGTGTCCTTCTGAAATTCATCGTTGTGAACACGGCCAGTGTGGGAGGGGGCTTGCCCCCGATAGCGGTGGGTCTGTTGATCAATGTGCTGACTGACACACCACCATCGGGGGCAAGCCCCCTCCCACACTGACTGTGTTCCAGCAGTAAGATTTAGATATCTGCGAGTGCCGACACCAGAATCGCCTTGATGGTATGCATGCGGTTTTCAGCCTGCTCAAACGCGATATTGGCCGGCGATTCGAACACTTCCTCGGTCACTTCCACGCCATTGGCCAGGTTCGGATAACGCGCGGCGATGTCCTTGCCCACCTTGGTTTCGCTGTTGTGGAAGGCCGGCAGGCAGTGCATGAACTTCACCCGAGGGTTGCCCGAAGCTTTCATCATCTTGGCGTTGACCTGGTACGGCAGCAGCTGCTCGATGCGCTCGTCCCACGCTTCCACCGGCTCACCCATGGACACCCAGATATCGGTGTGGATGAAGTCCACGCCCTTGACCGCTTCCTTCGGGTCTTCGGTGATGGTGATACGCGCGCCGCTTTCCTCGGCAAACGCCTGGCATTGCTTGATGAAATCCTCGTGCGGCCACAGGGCTTTCGGCGCGCCGATGCGCACGTCCATGCCCAGCTTGGCGCCGATCATCAGCAGCGAGTTGCCCATGTTGTAGCGCGCATCGCCCAGGTAGGCGTAGCTGATGTCATGCAGCGGTTTGTCGCTGTGCTCGCGCATGGTCAGGGTGTCGGCGATCATTTGGGTCGGGTGGAATTCGGCGGTGAGGCCATTGAACACCGGCACCCCGGCGAACTTGGCCAGCTCTTCGACGATTTCCTGTTCGAAGCCACGGTATTCGATGGCGTCGAACATCCGGCCCAGTACGCGGGCGGTGTCTTTCATGCTTTCTTTGTGGCCGATCTGCGACGACACCGGGTCGATGTAGGTGACGTGGGCGCCCTGGTCATGGGCCGCGACTTCGAAGGCGCAGCGGGTGCGGGTCGAGGTTTTTTCGAAGATCAGCGCGATGTTTTTGCCCTGCAGGTGCGGACGCTCGGTGCCGGTGTATTTGGCGCGCTTGAGGTCGCGGGACAGGTCCAGCAGGTAGTTCAGCTCGCGGGTGGTGTGGTGCATCAGCGAGAGCAGGCTGCGGTTGCGCATGTTGAAAGCCATGATGGATCTCCTTCTGTTTAGGTTATCCCCTTGGCCGGCGCCTTATGAGCGACGGCCAAGGCCTGGAAATTAATAGTCGATAGGGTCGCGGATGATCGGGCAGGTCATGCAGTGACCGCCGCCGCGGCCACGGCCGAGTTCACCGGCGCTGATGGTGATCACTTCCACGCCTGCCTTGCGCAGCAGGGTGTTGGTGTAGGTGTTGCGGTCGTAGCCGATCACCACGCCAGGCTCCACGGCCACCACGTTGTTGCCGTCGTCCCATTGCTCGCGTTCGGCGGCAAAGCTGTTGCCGCCGGTCTCGACCACGCGCAGCGCCTTGAGGTTGAGGGCTGCGGCGACGGTGTCGAGGAAGTTGGTTTTCTCCCGTTGGATGTCGATGCCGTGTGGCTTGCTGTCATCTGGGCGCAGGGTGAAGGGCACGATCTGGTTGACCACTTCAGGGAAGACGGTGACCAGGTCGCGGTCGCAGAAGCTGAACACGGTGTCCAGGTGCATCGCTGCGCGGGATTTCGGCAGGCCGGCCACGATCACGCGTTCCACGGCTTTGTTCTTGAACAGGTTGCGCGCCAGTTGGCCGATGGCCTGGTGGGACGAGCGCTCGCCCATGCCGATCAACACCACGCCATTGCCAATCGGCATGACGTCGCCGCCTTCCAGCGTGGCGGCACCGTGTTCCTGGTCGGGATCGCCGTACCAGATCTGGAAGTCCGCGTGGGTGAACTCCGGGTGGAATTTGTAGATGGCGCTGGCCAGCAGGGTTTCCTGGCGTCGCGCCGGCCAGTACATCGGGTTGAGCGTCACACCGCCGTAGATCCAGCAGGTGGTGTCGCGGGTGAACTGGGTGTTGGGCAGCGGTGGCAGAATGAAACTGGCGTGGCCGAGGAAGTCGCGGAACATCTCGATGGTCTTGCCACCGAAGCTGCTTGGCAGGTCATCGGCCGACACGCCACCGATCAGGAACTCGGCGATCTTGCGCGGCTCCAGGCTGCGCAGCCACGAACTGACTTCCTCGACCAGGCCCAGGCCTACGGTGTTGGAGGTGATCTTGCGTTCCAGGATCCAGTCCAGGGCTTCGGGGATGGCGACAATGTCGGTGAGCAGGTTGTGCATTTCCAGCACATCAATGTCCCGCTCGCGCATCTTGGTGACGAAGTCGAAGTGGTCGCGCTTGGCCTGGGCCACCCACAGCACGTCATCGAACAGCAGTTCATCGCAGTTATTGGGGGTCAGCCGCTGGTGGGCCAAACCTGGGGAGCACACCATGACTTTGCGCAGTTTGCCGGCTTCGGAATGTACGCCGTACTTCACTTTTTCCGTGGTCATTACAGATCCTCCAGTGAGACACAATTACAAGGTCAGGAAGCCGTCGTAGAGGCCATAAGCAGCCACCAGGGCGCCTGCGACCACTGCAGCGAAAATCAGCTTCTCGACGTTGGTGAAAATCGGTTTGCCCAGTTCACGCTTGGCCTTGGCGAACAGGATCGCGCCGGGGGCGTAGAGCAGGGCCGAGAGCAGCAGGTATTTGGTGCCGCCGGCATAGAGCAGCCAGACCGCGTAGATCAGCGCGACGGCGCCGATGAACAGGTCCTTCTTGCGCTCTGCCAGGGCGGTTTCGTAGGTTTCGCCGCGCACCGCCAGCAGCAGGGCGTAGGCCGCCGACCACAGGTAAGGCACCAGGATCATCGAGGTGGCGAGGTAGATCAGCGACAGGTAAGTGCTGGCGGAAAACAGCGTGATCACCAGGAAAATCTGGACCATCGCGTTGGTCAGCCACAGCGCGTTGACCGGTACGTGGTTGGCGTTTTCCTTGCGCAGGAACTCCGGCATGGTGTGGTCCTTGGCGGCGGCGAACATGATCTCCGCACACAGCAGCACCCACGACAGCAGCGCCCCCAGCAGCGAGATGATCAAGCCGACGCTGATCAGCACCGCGCCCCAGTGGCCCACCACATGCTCCAGCACGGCGGCCATCGACGGGTTCTGCAGCTTGGCCAGTTCCGGTTGGGTCATGATGCCCAGGGACAACACGTTCACCAGCATCAGGAACAGCAGCACGGTGATAAAACCGATGACGGTAGCCTTGCCGACGTCAGAACGTTTTTCCGCACGGGACGAGAAGATGCTCGCGCCTTCGATGCCGATAAACACCCACACGGTGACCAGCATCATGTTGCGCACCTGGTTCATCACGCTGCCCAGGTCCGGGTTTTTCACGCCCCAGATGTCAGCGGTGAAGATATCCAGCTTGAACGCGAACACGGCGATCAGCACGAACAGCACCAGTGGCACCACTTTGGCGACGGTAGTCACCAGGTTGATGAACGCGGCTTCCTTGATGCCGCGCAGCACCAGGAAATGCACGGCCCACAGCAGCACCGAAGCACCGATCACCGCCGCCGGCGTATTGCCCTCGCCAAAGATCGGGAAGAAATAGCCGAGGGTGCTGAACAGCAACACGAAGTAGCCAACGTTGCCCAGCCACGCGCTGATCCAGTAGCCCCAGGCTGATGAAAAGCCCATGTAGTCGCCGAAACCAGCCTTGGCATAGGCGTACACCCCGCCGTCGAGGTCGGGCTTGCGGTTGGCGAGGGTCTGGAACACAAAGGCGAGGGTCAACATGCCGATGGCGGTAATCACCCAACCAATCAATACCGCACCAACATCGGCACTGGCGGCCATATTTTGCGGGAGTGAAAAGATCCCGCCGCCAATCATTGAGCCGACGACAAGTGCAACCAGTGCGCCCAATCGAAGTTTTCCGGGAGATTCAGACATCGCATAACTCCAATGCAGGAGAAGAGAGACCACAGAATAAATCCGTGCGCTAATCAAACAGCTGACTCAGATCACTTCATTGGCACATTCCATTGTGAATTAATGACTTAGGGTGGAAAGTCCTGGGCAATAGTTTTCCGCGCAAAGGCGCTTTCCAGAGCGATCTCTGCGTGTTGATTAATCATTTAGTCCTGCGTATGGAGGATTTAAACTAGACCTTTTTCAGGAATGTGCAAACTTTTCGGGAATGCGACAGTAAGTAGCTTGGATGCGACGAATGATCGTCCGTATTTAAATTATAAATAAGCTTAAAATATATAAACTGTCATACCGCAGGGTTATGAGCAGGGTACTTTTATCGCGGCCCCTAATAACGCTACACGCGCTGGATTAATCAGTTGAGTGCGCGCTTATCAGTCAAAACTTTTATTTAATCAGGAGTGTTCATGTCTCAACCCGCTCAAAAACTTCGACTCAGCGCCCTGATTGCCCTGGTGGTGGGGTCGATGATCGGCGGTGGGATTTTTTCGTTGCCGCAGAATATGGCCGCGCGTGCGGAGGTGGGGGCGGTGTTGATCGGCTGGGCGATCACCGCGGTCGGTATGCTGACCCTCGCGTTCGTGTTCCAGACCCTGGCCAATCGCAAACCCAACCTGGATTCGGGCGTGTATGCCTACGCCAAGGCGGGCTTCGGTGACTACATGGGGTTCTCGTCGGCCTGGGGCTATTGGATCAGTGCATGGATGGGCAACGTCGGTTACTTCGTGTTGCTGTTCAGTACCCTGGGTTACTTTTTTCCGCTGTTCGGCCAGGGCAACACGCCGGTGGCCATTGGGTGTGCGTCGTTGCTGCTGTGGGCCGTGCATTTCCTGGTGCTGCGCGGGATCAAGGAGGCGGCGTTCATCAACCAGATCACCACCGTGGCGAAGATCGTACCGTTGCTGATGTTCATCGTGATCGCGGGTGTGGCGTTCAAGGCCGATATTTTCACTCGGGATATCTGGGGCCTGGGCAACCCGAACATCGGCAACGTGGTGGACCAGGTGCGCAACATGATGCTGGTCACCGTATTTGTGTTTATTGGTATCGAAGGCGCCAGCGTGTATTCGGCGCGCGCGGAGAAACGCTCGGACGTGGGCCGCGCCACGGTGATCGGTTTTCTTGGGGTGCTGGCCTTGCTGGTGCTGGTGAACGTACTGTCCCTGGGGATCATGAGCCAGCCGGAACTTGCGCAATTGCAGAACCCGTCCCTGGCCGGCGTGCTCGAACATATTGTCGGCCCCTGGGGCGCGATGGCGATCAGCATTGGCTTGGCGGTTTCCCTGCTCGGCGCCTTGCTGTCCTGGGCCTTGCTTTGCGCCGAAATCCTCTATGCCACGGCCCAGGACAAGACCATGCCGGCCTTCCTGAAAAAGGAAAACGCCAACCAGGTGCCGGTCAACGCGTTGTGGCTGACCAATGTGATGATCCAGGTTTTCCTGGTGATCACACTGTTTTCCCACAGCACCTACACCACCCTGATTTACCTCGCCTCGTCGATGATCCTGGTGCCGTACCTGTGGTCTGCGGCCTATGCCGTCTTATTGAGCGGGCGCGGCGAAACCTACGAAGGCGCCCACGGCCAGCGCATGAAGGACTTGCTGGTTGGCCTGGTTGCCCTCGGCTACGCGGTGTGGCTGCTCTACGCCGGCGGTTTGAAGTACCTGCTCCTGTCGGCGTTGCTGTATGCACCGGGCGTGATCCTGTTTGCCCTGGCCAAGCGTGAGCAAGGCCAGCCCTTGTTTACTCACCTGGAAAAAGGCATTTTCAGCTGCGTGGTCACTGGCGCGGGGCTGGCGGCGTATGGGTTGTACAGCGGGGTGTTGTCGTTGTGAGATTGGCGTATCAGCCGCCGTATGACTGGGCGGCGATGTTGGGCTTTCTGTCGGCACGGGCGATCGCTGGGATGGAGACCGTGGAGGCGGGCGTGTATCGGCGCAGCATCAGCGTCGAGGGACGGCATGGCTGGATCAGTGTGGCGCCGGGGACTGGCGATGGTTTGGATGTTGGCGTCGATTTTCCAGAGGGGGCGGCTTTGCCCGAGATCGAGCGCCGCCTGCGCAAGATGTTTGATCTGGACGCCCAACCCCAGCAGATCAATGCGCAACTGGCGACCGACCCATTGATGGCCCGGTTGGTTGCGGCCCGTCCGGGCTTGCGCGTACCAGGCACCTGGGACGGGCTGGAGCTGGCGATTCGTGCAGTGCTGGGCCAGCAGATCACCGTGGTGGCGGCCATTCGCTTGGCGGGCAAGTTGGTGGCACAGTACGGCCAACCGCTGGAAACGCCTTACGCCGGTATCACCCATGTGTTCCCCACGGCTGAAGTCTTGGCCGTGGCGGACCTGGCCACCCTTGGCATGCCCAAGGCGCGTGGGCGCACGTTGTCAGGTGTCGCCCAGGCATTGCTGGATGATCCTGAGGTGTTCGAACCCAAGGCCAGCCTCAAGGAGGGCATCACCAGGCTGGTCGCGTTGCCGGGGATTGGCGATTGGACGGCGCAGTACATCGCCATGCGCCAGATGCGCGAAGCGGATGCGTTTGCGTCGGGGGATATCGGGCTGATCAATGCGCTGGCGGCGCTGGAGGGCGGGCCGGTGTCTGCCCGGCAGTTGTTGGCGCGGGCTGAGGCGTGGCGGCCGCTGAGGGCGTATGCGGCGCAACATTTGTGGACGTCGTTGCAGCGGTCAGATTGATACTGTCTGTACTGGCCTCATCGCAGGCGAGCCAGCTCCCACACTTGACCGGGTACATCCGTTGGAATGTGGTCAAAATGTGGGAGGGGGCTTGCCCCCGATGGCGGCAGTCGGTTCACCACTGCGCCCGGTGTGACCCCAATTCGCCTGCCGCCAGATCCCACTGCAACGGTGTACCGCTGATGGTCACCGGCGCAAGCAAACGATGCGCCGGGCCCCACGCGGTCTGTTCAACCACCAGCCCTTGATCGCTCGCTTCCTCGGCTCGCAACGCCGGCTGCTCCGGTACCTGCCCTGCCTCCACCAACAATTTTGCCGTACGCGCCAACGACAACCGCGCCGAACCGCCACGCCCGGATTTCAAGCGTTCGCTCAAGGCTTGAAGCGCACTGGCCGCCATCAAGTACCCGGTGGCGTGATCCAGCGCCTGCAACGGCAGCGGCACCGGTTTGTCCGCTTGTTTCCAGGCCATGCCCGCCGCGGCAATCCCGCTGCTCATCTGCACCAGGCTGTCGAAACCTCGGCGATTGCGCCACGGGCCGCTCCAGCCGTAGGCGTTCAGGCTCACGTCGATCAGGCCAGGGGCGAGGGTTTGCAGGGCGCTGGCGGTGTAGCCCAGTTGCTCCAGGGCGTCGGCGCGGTAGCCGTGGAACAGGATATCGGTGTCTTGGAGGAGTCTGGCGAAAATCCGGCGGCCTTCGGCACTCTTGAGATCCAGGCGGGCGCAGCGTTTGCCCAGGGTCATTTCCGGCACCACGCCAGGCTCGTTCCAGCTCGGGGAGTCGATGCGCAGCACATCGGCGCCCAGGCCCGCGAGAAAACGACTGGCCACGGGGCCGGCCAGTACGCGGGTCAGGTCCAGGACCTTGAGGCCCGCCAGCGGCCGCGCCACCGAGCCGAGCCAGGCTTTGTCGGGGGTGGTTTGATAGGTCTGGCGCTGCACCAACGCCTCGGCATTCACCGCCAACCCTTGGGGATGCGACTGCCATGCCTGCCGCGAACGCATCTGCGCCGCGCAGCCACCCTCATCGACAATCGCCTGCTCCAACTCAGCAGCCTTCCACTTGGCAACATAGGCGGCCATCTCGCTGCGGTCGGCGGCTTTTCCCAACACCCGCTCGGCGGCGGCGCGGTGATGGGGCGCGTTGGTGTGCAGGCGAATCCAGCCATCGGCGCTGGCGTAGTCGCCAGCCACCGGGTCCCACAGCGGTGGGGTTTCCCAGCCTACCGGGCGAATAGAGGAGGAGAACCAGAAGGACGCGAGGCGGCGGTCCACGCTGACGCCGGGCAATCGCCCGGTCTGTTGCTGGATCAACTGGGCCACGGCCTGGCCGGCGGCACCGAGGCTGGCGCAGGCCAGGTCGGTCACGGCAAAGGTCGAGGGCAGGGCGCCGGCTTCGGTCAACGTCAACGGGGTGTGTGGCAGGTCGAGTGCGGCTTGGATGGGAGTCAGCAGGTCAGTCATCAAAGGCCCTCCATAATAGAAGGGCCACTATAGAAGATCATCAGGCCGGTGTGACAACCCCAGGCTCCAGCGGCAGGTCGATACTGGCGATAAAACCGCCTTGGGCATGATTGGCCAGGAACAGGCTGCCGCCATGGCGCTCGGCGGCGCGCCGGGCAATCGCCAGGCCCAGGCCGTGGCCTTGTGCGGTCTGACCTGGGGCGCGGTAGAACGGTTCGCCCAATTGGCTCAGGTGCTCGGCGTCAACGCCGGGGCCGTGGTCGCGCACGCTGATCACAATATGCTCGCCGTGAAGGTGGGCGTGTAACTCGATCGGCTGGCCCGGCGGGTTGAAGCGCTGGGCGTTGCGCAGCAGGTTATCCACTGCCCGTTCGATCATGGTCGGCCACCCCTTGAGGTGCAGTTCGGTATCGGTGGTGAGCTGCACCACCTGGTCCGGGGCGCTGAGTTGGGCGTCCTTTTGCAGGGTCTTGAGCAACGGGTTGAGGTCGATCTCTTCGGCGCTGGCGTTGTCGGCATCGACGCGGGCCAATACCAGGATCTCGCTGATCAGTGCCTCCAGGCGATCACATTCGCGGGTCAGGCGAGGCCAGAGTTTTTCGCGTTCCTCGGGGCTGGCGCGTTCGGCCAGGGCCAGGGCGATGCGCAGGCGGGCCAGGGGCGAACGCAGTTCGTGGGACACGTCGCGCAGCAACTGGCGCTGGCTGCCGATCAGGCTTTGCAGGCGCGCGCCCATGCGGTTGAAGTCGGTGGCCAGCACGCCGAACTCATCGCGTCGGTTGGCCAGCTGCGCCAGGCTGTTTTGCTGGTAGGTGGCTTGGCCAAGGTCATGCACGGCACCGCGCAGGCGGCTCAACGGGCGCGTGATGGACAGCGTGACGAACAGGCTGAACAGGGTCAGCACCACCAAGGCGACGACCAATGCCATTAACGGCCATGCCAGGCTGCTGCGGTGCCATTCGTCCAGCTCCGGGTGTGGGATGCGGTAGATCAACAGGTAAGTGTCGCCGGTCTTCTCACTGGTGTATTCAGCGGTCAGGCGGCGCCAAGGCAGGTGGCCGTCATTGCTGTCGTTCTGCCGAGCCTCAAAAGCGGCGGCGCGGCGCGGGAACGTACCGCGCACCACCGGCTCGCCGCTTTCGTTCAGTACCTGCACATCGATGTGATACTGGCGTTTACGCTGTTGCAGCAAATCCTGGGCAGCGTCTTCACCCTGGGCTTCGTAGAGTTGGGTCCACTCTTCGGCCAGGTTATTGAGGCCGGGGTGACGGCTGAGAATCCAGGCATCTTGATTAAGCATGTGCCCAAGCAGGATCGACAACCCGGCAACCAAGGCGATGGCCAGCCAGAAGCTGGCCAGGATGCGCCAGAACAATGAACGCACAGGAAACCCTCAAACAGGAAAAGCCCAGTGGCGGGAGCCACTGGGCTGGGAGCGTTACGGGGGCATTATTGCGCTTTTTGCGGCTGTTGCGCTTTCCAGGCTTGGAATTCCTTCCATTCGGCGCGGCGCTGTTCTTGCTTCTTGACGATCTCGTCGAATTTTTTCTGCTGATCGGGCTTCAGCACGGCACGGATGTCAGCCTGGGTTTTCTGCTTGCCGGCGGCGATTTCGTCCTGCATGGCTTTCTGGTCGGCAGCGGGCAGTTTATCCAGGTACTTTTTGGTCAGGTCTTTACGAGCATGCCATTGGTCGCCCATCAGTTTGCCGATCTGCTCGCGCTGCTCTTTGCTCAGGTCCAGTTGGCTGAAAGGGCCGCCTTTGCCGCGCGGACCGTGTTCACCGCCGTGGCCCGGGCCACCCATCATGTGGCCTTCTGGGCCGCCCATCGGGCCTGGGCCTTCGGGCATTGCAGCCATGGCAACGGTCGGCAGGGCAGCGGCGAACATCAAAGCGATAAGGGTCTTGCGCATGGTGATTCTCCTGTCTCTATTCCGGTGAGTCCGGATGTGAGTAGATTACGGAGATCAAGGTCAGCGGCGGTCAGGTGTGCGTAAAGCTTGGGTAAAGAGGGTTTTGTTGCAAACTGACAAAACCCTTGGGTTTGAATATTCAAACACGCCAGCCTCTACCGTGGAACGCTGGGAGCGTTAGAGGCTGTAGTAGTAACCGCGACTGCGCAACGCCACGATCCGTGGCCGGCCATCCGGGTGTGGGCCGATCTTTTTGCGCAGGTTACTCACGTGCATGTCCAGGCTGCGATCGTAAAGGGTCAGCTTACGGCCCAGGGCAATCTGCGCGAGTTCCTGTTTGTCCAACGGTTCGCCGGGCTGGCGCAGCAAAGCTTCCAGCAATCGGCTTTCGGAGACGGTGAGCGCAAATTCCTGTTCATCGATGCTGACCACGCCGCGTACCGGGCTGAAGCAAAGGTCGCCCAGCTCCAGTTGGGTAGACACGGCCGCCGGGTGGCTGCGGCGCAGTACCGCGCGCAGGCGGGCGGTGAGCTCGCGAGGGTCGCAGGGCTTGGCCAGGTAATCATCGGCGCCCAGTTCCAGGCCGAGGATACGGTCCAGCGGTTCGCCGCGGGCCGACAGCATCAGCACCGGCAGCTCAGGGTGGTCGTTGCGCAATTGCTTGAGCAGCTCAAGGCCGCTGCCGTCGGGCAGCATTACGTCAAGCACCACCGCTGCCGGGGCGCTGTCGGCCAAGGCTTTGCGGGCGCTCAAGCCGTCATGGCAGGCGCGCACCTGGAAGCCTTCCTGGCTTAACCAACTGGTCAGCAGCTCGCAGAGCTCCTGGTCATCATCTATCAGTAACAGCTCGCTCATGACTCACTCAATTTAGCCATTGTCGACGGCGACGGTGCCCACCGCTGGCGAAGATCCCGCACAGCAGGGCGATCAGTGCGACGGCCCCGCCGGTGACGAACCACTGTTGTTGCTCGGTCAGCCATCGGGTCAAGGCCCCGCCCTGTGTCTCTTTGAGTTGCTGGGCCAGGCGTTGGTTCTCTTGGCGAAGGCGATTCAATTGGGCGCTCTCGCGGCTAGCGTCCGCACTTTGCAGTTGCTTGCTCAGTTCTTCACGCTGGCGTTCGCTTTCTTTCAAACGTTGCTGCAACTCGCTGATCTGGGCGCCGGCACTCAAGGACAGGGGCGTGGAACTGCCGGTGTTCGAGGTTTCTTCAGCGTGGGCCGTAGCCCCGATCATTAACACTGCCAACAGACACAACTGACGTAAGCGCATCGGAACTCCTGATTCCACACGAATATTCAGAACGTTGTCGGCAGGTTACCCAGAATAATGAGCAATTAGGCGTTCGCCGAACCGAATAGGTTCGGCACGCCTTTTGATCAAGGCAGGACTTGCTTGAACGGTTTGATCACGACGTCGGCGTAAACGCCGGCCGCGACGTAAGGGTCAGCCTTGGCCCAGGCCTGTGCATCGGCCAGGGACGCGAACTCGGCAACGATCAGGCTACCGGTGAAACCGGCATCGCCCGGGTCATTGCTGTCCACCGCAGGATGCGGGCCGGCCAACACGATACGTCCTTCGGCTTGCAGCTGTTTCAGCCGTTCGACGTGAGCCGGGCGCACGCTCAGGCGTTTTTCCAGCGAGTTGGCAACGTCGGTGGCAATGATGGCGTAGAGCATGTCAGTCCTCGGTTTTTGGCGTGGTGGGATCGGCGTCATGCAGATGACGTGACAGGTAAATACCCTGGGCAACCAGGAACAGCACGGTCATGCCCAGGCTGCCGAAGACTTTGAAGTCGACCCAGTAGTCCTGGAACGTGAATGCCACGAACAGGTTGGCGGCGCCGCAGAACAGGAAGAACACGATCCAGGCTACGTTCAAACGCGTCCACACCGGCTCCGGCAGGGTCAACGCATGGCCCATGATCCGCTTGATCAACAGGCGGTCACCGATGAAATGGCTGCCGATGAACGCCAGGGCGAACAGCCAGTTCACCACCGGGGCTTTCCATTTAAGGAAGGTTTCACTGTGGAAGGCCAGGGTCAGGCTGCCGAAGACCAGGCAGGCGACCAGGGTCAGCCATTGGCTTTTTTCCAGTTTGCGCTGGGAGATGAAGATGGCGCCGTAGACCACGACGGAGCTGATGATAAGCACGGCGGTGGCGCTGTAGATGCCCCCGAACGTCAGCTCATGGCCGGCCAGATCGATGACCCTGGGGTCGAGTTTGTAGACGATGAAAAACAGCAACAGCGGGATGAAGTCGATGAATTGTTTCACAGTAAGAGCCAGAAGCTGGATGTGGCGGCATAATAACAAACATCCTAGGTAGCGAAAGCGCCAGCTGACTTGAGGTTACACATCCCCGTGAATGTCGATTTGCACTGCCACAGCACGGCCTCCGACGGCGCCCTGGCGCCCGCGGTACTGGTTGCGCGTGCGTTTGAAAAAGGCGTGCGAGTCCTGTCCTTGACCGACCACGACACCCTCGAAGGCCTCGACGAAGCCCGCGAAGCCGCCCATTCACTGGGCATGCAACTGGTCAACGGTGTGGAGTTGTCCTGCACCTGGGGCGGCGCCACCATTCATGTGCTCGGCTACGGTTTCGATCAAAACGCCGCGCCTTTGGTCGCGGCCATCGCCCAATTGCACGATGGCCGCTGGCTGCGGTCCGAAGAAATAAGCCGCAAGCTCAGCCTTAAAGGCATGCCTGGAGCGCTCGAAGGCGCCCGCGCCATCCAGCAGGAACTGGGTGACAGCGGCAATGCACCGGCCCGGCCGCACTTTGCCGACTGGATGGTGCGGGAAGGTTTCGTCAAGGACCGTGCCGAAGCCTTTCGCAAGTGGTTGGGCGCCGGCAAGTTGGGGGATGTGAAGCAACATTGGCCGACCCTGGAAGACACCGTCGAGACCCTGCGCGCCTCTGGGGCCTGGGTCAGCCTGGCGCATCCCTGGCATTACGATTTCACCCGCAGCAAGCGTCGCAAGCTGTTTGCCGACTATATTGGAGCGGGCGGCCACGCAATCGAAGTGGTCAACGGGCATCAACCCGCCGAACAGGTCGGCAGCCTGGCGATTCTTGCCCGCGAATTTGGTCTGCTGGTCAGTGCCGGCAGTGATTTTCATGGCCCAGGCGGCTGGTCCGAGATCGGCGAGTATCGCCCCGTCCCGGAAGACTTGCCGCTCTTGTGGGGGCGATTCAAGCATGACCCCATTATTGCCACCGTCTGAACAGGTAGAACACGTGAGTCAATTCTTCCAGATTCATCCGGAAAACCCCCAGGCGCGCCTGATTAAACAGGCCGTCGAGATCATTCGCGCCGGTGGCGTGGTGATCTACCCAACCGACTCTTCCTACGCCATTGGTTGCCAGATCGGCGACAAAGGCGCGGTCGAGCGTGTAAGACGTCTGCGTCAACTGGACGACAAGCACAACTTTGCGCTGATCTGCAGCGACCTGTCCCAGTTGGGGCTGTTCGCCAAGGTCGACACCGGCACCTTCCGCCTGCTCAAGGCCCACACGCCAGGGCCCTACACCTTTATTCTGAACGCCACCCGCGAAGTGCCGCGCCTGCTGTTGCACCCGAAGAAGCGCACCATCGGCCTGCGGGTGCCGGAGCACCCCATCGCCCTGGCACTGTTGGCCGAGCTGGGTGAGCCGCTGATGAGCGTGTCGTTGATCATGCCCGGCGATACCGAACCGCTGGAAGACCCATACGAAATGCGCCAATTGCTGGAAAAACAGGTCGACCTGATCATCGACGGCGGTTTCGGCGGCGGCAAGGCGTCCACCGTGATCAACCTGGCCGATGGCGAACCGGAAGTGATCCGGGTGGGTTGCGGCGACCCGGCTCCGTTTATGGTCGAGGCCTGAATGTCGGCCGTGGAAACCGTCGACCCCCAGGCAGGCGCCCAGCAGGAACTGCCGTTTGCCATGGTGTATGGCCAGGCGGTCATGGAAATGCCGCTGGATCTGTACATTCCGCCGGACGCGCTGGAAGTCTTCCTTGACGCCTTCGAAGGTCCGTTGGACTTGTTGCTGTACCTGATCCGCAAGCAGAACATCAACATCCTCGACATTCCGGTGGCGGAAATCACTCGCCAGTACATGGGCTATGTGGAGCTGATGCAGTCGGTGCGCCTGGAGCTCGCCGCCGAGTACTTGGTGATGGCCGCCATGCTTGCCGAGATCAAGTCGCGCATGCTGCTGCCGCGCTCGGAGACGGTCGAAGCTGAAGAGGACGACCCGCGCGCCGAACTGATCCGCCGCCTGCAAGAGTACGAACGTTTCAAGGCCGCCGCCGAAGGTATCGACGGCTTGAGCCGTGTGGGTCGCGACGTGGTGGTGCCCAAGCTCGACGCCCCCGAAGCCCGTGCGCGCAAGTTGCTGCCGGATGTGAGCCTGGAAGAATTGTTGATGTCCATGGCCGAGGTGCTGCGCCGTGGCGACATGTTTGAGCACCACCAGGTCAGCCGCGAGGCGCTGTCCACCCGTGAGCGTATGAGCGACGTGCTGGAGCGCCTCAAGGGCGGCGGCTTCGTGCCGTTTGTCGAGCTGTTTACGGCCGAAGAAGGGCGCCTGGGGGTGGTGGTGACCTTTATGGCGATCCTCGAGTTGGTGAAGGAATCCTTGGTTGAGCTGGTCCAGAATGAGCCTTTTGCGGCTATCCACGTGCGGGCGCGAGCCGAATAAAGAGCTGAATCGATGAATCTGACTGAACCCCGCGAACTGGCCCCATTGCTGGAAGCCTTTCTCCTGGCCTCGGGTAAACCGCAATCCCTGGAGCGCTTGTTCGAACTCTTTGAGGAGGCCGAGCGCCCTGAGCCGCCGGTGTTCAAGAAGGCGCTGGAGATCCTGCGCAAATCCTGCGACGGACGTGCCTTTGAATTGCGCGAGGTGGCGTCGGGTTATCGCCTGCAGATACGTGAGAAGTTTTCCCCGTGGGTCGGCCGCTTGTGGGAAGAGCGCCCACAGCGTTATTCACGGGCGATGCTGGAGACCATGGCGCTGATCGCCTATCGCCAGCCGATCACCCGTGGCGAGATCGAAGACGTGCGTGGCGTGGCGGTCAACAGCCATATCGTCAAGACCCTGCTGGAGCGCGAGTGGATCCGTATCGTCGGTTACCGCGACGTGCCCGGCAAACCGGCGATGTTTGCCACCACCAAGGTGTTTCTCGACCACTTCAACCTGAAGAACCTCGACGATTTACCGCCGCTGGCCGAACTGCGCGAGATGGAAGCCGAGCCGGTGCTCGATTTCGACGACGCGCCGGTGCCCGCGAGCCTGCAGGAACTGGCCGACGCGACCGCAGAGCCGGAAGAACCGAAGGACGAGACCAGTTTCCACACGTTGTTGCTGGAGCTGGATGACATGGAGCAGGGGATCAAGACCGACTTTGATGATTTGTTGCGTGACGGTGCTGCCGAGCCTGAAGCGCAAGTGAACGTGGACGTTGAGCCTGAGGTCGAACCTGAGCCCGAGCCCGAAGAAGATATCCTCGGCGTGGCCGAAGCCCGCGAGAAACTTCTCGCCGCCGTCGCCGCCCTCGAACATCCGCCGCTGAGCGATGAGGAAGACGAAGCCCGGGCCCTGGCCGAAGCGATCGAGGCCGAGCGCCGCCAGTTCGAAGACTGACGCGATTTATTTACCGCCACTGACCTCATGTGGGAGGGGGCTTGCTGTGGTGAGTGGGGCTTGTCCCCCGACAGGTTCACCGCCGACTCAAGGGGCTGCTTCGCAGCCCAGCGCAGGGCAAGCCTGCTCACCACAGCAAGCCCCACACATTTGACTTTGATTGTCAGGGAAAACGCATGAGCTCCACCAAAGACCCTTGCATCAGCCTCTGCAAATTCAACGACGACATCTGCGTTGGCTGCGGCCGCAGCAAGCGCGAGATCCGTGCCTGGAAGAAACTCGACAAAGCCGACAAGCGTACCGTCTTGGCCGAAGCCGAGCTGCGTTTGCTGGCCCTGGGCGCCACCGGTCGGCGGAAAAGCAAATGACTGGGCGCATATCGACTAGTCTCTGATGCGCAACGCGCGCAATGCGCGTATGATTCGCGACCCTTTGCCGAGCTATTCGGCCAAAGCCCCGCTTTCAACACTCTTCAGGCCACGCCTGAATCGACCCACCGGGAGGTGCTTAAGATGAACGACAAAGACCAGAACGACAGCCAGGAAATCGGCCCAGCAGGCGAAAAACTGCAAAAGGTGCTGGCGCGTATCGGCGTGGGCTCGCGCCGCGACGTCGAAGCCTGGATCACCCAGAAGCGCATCAAGGTCAACGGCGTCGAGGCCACCCTCGGCCAGCGCGTCGACCTGCACGATGCAATCACCATTGATGGCAAGGTCATCAAGCGTGAAGAGGCCGCCGAATCGGTGCGCCGCGTGATCATGTACAACAAGCCCGATGGCGAGATCTGCACCCGTGACGACCCGGAAGGCCGTCCGACCGTGTTCGACAAGATGCCTAAGCCTAAAGAAGGCCGTTGGATCAACATCGGCCGTCTCGACATCAACACCACCGGCTTGCTGATGTTCACCACCGACGGTGAGCTGGCCAACCGCCTGATGCACCCGTCCTACGAGATGGACCGCGAATACGCCGTGCGTGTACGCGGTGAAGTCGATGACGAAATGATCGAGCGCCTGAAGGCTGGCGTGGTGCTGGAAGATGGCCCGGCCAAGTTCACCGACATCAAGCAAGCCCCAGGCGGTGAAGGTTTCAACCATTGGTACCACTGCGTGGTGATGGAAGGTCGCAACCGTGAAGTCCGTCGCCTGTGGGAATCCCAGGGCCTGGTGGTGAGCCGCCTGAAGCGCGTGCGTTTCGGTCCGGTGTTCCTCAACTCCGACCTGCCGATGGGCCGCTGGCGCGAAATGAGCCAGTACGAAGTCGACATCCTCAGCGCCGAAGTCGGCCTGACGCCGGTCGCGATGCCGCAGATGAACGCCAAGAGCAAAGACAAGCTCGAGCGTATGCAGCGTAAATCGTCGCGCCCTGTGGCTCGCACCGAACGTGTTGCCCGCACCCTGCGCCCGGCGCTGAATGCACCGGCGACCGGCGGTCGTATCTCGCGTGAGCCGCAGATCGAAGGCGAGCGCCGCCCCACCGCGCCATCGCGTCAGGAAGGCGAGCGTGCTCCGCGCACCCCGCGTCCTGCCCCGGCGGGTGGTCGCAGCAACCGCGGTGAAGCCGATCGTCCAGCGGACAACGCCAGCACCAAGCGTCCAGCCAAGCCGGCGGCCAACAAGCGCCCCGGCCCGAAACTGGTCGCGGACGAGCCGTCGGGCAAGCGCCGTGGCGCCCCGGCCGGTTCGGGTCAACGCCCGGGTTTTGGTCGCAAGAAGCCGCAGTGATGTAAGTGCTGCATAAAAAAACGCCAACCTTTGGGTTGGCGTTTTTTTTTGCTTTGGAATACCGTCAAAAATGTGGGAGGGGGCTTGCGCCCGATAGCGGTGTGCCAGCCACCCATACATCAGCTGAACCACTGCCATCGTGGGTAAGCCCCCTCCCACAGTGGATCTCTATGAGAATCGACGTCAGCGCTTAGAACGCAAAGGTGCCATCAAACACCGGCTTGTCATCCAGCGCCAGTACCCCACTGGCGAAGATCAGATCCAGGTGATGGCTGCCTTTCTGCCCGCCCCCCAGGCCCAGGTGCAACCCGCAATGGCGCTCCTCAAACCCGGCATTGCGCGCATACAGGTCCTTCACGCCTTCATTGGTGCCAATCCCCAGTTCCTCCACACGCCGGTTGGACGGGTTGGCATTCAGGTATTTATTGAAATCATCCGCCAGCCCAGGCACGTCGCTGGCCACGCTGCAGATGGTCGAGTTCTCGATCCACAGCTCCAGCGGTGATTGCAGCACGCCGTATTTACGCGCGAATGGGATGGTGCTGAGAAAGGTGCCGACAAACCGCACCTGGCCATTGATGGCTTCGCTGTGGGTGGCGATCTCACCGGGGGCGAGGTCGTGGTTACCGACGCCGTTGATATTGGTCCACTTCTTGATGCTGCTCATCGGCGCTTCCAGCCGCGAACCGTGCTTATCGGTAAAGCTCAGCACAGTGGCTTGGGACATGCGCCGGATCAGCGTGGCGTTGAGGTCGGCAATGCGCTGGGGTTCGACGCTGAAGGTGTCGTAGAAGTAGTCGCCGTAATCCTTGAACAGCAGGGATTTTTTCCAGTGCTCGGCCATCACGCCTTGCAGGGCACGGATAAAGTCCGGGCCTTCGGCGCGAGGGTTGGGCAAGGTCGAGGAATCGTAGAGGAACAGGTACAGGTCGCAGGTTTCAATCGCTTCGGTCAGGGTATCGCTGGTGGCCAGGTCCAGGCGCTGCACCTGGAAGTTGAAGCGGGCGGCACTGCTGTGGGTGATCGCCTGGGCGATGGCGTCGTAGCGCTCGGTATGGCCCAGCAACACGGTGGGGCAGCTCAGGCCGTTGAGCGCCGGGTGGTGCGCGAGGTAGTAGAGAAAGTGTTCGACGGCGCGGGCCTTGTCCATGACGTACTTCCTTTCTGTGCCTTGGGTAAGGGGGCAGGTGCCGTGCACAGCACCTGCCGAATGCCTGCCGGTTTTTAGAATGGCCACATCGCGGTGCCGAACGGCACAACGGCATCGGCTTGCATCATTTCAACGGCGGCCTCATGGGTCGGCGCTTCAAACCAATCGTCGAGTTGCAGTTCGGTTTCCAGGTCGTTTTCCAGTGCTTGCATGGTGTATCTCCTAGAGGACGTTGTTTGAGAACGGCTTGCCAACGGGCTTCGCGGGCAAGTGGGATGAACCTAGGAGAGAGTGTTTATAAATGCAAAATTTTTATTGACACGGTTTCATTTGGATTTTTTGTTCTGTTTTTAGGCGATCGTTTTTTCTTGAATGAATACAGGTAGCTGGCGCGACTAATCTGCCAGAAATTTCCTACCGTCAATTTTTATTAAAATTACAGCTGTAACGCTAATTTTCCATGCTGTAACGATTAATTTACGAGTAGATGGCGACATTGTTGGCCGATCCTGCGCTGTAAGGATTACCTGACAGATCGTCGCACTCGCTTTTCGCGGCCCCCCCCCAAGCGGTCGAGCGGTGTACAATCCGCCGCGTTTTACTGTGACCCCCTTGCGTAACCACGCAAAAGGCCAAGACCTCGGGGTTTACCCGCCCTGATCACTCCGCCTGGCCACGAGCCGGACGGGTTCGATTTCGTCACAGATAAAAACAAACAGGTGACGCATGACCGTTAGAACGACGCTGTACTCCTGGTGCCTGCGCTGGGGTTTGAGCGGCGCTGCTTGAGTCGGTAATTCAAGGCAGCAACCTGCATTCAACATCCTCAAACCTTGCGTGAGACCCTTTTCATGAGTGGACCCCATTCCTCTTCAGGCGAGCTGAAACGCGGCCTGAAAAACCGGCATATCCAGTTGATCGCCCTCGGTGGCGCCATCGGAACCGGCCTGTTCCTCGGCTCGGCCGGGGTGCTCAAATCCGCTGGCCCGTCGATGATCCTGGGCTATGCCATCTGCGGCTTCATTGCCTTCATGATCATGCGCCAGCTCGGCGAAATGATCGTCGAAGAGCCGGTTGCCGGTTCCTTCAGCCATTTTGCCCACAAGTATTGGGGCGGTTTCGCCGGCTTCCTGTCGGGCTGGAACTGCTGGATTTTGTACATCCTGGTGGGGATGTCGGAGCTGACGGCCGTCGGTAAATACGTGCACTACTGGTGGCCGGAGATCCCGACGTGGGTCTCGGCAGCGGCGTTCTTCGTGCTGATCAACCTGATCAACCTGGCCAACGTCAAAGTCTTCGGTGAAGCCGAGTTCTGGTTCGCCATCATCAAGGTGGTGGCCATCGTCGGCATGATCGCCCTGGGCAGCTACCTGCTGGTCAGCGGCACCGGCGGCCCGCAGGCCTCGGTGAGCAACCTCTGGGACCACGGCGGCTTCTTCCCGCACGGCGTCGGCGGATTGGTGATGGCCATGGCGATCATCATGTTCTCCTTCGGCGGCTTGGAAATGCTCGGCTTCACTGCAGCCGAAGCCGACCAGCCGCGCACGGTGATCCCAAAAGCGATCAACCAGGTGATCTATCGCATCCTGATTTTCTACATCGGTGCCCTGGTGGTGCTGCTGTCGCTGACGCCGTGGGACAGCCTGCTGGCGACCCTCAATGCCTCCGGCGACGCTTACAGCGGCAGCCCGTTCGTGCAGGTGTTCTCGATGCTGGGCAGCAACACTGCCGCGCATATCCTTAACTTCGTGGTCCTGACGGCGGCACTGTCGGTGTACAACAGCGGCACCTACTGCAACAGCCGCATGCTGCTGGGCATGGCCGAACAGGGCGATGCACCTAAAGCACTGGCGAAGATCGACAAGCGCGGCGTGCCGGTACGCGCCATCCTCGCTTCGGCGGCGATCACCCTGGTGGCGGTGTTGATGAACTACCTGATCCCGCAACACGCGCTGGAACTGCTGATGTCGCTGGTCGTGGCAACGCTGGTGATCAACTGGGCGATGATCAGCTTCTCTCACTTCAAGTTCCGCCAGCACATGAACCGCACCGGCCAGGTGCCATTGTTCAAGGCGCTGTGGTACCCGTATGGCAATTATGTGTGCCTGGCGTTCGTGGTGTTTATCCTGGTGATCATGCTGATGATCCCGGGGATTCAGGTGTCGGTGTACGCGATCCCGGTGTGGGTGGTGTTCATGGCGGGGTGTTATGGGCTCAAGAATAAGCGCAGTGCCGATGCGGCGCTGACGACAGCGAGTGAAGCGTTGAAGTAAGCGCCCGCACCTAAAAGGAAAACCCGGCGCAGTGCCGGGTTTTTTGTGGGCGTCGACGGGTTAGACTCGCGTCTTGTTGTGATCTGTTCATTGGCTGGAGCCCACCCATGCACCACACCGACATCGACGGCGGCACCTTGCAGCGCTGTGAGCTGGAAGACCTGATCGATCAGCACGGCGGCCCCTTGCGCCTGGTGGGCGTTGACTTGAGTGGCGCCGATCTGTCGCGTATGGCCCTGGATCACTGGGTGTTCGAACGCTGCATCCTGGTCCAGACCTCGTTCCTTGGATCGCGCTTAGAGGGTACCCAGTGGAAAAGCTGCCGCGCCGGCCACGCCATCTTTGAAGCGGCGAACCTGCTGGAGGCGCAGTTCCACAGCTGCGACCTGAACAACACCCGTTGGCAGCGCAGCAAGTTGTCCCAGGCGAGTTTTGAGCACTGCAAGTTGACCGGCGCCAACTTCACCCATTGCGCCTCCCTGGGCCTGAGCTTCAGCGAAACCCGGTTGAACAGCGCCTTTCTGTCGGGGTTGTCGTTCGCGCGTACTGTGCTGAATAACCTGGATTTTTCCGACAGCGATTTGTCGGATGCGGATTTTCGCAAGGCCGAATTGATCGACTGCAGCCTCGCCCACGCGCGTATCAACGGTGCCAATTTCGCCGGCGCCGACCTGCGCGGTGCGGATCTGAGCGGGTTTCGCCTCAATGATGCCAAATTGTTCAAAGGCGCCGTGATTTCCAAAGCCCAGGCGTCGATGTTGTTGTCGGAGTTGGGCTTGTCCGTTGCCTGATTATTCGGTTTGTTGCTGTCAGCAGCCCGTCGCCGGAACTGTGTGGTGTTGCCTTGCAATAAATATATAGTGGTTTTATCTGAATATTTGAGGTGATGTATGCGAGATCTGATTTCCGTCAGCAGGCAACCTTTCAATCCAGCCAATGAGTACGCACCGGCCTTGGATACCGGCTGCGGCAATAAGCTGTACGCCGGTGAGGAAACCCCGGCATTCACGCCGCACACCGGAGTCTCCATCGCGGGGAAAAACTACTCTCCCGCTGAAAAAGACTACCTGGTCAATGCCTTCGTCAACGATACGCTGCAAAACTCCAACTACGAGAACCCAGAACACCTTGCGCGCCGAGCGAAGCATTTCTTCACGCACATCGAGTCTGAAATGGCCATCGGTCTGGGCGTTGAGAAAGATTTGCTCCGCGACGACTCGCCAGCATCGCAACTGTCATCACATATGGCACACCTGGTTCGCGGTTTGTGGACGCATTCAAAAAGTGATCCCGCGTTTCGCGAGGCGCTGCACAAGGAGTTGTTGGCGCCGAGCAATGACCCCGGCAACGTTCTACTGGCTGGAGAGGGCACAGGCGGTCTGTACTTGAGTATGAAAAACCTGCACGCCCTGTTGGTTCGCGGTGAGCAGGGGCCGTTGACCCGTGAGCAAGCGCAGCAAGGTGCGGAAATGGGCTTTGGTATCAAGGCAATTGCCGAGGCGCTCAAGGCGCATGATCCGATGCTCAGTAGCGTCGATGCCTACACCGTGCAGCATCGCGTGGGGTCGAACCGTGTTGTGGACGGTGTGAAGACACATCATTTCACCAGCCGCCATGGCACGGATTTGCGCAACGACTTGGGCACTCAGGTGCGCGATGAGCTTGGCATGCCCGTCATGTTGGGTACCTCGGGTGGCGCATCGGATGTCGCCTCGACCATTCGATATGCAGCCCAATTACAAGGTCAATCCATGTGGCCAAGCGGGATGGACGAAAAGAACGGCCGGGCAGCGATGATGGGGCTGGTGTTTCATCTGATGCGTAACCAAGTCACAGACAATGCCCAAGGCTTCTACGACAAGATGCGCAGCGATTTGCACGGTTTGTCTGCCAAACGGGTTGAGCCTGCGCTGATCTTTTCTCATTCCTTCCCGGAGGTGGTGTCGGGCGTCGAGATGACGCTGAATGATGAAAAACCCACCGATCGCCAAGCGATGATCCATTCAACGTTGCTAGCCAAGTCTCTGTTGGAACAGGCCTTTGCCAACAGGACATGAGGCGCGTCGAAGCACCTGCGCGGGAAGCGGGCCGATGTAGCATCGTGACTCGTTCGCGTATGCTGGCGAACCTGAACCGCGGACCTGTCTCAATGCTGGTGATTTCCAATAACGTGCATTTGCCCGACGCCGAGATCGAGCTGACCGCCATTCGCGCCCAGGGTGCCGGTGGGCAGAACGTCAACAAGGTGTCGAGTGCGGTGCACTTGCGGTTTGATATTCCGGCGTCGTCGCTGCCGGACTTCTACAAGGAGCGGCTGTTGGCGTTGCGCGACAGCCGTATCACCAGCGAAGGCGTGCTGGTGCTCAAGGCCCAGCAATACCGGACCCAGGAGCAGAACCGCGCGGATGCGCTGGAGCGTTTGGTGGAGCTGATCCTCAGCGCCACCAAGGTGGAGAAGAAGCGCCGCCCGACCAAGCCGACCCTGGGCTCGAAAAAGCGACGGCTCGAATCCAAGACCAAGCGCGGCAGCATCAAGGCCGGGCGCGGCAAGGTCGACTTCTAGTCGCCGCGCGCTTCGCGGGCCTTGGGTGCCTGGCGATACAGGTACACGCTCAGCAGTAAACCACCGAGGGCGGCGAGGGCGGCGAACAGGAAGATCGACGCGAAGCCGAAGCCTGCCGCCACGGCCCCGGCGAGTGGCCCGGTGATGCCCAACGACAGGTCGATAAACAGTGAATAAGCCCCCACTGCCGAGCCACGACTGGACGCCGGCACCAGGTTGACGGCTTCCACGCCCAAGGCCGGAAACACCAGGGAAAAGCCGAAACCGCTCAATGCCGCACCGGCCAGGGCCAGATGGGCGTCCGGCGCGAGCCACAGCAACAGCAGGCCGAGAACCTCCACCGACAGGCAGGCAATCGCTACGCGAAACCCGCCGATCCGGTTGATCAAATTGCCGAACAGCAGCCGCGCACCGATAAAACTGGCGCCGAACAGGCTCAGGGCCCACACCGCGTTATCCCAATGCTGGGTGGTGTAATACAGGGTGATGAACGTGGCGATGGTGCCAAAGCCAATAGAGCCCAACGCCAGTGCGCAGCCGTGGGGCAATACTCGACCCAGCACATTCATGAACGGCAGGCGCACGCCGGCAACGAGGGGGGCGGCGACTTTGTTCCAGGCCAGCAACAGGCCGACGATTGCCAGCAGGATGATGCTGACGCCCATGCTCCACAGCCCGAAATGTCTCACCAGCACTACGCCCAGCGGTGCACCGACGGCCAGGGCTCCATAGCTGGCGATGCCGTTCCAGGAGATGACCTTGGCGGTATTCGCCGCACCGACGCGGCCGATGCCCCAGCCGATGGCGCCCGAGCCCACCAGGCTTTCAGCACTGCCCAGTACCAGGCGGCCGATCAGCAGGCTGCCCAAGCTCAACGCCGGCAGGCTTGAGAACCACGCCGCGAGCAGCATGAACACACCGCTCAGGCCGCAGCCCGCCAGGCCAATCAGTACCGCGCGCTTGCTGCCCAGCGTGTCGATGATTTTGCCCGCATAGGGGCGGCTCAGCAGGGTGGCCAGGTATTGCACGCTGATCACCAGGCCAGCAATGACTGCGCCGTAGCCCAGCTCACTGTGCACATAACCTGGCAACACGGCCAGGGGAATGCCGATATTCAGATAGCCGATGAAGGTAAACAACACGATGGAAACAACTTGCAGCGTGACCGCCAGGGGGCGCTGTGTATCGGGCATGGGAGAGGTCCACTGTCGCAGCAGGTAAAGATAGGCTGCTAATGATACCGGTGGTTTGCCCCGTGCAGGGCGGTAAACCGCAAAAATCTCAGATCAAAAAGACCTCAGGCTTGTGCAGGGGCCAGCAATTGGGTGGTGACCAGGGCGGCCAGGGCGTTTTCCTGGGTGCCGAAGCGCTTGAGCAGCACGGCCTGTTTGTCTGCGCTGAGGCGGTTCCAGATCTCGACCATCTGCAGGGCAGCATCGAGTACGGCGGTGTCCGGGGTATTGGGGAGATTGTCGGTCATGGTGGGTATCTCGATTTATTCAGGCAGTGTGGAAAGCGCTCAAAGGTGCGCTTTCCACACGGTCTGGTACGGCGTCAGTCCCGGCTTTCGCGCTCTACTGGTTTTGCTTCTTTGGCCTCAGGCTGTTTGTCGCTGGCCTGCTGCGGGGTTGGCTGCTCTGTAGGGTGCAGGCTTGGGAAGGGGAGATTAGGTATCTCGTGCATCGTCGTCGCTCCTCGCAAAGTCTGTTTTTTCAATCGCAGGTGATTCCGCGCTCTCAAAAAGCCTTGGCAGGATACAGCACTGTAAATGACAAATAGACTTTTATATCGCCGGATTTACGTAAGCTCATCGTTCAAGCGCAAGTGACATGGGGTCACACCCGCTTTAAAACGGCACCTTGCCGAGAATCATGTCGCGGTACATCACAAAGTCCCCCAGCAGGCTGTAGAACGGGTGCTGAAAGGTCGCGGGGCGGTTCTTTTCGAAGAAGAAGTGGCCGATCCAGGCAAAGCTGTAGCCGGCAATCGGCAAGGCAATCAGCAAGCCCAAAGAACCTCTGCCAATGGCATACGCCAGGATACCGATCACCAGCGTGGTGCCAATAAAATGCAGGCGCCGGCAGGTGCTGTTGGCGTGCTCGCTCAGGTAATAGGGGTAGAACTCGGCGAAGCTATTGAAACGTCTCACATTTTCCACGGCGACCGGCCCTTTGATTATTGTTCCGCCGAACAGATGTTCGGCGGGGAGCTTATTTGAGTCTAGAGTGATCAGTAGTAACAGCCAGTGACAATAGATGCCACTTTAGTATCCTTGGCTTCCTGGCTGCTGTTTGAGCCTGCTTTATTAAGAAGACGCCATGAGCGAACGAACAACTTCTGCAAGCTGGGCGATGGGGATAGTCAAGGCATTGGAAATGGACGGCCTGGATTGCCGTACCTTGTTCAAGCAACTCGGCTTGGACTACGCCGCCCTTGACGATCCCGATGCGCGGTTCCCGCAAGACTCCATGACGCGTCTGTGGCAACGGGCGGTGGAGCTGTCGGGTAACCCGGCGATTGGCCTGAACATGGGCAAGGTCGTGCGCCCGGCGTCGTTTCATGTGGCCGGCTACGCACTGATGTCCAGCAACACGCTGGCGGAAGGCTTTATGCGCCTGGTGCGCTACCAGCGGATCATCGCCGAAAGTGCCGACCTGAGTTTCCGACTGATCCCCGAAGGTTATGCGCTGATTCTGACGGTGCACGGTGATCACTTGCCCCCCACCCGGCAGAGCGCCGAAGCCTCACTGGCCTGTGCCTTGGCGCTGTGTGGGTGGTTGACCGGCCGTACCCTGCAACCACGCAAGGTGGTGTTGCAAGGCGATCAACCGGCGGACCTCACCCCCTATAAACAAGCGTTCCATGCCCCCCTGGAATTCAACGCGCCCTATGACGCGCTGATTTTCGAACGGGCGGATATGGACGCGCCACTGCCCACGGCCAACGAGGCCATGGCGCTGCTGCACGATCGGTTTGCCGGTGAATACCTGGCGCGCTTCTCGGAAAGCCGCGTGACTCACAAGGCGCGCCAGGTGTTGTGCCGCTTGTTGCCCCAGGGCGAGCCCAAGCGAGAGGTGGTCGCCCAGACGTTGCACCTGTCCCAGCGCACCTTGCAACGGCGTTTGCAGGAAGAGGGCACCAGTTTCCAGACGTTGCTCGACGACACCCGTCGCGAGCTGGCCGAGCAGTACCTGGCGCAGCCGAGCATGACCCTGCTGGAAATTGCCTACCTGTTGGGCTTCGCTGATCCGAGCAACTTTTTCCGCGCGTTTCGTCGCTGGTTCGATGCCACGCCCGGCGAATACCGGGCGCGGTTGCTGGAAGCGTCGACCGTCAGTGACGCCAAAACGCCGGAATGCACAGAACAAAGACTGTAATGATCTCCAGCCGGCCCAGCAGCATGCCGAGCGACAGGATCCATTTGGCCGCATCCGGCAGGCTGGCGAAGTTGCCCGCCGGGCCGATGGTTTCGCCCAGGCCCGGGCCCACGCCGGACACTGTACTCGCGGCGCCGGTCAAGGCGGTCATCCAGTCCAGGCCCAGCAGCGACAGGGCCAGGGCAATGGCGCAGATGGTGATGGCGAAGAAAAACGAAAAGGTCAGGATCGAACGCACGATCTCTTCGTCGAGACGGTGGCCGTTGTACTTCTGCTTGATCACCGCGCGCGGGTGAATCAGCTGGTTCAAGTTGGCCTTGAGCAGGATATACGCGACCTGGAAACGGAAGATCTTGATCCCGCCCGCCGTAGAGCCCGAGCAACCCCCGATGAACCCCAGGTAGAAAAACAGCATCAGTGAGAAGTTGCCCCACAGGCTGTAGTCCCCCAGCGCAAAACCCGTGGTGGTCACCACCGACGTGACATTCAGTGCCACGTGACGCAGGGCCTCCAGCCAGTGCAGGTTGGTGGTCCACCAATACCAGGTGCCAAGCACCAGCCAGGTCACCAGCAACAAACCGAGCAAGCCCTGTACTTGCTGATCCTTGATCAGTGCCTTGCGATTGCCACGCAAGGTCGCCACGTACAGGGTGAACGGCAAGCTGCCGAGGATCATCACCACCACCGCCACCCAATGCACGGCGGGTTGTTTCCAGTGCGCCAGGGATTCATCGGAGGTGGAGAACCCGCCGGTGGAAATCGCCGACATCGCATGGTTGATCGCATCGAACAGGCCCATCCCGGCCCACCAGAACGCCAGGCTGCCGAGGATGGTGATGCCCACGTAGGCCGCCACGATCAGGCGCGCCACCATGTGCGAGCGGGGCATGACTTTTTCCGAGCGGTCCGAGGATTCGGTCTGGAACAGGCGCATGCCACCAATGCGCAGCAGCGGCAGGATCGCCACCGCCATACCGATAAAACCGATGCCGCCCAGCCAGTGCAGCAGCGAGCGCCACATCAGGATGCCCGGCGACATGGTGTCCAGCCCGCTCAACACGGTGGAGCCGGTGGCGGTGATGCCGGACATGCTTTCAAAAAACGAGTCGGTGTAGCTGATGTGTTGGGTCAGCAGAAACGGCAGCGCAGCAAAGATGCACACCACCACCCAGCTGGTAACGGTCAGCAGGTACATGTCTCGCGGGCGCAGGTGCACATGTTCCGGGCGACCGGGAATCACCAGGGCCAGGCCGGCAATGAAGGTGATCATGCTGGCCCACAGGAACGAGGGCAGGTCACTGGTGCGTTCGAAGATCACCAGGGTTGCCATGGGCACGACCATGGCGATCGCGAGGGTGATCAGGAAGATGCCGATGATGAAACCGATGATGCGTAGGGTCGGCAACGCCATGAAGTTCGCTCGAGGTAGGGCAGAGGCGCCATTCTACCTGGGGTGTGGGGCAAGTAAACCGGAGCGGACATTGGCTTGGCGAGTAGCTATGTAATGCCCCCGTCCCGGCCTGCAGCGGCACGATGGCGTACCTCCTATTTTCGAGATATACGCCATGCCGCATGACCGGTTATCACCGACGCCGCTGATCAGTCGCCTGACGCTGCGCGACACCCCCTTACAGGTCAGCCTGCGCCAGAAGCTGGTTGCACTGAATATCGAACTGTTCGAGTTGCTCCAGCGGCAACCGACGTTTCACGCCCTGGTGCAGCAGGCCTTTGACCACGCATTCCCTGACCGCAAACCGCTGCTGGACATAGACCAAGGGGTTATCCAGTACGATGAGCAAGAGACACGGGCCATCGGCACACCCCTCCCTGAAAACAGCGAACCGGTGCCCGAGGAAGCCCTGGTGCCGAGGTTGAACCTCATGGAAGCGGTGGTGCAGCGCATGGTTGCCAACCAGGCTTCGGGCTACGCCAGCCGGCCTGTCAGTTTCCATGCGCGCTTGACCGCTGAAGGGGAGTGGGAGCCTGTTACCGGGCTCACACCGAGCGCTTTCGATCGTTTCCTTGACCAATTTGCCGATGGTTTTTCAGGGCGTTATCAGCAATCCCAGCAAGCCTTCCTGGCCTTGGCGCATGGGCCGACTGAGGCGCACACCATCAAGCAGCAGTTGATTAAAACGCGAACCGAGCAATTGAGCACCGAGCTCGCCCTGCTCAGCGCCGAAAACCTGTTCAGTGCGACGGCGCAGGCGCTGTTCGCCAAAGTGCTGAAATACCCGGACGCCCTGGCGCGTCAGGCGTTGGGCAGCTATCGACCGTGTGTCTATGGGATCGCTTTGAAGGCTGGGGATACTGACGATATCCCGCTGCATGGGGCCTTTATCTTGACCGCCCGGGACCCGCAAGATACCCACGTGGGTTGGCAAAGCGATGTTCAGGTGCCTCAGGTTCGACCCATTGAGCCGGCGGCGAACGTCGGCACGGTGGTGGTATTCACTCCCGGCGCAGGCCTTGAAGAGTTTGCCTCGTTGAGTGACCTTGACCGCGAGCTGCATCGGCGGCTGAGCCATGGCGTTGCGTTCCCCCGCATCCTGGCGATGGTGGGGCAAGACCAGCAATCGCTGGCGCTGGCGCGGTGCCGGGAAGGTCATGAACGGGGCCAGTTCAAGTACCTTGAACGACTGGACTCCCCGTTCGATTACGCTATCGAATCCCAATGCCTGCACCTTCAGCAGAACGTTGCCGCGACCCTTGCGCGCTATCAAACCTTGGGTTTGCAGGCGGACAGCACATATTTGCCGCAGAGTTTGGACGAGGTAATGGACCTGACGCGGGCATTCGATGGCGCGGGTGCACTCTTCGCCAGCCTGGAAAAACGCGGGCAGGCGCAGATCAAGGCCTTTCTCAGTGCCGCCAGTCAAAGCGACAAAGACGCGTGGAGCGCCGCGAGTGCGCAATATTACGAACAGTTGGCAAGCCTGCTGGCCGCGGATGGCTTGCCTTCCTGGGCGCAATTCAGCGACAAGAGCAAACTGCTGGCTTACGCCAATCAGCAACTGCGCCAGGTGCTGGTGGCCGAATACGGGCTGGATATCAACCCAGATCATATTCTCGTGCACACCCAGGAAGCTTATGTCCCTCCCAGCGTGATAGTCCCAGGCGCGCCCGGCCACTCCATCAGAGAACCCGGCACGCCGTTGTATAAAAGCCGCAGCCGATCACTGACCCAACTGGCCCTGGAAAACGTCGGTGGCCTGGATCTCAATTTCATTAATTTCTCGCGGTTGACCGAAAAAACCGAAGACCTCGACAAGCCCGACGAAGCGCTGCGTCCGGAGGACTTCAAGACAGCTAAGGTTTATGAAGGGCTGACCGTGGAACAGGTCAGGGATCTGGTGCGCGGTGTGAATGTGGGCGGGACCTATGTGGCGCTGTTGCGTGAGCGGCTGATCACGTCCCCGCAAGCGTTGGCGCAGAAAAAAACCTATGTCCAAGTAATGGCGCATCAACTGCGGCTGGATGCCATTGAGGCCAGGATTGCCGGCGATTTCTTGCCGGATCGACTGGAACGCGGCTTCAACTGGGTGCGCGTCGTGCTTGATGAGCCGATTGATAGCGACCAGCGCGAGCGCGTAGAAGGCCATCGCATACTGGTGGAGTACTTGAAGCTGCGCGGCCAGCGGGTGCGCGGGGTATGGATGCTGCGCACCGCCAGCGCCGGCGGCGGCTCGGTAGTGGTCTATACCCCGCAGGCACCGACTGGGCGGGTGTTTCATGAGTACCCGGATGAAACCCTGATAAGGGATTTCGTCCACAGCAGCTCCTGGCGCGAATACCTGGTGAGCCGTGTTGAGCGCGCGTTCCAGCCGCAAGTACGCGCCGTGTTGAGGGGGCGAGGTGACACCTCGATGGTTCATTTCGGCAGAATCGACAATAACTTCATGGAGGACGCCTATGAGGTTGACGCCAACTTCGTGATCAACGATGCCCAGGCCTTATCCACGAGCACTCATCAAACCAATGTGGAAACCGCACTGACGGTTGCCACCACGGCGTTCGATATTGCCTCCATGGTGTTGCCCATCAAGATCATGCTGCCTATTGGCTTGGCCAGGAGTCTGTTTTCGGTGTTCAACGGAGTCGAGTCGGCGAACCTGGGAGACCGTACGGCGGCAGCGAACCACTTTGTGCGGGCGTTTGGAGAGCTGGTGGGGGCGCTGGTGGATGGGGCCATCGGCAGCCGATCAACCGGCGCCGGTCGCGCCACGACGATTGGGCAATTGAACCCGCACATGGCGCTGGCGAAAAAGCCGGACGGCGTACTGCCTCTGAAGGGGTGGGAGGGCAAGGGGGTTTACTTCACGACCTCCAAAGACGGCTCGAGGGTGTATTTCATCAACCAGCATCAGCACTGGTACTCGATCCTTGATGACGGCGCAGAGCAGGCCTGGCGGATCAGGGATGTACGCAAACCGCCGCAATACTATTACGACCCCATTCGACTGGATGCCAGTGGGACATGGCACATCGGTTCGCACCCAGGCAGAGGCTTGAAGGGCGGTCAGCCGCCGCACCGGGCGCTCATGGAGGTTTATCCGTTCTTCGACGAGGCGCAGGCTTGGCGGGTGCTTGACTCGTTCAACTTTCCGCGGGGACAGGAAATCGCATTTGGGTTGGACCTGGTTTATCACTTGAGAAGCGGCGTCGCCCTTGACCCCTTCCATCCGTACCTCATGATCACGCCAGAACGGTTGGCGTCGCGCTTGCGTGGCGGGGACAGCCCTGGACGGATGCCTCAAGCGCTTACGGTCGATGCCGACCGTGCGCCCTTGCCTCGACCGTCACCCGACAGGCTCCCCCATGAACGGTTTGTCGAGTGGGGGCAGACCATCGACGCTGCCGAACTGAACGTGTTGAACGCCGAGAGGGACATTGTCCGCAGAATACCGGGCAATGCGAGCCACGCGACGGGTGACTACATCAGGATCGATGAACGCTGTTACCCGATCCTGCCTATCGGCGGCGATGTGCAACGTAGCGTCGCCTATATGCGTAATCCCCATCTGGTACTTGATAGCTTTGACCAGTTTGAGCACATGTTGAGAACCGACCTGTTCAACCAACCCAGGCTCACCCGGTTTTATAGAGGGATTAATCGGTGGATCAACCAGATTGAATTGCCGTTTCGGCGCACGATATCGGCCTATGTAGCCGGCGCATTTCCCATGCTGCATGAGACCAGTCAGCTACAAGTCGCCAGGGCACTGTTCAGGCGGGCTAACCCGTCAGGGTTGACGGCCTGGGGCTATCGCGTCTTGCAGGTCACTCTGAATGACTGGGTCCAGTGGCCATCGTCGTCCATGGCAAAGTTTGGCGACCCGTTGTTGCTGCTCCCTATAACCGGCAGAACCGGGCGTGGTTGGCACCTGGGGGAATCGTCGGGGTTCTTCGGCCATCTGCGGTTTCGTACCGATCCTGTGGCGCTGCTGTTACACGACACGTTGACGTCGGGCACCGAGGGCACATTGCGGGCGCTGATGATTGAGGTGTTGACGCGCAGTCGTTATCAGATACTCGACGGTTACAACGTCGTTGGCGAGTTACTGTTTACGCGACCGGGGCGTGACACGGTGTATTGGATGTCGTTGCGACGAGCGCAGGGGAACTGGGTCGACGAAGGTGTCAATGTGCAACCCCGCGTACAAGCGATGCAGCCTGATACACGCAACCTCGTGGCACGGGCGCGGGTGAGCAACAATTTCGTGATTTTGGTCGGAGGGGTTCGGTCGTCTGTCGACGGCGGCGAGGTCAGTCTCTTCATCTTCCGCGCTCGAGCCCTTCCGGGTCTCAGTGCATAAAAAAATGCCCCGAGGTGTACCTCGGGGCATTTTTACCGACGTTGAGCGTGAACCTGTGTGGATCAGAACTCGTGATCAGCGTTGTCCGGGTTCAAGTCGCTGATGCCCAGTTTACCCGCGGCCGCTTCGATCGAGCCGGTCTGCTTGACCAGCGCAGCGATCGCATCACGCACGATCTGGTTGCCCGCGTCGTTACCGGCAGCGATCAGTTGGTCGTAGTGCTCGCCCTTGTTGGCGTGATCAACCATGACCTGGATCTTCGCTTCGGTCGCTGCCAGGTCTGCTTTCAGCGCGGTATCGGCAGCCGGGTCGGCCTTGGCCACCAGGGACGACAGGCTGGCGCCGGTCAGCTTGGTACCGTCGACGCGGGTGTACTCGCCCAGGTAGACGTTACGGATGCCCTTGGCGTCGTAGAAGTGCGAGTTGTGGGTGTTGTCGCTGAAGCAGTCCTGTTCGTCTTCCGGCGAGTTGGCTTCCAGGGAAACCTTCATGCGCTCACCGGCCAGCTCGCCCAGGGACAGGCTGCCCATGCCGAACAGCATTTTGCGCAGGCCGTCGGTGGCAGGTTCTGCCTCCAGAGTGGCGCGGTAGTTGTCTTCGACGTTAGGTTTCCAGTTGCCGACCATTTCTTCGAGGTCGCTGACCAGCAGTTGGGTGACCGCGCGCAGGTAGGTGCGGCGACGCTCGTTGTGGCCGCCCGTGGCGCCGTCGCCGGTCAGGTAGTCCGACGCAGGACGGTTGCCGGCGCCTGGGCCGGTGCCGTTCAGGTCCTGGCCCCACAGCAGGAATTCGATGGCGTGGTAGCCGGTGGCGACGTTGGCTTCGGAACCGCCCAGCTCATTGAGGCTGGCGAGTTTTTCCGGGGTGATGTCCTTCACGTCGACCTTGTCTTCGCCGACCTGGATCTCGGTATTGGCGATGATGTTGGCAGTCGCGCCTGGGTTACCCAGGGCATGTTCGTAGGACTTGTCGACGTAGTCGATCAGGCCTTCGTCCAGCGGCCATGCGTTCACCTGGCCTTCCCAGTCGTCGATGATGGTGTTGCCGAAGCGGAACACTTCGCTCTGCAGGTACGGCACGCGGGCGGCGATCCAGGCAGTGCGTGCGGCTTTCAGGGTTTCGTCGTTCGGCTTGGCGAGGAAGGCGTCGATTGCAGTTTGCAGGGTTTTCGCGGTGGACTCGGCATCGCTGTAGACCGCAAACACCATGTCAGCGTAATGCGCGACCACAGCCTTGGCGGCCGCTTCGTCGACCTGGCCGGCAGGCGTGGCAGCCGCTGGAGCGGTAGTGCTGGCGGCCGGGGTCGGCGCCTGGTTTGCTGCGGGCTTGTCTTTACCTTCGCCGCAACCGGCGAGAGAAATGGCAATGGCCAGCAGACTGGCGGTGGCCAGGGGCATACGAATCATGGCGAACATCCTGCTTCGGTTGTTGAGGGGGCGCGCGGAGGCGCGCAAAAACTGCGACATAATGCGAAAGATTTGCATTTTGTGTAAAGGGTTATACGCGGGAAATATTCAGTATCGTGTTTAGGGCAAGTCCCCATGCTCTCCAGTCAAGCGAGAAGACTGACCCTGTGGCGACGTTGCCACGTCAGAGAATCGCTGCGTTATTGCGTTCAGACTGCTTCAGAAAAGCCGCCAACTCCCGGGCCTGCAAGGGTTTGCTGTAGTGGTAGCCCTGACCTTCATGGCAACCCTCGGAGATGATGTAGGCCTCCTGCTCAGCGGTTTCCACGCCTTCGGCGATGACCTGCATGCCCAGGCTTTTGCCCAGTTGGATAATCGCGCGCACGATGGTGGCATCGTCATCATCGTCCAACAGGTCTTGGACGAAGCTCTTGTCGATCTTGATTTTGTCCAGCGGCAGGCTTTTCAGGTAACTGAGGGATGAATAGCCGGTGCCGAAGTCATCAATCGCGATCAACGCGCCCGAGCGGCGGAGGCTCAGCAGGTGCTGAGCCGCGGTGCTGATGTCTTCCATCAGGCCGGTCTCAGTGACTTCCAGTTCCAGGCTGCGCGGCGGCAGGCGGTAGATCTGCATGAGGTTGTTGACCACCCGCGGTAGCTCGGTGTGGTGCAACTGCACGGTGGACAGGTTGACGGCCATGCGCAGGTCGGTGAAGCCCAGGTCGTGCCATTCGCGCAATTGTCGGCAGGCCTGGTCCAGCACCCATTCGCCAATGGGAATAATGGTGCCGTTTTGTTCCGCGAGCGGGATGAACAAGTCCGGTGGTACCAGACCGTGCTCCGGGTGCTGCCAGCGCAGCAGTGCTTCTACGCCGACCACCCGATTGTCGCGGTAGCTGATCTGCGGCTGGTATACCAAATGGAACTGGTTGCGGCCCAGTGCCTCCCGCAGGTCTTTTTCCAGTTCGCGGCGCCGACGCATTTCGCTGTCGACGCTGGCGATATAGAACTGATAGCGGTTGCGCGAACGGGTCTTGGCCAGGGTCATGGTCTGTTCGGCTTTTTGCAGGAGCTTTTCGGTGCTGTCGCCGTCTTCCGGAAACAAGGTGATGCCGATGGTGGCGCGCAGGCGGATGCCCTCGTGGTCGAGGGCGAACTCCGCCTCCAGGTCGTCGAGGATGCTCTGTGCCAACTCGGCGGCCTCGTAAGGCTGGTCGATATCGGCCTGTACCAGGGCGAACTGGTCGCCACCCAGCCGGGCAAGGGCGCCGAGGCGGCCGCTGTGGGCGCGCAGACGGTCGGCCAGGGCCAGCAGCAGTTTGTCACCGGCCTGGTAGGTAAACTGTTCGTTGACGCTTTTGAAATCATCCAGCCCCACGCACAGCACCGCCACGCGCCGTTGCCGGCGTCCGGCGTCGGTGAGGATCTTGTCCAGTTGCTCCTGCAGTTTCTGGCGGTTCGGCAGGCCAGTCAGGAAATCATACTGAGCCATGCGCAGCAGGCTGCTTTCGGCTTCATGGCGCAAGTGGGTATTACGTTCGATGGATTCGAGCAACTGGTTGGCGGTATTGATCCACAGCCCCAACTCGTTGCGCTCGTGCCCCTTGAGCTGTGGGATCTTGTGTTCGCTGGGGCGGTCCGGGTTGATCGAGGTCAGGTGCTCGATAATCCGCGACAACGGCTTGGTCAGCAGCCAGTGATAGACCAGGTACAGCACCAGGCCCAGGGCCAGGGCGCGCAGCACGCCGGAAATAAAGATGATCACCGAGTTGACAATAAAACCCTGGCCATAAGTGGCGGTGTCGAGCGTGATACTCAGGTCACCGTAATACTCACTGTAAGGGCCTTTGCCCACCAGAGGCGTGGTAAAGGTGCGTTCCCGGCCAAGAATCAGGTCGGTCAACCAGCGGCTGGGGGATTGCTGCAACGCACGGCTTTTCTCAGCCAGCATGGTTTCGTTGGGATGGCCGATGGACGCGATACGCACGGCATCATCCTGGAACAGACCCTCAATGACTTGCATGCCCATCTCGCGGTCCAGGCTGTAGACGGCCTGGGTCGAAGGGTCGCGAAACATGTCGAGGATGCGCTGGGCATCGCTGGCCACGGCCTGGCGCGTCTTGTAAGCATCGAAAACGATCTGCGCCACGCTCAGCGCAACGCCTACGATCAATGCCGACAGCAGCACAACCCGTAGCAACTTCACCGACAAGCTGTTCTTGAGTTCCAGCTTCAAAGGGGCATTCCTTGTCTCATGCGGGTGGCCTTCAATATGCCATGAGTATTGGCAATCCCGTGAGGCCAGTCAAAGGAACATTAGGGCTGGAGACGTCTTGGCGGTGGGGAGGGAGAAAAAACCAGAAAAAACGGCGGATTTGCTCCGCCGCCTGGGGGGCTCGGCGTACGTGTGGCCAGGCAAATGCCTTTCCTACCGTGGCCGCTGTTATTGATAGGCTGAAATCTCGATCTTTGGCGGCGCCGGCGGCATCATGTCCTCGCCTGGTTTGCCGGGAGGGCTGGCAGCAGCGCCATCACCGCCACCGCCACCCGCCCCGCCGGCGAGGCCTTTCATAAGTCCGGTGATGAGTTGCATCGCCATCTGTCCGCCTGCTTTTCCGATTTCTTCCATCATTGATTCTCCAGAAGCGTGTGGGAGGGTTATTCCTCTCACTGGATGGGTGGCAGTTTCCCTTCCGCGGGTTCCACGATTCTGGGCAGGTCGACGTTGTGGAACAGCCACAAAAAAGCCCGGCAATGCCGGGCTCTTTCTACTGCAAGCGTTGCTTAGGCAGTGAAGGTCTTGCCTTCGAACTGCTCAGCCACGAACTTCCAGTTGACCAGGTTCCAGAACGCTTCCACATACTTTGGACGCACGTTGCGGTAGTCGATGTAGTAAGCGTGTTCCCACACGTCGCAGGTCAGCAGCGGGGTGTCGCCGCTGGTCAGCGGGTTGCCGGCGCCGATGGTGCTGGCCAGGGCCAGGGAACCGTCAGCCTTTTTCACCAGCCAGCCCCAACCGGAACCGAAGGTGCCGACGGACGTCTTGGTGAACTCTTCCTTGAACTTGTCGAACGAACCGAACGCAGCGTTGATGGCTTCAGCCAGCGCGCCGGTGGGTTGACCGCCGGCGTTTGGCGCCAGGCAGTTCCAGTAGAAGGTGTGGTTCCAGACCTGAGCGGCGTTGTTGAAGATACCGCCCGAAGAGGATTTGACGATCTCTTCCAGGGTCTTGCCTTCGAACTCGGTACCTGGGACCAGGTTGTTCAGGTTCACGACATAGGTGTTGTGGTGCTTGTCGTGGTGGTATTCCAAGGTTTCCTTGGAAATGTGCGGCTGCAGGGCATCGTGTGCGTAGGGCAGCGGCGGCAATTCGAAAGCCATGATGATTCTCCTAATCAGGTCAGTTGCGGTGAGCGCAAGGCCGATCACGGGCGGCCAAACAAGCGCCGGGGAGTTTGTACTCTTTGCGGCGCAGGGTCCGGATCATAGCACCGGGGGTGCGGCAAAACCACGCAACAACTGTGTGGGATAGAGGTTCCAGAGCGTTTTGGAATATTCATCAAGCGCTGATCAATTGATAGGCCACGCTGAACATCATCACTGCCACCAACAGGTCCAGCAGACGCCAGGTGGCAGGGCGTGCCAGCCAGGGTGCCAGCCACGCCGCGCCGAGCGCCAGGGTGGAGAACCACAGCAACGAAGCGCTGGCGGCACCGGCCACATAGGCGCCGGGCTCGGTTTGTTGGGCGCCGAGTGAGCCAATCAGCAACACGGTGTCCAGGTACACGTGAGGGTTGAGCAGCGTGACGGCCAACGCGCTCAGCAGCACCGCACGCAGTGAGCGCACCTTGAGATTATCCGCCTGGTCCAGGCTCTGTTTCGAACAGGCCCGGCGCAGTGCGCACGTCCCGTACCAGAGCAGAAACGCCGCGCCACCCCAACGTGCGACCGCCAGCAGCACCGGGCTTTGCGCCAGCACCGTCGCCAAACCGAACACCCCGGCAGCCACCAGCAGTGCATCGCACACCACGCACAGCGCCGCCACGGGCAAATGATGTTCACGGCGCAGGCTTTGCGCCAATACAAAAGCATTCTGGGTGCCGATGGCCATGATCAGGCCGAGGGCTACCAGCAGACCGTTCAGATAACTCTGCCACATAGGATTTACTCCGCGTCCGCTGCCAGTTGTTGCAACACCTGTAGGGCGCGCTGGGCATCGGCACGGCCAACGAACAGGTGATCGTGGTAATAGCCGGCAATCACGTTGCAACTGATGCCGGCGTTGCCCAGTGCACTGGCGACCGCGGCGGTCAGGCCCACGGCGTCCAGGGCCGAGTGCACATTCAAGGTGATCCACGCGGCGACATAGTCAAACGCCAGCCCGGCCTGTTGCGCGTGCTGGCGTTCGAGGATCAGCGTCAGGCCTTCCTGCTCGCGGAAACTGCCGATCACCTCGCAACCGGCAGGAATTCGGTGATCGGGCAGGGTGCAGAACACATAGTCACCGTCGTTGAGATGGGGGCTCATGCTGCGCAGCAGGGTTGCCAGAGCGGTTTCGCCAGCCATGGGAGATTCCTTATAAAGAGAAGCGATGCTGGCTATTCTCGTGAGGCAGGCTGTATAAGAAAAACAAATATTGCTGATCGCTCATTAGAGAAACTGATGTTCGACTATAAATTGCTTTCCGCGCTGGCGGCGGTGGTGGAACAAGCGGGCTTCGAGCGTGCCGCTCAAGTCCTGGGCCTTTCGCAATCGGCGATCTCCCAGCGCATCAAGTTGCTGGAAGCGCGTATCGGCCAGCCGGTACTGGTGCGCGCCACGCCGCCGACGCCCACCGATATCGGCCGGCGTCTGCTCAACCACGTGCAACAGGTGCGCCTGCTGGAGCGTGACCTGCAAAGCCAGGTGCCGGCGCTGGACGACGAAGGCATGCCCGAGCGCCTACGTATCGCGTTGAACGCCGACAGCCTCGCCACCTGGTGGGCCGAGGCTGTCAGCGGTTTTTGCGCCGAGCAGCATCTGCTGCTGGACCTGGTCGTAGAGGACCAGACCGTGGGCCTCAAGCGCATGCGCGCCGGGGAGGTGGCGGCCTGTATCTGCGCCAGCGAGCGCCCAGTGGCGGGCGCGCGCAGCCTCTTGCTGGGGGCCATGCGCTATCGCGCGTTGGCCAGTCCGGCCTTTATTGCCCGGCACTTTGCGCACGGCGTGCGCGCGGACCAACTAGCGCGTACGCCGGCCTTGGTCTTCGGTCCGGATGATTTCCTGCAACACCGCTACTTGGCATCCCTCGGCGTGGACGGCGGTTTCGAGCACCATTTATGCCCATCCTCCGAAGGTTTTATCCGCCTGACGGAAGCGGGGCTGGGCTGGGGGCTAGTGCCGGAATTGCAGGTACGTGACCAACTGGAAAAGGGCCTATTGGTCGAGTTATTGCCAGATAAGCCCATCGATGTGCCGTTGTACTGGCATCATTGGCGCAGTGGCGGGCAACTGCTGGGCTTGTTGACCGACCACCTGGCCCAGGCGTGTGGCCAATGGTTGGTGCCGTTGGAGTGATGGCGCGCGTCAAGGCAACAGCGATGAAAAATGAAAGAACACGGGGTAATACATGAAGATTCTGGTCACCGGCGCAAGCGGCTTCATTGGCGGGCGCTTTGCGCGTTTCGCTTTGGAGCAGGGCCTGGACGTACGGGTCAACGGGCGACGCGCCGAAGGTGTGGAACACCTGGTCAGGCGCGGCGCCGAGTTTATCCAGGGTGATTTGAATGACGCCGCGCTGGTGCGTGACCTGTGCCGCGATGTCGAAGCCGTGGTGCATTGCGCGGGCGCCGTCGGGCTGTGGGGGCGTTACCAGGACTTCCACCAAGGCAATGTGCTCGTTACCGAGAACGTCGTCGAAGCCTGCCTCAAGCAGCGCGTCGGTCGGTTGGTCCACCTGTCGTCACCGTCGATCTACTTTGATGGCCGCGATCATCTGGGCGTGACCGAAGAACAAGTTCCCAAGCGTTTCAAGCACCCCTATGCCGCCACCAAATACTTGGCCGAGCAGAAGGTGTTCGGCGCCCAGGAGTTTGGCCTCGAGGTACTGGCCTTGCGCCCGCGCTTCGTGACGGGCGCGGGTGACATGAGTATCTTCCCGCGGTTGCTGAAAATGCAGCGCAAGAACCGCCTGGCGATCGTCGGCGACGGGCTGAACAAGGTCGACTTCACCAGCGTGCACAACCTCAACGAGGCGCTGCTCAGCAGTCTGCTTGCCCCCGGCTCGGCACTCGGGAAGGCCTACAACATCAGCAACGGTGCGCCAGTGCCGGTGTGGGATGTGGTGAACTATGTGATGCGCCAGATGGAAATGCCGCAGGTGACGCGGTATCGGTCCTACGGCCTGTCCTACAGCGTGGCGGCACTTAACGAAGCTTTCTGCGCGATGTGGCCGGGGCGGCCGGAACCCGCGTTGTCTCGCCTGGGCATGCAAGTCATGAACAAAGATTTCACCCTCGACATCAGCCGTGCCAGGCATTATCTGGACTATGAGCCCAAGGTCAGCCTGTGGACCGCCCTCGACGAGTTCTGCAGTTGGTGGAAAGCCCAGGCGCCGGGGATCCAGTAAGCACACAACAGGCAACACTTCGGGAACCGATTTCGGCGTTCCGGGTCGATCAGTGCGCCGGGATCACGGTTTATACTCCCGTCGCTCGCCATTTCACCGATTCAGGGTTGATTCATGCGCAACGATGCTAAAGACGACTTCGACAACGTTCCCAGCCTGCGGGCCGATGTCGGGGATGATGATGATTTCGAGCCTTCTCCCGCCACCTCGGTGCGGTCACGCACAACCAAGGTGGTCAAGGTCAAGAGCGCCAGCACCGGCCCATTGTGGGCCTTGATCGGCGCGTTGCTGATCGCCTTTGCGGGCCTGGCCTGGTGGAGCTTCCAGCAGATCTCCTTGATGGGCCAGCAGTTGGTTGCCACCCAGGAAAGCTTTGCGCGCATCAGCGAAGAGGCGGCGGGGCGCCTGCAGGATATTTCCGGCAAGGTGGTGGCCAGTGAAGCCAGCGTCAACAATGGCAGCGAGGCGCTGAAACTGCAGATCAAGCAACTTGAAAGCCAGTTGCTGGAGCAGGGTAAACAGCAAGTCGGCGTGGCCGGCCAGGCGACCGAGTTGGATAAGCGCCTGGCGCAAATGACGGCCAGCACCACTGAGCTGTCCAACGCCAACAGCAAGCTGCAAGGCCAGGTCCAGGCCCTGACCGATGCTGTGGCAACGCTCAAGGCGGCGCAAGGTGATGCGAGCAAGCGCGATAGCGAAATCAAGGAGCTTTCCGCTGACGTGGCGGCCTTGAAGAAACAGGGCAACCCCAGTGCGGCCATCGCGCGTATCGAGCAGGATCTGGTAGTGCTCAAAAGCGCGCAGGATAACCAGCCGGTCAACAGCGATGCGCCCACCAATAAAGAGTTTGATGTATTCCGCATCCAGACCACGCGCAATATCACCACGTTGCAAAGCCAGGTGCAGAACCTGCAACGCCAAATTGCAACGCCGACGCAATAACTTCAATCAACCGAGCCACTCTGGCGGGGGGAGTGGCTCTTGTGGCGAGCATGCCTCGGGAAGCCCTTTCTACTCGGCTGTCACGGGTGCCATCGGCGTGCCGACCATTGCTACGCGGGTTGAGACCTCCCAGTCCGCAAAGCTGGCATAGGAGACCACGCCATTGTCGTGCAAGCGGTAGCGGGTACCTTGCTCGATGCCGGGCATAAGGTCTGCTTGCTGATAATCGGCAGCGATGGCGATCCATTTTATCGGCTGTTTATAGGTTACCAGCGCCTGCATTGGCCAAGCGCCGGCGAAACTCATGACAAGAGACACCACGATAGCGCCCGCCCAGTGTTTGATCATGCGTCCTGCGAACTCCTTCCGGCCAGACTGCACGAAGGCCTTCGCTGATCCATCAGGAAAGACCATGGCTAACAGCCTGAAGATGTCGTCAATAATCGGAAACGTGGAAATATGGACGAGGCCGCCTAACAGTATCGCCACTAAGGCATTGCCTAGAATAATGACGGAAGCAGCCATTAACCAAAGGCTGGGATAAATCAGTGCGCTGACCACGCTGACCGTAATATCAAAGTCCTGTGCTGGAAGCCCCATGACGCTGGATACACACCAGCGTGCCGGTATAAACGCAATAAAGAATATCGCGGTATGGGCGACAGTCAGGTACACCTTGCCGAAGGATGAAGCCCAGTGATGCTTGATGAAGTTGAACAAAAAGGTGAGGTAGCCGATGCCGAATAATCCACCGGCGCAAAGAATAAGTGTCTCGGTCAGCCACATCTTCTGGAATATTAGTTGAACGACCAGCCCGGCAATGCCAAGTCCTAAACCAATATTATAAAATGTGCTGCCGGAAGAAAGTTTCGCCGTTGTGGTGTGTTGTTGCATGTCAGTCCTTTGTTTGCAGCTGTTGGGTGATGGGGTTCGACACTTGAAACAGGTGTTCCGGTGATGACACGTTGCGCTGGGCGGGCATCATAAATACAATCGCGCGCTCATGGTTCGATGAGCGACCTGTAAAACGGCGATTACGTTATTAGTTTTGCGCAAAAAAAGGAATTGATGCGAATGTCATTTGAAACAAAATTATCCGAATGCCGGGTCTGGCTTCACGCGTTGAAGCATACCGTTGCAAAATTCACACTCTGTTTAGTTCTTGTTTATATTTTAGTAGGCCTGTCTGTCTGGTTTGAGTTGCCGGCGCCCATTATTTTCCTCAGCTCGCTTTGCACGTTGCTTGTTCCTTTCGCTTTGATCGTGATGCTGCTGACCGAAAATATTCTATATAAAAAACTTTCCAGTACGGTCTGGGGCAAGGCGGTCATCGGCGTAGGAATAACGTTCTACGGCGCATTGGCATATATATGGGCCGCCGGCGAGGTTAACCAAGTATTTGCCGAGGCGTCCGGAAACTTTCCCTGGGCGGTTACTGCTCTTGCTGTCGTATATTTTTTCAAGAATGTGGTGTTGGTGTTTGCGTTGGTATTACTGACGGGCATGATCTTCTACGTGCCACTATGGCTGTTACGGATGCTCATAAACGAAGAACAATCGGCCAAGGGTTTTTTCCGGAAACTGGGTGGCGGCATTTTACTGTTGCTAGGCGTCAGTATGCTCATGGGAACAGCGAATGCTGTAACGTTGCGGGCACGGGAGCTGGCCATACACGTGGCGTTGTATGCTGATTTCAGCAGTAAGTACTCTTGTAATGGCGCGGTTTTCAACGGTGTACGTCAAGTGTTGTTCTTACCGTCCGGCAGCGTCTTGATAGCTGAAACGGTCGAAAATGAGCAACAGCAAGTTGAATGGCGGTTTTCAAGGGCCAAGTGTGAGGTGTGATGCGAATCGTGAATATCACCACTCGGTGACATTTCCCATCCCCTTCGTTACTTGCCCCCACCGTGCCCTTGTTTAGACTCCGTTCATCCCACAAAAAATAATAAGGGCCACCCATGACCACGCAACCACTGCCTGCCAGCAGTTGGCTGAACGCGCCTGCTCATCACGCCTGGCTCGCCGCCGAAGGCCAGCGTCTGCTGGCGTTTGCCAAAGCTTCTCGACTGCCCGACGGCTTCGGCAACCTGAACGATAAAGGCCAATTGGCGGCCGATGCTCGCGCCGAAACCATGAACACCGCCCGCATGACCCACAGCTTCGCCATGGCCCACGCCATGGGGTTGCCCGGTTATGCCGAGCTGGTTGAACACGGGGTTACCTGCCTCAACGGCCCATTACGCGATGCTGAGCATGGCGGCTGGTTCGCCGCGCCCCACGCCCTCGATGGTAACCGTGGCAAGGCCGCTTACCTGCACGCCTTTGTCGCCCTGGCCGCCAGCTCTGCGGTTGTGGCCGGCGCTCCTGGCGCGCGCACCCTGCTGAACGACGCCATCCCTATCATCGACCAGTTTTTCTGGAGCGAGGAGGAGGGCGTGATGCTCGAGTCGTTTGCCCAGGACTGGAGCGGCGTCGAGGCCTACCGCGGCGCCAACAGCAACATGCACGCCACCGAGGCCTTCCTCGCCCTCGCCGATGTGACCGGTGATACGCGCTGGCTGGACCGCGCGCTGCGGATCGTCGAGCGTGTGATCCACACCCACGCCGCCGGTAACCAGTTCATGGTGATCGAGCATTTCGACGTTCATTGGCAACCTTTGCTCGGCTACAACGAAGACAACCCCGCCGATGGCTTTCGTCCCTATGGCATTACCCCCGGCCACGGCTTCGAGTGGGCGCGGCTGGTGCTGCACCTGGAGGCGGCGCGCCTGCAAGCCGGGCTCGTCACACCTGAATGGTTGGTGACTGACGCCAAGGGCTTGTTCGCCAGTGCCTGTGAATACGCCTGGGCAGTGGATGGCGCCCCCGGCATCGTCTACACGCTGGACTGGAACCATCGCCCAGTGGTGCGTGAACGCCTGCACTGGACCCATGCCGAAGCCAGCGCCGCTGCCCAGGCGTTGCTCAAGCGCACGGGCGAGTTGCATTACGAAACCTGGTACCGGCGTTTCTGGGAGTTTTGCGAGGCCCACTTTATCGACCGTCTCCACGGCAGTTGGCACCACGAACTCAGCCCGCACAACCAACCCAGCAGCAACATCTGGGGCGGCAAGCCAGACCTGTACCATGCTTGGCAAGCGGTCGTGCTGCCTGCACTGCCCTTGGCACCGAGTATGGCCAGTGCCATCGGGGCTGGGCTTTATGTCACCAGTTGGTGACATTTGTGCATCCCTTTGTTACCTGCGCCTCAAAAATCCATGTTTAAACTCCGTGCAGCGCAAGCTTAAGACTTGCATGCATAACAACAAGAAAAGGTACTCAGATGAACGCGATTAATCGCCTCGCCGTCGCTATTTCCATTGCCTCGTTGTTTCCCCTCAGTGCATTTGCCGCCGACTCGAAAGGGACGGTTGAAGTTGTGCATTGGTGGACCTCGGGTGGTGAGAAGGCGGCTGTAGATGTCCTGAAGGCCCAAGTTGAGAAAGACGGCTTCACCTGGAAAGACGGTGCCGTCGCAGGTGGCGGTGGCGCCACGGCCATGACCGTGCTGAAAAGCCGCGCGGTCGCCGGCAACCCGCCAGGCGTTGCCCAGATCAAAGGCCCCGACATCCAGGAATGGGCGTCTACCGGCCTGCTCGACACCGACGTGCTCAAAGACGTCGCCAAAGAAGAAAAGTGGGACTCCCTGCTCGACAAGAAAGTCTCCGATACCGTGAAGTACGACGGTGACTACGTCGCCGTACCGGTCAACATCCACCGCGTGAACTGGCTGTGGATCAACCCGGAAGTCTTCAAGAAAGCCGGTATCACCAAGAACCCGACCACCCTCGAAGAATTCTACGCCGCGGGCGACAAGCTGAAGAAAGCCGGCTTCATCGCGCTCGCCCACGGTGGCCAGCCGTGGCAGGACAGCACGGTGTTCGAAGCCGTCGTCCTGTCGGTGATGGGCGCAGAGGGCTACAAAAAAGCCCTGGTCGACCTGGATAACGGCGCGCTGACCGGTCCGGAAATGGTCAAGGCCCTGACTGAGCTGAAAAAAGTCGCGACCTACATGGACGTCGACGGCAAAGGCCAGGACTGGAACCTCGAAGCGGGCAAGGTTATCAACGGCAAGGCCGGCATGCAGATCATGGGTGACTGGGCCAAGTCCGAATGGACGGCCGCCAAGAAAGTCGCTGGCAAAGACTACGAGTGCGTAGCCTTCCCAGGCACCGACAAAGCCTTCACCTACAACATCGACTCCCTGGCGGTGTTCAAGCAGAAAGACAAAGGCACGGCTGCGGGTCAGCAGGACATTGCCAAGGTCGTGCTGGGTGAAAACTTCCAGAAAGTCTTCAGCATCAACAAAGGCTCGATCCCGGTTCGTACCGACATGCTCAATGAAATGGACAAGCTCGGCTTTGACTCTTGTGCCCAGACTGCCGCCAAGGACTTCCTGGCAGACGCCAAGACCGGCGGCCTGCAGCCAAGCATGGCGCACAACATGGCCACCACCCTGGCTGTGCAAGGTGCGTTCTTTGATGTCGTGACCAACTACATCAACGACCCGAAAGCCGACCCGGCCGACACCGCCAAGAAACTCGGCGCTGCGATCAAGTCTGCCAAGTAACACCTTTTGTAGGAGTCGGATTGCTGTGGCGAGGGAGCTTGCTCCCGCTGGGGTGCGAAGCACCCCCAAAGGCGGAGCGCCTTCGCCACAACACACTGGCTCCGACAGGCTGTAGTCCTTTTTCCCTGTACTGGATTTTCCCATGAGTTCTGTTGCTGTGTTCAGCAAAGCCTCGCCGTTCGATGCACTGCAGCGCTGGCTACCCAAACTGGTGCTGGCGCCCAGCATGTTCATCGTGTTGGTGGGCTTTTACGGCTACATCCTGTGGACGTTTGTACTGTCGTTCACCACATCGACGTTCCTGCCGAGTTACAAATGGGCAGGGCTTGCACAGTACGAGCGCTTGTTCGACAACGATCGCTGGTGGGTCGCGAGCAAGAACCTGGCCTTGTTCGGCGGGATGTTTATCGGTATCACCTTGGTCATCGGCGTGACACTGGCGATCTTCCTCGACCAGAAAATCCGTCGTGAAGGCTTTATCCGCACCATTTACCTATACCCGATGGCGCTCTCCATGATCGTTACCGGTACCGCCTGGAAATGGCTGCTCAACCCGGGCATGGGCCTGGACAAACTCCTGCGTGACTGGGGCTGGGAAGGCTTCCGTCTCGACTGGCTGATCGACCCGGACCGCGTGGTCTACTGCCTGGTGATCGCCGCCGTCTGGCAAGCCTCGGGCTTCATCATGGCGATGTTCCTCGCCGGCCTGCGTGGCGTTGATCAATCGATCATCCGTGCCGCACAGATCGACGGTGCGAGCCTGCCGCGCATCTACTGGAGCGTGGTGCTGCCAAGCCTGCGTCCCGTGTTCTTCAGTGCGGTGATGATCCTGGCGCACATTGCGATCAAGAGCTTCGACCTGGTGGCGGCGATGACGGCCGGCGGCCCGGGCTACTCGTCCGACCTGCCAGCGATGTTCATGTACTCGTTCACCTTCAGCCGCGGCCAGATGGGCATGGGCTCGGCCAGTGCAATCCTGATGCTCGGTGCGATCCTCGCGATCATCGTGCCTTACCTCTACTCCGAGCTGAGGACCAAACGTAATGACTAGTCTCGCCTCCAAACCTGCCATCAGCCTGAGTCGCATCGCGATCTACGCGGTGCTGATCCTCGCCGTGCTGCTGTACCTGGTACCGCTGGTGGTGATGCTGCTGACCAGCTTCAAGACCCCAGAAGACATCAGCACCGGCAACCTGCTGAGCTGGCCGACCGTGGTCTCCGGCATCGGCTGGGTCAAGGCCTGGGCCACCGTGGATGGCTACTTCTGGAACTCGATCAAGATCACCGTTCCCGCTGTGCTGATCTCCACCGCCATCGGTGCGTTGAACGGTTATGTGCTGTCGTTCTGGCGCTTCCGTGGTTCGCAGCTGTTCTTCGGTTTGCTGCTGTTCGGCTGCTTCCTGCCGTTCCAGACCGTACTGCTGCCGGCGTCGTTCACCCTCGGCAAGATGGGCCTGGCCAGCACCACCACCGGCCTGGTGTTTGTGCACGTGGTCTACGGCCTGGCGTTCACCACGCTGTTCTTCCGTAACTACTACGTGAGCATTCCGGATGCGCTGATCAAGGCGGCACGCCTGGACGGCGCCGGTTTCTTCACCATCTTCCGTCAGATCATTCTGCCGATGTCCACTCCGATCATCATGGTCTGCCTGATCTGGCAGTTCACCCAGATCTGGAACGACTTCCTGTTCGGTGTGGTGTTCTCCAGCGGCGACTCCCAGCCCATCACGGTGGCGCTGAACAACCTGGTCAACACCAGCACCGGGGCCAAGGAATATAACGTGGATATGGCGGCGGCGATGATCGCCGGGCTGCCGACCCTGCTGGTCTATGTGATCGCAGGCAAGTATTTCGTGCGCGGCCTCACGGCCGGCGCGGTCAAGGGGTAATCATGGCTACGCTTGAACTTCGCAATGTAAACAAGACCTATGGCGCCGGCCTGCCCGACACCTTGAAGAACATCGAACTGTCGATCAAGGAAGGCGAGTTCCTGATCCTGGTCGGCCCTTCGGGGTGCGGTAAATCCACGCTGATGAACTGCATCGCCGGCCTGGAAACCATCACCGGCGGCGCGATCATGATCGGCGACCAGGACGTGAGCGGCATGAGCCCCAAGGACCGTGACATCGCCATGGTGTTCCAGTCCTACGCGCTGTACCCGACCATGAGCGTGCGCCAGAACATCGAGTTCGGCCTCAAGATCCGCAAGATGGCCCAGGCGGACATCGACGCCGAAGTGGCGCGCGTGGCCAAGCTGCTGCAGATCGAACACCTGCTCAACCGCAAGCCGGGCCAGCTCTCCGGCGGCCAGCAACAGCGCGTGGCCATGGGCCGTGCCCTGGCGCGCCGGCCGAAGATCTACCTGTTCGACGAGCCGCTGTCCAACCTCGACGCCAAGCTGCGCGTCGAGATGCGCACCGAAATGAAACTGATGCACCAGCGCCTCAAGACCACCACGGTCTACGTGACCCACGATCAGATCGAAGCGATGACCCTGGGCGACAAAGTGGCGGTGATGAAGGACGGCATCATCCAACAATTCGGCACGCCGAAAGAAATTTACAACGACCCGGCCAACCTGTTTGTGGCAAGCTTTATCGGTTCACCACCAATGAACTTCGTTCCTATGCGCCTAAAACGCAAGGAAGGTCGTTTGGTCGCGCTGCTCGACAGCGGCCAGGCCCGTTGCGAATTGCCGTTGGGCATGAACGACGCAGGCCTGGAGGACCGTGATGTGATTCTGGGCCTGCGCCCGGAGCAGATCGTGTTGGCGGCGGGTGAGGGCAACGGTTCGTCGAGCATTCGCGCTGAAGTCCAGGTCACCGAACCGACCGGTCCGGACACCCTGGTGTTCGTGCAGCTCAATGACACCAAGGTCTGCTGCCGTTTGGCGCCGGATGTGGCGCCCCAGGTCGGCGAGACCCTGACCCTGCAATTTGATCCGGCCAAGGTATTGCTGTTCGACGCCAACACTGGCGAACGCCTAGGCACTGCTTCTTCATTGCCCGCACAGGGGCATGCCGACAACGTGGCCCAATTCAAAGGCCGCTGAAGCAGCTAAGTTGTTGTTTTAAATAAAAAAGTAACCCGCGTTAGATAAAAACAGTTTAATAACAATAAAGACGAGGATGTAGGGATGAAAAAGCAACACAACAACACTCGGCTGATCTGCCAAATGTCAGCTGCAGCAGCCCTGGTTTTGTCCGCCAATGCGATGGCGGCCGATGCATTCAGTGCCGACTCCAAGTGGATGACCGGCGATTGGGGTGGTGAGCGTACCAAGCTGATCGAGCAAGGTATCGACATCAAGGCTGACTACGTAGGGGAAATGGGCGCCAACCTGCGCGGCGGCTACAACGACGACAGGACCGGCCGTTACTCTGACCAGTTCGGTCTGGGCGTAGCACTGGACCTGCAAAAGCTGTGGGGCTGGGATAACACCCAGGCCAAGATCCAGTTTACCAACCGTAATGGCCAGAACATCTCCAACGACCGCATTGGCGACCCGCGTGCCGGCACGCTGAGTTCGTCCATGGAAGTCTACGGCCGTGGACACATGGTGCGTCTGACCCAGTTCTGGATCCAGCACCAGATGTTCGACAACAAGTTGGACGTGAAACTCGGTTACTTCGGTGAAGGCGAAGACTTCAACACCTTCCCATGCGACTTCCAGAACCTGTCGTTCTGCGGCTCGCAGGTCGGTAACTATGTGAACACCTGGTACAACTGGCCCGTCAGCCAGGCCGCGATCCGCGTGAAATACAACATCACGCCTGAGCTGTATGCGCAAATCGGTGCGTACAACCAGAACCCATCGCAGCTCGAGCACGGCAATGGCTTCAAGCTCAGCGGCAGCGGCACCAAAGGTACCGTGATTCCGGTGGAATTGGTCTGGTCGCCGAAGGTTAATAACCTGCCGGGCGAATACCGTGTGGGTTACTACAAAAGTGCCGCCGACGCCGCTGACGTACGTGAAGACGTGAACGGCAACGATGCCGCCACCACGGGTGCTGCATACCGTACCCGCAGCAGCAAGAAAGGCTACTGGTTCGTTGCCCAACAACAACTCACCACGCACAACGGCGACGCTTCGCGTGGCCTGAACATCGCGGCTAACGCGACCTTCCACGACAAAGAAACCAACCTGGTCGATAACTACCAGTCGTTGATGCTGGTGTACAAAGGCCCATTCGATGCGCGTCCAAAAGACGACGTGGGTATTGGTGCCGCACGTCTGCACGTCAACGACGACGTGAAGAAAAACGCCGAACTGCTCAACGTCGCCAATGGCGTGAACGACTACGACAACGCGCTGTTCTCGCCGATCCGCGAAACCGAGTACAACTTCGAAATCAACTACGGCTTCCACGTCACCAACTGGCTGACCGTGCGTCCCAACCTGCAATACGTCGTCCAACCGGGCGGCGTGGATAAAGTCGACAACGCGCTGGTGGCGGGCCTGAAAATTCAGTCTACGTTCTAACGCTGTTGCGATAAGCTCCTTCTCTCTGTGCGCATTTTGCGGGTAGCCATGGCTATCCGCTTTTTTTTGGGTTGCATTGTGAAGATATTCAGGACCGTGGCACATGCATGAGCAACCGCTGCAACGCTTTTTCAAATCCCTGCGCGAGCGTCCTGTGTTCGCCTGGGAGCGCTTCCAGATGCGCGACGTGCTGGTGATCGACCACCCGCTGTGCCAGGCGGTGTTCAGTCGCCAGGGCGCGCAACTGTTGCATTTCCAGCCCCGTGGCCAAAAACCCTGGCTGTGGTGTGCAGCCAAGTGGCCGCAAGTCGGCGCCATTCGTGGCGGCGTACCTGTGTGCTGGCCGTGGTATGGCCGCCATCCGAGTGAGAATGCCTGGCCGTCTCATGGCTGGGCGCGCTTGATCGACTGGAAACTGCTCGACAGCAGCACCGACGATGACGGCGTGCGCCTGCACTGGCAATTGCAGCTGTGCGACTGGCAGGTCGACCTCCACGCGCACTTGGGCGACACCCTGGAATTGCGCCTGAGCACCGAGCATCAGGACGAGCTGCCATGCCAATTGAGCCATGCGTTGCACGCTTACTGGCGTATTGGTCACGTTGACGAGATAGCGCTGTCTGGGCTCGACGGTGCACAAGGTTACGACCAGCTCAATCGCCAGGTTTGCCAGCAGGAAGGCGAGCTGCGCGTGGAGGGCGGGTGCCAGCGGGTGTTCCATCACGAAGGCGAATTGCAACTCAAGGACCACGCCTGGCAGCGTGAACTGTGCATCGACACCGGCGACAGCGCCGACACGGTGGTGTGGCACCCAGGCAGTCGGCCGTTGTTAGGCGTGAGCTTCAACGAGGCGTCGGGGTTTGTGTGCGTGGAGTCGGCGATGGCGGGGGCGAGTTTGGCGCCGGGGGAGCGGGCGCATCTGAGTTTGCAGGCGCGGGCTGGGGTTTAGCGGTGTGGTTGATGGCCTCATCGGGGGCAAGCCCCCTCCCACAGTTTAATTTGTGAATACTTTCAAATGTGGGAGGGGGCTTGCCCCCGATGAGGCCAGTGAAACCAACACACAGCCTTGCTCAGTTGAACTCGTCGCCCACCGGGTACCGGCTGTCATTCAAGCTCTCTTTGATCTTGCGCAAATGCGGCTGGAAATCCACGCCACGGCGCAAGGTCATGCCGGTTGCCAGCACATCCAGCACCGTCAATTGGATGATCCGCGAGGTCATCGGCATATAGATGTCGGTGTCTTCCGGCAGCGGAATGTTCAGGCTCACGGTACTGGCCTTGGCCAGCGGTGAGTTCTCGGCCGTCACGCCCAGCACTGACGCGCCGTTTTCCCGCGCGATACGCGCCACTTCCACCAGCTCACGGGTACGCCCGGTGTAGGAAATGATCACGAACAACTCGCCCGTGTGCGCCACCGACGCGATCATGCGCTGCATCAGCACGTCCGCGTGCGCGGTCACGGCCAGGTTGAAGCGGAAAAACTTGTGCAACGCATCCATGGCCACCGGGGCCGAAGCGCCCAGGCCGAAGAAGTGGATTTGCCGTGCCTGGATCAACAGGTCCACGGCCTTGCTGATCAGCGCCGGGTCCAGGGCCTGGCAGGCGCTGTCCAGGGACGCAATGGCGCTGCCAAAGATCTTCTGCGTGTAGGCCTCAGGGTTATCATCGGCCTCCACAGCGCGGCTGACATACGCCGCGCCACTGGCCAGGCTTTGCGCCAGCTGCAATTTCAGTTCAGGGTAACCGCTCACGCCGAACGAACGGCAGAAACGGTTGACCGTCGGTTCACTGACCGAGGCAGCCTGGGCGAGGGCGGCAATGGAGAAGCGGGTCGCCTGCTGCGGGTTGAGCAGGATGACCTCGGCGACTTTTTTCTCGGCCTTGTTCAATTCTTCGAGGCGGTTCCGGATCTGTTCCAGAAGATTTCGCACGCGGTCCATTCAGTCTTTCCTTCGGGCGACGATGCAAATTAGGGTGGTAACCAATCGATAAGTGGTCTTTTGCGGTGGCCTATCCTACTGAGGGTAGCTGAACACCACCACTCGGAATGCGTATTTCGGGAAAATGTTGTGGTTATTACTACATTTTTCCTTGAGTGATGCCTTGAAAAAAGGTATTTGTAGCTTAACTTGATAAAAGAACAAACATCATGCCTTCGATAACCGTAGAACCCTGCACCTTTGCCCTGTTTGGCGCCTTGGGTGATCTGGCGCTGCGCAAGTTATTTCCTGCCCTCTACCAACTTGATGGCGCGGGGCTCCTGCACGACGACACGCGCATCCTGGCCCTGGCCCGTGAAGCCGGTTCCGAGCAGCAGCACCTGGCGCACATCGAACAAGCACTGCGCAAATACGTCGGCAAGGAACTGGACGAAACCATCGCCCAGCGTTTCCTGGCGCGCCTGACCTATGTTCACGTCGACTTCATGAAAGCCGATGACTACGTGGCCCTGGCGGAAATCGCCGGCACTGCGCAGCGCCTGATCGCCTACTTCGCCACCCCGGCGGCGGTGTACGGCGCGATCTGCGAGAACCTGTCGAAGGTCGGCCTGGCGGAAAACACCCGCGTGGTGCTGGAAAAACCCATCGGTTCGGACCTGGAGTCCTCGCGCAAGGTCAACGATGCCGTGGCGCAGTTTTTCCCGGAGAACCGCACCTACCGCATCGACCACTACCTGGGCAAAGAGACCGTCCAGAACCTGATCGCCCTGCGTTTCGCCAACAGCCTGTTCGAAACCCAGTGGAACCAGAACTACATCTCCCACGTGGAAATCACCGTGGCCGAGCAGGTCGGTATCGAAGGCCGTTGGGGCTATTTCGACAAGGCCGGCCAGCTGCGTGACATGATCCAGAACCACCTGCTGCAACTGCTTTGCCTGATCGCCATGGACCCGCCGGCCGACCTTTCCGCCGACAGCATCCGCGACGAGAAGGTCAAGGTACTCAAGGCCCTGGCGCCGATCAGCCCGGATGGCCTGACCACCCAAGTGGTACGCGGCCAGTACATCGCCGGCTACAGCGCCGGCAAGCCGGTGCCGGGTTACTTGGAGGAAGAGAACTCCAACACCCAGAGCGACACCGAGACCTTCGTCGCCCTGCGTGCCGATATCCGCAACTGGCGATGGGCCGGGGTGCCGTTCTACCTGCGCACCGGCAAGCGTATGCCGCAAAAGCTGTCGCAGATCGTCATCCACTTCAAGGAACCGTCCCACTACATCTTCGCCCCCGAGCAGCGCCTGCAGATCAGCAACAAACTGATCATCCGCCTGCAGCCGGACGAAGGTATTTCCTTGCGCGTGATGACCAAGGAGCAGGGCCTGGACAAGGGCATGCAACTGCGCAGCGGCCCGCTGCAACTGAATTTTTCCGACACCTACCGCAGCGCCCGTATCCCGGATGCCTACGAGCGGTTGTTGCTGGAAGTGATGCGCGGCAATCAGAACCTGTTTGTTCGCAAAGATGAAATCGAAGCCGCGTGGAAGTGGTGTGACCAGTTGATTGCCGGGTGGAAAAAGTCCGGTGATGCGCCCAAGCCGTACGCGGCGGGTTCCTGGGGGCCGATGAGCTCGATTGCACTGATCACGCGGGATGGGAGGTCGTGGTATGGCGATATCTGAATTGAAACTGCCTCAGGGTGTGACGGCCCATGAGTTCCGTACGCCTGCCTTGTTGGCGGACGGCCTGGCCAATGACGTGGCCGAACAACTGCGTGAGGCCATCAGTGCCCGTGGCGAAGCGACGCTGGTCGTCTCCGGCGGCCGCAGCCCCGTCGCGTTTTTCCAGAACCTGGCCAAGCAAGGCCTGGACTGGTCCAAGGTCACCGTTACCCTGGCCGATGAGCGCTGGGTACCGGTGGAGCACGCGGACAGCAACGCCGGTTTGCTCAAAGCAAACCTGTTGCAAGGCCCGGCGGCTAAAGCCAAGTTCCTCAGCCTCTACAGCGCTGCGGCCAACCTTGAAGAGGCCGCCGAACAGGCCGATCGCCTGCTGGCCGAGCTGCCCGCCATTGATGTGCTGGTATTGGGCATGGGCGATGACGGCCACACCGCTTCGCTGTTTCCCAACAGTCCGAACCTCGCTGAAGCACTGCAGGCCGACGGTACCCGCCGTTGCTGGCCGATGCTGGCGCCGACCGTGCCGCACCAGCGCCTGACCATGAGTCGCGCGTTGCTGGCCACGGCGAACTACACCGTGCTGTCGATTTCCGGCAGTTCGAAGTTGACCACCTTGAGCGCCGCGCTGGCCAGCAACGACGTTGCTGCCATGCCGATTCGCGCGTTTTTGCAACCCACATTAGAGATTTACTGGTGCCCATGAGCCAAGGATCAGCCGCTATGAAAAGCCCTCAACCGACCGTGTCCATGGCGGATAAAGTTGCCCTGATCGACAGCCTCTGCGCCAAGGCGCGGATCCTGCCGGTGATCACCATCGCCCGCGAACAGGACATCCTGCCGCTGGCCGATGCCCTGGCAGCCGGTGGTTTGACCGCATTGGAAGTGACCCTGCGTTCCGAGTTCGGCCTCAAGGCCATTCAGGTGCTGCGTGAGCAACGTCCTGAACTGTGCACCGGTGCCGGCACCGTACTCGACCGTCACATGCTCGAAGCGGCCGAAGTGGCCGGTTCGCAATTCATCGTCACCCCTGGCATTACCCGCGACTTGCTGGAAGCCTCGGTGCACAGCCCGATCCCGCTGCTGCCGGGCATCAGCAATGCCTCGGGCATCATGGAAGGCTATGGCCTGGGCTACCGCCGCTTCAAGCTGTTCCCGGCCGAAGTCAGCGGCGGCGTCGCGGCCATCAAGGCCCTGGGCGGCCCGTTCGGCGAAGTGAAGTTCTGCCCAACCGGCGGCGTGGGCCCGGCCAACATCAAAAACTACATGGCGTTGAAAAACGTGATGTGCGTGGGCGGTAGCTGGATGCTGGACCCGGAATGGGTCAAGAACGGCGACTGGGCCCGCATCCAGGAAGTCACCGCACAGGCGCTGGCGCTGCTGGATTGAGCTGATTTACCGAATCGTTGTTGCTGTGCTTAACGGCATTTTTGCGGCGCACTTGGTCGGTGTGCCGCTTTTTTTTGCCTGTAGAAAACTTGAATTCAACGCCGCTCCCACATTTTTAGTCTGCGTTCAGTTGGGTAATCGCGTTCACCAACACGCTGATGTCCGCAGCTGAAGTCACTAGCCCCGGCGTTACCCGGATACACGTGCCAAATGCTGCACCGACACGCGTGGTAGTAAACAAGTCAAAGTCCCTGAGCAACCGATCCACCATCACCTGCTGGTCCCTTCCGACAAACTTGAACGCCGTAATCCCGCAATACAACCTGGGATCATTCGGCGTCAGCACTTCAATCCCCGGCAAAGCCCGCACTTGGTTCACCCACAAATCCCGCAGGTAATTAACCCGCGCACCCTTGGCCGCCGAGCCACCCAACTTCCGGTGCTCTTCAAACACCAATGGCAGTGTCATAAGCGCCGGAAAGTTCGGCGTGCTGTAGGACGTGCGTGCGCGTACGTCGGTAGCCGGGTAGTGAAACTCGCCCATGTCCGGGTCGATATCGGCCAGGCGCTCCGGGGCGATGTACAGAAAGCCCAGGGTCAGCGGCGCGCCGATCCATTTGTGCAGGTTGAAACCGGCAAACTGAATGCCTAACTCGGCGAGGTTGAACTCGATTTGGCCCAGGGCATGGGCGCCATCGAGGATCACGTCGATATCATGCTCGCGCGCCGCCTGGGCAATCGCGGCAACGGGCATGACCAGCCCGGTGCGGTGGGTAACGTGGGTCAGCGCCATCAACTTGAGGCGCGGGTACTGAGTGAACGCGTCACGATAGGTTTGCACGAGGCTGTCGAAACTGGCCGGGTGAGTGTGGGACAGTTCGATCACCTCCACGCCACGGTAACCCGCCAACCAGCGCATGGCCCCTTTGACCGTGTCGTACTCCAGGTCGCTGATCAGCACCTGGTCACCCGGTTGCAGGCAGTTGTAGTTGCGGATCAGTGATTGCAAGGCTTCGGTGGCGTTACGGGTAAACGCCAGCGATTCGGGATCAGCCTCCATCAGCTCGCCGAGTTGTCGACGAATCTCCACATTCTCACCCTGCTCGAACGTCTGACGCACATACAGCGAGTTACTGCGGTTGATAAACGCAACCTGCTCCAGATAGTGCGTTTGCACCGCGTGGCTCATGCGGCCGAAATAGCCGTTTTCCAGATTGATCGGGCCGGGCTCCAGCGCATAGCGCTGCGCGACGGCCTGCCAGTGACGTTCGTTGTCTGCATTCCGTGGCATAGGTGGCTCTTAATGACGAGGGGCGGGCTTGCCGTGTTTGGCGCGCAGGGGTTCAAGCAGTTCAGACAAACCGTTGCTGTCGATTTCCTGCATCAATGCCAGCAAACCGCCGAGTTCACCGTGGGGGAAACCCTCGCGGGCGAACCAGTTCAGGTAAGGACCGGGCAGGTCGGCGATGATCCGTCCCTTGTATTTGCCGAAGGGCATTTCGCGGGTGATCAGCAGTTCGAGTTTTTCCGGGTTCATGAGCTTCAGGCGGTAGAGGCGAGGTCTTCGAAAATACAGGCATTCTGCATGAAGGCCAAATGACAGATCATGCAAATAACGTACATACAGATGGTTCAATAATTCGTAAGCCATTGATAATTAATAGAAAAGTTGTTTGTCAAAACCTGGCACGGGCGCTGCAATTACTAAGACACGTTTCTAAACCCGCACAAGGAATTGAAAAATGACTGACATCAACAAAGAATCGATCTCCGTACTCAACGACCTGATCGAGACCAGCAAAGACGGCCAGAAAGGCTTCGCGACTTGTGCTGAAGACATCAAGCATCCAGAGCTCAAAGCCCTGTTTGTGAAACGTTCTGCTGACTGTGCTACTGCGGCTGCCGAGCTGCAGACCGCTGTTCGTGCTCTGGGTGGCGATCCGGAAGAGTCCGGCAGCGTTGCCGGCGCCCTGCACCGTGGCTGGGTCGACGTGAAGTCGATGGTCACCGGTAAAGATGAAGAGGCCGTGCTGAACGAAGCCGAGCGCGGTGAAGACCACGCCCTGAAGGCTTACAAGGAAGCGATCGAGAAGATCAACAAGCACAACCTGCTGGGCATTCGTGACCTGGTTGAGCGTCAGTTCCACGGCGCACAACGCAACCACGACCAAGTGAAAGCCCTGCGTAACCAGGCTCGCGCCCAGTCGTAAGCCCTGTGCTGTAAATGCTGTAAGAAATGTGGGAGGGGGCTTGCCCCCGATTGCGGAGTGTCAATCACTGCATCTTGTGACTGATCTACCGCTATCGGGGGCAAGCCCCCTCCCACATTCGTATTGCATAAGTTTTAGCCAATGCTGATCGGCGGCAACTCGGTCAGGGTCACGACTTGCTGCTTACGCGGCGCCAGAATTTCCGCCTCGCCGTCCACCACCAACTCATCGCGCTGGTTGAATACACGGGTGGCAATGCGCACGCGGAACTTCGGCAGTTTTTCGAGGATCTCCAGGCGCACCGTCAGCGTGTCGCCGATCTTCACCGGCTTCTGGAAGCTCATCTGCTGGCCGATATAGATCGTGCCCGGCCCAGGCAACTCACAGGCCACCGCCGCACTGATCAGGGCGCCGCTGAACATGCCGTGGGCGATACGCTCCTTGAACATGGTCGCCTTGGCGTACTCGGCATCCAAATGCACCGGGTTGTGGTCACCGGACATCGCGGCGAACAGCTGGATATCGCGCTCTTCCACCAATTTGCTGTAGCTGGCGGTCTGGCCGACTTCGAGGGCTTCGTACGGGGTGTTGGTTACCTGGGTCATCTAAAGGTGCATCCTGTGGCTAATCGGTAGTTTAACTGTTTGATTTTAAGTGAAAGTTCATTCGCAGCGGGCGGGCCTGTGCAAGGTCAGGGCCTGGTCGAGCCACGTCAGCACATCCGCGGTGACGTCATCGCGGTTGGTCTCATTGAACACTTCGTGACGCGCCTGCGGGTAAATAGTCAATTGCAGGTGCTGGCAGCCGGCTTCACGCAGGGCGTGGGCCAGGTGTTTGAGACGCTTGCCCTCACTCACCGGATCACATTCGCCGCCCATCACCAGGATCGGCAGGCCGGGATCGATCTGCGCGAGATTGGACGCTTTGCTGATTTGCTGCAAGCCGCCGAGCAGGTCGATCCAGAGCTGATTGGTGCAGCGGAACCCACACAGCGGGTCGTTGATGTACCTGTCGACTTCCGCCGGGTCGCGGCTGAGCCAGTCGAAAGCGGTGCGATTGGGTTTGAACGCCTTGTTGAACGATCCAAACGACAGGAACTCGATCAGCGCACTGCGCCCGCGCAAGCCCTGGCGCAGGCGCTCGGCCCGTGCGATCACCCGCGCGGCGCGGTACAGCGCCACCGGCTGGAAATTCGAACCGCTGAGGATCGCCCCGGTCAGGCTGGCGCTGTGGTGCACCAAGTAGGCCTGGGCGATGTAACTGCCCATGCTGTGCCCAAGCAGAATGATCGGTAACCCCGGCTGCTGCTGGCCGATATGCTGGTTGAGGCTGGCCAGGTCGCCCACCACCTTGTTCCAGCCGTCCTTCTCTGCGTACAGACCCAACGTGCCTTCATCGGCGGTACGGCCGTGGCCACGCTGGTCCAGCGCGTAAAGGCCGTAGCCGGCACCGCACAAGGCTTCGGCCAGGCGTGCGTAGCGCCCGCTGTGCTCGGCCATCCCATGGGAGAGCATCACCAGGGCCTTGGGCGGACCGTCGGGCATCCATTGATTGACGTACAGGCGGCAGCGGTCATTCGCGGTCAGCCAGAAGGTGCTGTGGTTCATGGCGGTTCCTTTTCTCAAGGTCTGCTCAAGGTCTGGTCTGCTCAGGTTCGTTCCAGTGTATAGCTCATCCCGAGGGAAGCGTCTGATCAGTGCAGGGCCTTGTAGGAAGATTCACACAGTTAATGACGCTCTTTCCTGTATTTGCCTGTTTGGCCATAGCTGCTAACGTCCCCTGAGCTCCGCTTTTTATAGATGTAGAGGTTTTACACCAGCAGCGGCCGGACACACTCAGGTAAGAGGACAAGAATAATGCAACCTGATTTCTGGAATGACAAACGCGCGGCGGGCGTACCCAATGACATCGACCTCGCGGCCTACAAGTCGGTGATCGAAGTCTTCGAGCGTTCCTGCAAGGCCTTTGCCGACCGTCCGGCATTCAGCAACATGGGCATCACCCTGACCTACGCCGAGCTTGAACGCCAGAGCGCAGCGTTCGCCGGCTACCTGCAGCAGCACACCGACCTCAAGCCGGGCGAGCGCATTGCGGTGCAGATGCCCAACGTGCTGCATTACCCGGTTGCCGTGTTCGGTGCCTTGCGCGCCGGGCTGATCGTGGTCAACACCAACCCGCTGTACACCCCGCGCGAGATGCGTCACCAGTTCAAGGATGCCGGTGTGCGTGCGTTGGTCTACCTCAACCTCTTCGGTTCGCGGGTGCAAGAGGTGTGCAGCGACACCGAGATCGACTACCTGATCGAAGCCAAGATGGGCGACTTCATGCCCGCCGCAAAGGGTTGGCTGGTGAACACCCTGGTCGACAAGGTCAAGAAGATGGTCCCGGCCTACAGCCTGCCGCGCGCGGTGTCGTTCAAGCGCGCCCTGCGCATGGGCGCAGGCCTGGGGGTGACCCGCCACCCGGTGACCCTGGATGACATCGCCGTGCTGCAATACACCGGCGGCACCACTGGCTTGGCCAAGGGCGCGATGCTCACCCACGGCAACCTGGTGGCAAACATGCAACAGGTGCGCGCCTGCATGTCCCAGACCGGCGAGGACGGCCATCCACTGATCAAGGAAGGGCAGGAGGTGATGATCGCGCCGCTGCCGCTTTACCACATCTATGCTTTCACCGCGAATTGCATGTGCATGATGGTGTCCGGCAATCACAACGTGCTGATCACCAACCCGCGCGACATCGGCGGCTTTATCAAGGAGCTTAAAAAGTGGCGCTTTACCGGGCTGTTGGGGCTCAACACGCTGTTTGTGGCCTTGATGGACCACCCGGATTTCAAAAGCCTGGATTTTTCCCACCTCAAGCTCACCAACTCCGGCGGCACCGCGCTGATCAAGGCCACGGCCGAGCGCTGGGAGCAGATCACCGGCTGTGCGATAGGCGAGGGCTACGGTCTCACCGAAACGTCCCCTGTGGCCAGCACCAACCCCTACGGCAACAAATCACGCCTGGGCACCGTGGGCATTCCTGTGCCAGCCACGGCAATGAAGGTGATTGATGACCAGGGCCTCGAACTGCCGTTGGGTGAACGCGGCGAGCTGTGCATCAAGGGCCCGCAGGTGATGAAGGGCTACTGGCAGCAACCGGCTGCCACCGCCGAAGCGCTGGACGCCGAAGGTTGGCTGAAGACCGGCGACATTGCAGTGATCGATGACGATGGCTTTGTGCGCATTGTCGACCGCAAGAAGGACCTGATCATCGTCTCGGGCTTCAACGTGTACCCCAACGAGATCGAAGACGTGGTGATGGCCCACCCGGCGGTGGCCAACTGTGCCGTGATCGGCGTACCGGATGATCGCACCGGGGAGGCGGTGAAGCTGTTTGTGGTGGCGCGTGCGCAAGGGGTGAGCCTTGAGGAATTGAAGGCGTACTGCAAGACCAACTTCACGGGGTACAAGGTGCCCAAGCATATTGTGTTGCGTGAGTCGTTGCCGATGACGCCGGTTGGCAAGATTTTGCGGCGTGAGTTGCGCGATATTGCCTGATCTGAAATGCGCTGAAAAAAAGTGGGAGGGGGCTTGCCCCCGATGGCGGTGGGTCAGTCACCAGATGTGTAGACTGAACCACTACCATCGGGGGCAAGCCCCCTCCCACATTTGTACTGTGTTGTTCTGAAAGCCCCGTTCCAGAGCCATTTATGCCGCTATTTTGGCTTGGTTTAAAGCGTGACCAATTATTGTAGGACAGTCGTGTTTATGACCGTGGGGCCCTTCTTTGGCTCTAGGCGGCCCTTGGCAAAGCTGCTACTCTCGGCGCGCTTTGTGACGTCTCGGCCTGCTTGAAAGCGCCAGATTCACCTAAAAAAACATACACCAATAATAATCGCATCAAATGCGATGATGAATTCGCGTCGCTGACGTCGCTGAGGAGTGGGCTTCCATGAACGAAGACTTTTGGAAGGATAAGTACCCCGCCGGGATTGCTGCACAAATCAATCCAGACGAGTATCCGAATATTCAGGCGGTACTGAAGCAGTCCTGCCAGCGCTTCGCCAACAAACCGGCTTTCAGCAACCTGGGCAAGACAATCACCTACGGTGAATTGTATGAATTGTCCGGCGCCTTCGCCGCGTACCTGCAGCAACATACCGACTTGAAGCCCGGCGACCGCATCGCCGTGCAGTTGCCCAACGTCCTCCAGTACCCGGTTGCCGTATTCGGTGCCATCCGCGCCGGCCTGATCGTGGTCAACACCAACCCGCTGTACACCGCGCGGGAAATGGAACACCAATTCAACGACTCCGGGGCCAAGGCCTTGGTCTGCCTGGCCAACATGGCTCACCTGGCGGAAAAGGTCGTGCCCAAGACCGCCATCAAGCACGTGATCGTCACTGAAGTCGCTGACCTGTTGCCGCCGCTCAAGCGCCTGCTGATCAACAGCGTCATCAAGTACGTGAAGAAAATGGTCCCGGCGTTTCACTTGCCCAAGGCGATCAAGTTCAACGACGTGTTGGCCAAGGGGCATGGCCAACCGGTCAGCGACGCCAACCCGGCCAGCGGCGATGTAGCCGTGCTGCAATACACTGGTGGCACCACCGGCGTGGCGAAGGGCGCGATGCTCACTCACCGCAACCTGGTCGCGAACATGCTGCAATGCAAGGCGCTGATGGGTTCCAACCTCAACGAAGGTTGCGAGATCCTGATCACGCCGCTGCCGCTGTACCACATCTATGCGTTCACCTTTCATTGCATGGCGATGATGCTGATCGGCAACCACAACATCCTGATCAGCAACCCGCGCGACCTGCCGGCGATGGTCAAGGAGCTGTCGAAGTGGAAGTTCAGCGGCTTTGTCGGCTTGAACACCCTGTTCGTCGCGCTGTGCAACAACGAAGCCTTCCGCAAGCTGGACTTCTCCGCGCTGAAAGTCACCCTGTCGGGCGGCATGGCGTTGCAACTGGCAGCCGCTGAACGCTGGAAGGCCGTGACCGGCTGTGGCATCTGCGAAGGCTACGGCATGACCGAAACCAGCCCCGTGGCTACCGTGAACCCGATCCAGCACATCCAGATCGGCACCATCGGCATTCCCGTGCCGTCCACCGTGTGTAAAGTCATCGCCGACGACGGCACCGAACTCGCACTGGGTGAAACCGGCGAGCTCTGCGTCAAGGGTCCGCAAGTGATGAAGGGCTACTGGCAGCGCCAGGAAGCCACCGACGAGATGCTCGACAGCGAAGGCTGGCTGAAGACCGGTGACATCGCGATCATCCAGCCCGACGGCTATATGCGCATTGTCGACCGCAAGAAAGACATGATCCTGGTCTCGGGCTTCAACGTGTACCCCAACGAACTGGAAGACGTGTTGGCGGGCTTGCCGGGGGTGCTGCAGTGCGCGGCCATCGGCGTGCCGGACGAGAAGTCCGGGGAGCACATCAAGCTGTTTATCGTGGTCAAGCCAGGCGCAACCCTGACCAAGGAGCAGGTTATGGAGCACATGCGCGCCAACGTCACCGCCTACAAAGTGCCCAGGGCCGTGGAGTTCCGCGATGCGTTGCCGACCACCAACGTAGGCAAGATCCTGCGGCGTGAGTTGCGCGATGAAGAGTTGAAGAAGCTCGGTCTGAAAAAGTAACGCTATACCCATGTGGGAGGGGGCTTGCCCCCGATAGCGGTGTATCAGTCAGCAATCTGCAGCTGACACACCGGCATCGGGGGCAAGCCCCCTCCCACATTTTTTATGCGTTTTCTACAGGGCGAACTGCGCGAAGCTCACACCGGCGCCTGCAGGGCGCACATCCTTCAAGAACGAATCCTTATCCGCGCTCAGCTCCAGGGTGATCTCCGGCTTGCGCTTGCCCGCGTTGCGCACCACCAGGCCTTCAAGATTCTCGCGCAGGAACACCGTCGGCACCTTCAGATGCAGCAACTGGTCGGTCTCGGCGTTATGCATCAACAGATGAATCCACTCGTACTGGCCCACGCCAATCCGCACCACCGGCAAGTCGAACCACCAGATGTTGCGTTTGCTGTCCAGGTCGGTGAAGTGGCAGTTGTTGACGCCGAGTACGGCACCTCCCAGTTCAGTGTTTCTGCGGGCGATGGCCTGTGCTTTATTGAGTTTCATAACCTTCCTACGGGATCTGTTATTCAGCGTTATAGCCTGAATGTGCCGGGCATTCTCGTGGGTTGGCCGCAAAACATAAAGCCAAACCTGCAACCGGCGATGAAATGCCTGCGCAAAAATAATTGAAACTCTGCCGAACGGCCTCAGGTCAATCTTTACGTAATGACCAAAAACCATCGATTGTTTCAGGAGAAATACCATGAGCAGTACATCCGATAAGGTTAAAGGCGTAGCGAACGAAGCGGTCGGCAACATTAAGCAAGGCGTCGGTAAAGTCACCGGCAACGACAAACTGCGCGCTGAAGGCGTGGTGCAGGAAAAGAAAGGCGAAGTTCAGAAAGCTGTCGGCGATACCAAAGACGCCGTGAAAAAAGCGACCAAGTAAGCCTGAATCGCTGGCTGGTTTCACGCAGCCCGACGGCCATCCACGGATGGCCGTTTTTGTGTCACCTGATGCGGTTAAAGTTTCGAAATTGTTTCAAGGTCGCCAAATAGGCTACCTTGATGTAGAAAACGGCCCCTGAGTCGCCCACGAACCTTCCTTTTGCGGCGAAAGGAGACGCTATGATTTTCCCGGTACTAGAAGGCCTCAAGCTGCACAAAGTGCTGGTGCGCACCGTCAAGGAATTTGTCGATGACGAGATGCCCACCTACGCCTCGGCGCTGGCCTACCAGATGCTGTTCTCGCTGTTTCCCTTCCTGCTGTTCCTGATTGCCCTGATCGGTTTCCTGCACCTGCCGGACTTCTTTACCTGGCTGCGCCTGCAGTCCGAGCTGGTGTTGCCGCCCCAGGCCCTGGAGCAGGTCAACCCGGTGATCGACCAGTTGCAGCAATCCAAGGGTGGCCTGCTGTCGGTGGGTATCGTGATTGCGCTGTGGACGGCCTCGGCCGGCGTGCGTCTGATGATGAGTGCGATGAACGCCGCGTATGACGTGGTCGAAGGTCGGCCTATCTGGAAGCGCTTTCCGCTGTCGATTTTCTACACCGTCGGCATCGCCGGCATGCTGTTGGCCGCTGCAGCGTTGATGGTGCTCGGCCCGCAGGTGATGGAGTGGTTGGCGGGGCAGATCGGCATGCAGGAGTTCGTGGTCACCCTGTGGACCATCGTGCGCTGGCCGTTGATCGTGATCCTGCTGATGTTTGCCGTGGCCCTCATGTATTACGTGATGCCGGACGTCGAGCAGAAATTTCGCTTTATCACCCCAGGTTCGGTGCTGGCCGTGGTGGTCTGGATCGTGGCCTCCCTGGGTTTTGGTTATTACGTCAAAACCTTTGCCGACTACAACGCCATGTATGGCAGCATCGGTGCGATCATCGTGTTGCTCCTGTACTTCTACATTTCTGCGGCCGTGCTGTTGCTGGGCGCGGAGATGAATGCGGTGATCGAGCACATGTCCGCCGAGGGCAAGGACCCTGGCGAAAAAGAGTTCGATGAACCCGGCCACACCGTTGAAAAACAGCACGTCTCAGGCCTTGGCCGGGACCATTCCAAGCCCACCCCTGACGAAGTCTGATCGATGATCCGTGAAATCCTGAAAATGGGCGACGAACGCCTTCTGCGTATCGCGCCTCCGGTTCCGCCGGAAATGTTCGACAGCCCCGAACTGTGGCAATTGATCGATGACATGTTCCAGACCATGGAACACGTGGGCGGCGTCGGCCTGGCCGCGCCGCAGATCGGCGTTGACCTGCAATTGGTGATCTTCGGTTTCGAGGCCAGCGAACGCTACCCGGACGCCCCGCCGGTGCCGCAGACGATCCTGATCAACCCGCTGATCACGCCGCTGGGCCCGGTGCTTGAAGAGGGGTATGAAGGCTGCCTGTCCGTGCCCGGCATGCGGGGCGCGGTGAGCCGTTACCAGCAGATTCGCTATGAAGGGTTTGATCCGAAGGGCGAACCTATCGTGCGGTTTGCCGATGGTTTTCATGCGCGGTTGGTGCAGCATGAGTGCGATCACTTGATCGGCCGGTTGTACCCGTCGCGGATCACTGACTTCAGCAAATTCGGGTTTATCGAGGTGATGTTTCCGGACATGGATCCCACGGCCGACGCCTAGCGTTCAGGCCCAATGAGACCGAACGGTGGGAGCGAGCAAGCCCGCTCCCACCGTTGGAATGCCTTTCAAGTCGGGTTATTTGGCCGGCTTCACAAACCGCAACGTCATCCGATCCGACTCGCCAATCGCCACATACTTGGCCTTATCCTGCTCCCCCAATTTCAATGTCGGCGGCAACGTCCACACCCCGGCCGGATAGTCCTTGGTGTCTTTCGGGTTGGCGTTGATTTCGCTCTGTCCGGCCAGCTTGAACCCGGCATCCGTCGCCAGTTTCACCACCTGGGCCGTGGTCAGGTAACCGCTGTCTTTGATTGCGTCCAGATCGGCCCCCTCCTTGGCCCGATGATCCTCCACGCCCAGCACGCCACCCGGTTTCAGCACGGTGTAGAAGGCACTGAACGTCTTCGCTGCGGTATCGGCCGCGACCCAGTTATGCACATTACGGAATGTCAGCACGGCGTCTGCCGAAGCGGGTTTGCCGAACACCGGCGCCTTGGGGTCGAACTCGACCACCTCAGCCTTGCCGTACCGAACAGGGTCAGCCGCGAATTTCTTTTTCAGGTTCTCTTCCGAGGTGCGCGCATAGGCACTGCTGCTCGCGGCCTGCACCGCCGCGATGTAATGCCCGTGATCCTTGAGCAGCGGTGCCAGCACCTCGCTGTACCAGCCGCCGCCGGGGGTGATCTCGATCACGGTTTGCTTGGCGCCCAAGCCAAAGAACGCCAGTGTCTGTTGCGGATGGCGATAACCGTCGCGGGCGCTGTTGGCCGGGTCTCGCCAACTGCCGGCGAGCACGCTCTGGTACTGCTGGGCGGTGAAGTTGGCGTCGGCTGCCTGGCTTAAAACCGGGGCGAGCAGGGCGGTGAGGGACAGAGCTGCGAGTGTGGTTTTCATGATCATCCTGTAAAGGGCCACTGTGCCGCCGAGGCTAGCATGGGCCCTGTACGCTCGGATCACACATTATCCGAGGTCGACCTCACCAAACGATCTAAGCCCATCGCGATCATCGGTTTGTTGCGTTTGTAGCGCACCAGCCGTTCGCTGAGAGACTGCGGCAACAGCGTGTCCTGACTGAACCCCATGCGCTGATACAACCCCTCCAAGTCCGGATGGCACAACAACCACACTGTACCTTCGACATCGGCCACCGCCGCCGCGATCACCTGCGCCGCCAGCCCCTGGCCGCGATAGGCCGGATCAACAAACACTCCGGTCAGCCACTGCCCGCCGACCACGGGTGTGAGGCACAGACCCGCGACAATCTCGCTATCGCGCGCCACCCACAAACGCCCGCCCTTGAGCGCCTTCATCGGCGAATTGTGGCTGCGGTAAAATTTATTCAGCAACGGCCAAAGCGGCTCTGCCAGCGGTTCGATGTGCAATGGGGGCATGGTGTTCAGGCAAGCGTTATCAAGGACCGGGGATTATAAGCGCCTTCTGTCTTGCAATAGGTGGTATACCCACTGCTACATCCCCTGTCAGTGGAGCACGCATCATGGCCAAAGGTATGGATTCAAAGAAAGCCGCGAAGAAGAAACCGGCAAAGACCGCAGATGAAAAACGCGCCGACAAAAAAGCCAAGAAAACTGAGACAGGCCTGTTCGGTCACTGAGTGACACGCTTGAAAGCAAACCCTCTGCAAGATTTCCCAGCCTCTACCGTAAGCCCCAAATGGCCGCTTGAAACCGGTTCTCTGCAGCGAAGCCGATCAAATGTGGGAGCACGCCCGCTCCCACAGGTTGATTGCATTTTAGTTCATCGGCTTTCTGCTGCCAGGGCCGCAATCACCGCCGGCCGTGCGCCGATCCGCTGCTGAAACGCCGCCAGCGCCGGCCACTCGCCCAGATCAATAGCGTGAAACCCTGCCCAGCGCAGCACCACGAACAGGTAGGCGTCCGCTACCGAATATGCGGTGCCCAACAGATAATCCTGGTGTTCCAGCGTCTGCACCAGCACCGCGAAACGCTTGAAGAGGGTGGCCTGGAACAGGGCACGCACCTCGCCCTGGATGGCATCGTTGAAGAACACCGCCAACCCGCCGTGCACTTCGGTCGCGATGAAATTCAGCCATTCCTGCAACCGCACGCGCTCCCAGCTGCCATTGGCCGGGGCCAGTCCGACGGTGGGTTTCAGGTCGGCCAAGTACTGCAGGATCGCGCTGGCTTCGGTCAGCACCTGGCCATCGTCCAGCCTCAGCGCGGCGACGTAGCCCTTGGGGTTGATCTGCAGGAAATCCTCGCCATCGGCGGTGGTTTTGGCCTGGTTATCAACCCGCACCAGGTCGAACGGCAACGCCAATTCGCGCAGGACGATATGCGGGGCGAGGGAACAGGCGTGGGGGGCGAAATACAGTTTCATCTGGGGCAGCTCCGTTGAATTTGCGCCAGTCTCGTGGGCGTGGCACCTTGCGTAAAATTAAACCTTCAGACCCCTGCCATAAGGATCGCTACTGCCATGATGAACCTGATGCATTGGCGCCTGCTGGTGGCGGTGGCCGATCACGGCAGCATCACCGCCGCCGCCGAGCATGTGGGCATGACCCAATCCGCCGCCAGCCAGGCCATGGCCGGTATGGAGGCATCACTGGGTGCGCAACTGTTTACCCGCGAGCCGCGCAAGACCTTGCCCACTGCCTTGGGCTTGAGTGTGGTCGAGCAGGCGCGGGTGATGCTCGCAGCCTTGCAGGCGATTCGCAGCACCGTGGACGAAGCCAGGCCCATGCTGCGTGGGAGTATTCGCATTGCAAGTTTCCCCATGGTGCTGGTGGCCTTTCTCACTCCGTTGTTACAACGCTTCGCGCAGCTTCACCCCGGTATAGAGGTCACCACCCTTGAAGTCACTGACAACGAAGTGAACACGTTGCTCGACGCAGGCCTGATCGACTTCGGCGTAGTGCTCAACCCCCATCCTGGGCGCAATGCCACGGTGTTGGGGCGGGACAATTGGCTGGCGGTGTTGCCGGTGCAGCACGCGCTGGCCCAACGTCCGGCGCAGGCCACGGTGACGCTGGAGGAATTGCTGGCACAGCCCTTTGTACTGGCCACTGGTGGCTGCACCGCCAATGCGCGCAGCCTGGGCGCTGATGCCGGGCTGACGCTGAGTGATGTTCGCGTGGAAGTGCGCGAGTGGAGCAGTGCCTTCAGCCTGGTTCGCGAAGGTGTCGGCGTGACCCTGGTGCCGGAAATGACCCTGCCAGCCCAACGCCAGGGCCTGCGGGTGATGCCACTGGCCGTGCCCGTGCACCGCGAGTTCTCCCTGGTCGCAGCGCAACACTGTCCGCCCTCCGCTGCTGCCGGCGCATTGTTAAAAATGCTGGCTGACTAGTGGCCTTGCATAGCGCCAAGCCGTGTCTATGCTCACCCAGAACCGTTGATGACGCTTGGCATATAAAGCGATTTGGATGGTTATTTCCCCATGAAGGTGTGCCAGCAATAGCCAACAAATGAATGGAATGCGCCTTCTGGGCGCCGGTAATCAAGGGTGATCTGACCATGTTCAACCGCCATCACAAATCCGACCTGCAACAAATCGAACGTTTCTCCTGCGCACTCACTGAATCCAACGCCAAACTCGCCGCCATCAGCCGTTCCATGGCCATGATCGAGTTCGACCCCAGTGGCGTGATCCTCGACGCCAACGACAACTTCTGCAAAACCATGGGCTACAGCGCCGAGGAGATTTGCGGCAAACATCACCGCCTTTTTTGCGACGAGGCCTACACCCAAACCGACGCCTACGCCAAGCTTTGGCGTGACCTGGCGCGGGGCGAGGCGCTCAGTGGCACCTTTATGCGCTTGAACAAACAGGGCCAGGAAGTCTGGCTCGAAGCCAGCTACATGCCGGTGCTGGACAAAGACAATCACGTATTGAGCGTGATCAAAGTCGCGTCGGATATTTCCGCACGGGTTCACCATGAGCATGAAAACCAGAGCCTGATCGACGCCATCGGCCGCTCTATGGCGGTGATCGAATTCACGGCCCAGGGCCAGATCCTCAACGCCAACGACAACTTCCTGAAAACCGTGCAGTACTCCCTGGATGAGATCGTCGGCCAGCACCACAGCCTGTTCTGCCACCGCAGCGAAGTGGAGTCGCCCGCCTATAAGGCGTTCTGGGCGTCCCTCAACCGCGGCGAGTACCACTCGCACCGCTTCGAGCGCAAAAACAAATACGGCAAGACGCTGTTCCTGGAAGCCTCCTACAACCCGATCTTCGACACCAATGGCCGCTTGTACAAAGTGGTGAAGTTCGCCAGCGACATCACCGACCAAGTCACCACCCTGCGCAGCGCCGCTGACTCGGCTCACGCCACCTCGGTGCAAAACGATGCCTGCGCCCGTAAGGGGTCGGAAGTGGTGCAGCAAACTGTGCAGATCATCGAAGAAATCTCCCTCGACCTGAACCAGGCGGCCGTGAGTATCGACGCGGTCAGCAAGCAGTCGGACATCATCGGCGCCATTGTGCAGACCATCCGCAGCATTGCCGAGCAGACCAATATGCTGGCGCTCAACGCTGCCATTGAAGCGGCGCGGGCCGGTGAGCATGGGCGCGGGTTTGCAGTGGTGGCCGACGAAGTGCGCAGCCTTGCGGGGCGGACCAGCCAGGCGACGGTGGAAATTGTTGATGTGGTGCGCAAGAATCACGACCTGTCGCTGAGCGCCGTGTCGAGCATGCAATCGAGCTTGAGCCGCACAGGGCTGGGTGTAGAGTTGGCGAACGAAGCGGGGCAGGTGATCCTGGAGATTCAGGAAGGCTCACGGCATGTGGTGGATGCGATCGGGCAGTTCAATTCGACGTTGCAGTTGCAGTAACCCCGAGCACGCTTTGCGTAGTGAGCGGGCTTGCCCCGCGCTGGGGGGCGAAGCCGCCCCAATAAAAACGCCGCATTCTGTCAGGCAGAATGCGGCGACTGGTTTTAGGGCGGCTTCGCCCCCCAGCGCGGGGCAAGCCCGCTCACTACAGGCTAAGGGGCTTAGATCGCGGCCAGGGTTTCTTTTACCGCCCGCGCCTGCGGGTCAGTGGTCTTTGCAGCTACCTGCTGCTCTTGCTGCTGCTTCAAGCGTTCCGCCACTTGCTTGGAAATAGCGTCCTGCTTTTCCTGCGACATGTTCTGCACATCCGCCTCGGTCAAACCCTGCTCCTTGAGCAACTGCTCACGAATGCGCTCGGCCGGGGATTTGCTCATGTAATCGGTGAACTCGGACCGCGCCGTGCTGGTGGTCGAACCGGTTTTCGGCACGTCTGTTGTCGCCGTGGAGGCGGTAACGGCCTCAGTGGTGGTCTGCAACTGCACGCGGGTCTTGGCGAAGGCTTCGTCGATACGGTCAGTCGCCTTGTCCAACTCCTTCTGCGCGGCCGGCACGGTCACGCTTTGCTGCGCAGCTTGCAAGGCACCGCTGTACAGCGCGCTGGCGGCGGCGTTGGCGGGGTCCATGTCGGGCCGTTTGATCTGTTGAAGGGTCGACACGGCTTGGGTGTTGTTGTTAACCAGCATGATCGGTCACCTGGGGAAATGTTCGGTGCCTCAGGAGGAGCAAATAGCGTGCCGGGTGTGAACGCCTGGAATTAGGGCGCGTATCTATGTCGCTAAGGCAAGAACTGTCCTGTTTGCGGCCAATTCTTGCCGTTGGCGGCTGTCTCACGGCATCACTCAGTGTGTGGTGGTGTGATGGCTTGGTTGTTATCTAGAACGCCAATTCCAGTCAAATCCATCTCCCCACCATTGACTTCTAAGGAGTTTCCATATGTGTCACTGGCTCTGAAGTAGAACCTTGCGAAAACTTTTCCAGTGTTGGTATTAAATTCAAAAAACGTAATTTGCCCCGCTGTCGCTTGAAAACGGATCTGCTGAGGGTCGGAGGCGTATTTTAAATCGCAGGTAGCGGTCACTGGGCCGCCGGGGGTGATGTCGTATTTGTCGCGGTTTCCGGTAATTCCAAGTGGGAGATGGAATTCCATATAAACGACATCGCTACCTCTCTGAGTCGTGTCCAATGTGTAGCGGAAGGCCATTCTTCTTAAGCTGATTTCATCGGCTCTGTATTCAAGAACCAAACTACCTCTCACGAGTTGTGCTGTGAATTTCCCATTTGTGGGGTTCCTATGGTTACTTTCCATTTGGGAGTCTGTCATGGCGCCGTCCTTGTTTATTAACTGGTGAATTGACAGAGCTGTGTCGCAAGCCCTGCGCAAATCAGGCGCCCATAACTGCCGCAGGTCCACTGTCAGAAATAACAGTTACGACCAATGGTTGCGTCGTCATCAGTGGGCGATATTTTCCAGCGCCAGGTTACGCGTGCGTGGCCCGAACCAACTGATGGTGATCATCACGATCAACATGCTGCTGGCAATAAACGCCAGTACGCCCGGCGTGCCCAGGTGTTCGAGGATAAAGCCGATCAACAGGCTGCTGAACACCGTCGACAAGCGGCTGAACGAGTAACAGAACCCGACCGCCCGTGCGCGGATGTTGGTCGGGAACAGTTCGCTCTGGTACGAGTGATAACTGAAGCTCAGCCAGGCATTGCAGAAGGTGATCATCACCCCGCAGATCACCAGCCCCACCGCCGTGGTTTGCAGGGCAAACAGGCTGCCGAAGATCACGGCGCCCAGGGCCGAGCCGACGATTTGCCATTTGTTTTCAAAGCGGTTGGCCACCTTCACGAATAACAACGGCCCCAGCGGGTAGGCGAGGGTAATGATGAAGGCGTAGAGCAAACTGTGGGTCACGCTGACGCCCTGGCCTGAGAGCAGTGCGGGCAGCCAATTGCCGAAGCCGAAGAACCCGATGGCCTGGAACACATGGAACACGATCAGCATCAACGCGCGGCGGCGGTATGGCGGTTGCCAGATGTCGGCAAAGCGGCCGCTGCCGTGCACGCTGACGGCTTGCGGTTCGGGCTCGTCCAGCGGTTTGCCGTGATCCTTTCGGCAGCGCGCTTCCAAGTTGTCCATGATCTTCCCGGCTTCGTCAAAGCGGCCTTTCTGTGCCAGCCAGCGCGGTGATTCCGGCAGGCGTTTGCGCAGTTGCCAGATAAACAACGCGAACACGGCGCTCGACAGCACCACCCAGCGCCAACCCGAGATGCCGAACGGCGCCTGCGGCACCAGCCACCACGACATCAGCGCCACCGCCGGCACCGACAGGAACTGGATAAAAAACGCAAAGGCAAACGCCGAACTGCGCATGCGTTTGGGCACCAGTTCCGAGAGGTAGGCGTCGATGGTCACCAGCTCGATGCCCAGGCCGATGCCCACCAGGAAACGCATGCAGATGATGCCCAAGGCAGAGGTCTGGATGCCCATCAACACGGTGGCGACGGTGTACCAGATCAACGCAAAGGTAAAGATTGCCCGGCGCCCAAAACGGTCGGCGATGGGGCTGAGCAGGCTGGCGCCGAGGAACAGGCCCAGGAAGGTCGCAGAGGCGAAGGCCGCCTGGTCCGAGAAGCCGAACACGCCTTCGCTGCCGGTGTGGAAAATCCCGTCGCTGATCAGGCCGGGGCTGATGTAGGCGGTCTGGAACAGGTCATACAGCTCGAAAAAACCACCAATCGACAGCAGCGCCACCAAGCGCCAAACGGTAGCGACGGCGGGCAGACGGTCAATGCGCGCGCTGATGTGGGCGGCGCGGAGGGGGTCGATGCCGTCGGTACTGGAGAGTGTGGGCATGGGGAAACTCAATAAGTGATCGGAATCTCGAATGTTTGAAACGCGTCATCCTGGGGATGGTAACCCAGCACCCGCGTGGTCTCGCTCAAATCCAAGCGCTTGAAGCGGTTATTGGAAATACCATGGGCAATCAAGTGCTTCACGCCCTCGGCCTCCACCGAACGTTGCAGCAACTGCACCGCATCACGGGGGCTGAGCCACGCGCTGAGGTCGCGGGCGTTGTTCAGGTCGTGGGTTTCGGGGAACTCGAAGGCGCCGATGCGCAGGGCAATCGTCGACAGCGGGGTTTTTGCCGCGTAGTAGCCGCACAACGCTTCGCCGTAGCATTTGCTCACACCGTACAGGTTAGCGGGCAACACGGGCATGCCGGGTGTGATCTGGCGATCCACCGGGTAGCCTTCGATGGTTTGCGCGCTGCTGGCGAATACCAGGCGTTTTACCCCGGCGTTCACAGCGGCTTCAAACAGGTAGGTCGTGGCGAGGATATTGTTGGGCAGCAACTCGTCGAACGAGGCGCTGGCATGGGGGATGCCCGACAGGTGCACGATCACGTCGATGCCGTCGAGCAGGGCAACCAGGCTGGATTGATCGCTGAGGTCGGCGTGCACGAAGCGGTGTTGGCCCACGTCGAAATCCGGCGCGATGCGATCGGTGAGGGTGAAGCGGTAGCGGTCTTTCGAGCCTTCGAAAAACGTCTTGCCGATTCTGCCGCAGGCGCCGGTCAGCAGTACGTTGAGTCCTTTCACGGTGTCGTCCTTGGTTTAGTTGTGACCGTCGAGGGCAAAGGCCTTGAAGCCAGCGTGCTGACTGAGGCGTTGATAGTACGCCGCGATGGCGGGGTAGGGCGGGCGCTCCATGGGCGTCATTTGCCAGCGGTGCACCGAGAGGCCGATCAGGATATCGGCGAGGGTGAATTCGTCGCCGGCCACGTAGGCACCGGTCTTGGTCAGCTGGCGTTCCAGAATGCCCATCTTGTCGTTCCACCGCTGCACGGCGGCGGCAATCTGCGTCGCGTCCAGACCCTCCGGGTTGCCGCGCACCAGGGCTGTGAAGGCATCGCCCCAGGCGCGGTTGAGTTCGACGGCTTGCCAGTCTATCCACTGCTCGACCCTGGCACGTGGCGCGGGTTCGGCGGGCAGCAGGTCATGCCGTTGGTAGAGGTTCACGAGGTAGCGGCAGATGGTGTTGGACTCCCACAGCACGCCGTGGTCGTCGACCAATACGGGGATCTGGGCGTTGGGGTTCAGGGCGAGGAATTCGTCGGACTGGGTGGGCTTGAAGCCAATGCCCCAGTCTTCGCGCTGGTAGTCGATGCCCAGTTCCTGGCAGGTCCAGAGTACTTTGCGCACGTTGATGGAGGACGTGCGACCCAAGATTTTCAGTGAGTGGCCCATGGTGCTTCCCTGGCGGTGGAAATGTGCAGTGGCCAATGTAGCAGGGAGCACGTATAAGAGCGAGTTGCGCGGAAACTGTGCCTATGAAAGAAACCGGCCCAGAGTGTTATAGAGAGCCGGTTGGCTGAGAAGACTCAATGTGTGAGAAGTTGTTATAGTTCATCAAAGTATTGAATGTTGGCCTCACCTTTAACTTCGTGCTCCTGTCCTTTTATGTTTATAAAAAAACTGAATTCCAGCGTTACATGCAGTTGGTTAGGAATATAGGTTGATTTAACCTTCCCGCGTGAAGCCTGGTAGCCTGTAGTGTCGATATCGTAAAAACCCCAAGGAGGTACGTCATCACTTACGATCTCACCCTCGAAAGAGCCGGGCCCATCGCCGATATACACAGTGACTCGAATGCTTTCGTTTGAGTGAATATGAGTGCCGGTTAAGCGAAGTATGCCCTGTCCCTTGGTCATAATTACATCGTTAGTAAAAAAAGCTCCGATCGGAGACGCTTCAATATCAAAGTGCCCTTTAGCCTTTTTAGTTTTGATGTTGATGTCGGGTGTGTGTGGAATGCCAGCGGTCATGATTGCTTTCCTCCGGTTTAAATAAACGTTTGGTCCTGAGCATATTGGGAGTCAGGAAGCTTATTAGTCCGTATTATCGGTATCACGTCTACTGTCAGAAATCACAGTGTTTTATTGTATTTGACTGGGCTAACGTACTGAGATTTTATAGTGGGCTTTCTGACGCAATAACTTGGACTTTGTCCTGCAGGGGCAATCAATTGTTAAACGCACGCAGCCTTCCTTCAGCAGCTTGGTGTGTGCTGGTCCACGGCTTTTCCTAGCAGCAAGATGCTCAGTTCACTCAGTTGGTAAATCGCCAGGGCCACATCGCGGTGCTTGCCGCTGAGGTCATCGGAGAGGTCGAGCAGCAAGGTGCTGACGGAACATACGGCTTCGTAGCTGTTGATCAGCAGGGTTTCTGTGGAGGTGTCAGGGATGACAGTGAAGAGCGTGTGCGTGGGGATGCTGTGCATGAGTGAAGTACCTGATATGGGCTGATACCTCATCGCTACTAAACGAGGGTGGCAGCTGTACGCAGGTTAGTAGACCGGTATCCCACACAAACCCGGCGCACCCGAAGGCGCCCTGCGCACAGCCACCATCAAGCATCGATAGGCTCATGCATCTTGTGTGAGGAAGCGGGCTACTAAACCCGATCACCGAGAAATTCAGCGACCAGACAACCTTAGAGACCCCCACCCAGGCGCACAAGCCGGCGGATTCTGACGTAAGCGTAGGCAACCGGGCAAGGCGCTTACCGCAATGTCAGCTGCGTCCTACAGGCGTCCTACGTACTCTCCCGCACCTGCAACTCAAACCCCATGTCCACCACCGGTTTGGCGATCTTGTTGCCCGCCATGATCGTCAATAAATGCTCCGCCGCCCGCCGGCCAATCGCTTCACGTGGGGTGCTGATGCTGCTCAGGCGCGGCACCATGAACGACGACGCCGGCAAGTCGTTGAAGCCCAGCACCGCCACACGCTCCGGCACCTTGATGCCATGGCGCAAGGCTTCCAGCAGCGCGCCTTGGGCCAGGTCGTCGTTGCCGAAGAAGATCGCGTCCACGTCCGGATGCGCCGCCAGCAACTGTAAAAACAACTCGCCGCCCAGGCCCACGGAGGAGGGGCGCGGCGTCAGCAATTCCAGCGCCGGGTCGTACAGGCCGGCCTGTTGCAGCGCTCGGCGAAAACCTTCGCCACGCAGCAAGGTGCGTTGGTCCAACTGCGCACCGATGTACGCCAGGCGCTTGCGCCCACGGGAGATCAAATGCGCTGCCGCGGTCTCGCCCGCCGCCAGCTGCGAGAACCCCACGCAGTTCACGCCGGCGTTCGGGTCCAGGTCCATCATGTACACGCACGGCACATTGCTGGCCTCGACCATCCGTCGGGCGCTTTCGGTGCGATCAAACCCGGTCAGCAGCAAACCGCGTGGCTGGTAGGCCATGTAGTTGCGCAGCAGGTTTTCTTCTTCATCGCGCGAATAGTGGGAGTTGCCGATCAACACTTCAAAGCCTTTGGGCCGCAGTACCTGGTGGATGGCTTCGAGGGTTTCGATAAACAGCAGGTTGGACAACGACGGCACCAGCACCACCACCGAATGGCTCTGGGCCGAGGCCAGGGCGCGGGCCGCGGGGTTGACCACGTAGTTCAGTTCGGCTGCGGCGTGTTGCACTTTTTCCACCAGTTCGGTGGCGACGGTGCTGATGCCGCGTAGGGCACGGGAGGCGGTAATCGGGCTGACGCCGGCCAGGCGGGCGACTTCGTTAAGGGTCGGGCGACCGGTAGTGCGCATTTTTTTATCGTTCTTAGAGGTCATCAGGCGGCTTGCCAAACAAAAATCGAGGCACTAAGGTAGCGCTGTCTCCAAAGGGCTGCAAATTCTTGAACAAAGGGTTGCCTGATCCTGTTCAACGCGTTGGAGCGGATGCACGCGTCACTCCATAAAAAAAGACAAGACGGCGCGGGAAAAGCCTGTTTTTGCACTAGCCTTACAGCGTGCAAAGGTAGCGCTATCTGCGTCCTGAGGTGTTCCATGAGTCAACCTGTTACCGCCCTGGTCATCATGGGTGTTTCCGGCTGTGGCAAGTCCAGCGTCAGCGAGGCCCTGTGCCGCCTGAACGGTGCGACCGCCATTGAAGGCGACAGCTTTCACCCCGCCGCCAACATCGAAAAGATGAGCGCCGGCCACCCCCTCAACGACGACGACCGCGCCGGCTGGCTCGACATCCTGTGCGATGAACTGCGTCGTTCGCTGAAAGCGGGCGAGCATCCCGTACTCACCTGTTCAGCGCTTAAAAAGAAATACCGCGACCACCTGCGCGAAGCCGCGCCGGGCCTGGGTTTCGTCTTCCTGGAACTGACCCGCGCCGTGGCCGCTGACCGCGTGTCCCATCGCCCCGGCCATTTCATGCCGGCAAGCCTGATCGACAGCCAGTTCGCCACCCTTGAGTCGCCCAAAGGCGAGCCGCTGACCCTGGCCCTCAACGCCAGCGAAGACAGCGTCGAGGAATTGGCCGAGCAGACCAATGCCTGGTGGCTGAAACACGGTTTTGAACCATCCAAATAATTTTTTGCCGGAAAAGATAGCGCTATCCCCGGCAGGAAATTCAACACCCGCTTTAATAACAACAACAAACAGGAGAGACCCCCCATGTTTGGCATGTCCCACGAGTCGTACCTGCTGTTAGATGCAGTCGTCACCATCATCGGGCTGATCGTGTTGATCACCCGGTTCAAGGTTCACCCCTTTATTGCGTTGATCATCGCCGCAGGTTTCCTCGGCCTGACCTCGGGCATGCCCGTGGACAAGATCATCAAGGCCTTCCAGGACGGCTTCGGCGGGGTGCTTGGCTTTGTCGGCATCATCCTCGCGCTGGGCACGATGCTCGGCAAGATGATGGCTGAGTCCGGCGGCGCCGATCAGATCGCCCAGACCCTGATCCGCGCCTTTGGCAAGGACAAGGTCCAGTGGGCCATGATGTTCGCCGCGTTCCTGGTGGGCATCCCGCTGTTCTTCGAGATCGGCTTTGTGCTGCTGATCCCGCTGGTGTTCATTGTCGCGCGCCGTACCGGTGTGTCGCTGATCAAGATCGGCATCCCGCTGCTGGCCGGCCTGTCGGCGGTACACGGCCTGGTGCCACCGCACCCCGGCCCGCTGCTGGCCATCGGCGTGTTTGGCGCGGACATCGGCAAGACCATCCTGTACGGCCTGATCGTCGCCTTGCCGACCGCCATCATTGCCGGCCCGATCTTCGGTACGTTCATCGCCAAGTACATCCCGGGCAACCCGTCCCAGGAACTGGTCGACCAACTGGCCCGCGAGACCGATAACAAGTCGTTGCCGAGCTTCGGCATCACCCTGGTCACCGTGCTGCTGCCGGTGTTCCTGATGCTGCTGAAAACCTTCGCCGACATCGCGTTTGCCGAAGGCAACGTGGTGCGCAACTGGATGGACATGATCGGTCACCCGATCACCGCGTTGCTGCTGGCGTTGCTGCTGTCGCTGTACACCTTTGGCCATCGCCAGGGCATCCATTCCAAGCAGATCCTCAAGCTGCTCGACGCCAGCCTGGCGCCGACCGCCGCGATCATCCTGATCATCGGTGCCGGTGGTGGCTTCAAGCAGATGCTGGTGACCAGCGGCGTGGGTGACGTGATCGGCCACATGGCGGTAAACGCACAGATCAACCCGATCCTGCTGGCGTGGCTGGTGGCGGCGGTGATTCGCGTGGCAACCGGTTCGGCCACCGTGGCAACCATTACCGGCGCGGGCATCGTGGTGCCGGTGGTGGGGATGATTCCAGGCGTTAACCGTGAACTGCTGGTGTTGGCAACGGGGGCAGGGTCGTTGATTCTGTCTCACGTCAACGATGCGGGGTTCTGGCTGGTGAAGCAGTATTTCAACATGACCGTGGCTGAGACGTTCAAGACGTGGACGGCGATGGAGACCATTCTGTCGGTCGTGGCGTTGATCTTCATCATGTTGCTGTCGTTGGTGGTGTAAGCCACACCGCAGCATCCCATGGGGTCACCCAATCAAATGTGGGAGGGGGCTTGCCCCCGATAGCAGAGTGTCAGTCACTGCATCCGGTGACTGAACCACTGCCATCGGGGGCAAGCCCCCTCCCACAGTTTGAGCACATTTCTTCAGGTGGATCGGGTCAGGCTTTCTGGGCCAACCCATCCGCCCTGAACATCCCCCGGATCCCCCGCACCGCCTGGCGAATGCGGTCCTGGTTCTCGATCAGCGCAAAGCGCACATGGTCATCGCCATACTCGCCAAAGCCAATCCCCGGGGACACACACACCTTCGCGTCCAGCAGCAATTTTTTGGCAAACTCCAGCGACCCCATGGCGGCATACTGCTCGGGAATCTTCGCCCAGACGTACATCGACGCCTTCGGATTCTCCACCATCCAGCCCAGCTCATGCAGGCCCTTGACCAGCACATTGCGGCGCTGGCGGTACTGCTCGGCGATGTCTTTCACGCACTGTTGGTCGCCTTCCAGCGCCGCAATCGCCGCCACCTGCAGCGGGGTGAAGGTGCCGTAGTCGTGGTAACTCTTGATCCGCGCCAGGGCGTTGACCAGTTCCGGGTTACCGACCATGAAGCCGATGCGCCAGCCGGCCATGTTGTAGCTCTTGGACAGGGTGAAAAACTCCACCGCAATGTCCTTGGCGCCCGGCACCTGCATGATCGACGGGGCTTTCCAGCCGTCGTAGACGATGTCGGCGTAGGCCAGGTCATGCACCACCAGCACGTCGTACTGCTTGGCCAGCGCAATCACGCGCTCGAAGAAGTCCAGTTCCACGCACTGCGCGGTGGGGTTGGACGGGAAGCCGAGGATCATCATCTTTGGCTTGGGGATCGAGCCGCGAATCGCCCGCTCCAGCTCGTCGAAGAAGTCCACGCCGGGCACCAGCGGCACCGATCGCACCTGGGCGCCGGCAATCACGGCACCGTAGATGTGAATCGGGTAGCTCGGGTTCGGCACCAACACCGTGTCGCCCTGGTCCAGGGTGGCCAGCATCAAGTGCGCCAGGCCTTCCTTGGAACCGATGGTGACGATGGCCTCGGTTTCGGGGTCGATGTCCACTTCATAACGGTCTTTGTACCAGCGCGAAATCGCCCGGCGCAGGCGCGGAATGCCTTTGGACGTGGAGTAGCCGTGGGTGTCTTCACGCTGGGCGACGGTGACCATTTTCTCCACGATATGCGGGGGAGTGGCGCCGTCCGGGTTACCCATGCTCAAGTCGATGATGTCTTCGCCGCGCCGACGCGCAGCCATCTTCAGCTCGGCAGTGATATTAAAAACGTAAGGGGGGAGTCGATCTATGCGCGCAAAGCGGCGCGGCGAACCTTGGTCTGCCATTGTTGCCTCGAGAGTACGTAAGCGCCCGGAACCGTCCGAGCGACGTCGGCCACTGCGGTGGCCTGCGGGGCAGACAATACGGTCGATGATGGCCAGTTGTCCAGATGCGTAGGAAAATTTTCTGCATGGAGTCCAGCGCGGATATGCCCCTATACTCGATACGGGTTTGTACCCTCATAAGAAGGAGACTGTTCGTATGGATCAGCAGACAAAACAACCGTTAGAGCCACGCATGGAAGCCGGTAAAGCCCTGGTGATCGCCGGGGTGCAAGGGCGTTACTCAAAGGCCACCGTGGGGGATATCCCCAGGCTGTGGGAATTGTTCGATACCTGCATCAAGGACATCAAGAAACGGGTTGGCGGTGTGACGTATGGTGTTTGCCACAACCCCAAGCATGGCGAATTCGACTACATGGCCGGTGTCGAGGTCCCGACCAAGGGCGACGTACCGAGCAACTTCGAGTCCATCGAGATTCCGCCGCTCAACTATGCCGTGTTCCCGCATTACGGGCCGGTGCAGGCACTGGAACAAACGTACGAGCGCATCATGTTCGAATGGCTGCCGCATTCGGGTTACAAGGTGATGGGCGCGGATTTCGAGCGCTACAGTGCCGATTTTGACGGGCGCAAGGGCACCGGGACGGTGGAAATCTGGTTGCCGGTAGGCGAAAGAGGCTGACCGCGACCCTTGTGGGAGCCGGCAAGCCGGCTCCTACGGGACATCAATACAACGTACTTCTGACCCGCTCCGGCATCTCTCGGTCATACGCCTCGGCATCAAACTGCCCATCATTGAGCCGCTTGTGAAACGCCCCCGCTGACGGCAACGCCGAGCGGTCCAAGTGTTTCTCCGGGTTCCAGCAGTCCGAGCGCACAAACGCCTTGGAACAGTGGAAATACGCGGCCTCCACCTGCACCAGAATCACCGACCGCGCCGGCTTGCCATTCACCGCAAAACTCTCCAGCAGTTCAGGCTCGATGGAAATCTGCGCCCGGCCGTTCACGCGCAAGGTTTCGCCAACCCCTGGAATGATGAACAGCAACGCAATCCGCGGGTCCTGCACCAAGTTGCGCAAGGTATCCACGCGATTGTTCCCCGGCCGGTCCGGAATCGCCAAGGTGCGCTCATCCACAATCCGCACAAACCCAGGCACATCGCCGCGCGGCGAACCGTCGATGCCGTCCGGCCCGGACGAACTCACCACCACCAACGGCGACGCCCGCACCATGGCCTGGTAGTCCTCGTTGAGAAACGGGATTTCCTTGCGCACGGCACGCTCGTGGGGGAGGCCGTAGAGGGTTTCGAGTTGTTCGAGGGTTGTCAGCATGTGAGTCACCTTTGCAAAAGGCAAAAAGCCTAATCTTTGAAAATTTCGGCGAGTTCTTCAAGCATTGGCAAACGTGCCGCTACCAGTATTACCTCACTGCTTAAGGCTGCCATCACGCGTGAATAGGCACCCATTGAAACGGACATACTGCCTTGCTCGATCTCTATTAGTTTCTGGCGAGTAACGCCCGCTAGCTTGGATAGATCTGATTGCTTAAAACCTTGGCTGAGACGCTTCGCACGAATCTGCTTGGCGAGCCTCTGCGTGATGAGTGAAGCATCCATGTCACGTAACCATTACATAGCTTGAGAGGTGTCATGTTTGCGTTACATTGGCTTGCCGTCAAGATTCACTTGGCAACCACCCACCTCAACCTTCGCTCATACCCAATCCGCCCCTTATACGCCTCCCCGCTGTCGACCCACCCAGCCCTGAGATACAACCCCATCGCCGCCACATTGTCCGCGTCCACCGACAATTCCAGGCCCTTGATCTGCGGCCATGCCTGTAATGCCGCCGCCGGCAGCGCCTGCAAGCAGGCCCTACCGAACCCGCGCCCTTGTTGATGCCGATCCACCTGCAACGCATGCAAGGTCGCGCTGTGCTCATCCGCCCAATGGGGCAGGCACGGTGGGCGTTTGAGCAGCAGAAAGGCCACGGGCAGGTCGTCGGCGAGCAGGGCGAAGCCTTTGATGGCGTTGGGGTTGGGGTTGACGAGCAGGCTGTTCAGCGCACAGTAAATATCGCCGGAGTACGCCAGTTGCTCGGGATGCACTTGCAGGGTGTCGAGGTGCTGTTTCTGCACAAGGCTCAGCGTCTCATAGGGGACGAGGCGGGTTTCCATCAGTGGCGCATCCGAAATCCTACAAAGAGGCGTGGATTCTAGCGGGTTTGCCGGGGGCGAAATTATTTTTCAGTGGGTTGTCGATTTGCCGCTGGCTTATTCGATTAAGGGTGTATTCCGCGCTTTTCCTCCCGAAGGAGTATCACCATGAGCACTGCCATCAACACCCTGATCGAACAATGGAAACACGCCGTCACCGCCAAGGATGTCGAGAAGATTGTCAGCTTCTACGCCGACGATATCGTCGCGTTCGACGCCGTCAGCGCCCTGCAATTCAAGGGCAAGGCCGCTTACCAGGCGCACTGGCAGGCCTGCATGGAGTTTTGCCCCGGCCCCAGCGTGTTTGACTTTCATGAGCTGCATATCGTCGCCGCCGACGACAGCGCCTTTGCCCACTGGCTCGCCCACGGTGGTGGCACCGGGCCGGATGGCGTGCTTAAAACCTGCTGGATGCGCGTGACCGCCGGTTACCAGCGCATCAATGGCCAATGGAAAGTGGTGCATGAGCACTGGTCTGCACCTTTCGACATGGAAACCGGCACCGGTCTGTTCGACCTGAAACCTTGACCATCGCGATCTATAGTCAGTAGTCCGAAAACGGAGAACGTCATGAAATACCTGTGCCTTGTCTACAGCGACGAAGCGTTGCTGCACAGTCTGCCCGACAGCCCCAAGGACCCGGAATGCCATGCCTATGCAGAGTCCGTTCACGGCAGTGGGCGCATGCTGGCCGCCGAAGCGCTGGAGTCGGTCACCACCGCCACCACCGTGCGCATGCGCCATGGCAAGGTGTCGATCACCGACGGGCCGTTTGCCGAGACCAAGGAGCAGCTCGCCGGCTTCTACCTGATCGAGGCGCGGGACCTGAACGAAGCGATCCTGGTGGCCGGCGGCATTCAGGCCGCCCGGGTCGGCAGTGTGGAAGTGCGCCCCGTGCGCGAATTGAATCTCTGAACAACAACCATAAGACTCAAGAGGTTTACCCCATGTCTACGCAACCTGCCGAGTTTGAATTGTCCATCAGCCGCGTGATCGATGCACCGCGAAGCCGCGTGTTCCGTGCCTGGACCGAGCCCACCTTGCTTCAGCAATGGTGGGGCCCCCACGGCATGACCACCCCCGAGTGCGAAATGAACCTGTGGGTCGGAGGCCTGTTTCGCACCCTGATGCGTGCGCCCGACGGTGCGGAATACCCGACCCAGGGCGTGTTCCTGGAGATCGTCGCGCCACGGCGGTTGGTGTTTACCGACGCCTTTACGCCGGGCTGGATTCCGTCGGGCAAGCCGTTCATGACCGCCGAAGTGACCCTGCAGGAGGTCGAGGGCAACAAGACCCTCTACACCGCCCGCGCCATGCATTGGCGTGCCGAAGACAAACAGGCCCACGAAGCCATGGGCTTTCACGATGGCTGGGGTCAGAGTCTCGACCGCCTGGTAACCCTGGTCACCCAAGGCATGCGCGATTGACCCTTTCGGTCGAGGCGATCTACCGCAGCGAATCAAGGCGTGTGCTCGCGACGCTGATTCGCGTGCTCGGCGACTTCGACCTGGCCGAAGAAGCCCTGCACGAAGCGTTTTTCGTCGCGGTGCAACGTTGGCCGCTGGACGGTGTGCCGCACAACCCACGCGCGTGGCTGGTCTCGACCGGGCGCTTCAAGGCCATCGACCGTCTGCGCCGCCAGGCGCGTTTTACCCCGTTGCTGCAGGCGCAGGCCGATGCGCTGGAGGCGGCTGACTGGAGTGATGAAGACGTGGAAGACGACCGCCTGCGCCTGATCTTCACCTGCTGCCATCCGGCGCTGGCGGCCGACGCTCAGGCGGCGCTGACCTTGCGCGAGATCTGTGACCTCACCACCGAGGAAATCGCGCGGGCGTTTCTGGCCACGCCGGCCACCATCGCCCAACGTATCGTGCGGGCGAAGGGCAAGATCCGCGAGGCCGCAATTCCGTATCAGGTGCCGTCCCTGGCGGAGCTGCCCGAGCGTCTCGACAGCGTGTTGCGCGTGATTTACCTGGTGTTCAACGAGGGCTATTCGGCCTCCATGGGCGCTGACCTGACCCGTGAAGCGTTGACGCGCGAAGCTATCCGCCTGGGGCGTCTGTTGATGGCGTTGCTGCCCGAGCCGGAAGTCATGGGGCTGCTGGCGCTGATGCTGTTGCACGAGTCCCGACGCTCGGCGCGCACTTCGGCGAGTGGCGAATTGGTGCTGCTGGATGAACAGGACCGCTCGCTGTGGGATGCGTCCCTGATCGCCGAAGGCTGTGCGTTGGCGGAACAGGCGCTGAGCGCCCGGCGCTTTGGCCCGTATGGCCTGCAGGCCGCCATCGCGGCGGTGCATGCCGAAGCCACACGTGCAGACCAGACGGACTGGCGGCAAATCGTCGGGCTCTACGATGTGCTGCTCAGGACAATGCCGTCACCGGTGATCGAACTGAACCGCGCCGTAGCGGTGGCCATGCGCGATGGCCCGCTGGCGGGGTTGCAGCAGGTAGAGCAGATTCTGGCGCGCGGCGAGTTGCAGGATTACCACCTGGCGCATTCGGCGCGGGGCGAGTTTTGTCGGCAACTGGGGCGTGTCGAAGCGGCGCGCACGGCCTACGAAAAAGCCCTGTCACTTACCCAGCAAATCCCGGAAAGACGCTTCCTCGAACAACGCCTGGCCGAACTCCAATCCCCCAGACAATGAAGCCCGCTCCCACACTGTCTTCATTGTCCAGAGGACTCACTCCAGCATCGTGGCCAACAACCAACTCCCTGCTGGCCCCGGTGCATGCTGGCGCGACCACAACGCATCCACCGTGACCGAGCGTGGCCAGCCGCGCACCTTGAGTTCCTGCAGGCTGGCGTTGCCAAAACGCTCGACCAGCCAGCGGGGCAGGGGCGCCCAGCCGAAACCCAGCTGGGCCATCTCCATCAACATCAGGTAACTGGCGGCGGACCAGACCCGGCCAGCGGCGCGGTTGTCGTAAGGTTTGACGATGCTCGCCAAGCGCAATTCGCGATGGTGTTTCAAGGTCTGGTGGTCGACGCTGTCGAGGCTGGCCAAGGCATGTTGCGGCGACACGAACAACGCGATCTCGGTGCGCTCCTGCACCGGCGAGCGCGTCAGGTCAGGCGGGTAGACGTCCTGCTGTTCGATAAACGCAATCTGCGCCCGGCCGCTTTGCACCAGGTCGATCAGGTCGTCGCATTCGGCGATCAGCCATTCCAGTTCGAGGTCGGGGTAACGCTCGGCGAACGCAATGATCGCGGTTTCAAAACGCTGCGATTGATACGTGTCCGACATCGCAATCGTCAGTCTCGGCTCCAACCCCTGGGCTAACTGACTCGCCGCCAGTTCCAGGCGGCTGCTGGCTTCCAGCACCTGCTCGGCCCGTTCCAGCAGCACATGGCCGGCTGGCGTCAACGTCGGCTTGCGGCTGCTGCGATCGAACAGCACCACATCCAGGTCGATCTCCAAGCTCGCGACTGCCGCGCTGACGGTGGACTGGCTCTTGCCCAGCTTGCGCGCCGCGGCGGAAAACGACCCTTGGGTGGCCGCCTGGACAAACGCTTGCAGCACTTCGTTGGACGCCATGTCTATCGCCTTGGTCGATGGTTATTGGTTATGAAGTATCGAGTCAGGGCGTGATCATGGCAACCCTCGTCATTCATGGAGCGCAGGTTATGAGCCCTACCAAGTCGATTACTGAACGCGTTTGCCAAGCCCTGGGCTTTGAAGGCTTGGCGTTGTTGATGTGTACACCGCTGCTGGTGTGGATCACCGGCAGGCCGGCCCTGGAAATGGGCGCGGTGACCTTGGGGCTGAGCCTGCTGGCATTGACCTGGAACATCGTGTTCAACAGCCTGTTCGACCGCCTCAAGGTGCGCCTGCAACTCGCCGCAGGTGGCTGGACGCGGGTGCTGCATGCGCTGATGTTTGAAGGCGGGCTGATTATCGTGGCCGTGCCGCTGATCGCGGCGTGGCTGAATATCAGCCTGATGCAGGCGTTTATGCTCGACATCGGTGTACTGCTGTTCTTCCTGCCGTACACCTATGTGTATCACTGGGGGTATGACGTGCTGCGCGACAAACTCCTACAGAAACATACCGCCCGAGGCCTCGATCCGCTGGCCGGTGATCCAGTGGCTACCGTCGGCCAGCAGGCTGGCAATCGCCCCGCCGATATCGTCCGGTAAGCCGGCGCGGCCCAGTGCAGTGTTACTGGCGACCATTGCGTTGAGGTGGGCGTTATCGCGTACCGCGCCGCCGCCGAAGTCGGTTTCAATCGCGCCAGGGGCGAGGATGTTGACGCTGATGCCACGCCCACCCAGTTCCTTGGCCTGGTAGCGGGTGAGCACCTCCATGGCGCCTTTCATGGCGGCGTAAGCGGCGTAGCCGGGCAGGCTGAAACGCGCCAGGCCGCTGGAGATATTGAGGATGCGGCCGCCGTCGCGGATCAGTGGCAACAGCTTCTGGGTGAGGAAAAACGGGCCTTTGAATTGAATCGCTACCAGTTGGTCGAACTGCGCTTCGGTGGTGTCGGCAAAGCTGGCGTGAATGCCGATACCGGCGTTGTTGATCAGAAAATCGAGGTGATCCTGTGCGAAAACATCCTTGAGTGTGCTGGCAACCTCGCCGACGAAATCGCCAAAGGTCGCGCTTTGGCTCACGTCGAGTTTCAGCATCACCGCGCGGCTGCCCCGTTGTTCGATCTGGGCGACCAACGCCTGCGCTTCATCGGCCTTGCTGTGGTAAGTGCCGATGATATCGACGCCTTGAGCTGCCAAGTGCAACGCGGTGTTTTTGCCCAGGCCGCGGCTTGCGCCGGTGATCAATGCGATTTTGCGGGTCATGGTGATGTCCTCTGTGATTGAGCGTTGGGAGCAGTTTATTTGTCCGGCCATATCGTGATAAACAGCGCTATACCGGAATCACTGGCCGGATGAGGCGAACAATCCCATGAACAAACTTGAGCTGCTGCGCACCTTCGTGCGCGTCACCGAACTGTCGAGTTTTACCCAGGCCGGCGAGAGCCTGCGCTTGCCGCGCTCAACCGTGTCCGAGCACGTGCAGGCGCTGGAGGAACTGCTCGGCGCGCGCCTGTTGCAGCGCACTACGCGCACGGTGCAGGCGACTCAGGACGGACGTGTGCTGTATGAGCGCAGCAAGGATTTGCTGTCGCACATGGAGGAGCTGGAGGGGCTGTTTCGCCAGGATGAAGCGCAACTCAGCGGGCGTATTCGAGTGGACATGCCCAATATGATGGCGCGGGAATTGATCCTGCCGCGCCTGCCGCCATTCATGGATGCGCACCCGTTGATTGAGCTGGAAATCAGCACCACCGACCGCCAGGTCGACCTGCTCGCCGAAGGGTTTGATTGTGTGTTGCGGGTCGGCGCACAGCCGGACCAGACGGTGGTGGCACGGCGGTTGTGCAGCCTGCCGATGATCAACTGCGCGAGCGCGGCCTACCTGCAACGTCATGGCGTGCCCGAGACCCTGGCCGACCTGGCGCAGCATCAGTTGGTGCATTACGTGCGACCACTGGGCGCGCGTTCGGCGGGGTTTGAATACGTGCAGGGCAACAAGGTGCAGCGTATTGCCATGGCCGGGCGCGTGACGGTCAACAGCACCGATGCGTACAAAGCGGCGTGCCTGGGGGGCTTCGGGATTACTCAGGTGCCGGCCTTGGGCATCGGTGATTTATTGGCCAGCGGTGAACTGGTCGCAGTGCTGCCGGATTACCCCGCGCCAGCGCTGGATGTATCACTGCTCTACGCGGGCCAACGGCACCTGCCGCAACGCGTGCGGGTGTTCATGGATTGGCTGGCGGCAACGTTGCAATCCCAGCTCTAACGCCGCGCCGATAATTGCTGCGGGGCCAGGAATGCATCGTGGAAGTAATCGCGTACCGCCTGCATCGCCGGGGTGAATGTGCGCTCGCGGTGCCAGGCCAGGCCCACGCTCATCGGCGTGACCGGGTCAGTCACCGTCAGGGTTTCGATGCGCTTGCCTTCCAGTGACCAGGGCCGATGCACCAGGTCCGACAGGATCGCCACGCCGCTGCCGTTGGCGACCATGCTGCGCACCGCCTCCACCGAGCTGGTACGCAGCCGCACCTGGGGCGTTTGCCCGGCCTGTTCCCAGTAGCGCATGGCGCTGTGTTCGGCCTCGTCGACGGTGAGCAAAATGTAGGGCTCGCGGGCCACATCGGCCAGGCTCACGGCGCCACGTTCGCACAAGGGATGATGGCTGGGCAGCCACAGGCGGCGTTCCGAATTGAACAGGATTTCCGAGACAATATCCGGGTGAGTGAGGTTGGCGGTGAGCACCACGGCCATGTCGAACTGGCCGTCGAGCAAACCGTGCTCGATGGCCTGGCGCTCCTGCTCGAAGACCTCGATGGTCACGTCCGGGTGCCAGTGTTCCATGCGCTGCAAGTGGTGCGGCAGGAAGTAGCCGAGTACCGTGTAACTGGCGGCCAGGCGCAGCACGCCGCTGGCGCGGTAGTCGGGCAGCGGGCTGTTCAGCGCGTCATCGACGCTGCGCAGAATCACATAGGCGCGGTTGAGAAAGTGCCGCCCGGCGTCGGTCAGGTTCATGCCTTGGGCCGAGCGCACGAACAACTGCACGCCGAGCATGGCTTCCAGTTCCTTGATTGCCGTAGTCACCGCCGACTGGGAGATGTTCAGGTGGATGGCCGCCTGGGAAATCTGGCCGATTTCGGCGGTGGCGACGAAGTAGCGGACTTGGCGCAGGGTCAGGGACATCGGCCTCTCCAAAACGTAGGGCTATCTGATTTTCAGAAGATGGGCCATCTGATAATAGATCTTCCCAAGGGGTCAAGCCGCAGCCTACTTTTCCAGCATCACTTAGGCGGAGCGACCTCGATGCAGGCAGTGGATTTCAATTCGGACATGGGCGAAGGCTTCGGCCCCTGGACCATCGGCGACGGTGTGGATGCGGAGCTGATGGCGTACATCAGCTCGGCCAATATCGCCACCGGCTTTCACGCCGGCGACCCCGGCACCATGCGTCGTACGGTCGAGCGTGCCAAGCAATTGGGCGTGGCCATCGGCGCGCATCCGGGCTTTCGGGACCTGGTCGGCTTTGGCCGTCGCCACATCAACGCGCCGCCTCAGGAATTGGTCGACGACATGCTCTACCAGCTCGGCGCCCTGCGTGAAATCGCACGGGCCCAGGGCATGACCCTGCAACACATCAAACCCCATGGCGCGCTGTATATGCACCTCGCCCGCGATGAAGAAGCGGCGCGGTTGCTGGTGCAGAACCTGCAAATCCTCGAGCCGACGCTGTTGCTCTACTGCATGCCCAATTCGGTGATCTGGCGGGTTGCCACGGAACTGGGACAACCGGTGGTGCGCGAGTTTTATGCTGACCGTGAGTACGATCTCAGCGGCTCCATCGTGTTTACCCGCCAGGTCCGGGCGCTGGATCCGGCAACGGTCGCTGCGCGAGTCTTGCGTGCGTGCCAGACCGGTCTGGTGCGCACCGTAGAAGGCGAAGACGTGTTTATCGAATTCGATTCCATCTGCCTGCACAGCGACACGCCCGGTGCGCTTGAGTTGGTAGAAGCCACCCGCGAAGCCCTGGATCAAGCAGGAATCGTGGTAACGAATGGGTTTCTGTAGTGAGCGGGCTTGCCCCGCGCTGGGTGGCGAAGCCGCCCCTATACCCGACGCCGCGTGTAGCCTGACACTACGCGGTGGTCTTACTGGGGCCGCTTCGCAGCCCAGCGCGGGGCAAGCCCGCTCACCACAACAAGCTTGTTCACCACAGCAAGCCCGCTCACCACAACAAGGGTGTTCACCACAGCAAGCCCAGTCACTACAACAAGAAACGCCCTGAACATTTTTTTTCGCCTGCCTTTCTACAATGATTCCAAGAGGAACAGACATGGCTGAAATGTCCCCCATCCGCTACAGCTTCGGCGGTGATGAACACCTGTTTGCCGAGGTCAGTGACAGCATGTCCCTGGAGGCCTTTTTCAAAGGCATGGCGGTGACACGCGCCGTGGAACGCCTGGCGCTCGAAGGCGTGCTGGATGTGTGCCTGGCCAATGCGTCGTTCCAGATTCGCTTCGACCCCGACCGCATTGCCCCCCATGTATTGCTCGATGCGGTGCAGACTGCCGAAGCCCAGGCTGTGGCCGAGCGCACCTTGCACACGCGCATCATCGAAATCCCGGTGCTCTACAACGACCCCTGGACCCATGAAACGCTCATGCGTTTTCGCGACCGCCATCAAGACCCCAGCGGCACCGACCTGGAGTACGCCGCGCGCATCAATGGCCTGGCCGATGTCGATGCGTTTATCGCCGCCCACAGCGGCGCACCGTGGTTTGTGTCGATGGTCGGGTTTGTCGCGGGCTTGCCGTTCATGTTCCAGATGGTCGAGCGCGAGCGCCAATTACAGGTGCCCAAGTACCTGCGGCCGCGCACCGATACACCGAAGCTGACCCTCGGCCATGGTGGCTGTTTTGGTTGCATCTACTCGGTGCGCGGTGCCGGCGGTTACCAGATGTTCGGCGTGACCCCGGCGCCCATCTACGACCCGGCGCAGCAATTGGCGTACCTCAAGGAACACATGGTGTTCTTCCGCCCCGGTGACATCGTGCAGTTCAAACCCATGGACCGCGACGCTTACGATCTTGCCGTCGCCGAGGTGGACGCAGGACGCTTCGACTTGCGCATCCGTCCGGTGGAGTTTTCCCTCGACGCCTTTCTCGCCGACCCCATCGGCTATCCGAAAACCCTGCAGGAGGCGCTGGCATGATCAAGGTCCTCAAACCCGGCCTCGCCACCTCCGTGCAGGACCTTGGCCGCGAAGGTTATTACCATTTGGGCATCCCGCCGTCGGGCGCACTGGACCAGTACGCACTGAGTGCGGCCAACCACCTGGTGGGCAACCCGGTGGGCGCGGCGGGCCTGGAATGCACGCTGATCGGCCCCGAGCTTGAGTTTCAGCAGGACGCGCTGGTGGCACTCAGCGGCGCCTTGATGTCGCCGCGCCTGGACGGTGAAGTCGTGCATCAGGACACTGCATTCCAGGTGCGCGCCGGGCAGGTCTTGCGCTTTGAGTTTCCCAAGGCCGGCGCGCGCACCTATCTCGCGGTGGCGGGTGGCATTGACGTGCCGCTGGTGCTCGGCAGTCGCTCCACCTATACCCTTGGCGCACTCGGCGGGTTTCACGGTCGACGCTTACAGGCAGGCGATGAATTGCCCGTCGGCGAACCCAGCGGCACGGGCCGTGCGGGCAACAGCCTGCCGATGGCGTTGCGCCGGTCGGTGGGTGGCGATGTGACCCTGCGTGTGGTGCCTGGCCTGTATTACGAGCGCCTGACCGCTGCGGCCAAAAGCAGCTTTTTTGCCGAGCCCTGGACCGTGGGTTCCGAAGCCGACCGCATCGGCTATCGCTTCAAAGGCGGCAGTGCGCTGAGCTTCCAGCCACGGGAGCAGCCGTTTGGCGCGGGATCGGATCCGTCGAATATCGTCGACAGTTGCTACCCGATCGGCTCGATCCAGGTACCGGCCGGGCTGGAGCCGATTGTGTTGCACCGGGACGCGGTGTCGGGCGGTGGCTACGCGATGATTGGCACCGTGATCAGCGCCGACCTGGACTTGATCGGGCAGATGCAGCCGAACCAGCGGGCGGGGTTTGTGGCGGTGACACTGGAGGAGGCGTTGGAGGCGCGGCGTGTCTACAAGAAGCGCCTGAAGATGATGGCTGGACTGTTCGCTGGATAAAACTGTGGGAGGGGGCAAGCCCCCTCCCACATTTGGTTCTCTGTTCACTTTTGCTTTGGTTTTGTGTCAGAAGAGTTGGGTGAACAGCCAGTAAAGGCTGCCGGAAAGCAGGATCGCCGCCGGCAACGTGAGTACCCACGCCATCGCCAGGTTACGGATCGTACGCATCTGCAACCCACCGCCATTAGCCACCATCGTCCCCGCGACGCCCGACGACAACACATGCGTCGTCGATACCGGCAACCCATACATATCCGCCGCACCGATGGTCAGCATTGCCACCATTTCAGCCGAGGCGCCTTGGGCGTAAGTCAGGTGGGTCTTGCCGATCTTTTCACCCACGGTCACCACGATGCGCTTCCAGCCCACCATGGTGCCGAGGCCCAGGGCGATTGCCACGGCGATCTTGACCCACAGCGGAATGAAACGCGTGGAATTGTCGATCTGTTGCTTGAACAGTTGCAGCTTGCCTTGGGTATCGGCGTCGAAATTGCCGACCTTGCCCTTGTCCATCAGGCGAATGGTTTCGCTGCTCAGGTACATGTCGTTACGCACGTTGCCGACGGCTTCGGCAGGCACTTTGGCCAGGGAGCCGTAGCCTTTGACTTCCTCACCGATCTGCCCGGCCAGGGCCGCGAGGGCCGGCACCAGTTCTGCAGTGGGTTCCTTGGTGCGCACGTAGGTCGAGAGAATCGGGCGCGGATCGCCGCTCAGCGGTTGCGGTGCGCTTTTCACCAGGGCGACCTGGGTGACTTCGGCCACGGCCGCGAACTGCAACGACTGCTCGGCCGGCATGGTGCGGTTCAGCGCGTAGGCCATCGGCAGGGTGCCGACCAGGATCAGCATGATCAGGCCCATGCCTTTTTGCCCATCGTTGGAGCCATGGGCGAAGGACACGCCGGTGCAGGTGGCGATCAGCATGCCGCGGATCCACCATGGCGGCGGGGTGTCGCCTTTCGGCGCCTTGTACAGCGCACGGTTTTTGACGAAGGCGCGCAGGGCCAGCAACAGCATGGCCGCAAACGCGAAGCCGATCAGCGGCGACAGCAGCAAGGCGTAACCGATCTTGATCGCCTGGCTCCAGTCCACGCCGCTGGTGCCGTCACGCCCGTGCATCAAGGCATTCGCCACGCCCACGCCGATGATCGAGCCGATCAGGGTGTGCGACGACGACGCCGGCAAACCCAGCCACCAGGTGCCGAGGTTCCACAGGATCGCGGCGATCAACAGGGCGAAGATCATCGCGAAACCGGCCGACGAACCCACCTGCAAAATCAGCTCGACCGGCAGCAGCGCAATGATCCCGAACGCCACCGCGCCGCTCGACAGCAGCACGCCGAGGAAGTTGAAAAAGCCCGACCACACCACCGCGAAATGCGGCGGCAGCGAGTTGGTGTAGATCACCGTCGCCACGGCGTTGGCGGTGTCGTGGAAGCCGTTGACGAACTCGAAACCCAAGGCGATCAACAGCGCCACGCCGAGCAGCAAAAACGGCGTCCACGTGGTGAGTTGGGCGCCCATTTCATGCATGTCATGCATCAGGCTGTAAGCGGTGAACAACAGCCCCATGGCGAGCACGGCGAAGAAGATGATCACCGTCACCAGGCTGGGTTTTTTGTCCAGCCTGGGTTTGGGGTCTGCAACTGAGGTGTGGGTGGAGGCAGTCAGGGAAGGGGTGGCCATGCCGGAGCATCCAGTGTTGTGAGGATGCCGTTCATAGTCATTGCAGAATGTTACAGAGATGCTGCCATAGGTCAGTGTTTGATGGAATTGGGATAGCCGCTGATCCTGTATACGCCGCAGAACCTATGTGGGAGGGGGCTTGCCCCGATTGCAGTAGGTCAGCTAAAGACAAACTGCCTGATCCACCGCTATCGGGGGCAAGCCCCCTCTCACATGTCAACTGCGTTCCAGTTCAGTAGTCTTTGCGCTTCCTGAAGGCCCATCGCCCGGCAATCAAGGTAAAGGTCGCCACCAACGCCACCAATATCCAAAAGCCTTCAGGGTCCTGCGAAAGTGGCACACCGCCCACGTTCATGCCGAAAAAACCGGCGATTATATTGATCGGCAATGCCAACACCGTCACCACGGTGAGGGTGAACAGCGTGCGGTTGCTTTGCTCGTTGAGGTTGGCGGCGATCTCTTCCTGCAACAGCTTGATCCGCTCACCCAAGGCCATCAGGTCGTTGATGATCAGCGCAAACTCCTCGGTGGATTTACGCAATTCCTTCACGTCTTCCTTCTGCAGCCACTGCGGCGGCCGGTTGAGCAGGCGCAGCAGCGAGCCCGGTTCCAGCGCCAGCAGGCGTTGCAGGCGCACCAGCACCCGGCGCGCGGCACCAAGCTCCGCGCGGTTGGTGGACAGGCGCGAAGACAGCAACTGGTCTTCGATATGGTCGACGCTGATGCTGGTCTTGCGCACGATCTGCGTCAGCACTTCACCCTGGTCGCGCAGCAGGTGCACCAGCAACGCCAGCGGCGAGCGAAAGCTTTCACCGGCTTTCACCGACGAGCGCAACTTGTCCACCGAATGCAGCGGTTGCAGGCGCGCGCTGATCAGCAGGCGGCTGCGGGCGCAAACCCACAGCGTAGAAATATCCGACGACACCATGCTGCTGAAATTGAACACCACGTCGTTGACCACCGCCAACAAGGCCGAGTCGACGTGTTCGATACGCGTGGAGCGTGAACCTTCATGCAGGGCTTCGAAAAATTCTTCCGGCAAATCCAGGTGTGCCTGCATCCAACGCTCGCACGCCGCGTGGGCGAGGTTCAGGTGCAGCCACAAAAACTCATCCGGGTCGGCCGGTTGTTGCAGCGCCTGGAGCGCCGTGGCCGAATCGATTTGCTCACCCTTTTCACCGGGGCGGAAACGGAAACCGTAAAGCAAGCCAAACAGGTCGGAGTCCTGGTGGCTGTGGTCGATGCTGTGGTTCATGAGGGCTCGCAGAGAAAAGGCCTGTAGGACGTTTCACAGGGCGCGTAGCGAATCATTGCAAGGGAATTTGACAGTTTTGTGACGGCTTGCGATTTATTTCGTTGCGGTGACATTTATTTGACCTCTTGTCAGGAACCGTTCAAGAAGCCTCTAGCACGGCGGATCCAAAGCATTAGCAACCGCTGTGGACCGGCGGTGCTTTTGATGACAGGGAAGTTAACGGCGTGCATGCACCACTTCCTTGTATCGAGGCTTTTCCCCGATGAATGTTTTGCGAACCTCCTTGAGAGCACAAATCCTTTCGCTGCTCGGTGGCAGCCTGTTGGCGATGCTATTGATCGCCCTGGCGTGTTTCAATTTCCTGTCCAACGGGGTGCAGAGTTACCGCAGTTTGATCGATGGGCCATTGCTGACCTCACAATTGATCGACGAGGCCAACCTGCAATTCAAGGTGCAGGTGCAGGAATGGAAAAACGTGTTGCTGCGCGGCAAGCAGCCGCAGGACATGGAGAAATACTGGGGTCAGTTCCAGGACCGCCAACGCGATGTGCAAGGCATCCTCGCGCGTCTGGTCACCCAGACCACCCGCGACCCGGCCCTGAACCAGCGCATCGAAACCCTGCGCCAGGCACACCAGCAACTGGGTGTGGCCTACCAGAAGGGCCGCGATGCCTACGTGGCGGCGGGTGGCGATGCAACCGTCGGCGACACCGCAGTCAAGGGTGTGGATCGCGCCGCGAGTGAGCAGATGAGCGCGCTGGTCAGTGACCTGCGCGAACAAGGCAGCCAGCAATCCAAGGCCATCAGTGCCTACGCCGAGCGCACCGTGCTGGTGGGCCTGGCGATCATGTTGCTGTCCGGTGTGTTAATCGGCCTGTTCAGCCTGTGGCTGATCAACCGCAATTTGATCCTGCCGATCCGTAGCCTGATCGACTATGTGACGCAACTGAGCCACGGTCGCTTCGCTGAGCGCGTGGCCAGCCGGCGCCAGGATGAGCTGGGCCACCTGGCCGCTGCCGCGAATACCTTGCGCGACTTCCTCGCCGAAACCTTCAGCCGCTTGCAGCGCAGCGCCACCGACCTGGTCGGTGCCAGCGGCGAACTGAATGCCATCGCCGGGCAGATGGCGACCGGCACCAGCGATCAATTCAACCGCACCGACCAAGTGGCCACGGCCATGACCGAAATGTCAGCCACCGCCCAGGAAGTCGCGCGCCACGCCGCCAGTGCTTCCCGTGCGGCCGACGAGGCGGACCACTCGGCCCGTGAAGGCGGCGAAGTGATGAAGGTCACCATCGCGACCATCGGTCAGATGCGCAACGAGATCCTCAACACCGGCACCATCATCCGTCGTCTGGAAACCGATAGCGTGCGCATCGGCAAGGTGCTGGAAGTGATTCGTGGCATCGCCGAGCAGACCAATTTGCTGGCACTGAACGCCGCCATCGAGGCCGCGCGCGCAGGCGAAGCCGGCCGCGGTTTTGCGGTGGTGGCCGATGAAGTGCGCAGCCTGGCGCAACGCACGGCGGCGTCGATCATCGAGATCAACGGGATTATCGAGGCGGTGCAGACCGGCGCGGTGGATGCGGCCCAAGCGATTGTGAGCGGTCAGTCGTGCAGCGATGACAGTGTGGAGAAGGTCACCCAGGCCGGCGCCATGCTCGCGCACATCACCCAGGCCGTCGAGGCCATCCGTGACATGAATCGCCAGATTGCCACGGCGGCCGAGGAGCAGACGTCGGTGGCCGAGGACATCTCGCGCAATATCACGCAGATCACCACGGTGGCGACGGCCAACCTCGACAACGTCAAGCGGACCGAAGCGGCGAGCCACAACCTGCGCGGGTTGTCGAGCGAGTTGAACGAGGTGACGGCGCGCCTCGGCGCCTGATCAGGCCGTTGGCAGGCTGAACGTGAACACGGTGCCGTGCTCAGCGGTGGTGGAGACGCTCAATTCACCGCCATGGGCGTCGGCAATCTGCTTGACGATGTACAACCCCAGTCCCAGACCGGCCTGGGGGGTGTCCTTGGCGGGGCGCGAGTAGGGCTCGAACAGCCGGGGCAAGGCTTGGGCGTCAATCTGTCCGGGGTTTTTCACGCTCAGGTTGAAACGACCCTGTTCGATTTTTGCCGTGACCTCCACCGGTCCATCGTGATGACCATGATGGATGGCATTGGCCACCAGGTTGGAGAGCAACTGCGCCAGGCGATCGCGGTCGCCGCTCACGCCCTGCAGGTCGCCGATATCCGCCTGGATCACCCGTTGCGGGTGCACGCTCTGTACTTCCGAGACCACATGCTGCAATGCCTCCTGCAAACCCTGGCAATCGCCGATGTTCAGCGGGATACCGCTGCCCAGGCGGCCACGGGCAAAGTCCAGCAGGTCTTCGACCAACTGCGCGGCGCGGCGACCGCTGGTGAGGATATGGCGTACGAGGGTGTCGGTGGCCGGGTCGGGGAATTTGCGCAGCAGCCGTTCCGCAGCGAAGTTGATCGCGAACAGCGGGTTGCGCAGGTCGTGGCCGAGCACTGCAATGAATTGCTCGCGCAATTCGGCGGTGCCGCGTTCTTCCTGCAATTGCGCTTGCGTGTAATGCGCGGCTTCTTCGGCTTCGATTTGCAAGGACAGCACCCGGGCGAACGACTCCATGGTGCTCTGGATACTGCTGCTGCGCAGATGGGCGGGGTTGGGGTCCAGGGCGCAGATGGTGCCGAAGAATCTGCCGTCGGTGCGGAACACCGGCACCGAAATATAGCTTTCAAACTGGTAGAGCCGCGGGGTGTGGTGGTCGTGGTAGACCGGATCTTCGCTGGCTTTGTCGATCACCACGGACACGTGGGAGCCGCGAATCTCGTGGCAGATCGTGGTGGCCAGGTCCAGCTCACCGCCCACCCCAAGGCCGAAGTCCAGTTGGTCGAGCACGGCGCAGGCGGTCCAGGTGTCGTCGGTTACCCGCGCGACGGCGGCAAAGCGCAGGCCGGTCATATCGCTGATGACTTTGAGCATCGCGGGGACGGCACTGATTCTGCCAATGGTGGCGATGTCGGCGGCTTTTTGCCCCATGCAGCACTCTCGATCCGTAAGGTGGTGAGCGTTATGCCCCGGCCAATGAGTGGGATTTTAGCGACCTTGTGCGCTGTAGGTGTTATTTCATTCGTTAGAGGGAGGGTTTTCCTACCCGCAGGCATAAAAAAACCGCGCTACCCAAAGGTAGCGCGGTTTTTATGTGAGGCGATCACTCAAGTATCGAGTTTGTCTTCCAGCACGGCGCCGGTCTTGGCGTCGAGTTTCACTTCAAACTTCTTGCCGGTGGTGTCGGTCAGGTCAACTTCGTAGACCAGTACGCCGCTTTTGTTGTGGTCCAGCTCGGTGTCATTGATGGTGGCACCGGCGTGTTTGGCCACAGCGGCCGCGTTGAGTTTCTCGAAAGGCATCACTGCGCCGGACTTGAGCAGGCCTTCGATGTGGTCCGGGCGAACATCAGCCTGGGCCAGGCCGGCGGTCAGGGTCAGGGCGGTAGCGGCGAACAACGTAGTCAGGGTTTTCATGGTGTGTCCTTCTTCGGTGAGCTGTTTAAGTGGGATCAGGTTAGCCAGTGCAACTTAATTCATCCTTAATTAGTTCAAGCCGTTACGCCGTTTGTTCAATCCGATTAACACTCAGGCTTTCAGGCTTGAGCCTCCTGTAAAAGCGAGACTCGGATGAAACAGTTAGCGACTGGCCTCTATGCGTCCCAGCGCCCCGAGGATCAGGCCGTTGACTCAGTACTTATAGTCGTTCAACAGATCCTGCACGCTGGACGACGGCCAGCGCTTGTAGAACTTCAGCAGTTCGGCGGCGCGGTTGGTGAAGATGCCGTCGACGCCGGCTTTCATCACCTTGTCGAAGTCCACCGGCTCATCGACGGTATACACGTGCACCAGCAGGCCTTTGTCGTGGGTCAGCTTGTTCATTTCGGGTTTCACCAGGTCGGTGTAGCTCTGGTCGCCATGGGCGGTCAGCTCAGCCGAAGGGCCGGTGCCGATGGCGCCGAGGCTCTTGGCTTCGTCGACCCATTTTTCGAACTCGGCAGCATCCTTCGGCTCTTGCTTGGCGTAATACGCGGCCTTGGTGGTTTCGCCGGACTCCGCGAAGGTCTGCTTGTTTTTCGGCTCGATGCTGCCTTCACCCACCCACAACAGCAGGATTTTCGGGGTGTTGGGCATTTCGTTCTGCAGCGCTTTGAGGCTTGCCACTTCAAAAGTTTGCAGCACCACGCGGCCCTTGCCCTGGCCGACGCCGGTGTTGCTCTTGCCCAGCTTGGAACCGGCCGAACTCAGCCAGCCTTTGTCCAGCAGCTTGTTCTTCAGGTCGGCTTCGATGCCTGGGAATTGCTTGGGTTCTTTGGTCTCGATGTACAGGCCCGGTTTGTGTTGCGGGTTGCCTTCGGCGATCTTGATGATGTCGTCCAGGCTCTGGATTTTCAGGCCGACGAAACCTGGGCGCGCACGGTCCGGGTAGGCGGCGTTGAACCAGCTGCCGGCGTCGAGGGTTTGCAATTCTTTCCACGTGAATTCGTTGGCCGGGGCGTCCTTGCGGTCGGGGAACTTGGTGGCCACGTCGGTGGTGCGCTGCAGGTTGTTGTCGTGCAGGGCGAACAGCACGCCGTCCTTGCTGCGCTGCAGGTCCATTTCCAGGTAATCGGCACCCAGGTCGCGGGCGACCTTGTAGGCGGCGGCGGTGGACTCGGGGGCGTCATAGGAGGCGCCACGGTGGGCGATCACGGCAGGGTAGGGGATGCCTTCGTTAGTCGCCAATTCAGCCGGGCTGATCGGGTCTTGCGCATGTGCCTGGCCGAGGCCGAGCATCAGGGCGAGCAGCAGGGCGCTCTTGGTAAACGTGACAGGCATATGCGAAGTCCTTTCGTGGAGGTAGCTTTGAGAAGGCCTCCTTTTTAACAAGTGATTGCGAAAGGCGCTATCACCAAACCGACATTAACGTGCGCACGGCCAAAGTTTTTCGGGTTTTTAGGGGATGCATTGCAGTACTCTTGCGCCAAGCTGCCCCGTCAGAGGGCAGTACTTTCGCCACGCGTGTAAACCATCTTTCCAGTCCCTGTGGGACTTTTCAGTGAGGTTTACCATGCGCATCACCTCCGAGCTTATCTGCCAGGCCGCCGACCAACTCCACGGGTTTGTTGGCCTCAACCGCAAGACGGGCCAGTACATCGTACGTTTCAGCGAAGACGCCTTCGGCATGGACGTGGCCGATGACGGCATCATCCCCACCGCCGAATTCGTCTGGCTGCCGGCCCCGGAGCAGACCATGACCCTGTCCCGCGAACGCATCCAGTTGCTGCTGGACCAGAACATCGACGACCGCATCAACATCACCGAGCCGCTGCGGGTGTATATGCGCCGGGTCGAAATCCCGCAGATCACTGCGTTACGCAGCCTGGTCAGTTAGGCCCACGAGGGGCCTGTCTTTCAATTCTGGAAGGCGTAGGCCCGCTCGACTTTGCATACCCGGGTCTGAAAGGCCGAATACCACGTGGCGCGCCCCTGTTCGCGCACCGCCTGGTGCTCGGCCTGCTGCTTCCAGGCCAGGATCGCCGCCTCACTCTCCCAGTACGATACGGTGATCCCCAGGCCGTCTTCCCGCGCCGATTCCACGCCGAGAAACCCCGGTTGTTCGCGCGCCAGTTCGAGCATGCGGCCGGCCGCCTGGCCGTAACCTTGGTCGCCCTCGGTGCGCAGTGAGCTGAAAATCACCGCGTAATAGGGCGGGTTGGGCGTACGGGCGATCATGCCGACACCGCCTGGCAGGCGTTGAGCAGGGCAATCGCCAAGGGCGGGGTGACGCCTTTCAGCGCGCTGCGTTCGGGCTGGAACAACGTGGCCACGAAGAACGGATGATCGAGCAGTTCCACCGCGCGCAGGTCGCCAGCCGAATCATGGCCGCTGGGGATCAGGTCGCCTTCGAGCAGGGCATCGACGAACTCAGGGTTCACGCCGTAGCGGCAGCGATAACCTTCCAGCAGATCAAGGGTGCCGTAGGCGTCGGCGATGCGAGTGTAGGGCACCAGACGCACGTTGTCGGTGGCTTCCACCAGGGTACAGCTCAACGGCGCGATCACCGCGCGCTTGGCCTGTGGGGCGAGTTCGCCGTGCTCGGCGTCCTTCCAACCGAGCACATTGCGCGCGTATTCCAGTACGGCATGTTGAAAACCGCCACAGGTGCCGAGGAACGGTCGCCGCTGTTCGCAGGCAAAACGGATCGCCCGCAGTGCGCCATCGGTGTCGCGGTAGGGGCTGCCGGGGACGCACCAGAAACCGTCGAAGTCGTGGAGGGTTTCTGGCATCGCCTCCGTGTCGAGCCATTGGGTATGGAGGGTCAGGCCCAGCGTGTCGGCCGCCTGTTGCAGCGCCAGGGGAATCGCCTGGTGAGCGACAACATCAGGGTTGTAATCGCCGATCAGGGCGAGGTGCAAGGGCGTGGCGTTCATGGTGTACATCCCGTGGCTTGTGGTGTCCTGGGGTGCACTATAGATTGGCGTTCACGCAATCAAAATTGGCGTTTGCCCACATGCTCAATGCAGCCACGCACTATTCCATTGACTACCCTGACCTGTCGCTGATCCTCGCCCTGGTGCGCGGCGGTACCTTGGCGCGGGCGGCGACATTATTGCGCGTGGATGTGTCCACGGTGTTCCGTGCAGTGCGGCGCCTGGAGGCGGCGTTGGGCCAGACGCTGTTTGAAAAAAGCCGCGCCGGTTACCTGCCCACGAGCCTGGCGAGCCACCTGGCGCAGCAGGCGGAATGTGCCGAACAAGCGCTGCAAGCGGCGCGCATCGGTGTGGAGCAGGGCGGTGAGGTGATCAGCGGCACGGTGCGCCTGACCTGTACCGACTCGGTGCTGCAAGGTTTGCTGTTGCCGGCCCTGGCGCAGTTCATGCCGCAGTACCCGGCGCTGACCTTGGAGCTGAGCACGTCGAATGATTTCGCCAACCTCAGCCGCCGCGATGCGGATATTGCCTTGCGCCTCACCCGCGCGCCGCCGGAGCATCTGGTTGGCCGCCGTTTGGGCGGCGTGGCCTATCGGGTGTGCGCCAGCCCAGGGTTGGCAAGCCAATACGCGGGCCGGGAGTGGGCGGACCTGCCTTGGATCGCCCCGGATGACTTCCTGCCCGATCACCCTACGGTGGCCTGGCGTCGCGAGCACCTGCCCGGCGTGCGCTTGAGTTATCGCTGCAACAGCATGCAGTCGGTCACCGAACTGGTACGGGCGGGGTTGGGCGTGGCGGCGTTGCCCGACTTTCTAGTCGACGACGGCCTGCAACCGCTGGGCCCCGCGTTGGCGGGGCACGATACGGCGCTGTGGTTGCTTACGCGCCCTGACTGCCGGGCGTTGCGCTCGGTGGTGACACTGTTTGATGAGCTGAGTGGGCATGTGCGCTTGCCTTAGGTTTTTCGCACAAAGTGCTCATGCATTTCGCACGTCAGGCTTTCGATATGTTCTGTCAGCTGTTTGGTCATTTCCGTTAGCCGGGTGTTTTGCTCAAGCAGTTCCAGCAACTGCTTGGTGGTCTGCGCGGCCTGTGCCTGGCGTTCGGTTTTGGCAACGGCCAGCGCTTCGCGGTGCTGCGCGTCGGCGTCGGACTGGGCTTTGTCGCGAGCGGCCTGGCGCGTCTGGGCCAGCAGGATCAAGGGCGCGGCATAGGCCGATTGCAGGCTGAAGGCCAGGTTGAGCAGGATGAACGGGTACACGTCGAAATGCGTGATGCCGGTGATGTTCAGTACCACCCACAGCACCACAATGGCGGTTTGCGCACCGAGGAACGTGGGCGTACCGAAGAAGCGTGCGAAGGCTTCGGCCTTGAGGGCAAAGGTGTCGTTACCGAAGGTCGGCGCCAAATGGGCGTGGCGGCGGTGGAAGCGCAGGTGGTCGACGGGGGCGGCTTCGGGCTTTTCTGAGGTCATGGCGGGCTCGGGTGCTCAACAAATAGACAGTTGTGCACTATAGACCGAGCCCCCGGCTGCCCGCATGAAGATCGGGTCAGTTGGCCCCACGTTCATTGGCAAACGCACTCACCGCCTGCACAGCCTCGCTCGTGCCTGCGCGGATCTGCAGGATCACCGTACCGGCGCGATCGGCCAGGTCGAGACCTTGCGCGGCGCGGTCGCGGGTGCCGTCCATGCTGTGGATGGCCTGGCGGGTTTCGTCCTGGATCATTGCGATCATGCTGGAAATTTCCGTCGTGGAGCCGCTGGTACGTGCTGCCAGTTGCCGGACTTCATCAGCCACTACGGCAAACCCGCGACCTTGTTCGCCTGCCCGCGCCGCTTCAATGGCGGCGTTGAGTGCCAGCAGGTTGGTCTGGTCGGCGATGCCTCGAATGGTGTTGACGATGGCGGTGATTTGCTGCGAACGCTCACCCAGCTTGGCGATCAGTTGCGAGGAGCCATCGATGTCCGCGGCAATGTCGCGCATGCCGCTGGCTGTTTGCTGGATCACCTCGGCACCTTTTTCGGCGATGTCCCGCGTGTTCAGGGAGATGTGGTACGCCTGGGCGGCGCTGGCGGCGTCGGCCGCATGTTGTTGCACCGTGGCGGTGATATCCGAGGCGAATTTCACCACTTTGCACAGGCGCCCACTGGCGTCGTACACCGGGTTGTAGTTGGCTTCAAGCCATACGGTCCGGCCGTTTTTATCGACCCGCTCGAACTGGCCGCTGAACAATTCGCCCTGGTTCAGGCGTCGCCAGAAGTCGCTGTAGGCCGAACTGCCGGCCAGTTCCGCAGTGCAGAACAGGCGGTGATGCTGGCCCTGGATCTGCGCCAAGGTGTAACCCATGCGCTGCAGAAAGTTTGCGTTGGCCGTGATGATGGTGCCGTCGAGGTTGAATTCGATCACCGCCATGGCACGCCCGATGGCCTCCAGTTTGGCATTGGCTTCACTTTCCGCCTGCAGGCGTGGGGTGACGTCCATCGCGTACTTCACCACTTTTATCACCTGGCCGGCGTCATTTCGCACCGGGTTGTAGCTGGCTTCCAGCCACACCGATTGGCCATTGCCGGCCACTCGTTCAAAGGTGCCGGACTGGAACTGGCCATTGCGCAGGTTCGACCACAACTGGTTGTACTCGGCACTGCGAGCGAACGCCGGGGTGCAGAATATGCGGTGGGACTGGCCCTCCACCTGCTCGGCGCGGTAGTTCATGGTCTGCAGGAAGTTGGCATTGGCGCGCAGGACATTGCCGTGCAGGTCGAATTCGATCACCGCCATGGCGCGCTCGATGGCATCCAGCAGGCTGGCCTGTTGGGCGACGGTGTGTTGCAGGGTGTTGATGGTTTGTTTATGGGTGTTGAATAACATGGTCGGGTGCTCGGGCAAGCGACTGCTGGAGTTTCCTTGGGTATGCGCCTGCCCCCGTAAGGCATACGCCATACGGTTGACTTGCTCATTGTCAGCTTCCTTGTGCCGACAGAACGGGGTGGAACAACGGGTTCAGAGTGATCAGCCTGACGGGAAGTTCGCCCCAGGGGCAGGACCTTTTTTGGGCAGGCGACCAATGGTGGCATTATGCTGCTGCCTGGGGTGCAGGACGCACTATTCAGACGAGCAGTTATCGGACAACGTCAAGCGGAATAGGCGACCTTGTCGTCACTTACGCTGACCCGGTTGCGCCCGGTGTCTTTGGCGGCATACAGCGCCCGGTCCGCGGCATTGAGCCACATGGCGGCATTGGTAAAGGACGGCTGGAACCCCGCCAGGCCGATGCTCAGGCTCACGCGCAGTTCCGGGATCTGTGGGTTGCGGTAATTGCTGAAGGTTTCACGCATGCGCTCCATGACCTGGGCGGCTTGTTCCAGCGGCATTTGTGGAAGAATCACACAGAATTCATCGCCTCCGTAACGCCCGGCCAGGTCGTTTTCCCGCAGGTTGCGCCGCAACTCCAGGCTTAGTTGCCGCAGTACCGCGTCGCCGACGATATGCCCGTGGGTGTCATTGATTCGCTTGAAGTGATCGATATCGATCAAGGCGATGGTGGCATGGCTTTGCTGTTGCTGGCACTTGTGGAACTTGAGGTGCAGCAGGTCTTTCCACGAACCGTGATTGAGCAGGCCGGTGAGGCTGTCGATACGGCTCAGGGCGCTGAGGGCTCGCTTGTGTTCCGACAGTTTGATCGCCAGTTGATAGCAGACCATGCCGATGGCCATGGGGTAGAGCGTGAGCATGGGCAGGCAGGCGTAAACCTCAACCAGGCTGACCGACGGGTTGAAGTGCAGGCCGAACACCACAGCGCCGATAGCGGCGCCGAGTACTTGGGCCAGTGCGCCGCGTATCAGCAGGCGCTTACCACCGGCAGCGACGTTGTTCATGGCGACCATCGACAGCAAGGTCACGGTGGTCAGCGGGGTAAATTGCAGCGTCGCCGCCCAGAACCCACTGAACAGTGCGTCATACAGCAGGTTGCGTTGCTCGGCGTCATAGGGGTATTTGGAGCGGGTTGCCCATTGATACGCCACGTGTGGCCAGACGAAAGCATTGACCAATAACAGCGCCCAGAGCCAACCCGGCATCGCGAGCGGGTACAGGGCCGCTATCACGCTGATACAGCACATGGCTGTGCCGATAATCCTTGGCCTGTAGATACGCCTGGCAAAGGAAAGTCCTTTGCCTTGTCTGTTTTCCATAAATTCCTGGGTCAGCTCTTTTTTGCAGATACGACGACACATGTTCGTGGGCTTCACCGCTGATCGGAGAATGCCCACGAATATTGTCAATTATTCGCGGGGGAATAATCAGTGTCCTTCCAGGCCATTTGCGCAAAACAGAGGGCGAATGCGTCAAAAACGACCTGGGACGTCGCTCGTACAACGGCTTTTTACGGCTGGCCCGGTGCTTTGACTTCGTAGCCGGCCAGGAACAGGTCGATGGCCGACTCGATTACGCTGGCTTGGCTGGCCGCATCCAGGGTCGGTTGCCCAAGGGTAATCTGTGGCCAGAAGGCAAACGCCTTGAGCAGGCTTTGGATCTGGTGGGCGGCAAAGGCCGGGTCACTGCAGTTGAGCCGGCCATCTTCCTGGGCGGCACGCACCCATTGGGTAAACCCTTCTTCGCGTTGGCTCAGGCGGGTGACCATGTCCTGCGCACGTTCCGGCGAATGGATGGTGGCAGCGATAGCGACCCTGGCGAGGTCGAGGAAATTCACGTCCGACATCATCTTCATCTTTGCTTCCAGCAACCCCCGCAATTGTTCGCGCAACGGGCGGTCGCTGGCGTAGCTGACGTCGAGCTGTGCAACACTGCTGGCCCAGAGTTTGTGGAGGATTTCGGCGAACAGTTCTTCCTTGCTGGGGAAGTGGTTGTACACCGTACGCTTGGAAACGCCGGCGGTGGCGGCGATCTTGTCCATGCTGGTGACCTCGAAACCGTTTGCGCGAAACTCGGCAATGGCCGCTGCCACGATGGCTTCGCGCTTGCGGTCGGTGAGGCGTTGAGGGGCAGTCATGGGTGGCGTTCGGCTCTTCAAGGAAATTACACTCGGCAGTTTACTTGCTCCGGATTTTGTTGCAATCTTGAAACTACACTGTGCAGTGTAACTTATAAGCGATCCGTAGGAGTCACCCGGTAATGGCCACGATCTCGTCCCGTGTCGATTCTTCGCCAGCAACGCCCAGGCACGATCAGGCGCATTTCAGCAACGAGCCTCCCGTGCAGCACGGAGGCTTTGGCAAGACCTTGCGTATTTTCTGGAACATGCTGTTCAACAAACCACGCAGTACACGGCCGGTGGGGCAGATCCCGGTGCAATCGCTGACCCGCGAGCAATTACTGGCCGCCCCGGATCACAGCGTGTTCCGCCTCGGGCATTCGACGGTTTTGCTGAAAATGCGCGGTAAATTCTGGGTCACCGACCCGGTATTCGCCGAGCGTGCCTCACCGTTCAGTTGGGCCGGCCCCAAGCGCTTCCACCAGCCGCCCATCAGTCTTGAAGCGCTGCCACCGTTGGAAGCGGTGATTCTTTCCCACAACCATTACGACCACCTTGACCGCAAGGCTGTCGTTCAATTGGCCGAGAAAACCCGCTGTTTTCTTGCGCCGTTGGGTGTCGGTGACCTGCTGGTGAAGTGGGGGGTGGAGGCCAGCAAAGTGCGCCAGTTGGATTGGTGGCAGGGCACTGAGGTGGACGGTATTCGGTTTGTCGCGACACCTGCGCAGCATTTTTCCGGGCGCGGGCTGTTTGATGCCAACCAGACCCTGTGGTGTTCCTGGGTGATGATCGACGGGGCGCGGCGGATCTTTTTCAGCGGCGATACCGGTTACTTCGACGGCTTTAAACGTATCGGTGAACAGTACGGCCCCTTTGACCTGACGCTGATGGAAACAGGTGCTTACAACGTCGATTGGCCCCATGTGCATATGCAACCTGAGCAAACCCTGCAAGCCCATATCGACCTCAAGGGGCGCTGGCTGCTGCCGATTCACAACGGTACCTTCGACCTGGCGTTCCATGCCTGGCACGAACCGTTTGACCGGATCATGGCGCTGGCCTGGGAGCGCAACGTGTCGATTACCACACCGCCGATGGGGCAGGCATTCAGCTTGAACCAGCCTGAGCGTGGGTATGCGTGGTGGCTGGAGGTGGAAACACAAGGTGCGCAAGAGCACTTGGCTGGCTGACGACTGGGCTGGCAGTCGGAAGACGCGTCGGAAAAAGGAGTTTTCCGGGTGTTTCCAAGCAGTTCCAGGCCTCGGATGAGGGTGCGATGATCCTTCGGAAAGTCATCTTCCGGAGGGCTGTCCACATGGACATCAAGTGTAGGAAAATTTGGCTGCTGGGCGTGCCTTGTCGACCGGGCTCACCTGCGCCGCCACCGTCATCTTCGCCGGCGGAGATAGCAGGTCTGGCGACAGTGCCACCCACTCCCTCCGTCGATACACCCGCCCCGAGCGGTATCGCTTTCGGGACGGCCCCCGGTGGCGACAAACGCCCCGCGGGCGGCATCCCGATTCCAGGGTATGACGCGCCTGCCCTGCCCGTGAAACCTGTGCGTGACCCATCGCTGTCGCTGATTGCCTTAAGCGGCATCGATCCTTCGGGGCCGGTGATGGTGGAGGTGCCTTTGGTGCAGAACAACACCACCTTCACGGCAGACCGGAGAACGACTGGGCTGTGCGTGGGGGTTGCAGAACGGTACGAGCACGGCAATGACCACGAACGTATTGAGCACCGTGCGCTCTTTACGCTGGCGCTGGAAACCCTTCGTCTGGCTGGGCTGACACTGGTGCCGGTGCCTGCACAGCGAGCGGATGACTCCCTGAGGTTCGATCTGCACACCCGCAATGAAATCGACACGCTAATGAGTCAATACCGCTTGGATGCGCTGGTGTCCGACAGTCAAAGCGCTGCGTTCCATGCGGCGTGCTGGACGGGTTACCCAAGGCTTGGCGAGCCGCTCGGGGACGGTTCAACGCTGTGGTTCTATGGCGCGCGATCTTCCAAGGATTTACTGCCGATTCTGGTGCGGGTGTACCGCAATGCTCGGCGCCTGACACCGGTACAGGCCGGGCTACTCGACGTGTTGACTAATCCCACGGTGTAAGCGACGTGCGTCGCAATGCTGGGAGGACGAGAGGTTTTTAGACTGGGGCATGGATCGATGTGGGTCCTTCGTCGTTTCTGACTCCCTGAAGAGGTCTTATGTTCTCTATTGCGTATGGTCTGGGCTCGATTGCCCAGCTGGCCCTGCAGTCCATTGCCGGCGACTACTTACCTGCGGCCTCCAAGCCAGTCGCCCCCGGTACCGAATACCTCAGTGTCAATGAGCTTGGCAGGCAAATGGCCCGGCCGGGTGGGCTCACCTCGGTCGATCTGGTCAGTTTCCTGCAGGTGCGGATTCGCAGGCTGGACCCTCAACTGAGGTCTGTTATCGAACTCAACCCTGAAGCGCTTGAGGCTGCGCGCGAGTTGGATCGCGAGCGAGCCAGCGGCAAAGTGCGCGGGCCACTGCATGGCATTCCCATTTTGCTCAAGGACACCCTCGAAACCACAGGCATGCAAACCAGTGCAGGTGCGTTTGGGCTTGTGGGGGCAAGTGCCGGCAAGAATGCCCCGTTGGTGGATTACCTCATCAAGCAGGGCGCGGTCATCCTGGGTAAAACCAACATGAGTGAAATGGCCGGGTTTCGTGGAGGCCCCGATGGCTGGAGCAGCCGGGGCGGGCAAACCCGTAACCCGCATCAGTCGGATGCCGACGTCGGGGGCTCCAGTTCCGGCTCTGCCGCCGCAGTCGCGGCAGGGTTGGCGCCCTTGGCGGTGGGGGCTGAAACCAATGGTTCGATCATTGTGCCGGCCGCCCGCAATGGTGTGGTGGGGCTCAAACCCAGCGTCGGCCTGCTGGACCGCAACGGGATTATTCCTGCGAGCCAGCGCCAGGACACGCCAGGCCCGATGGCTCGCTCGGTGATGGATGCTGCGTTGATGCTCAACGCCATGTCAGGCAGCGATCCCCAGGACCCGGCGAGCGTGGGCGCGCCTCAAGGCATTGATTACACAAAGCTATTGGTTCCAAGTGCGTTGAAGGGCAAGCGTATCGGTTACCCTGCGACGTTTTCCAAAGAGGGTGAAACCCTGCCCGTGGTGAACAGTGCGCAATTCAGTCGGACACTCGAGGTGCTTCGCGAGCAAGGCGCGGTACTGGTGCCGGTCAACATACGCCTGGCCGATGCTTCACGCTATGACGAGTTGTTGTTCTCGGACGCGAAAGAGGAACTCAATGCTTACTTGGCCAATCGCTCGGGACTACCGGTCAAATCACTGACCGAACTCATCAGGTTCAACGATGAACGTGATGGCGCCAACGAGGATCATCAACCACTACTCAAGGAAATCAGCGCCTCAACCCTGACGCCGGAGCAGCGCCAGCCACTGTGGGACGCGCTCATCCAAGATTTCCGCAACGCCATAGATGACCCGATCACCTCGGAGAACCTGGACGTCATGGTGTCGGATTTCGAGACAAACAGTTACTTCGGTGTCGCGGCAGCCGGCTACCCAGGGATCGCCGTACCTTCCGGGACGGATGAGGACGGTTTACCCACCAGTGCCTATTTTTTCGGCACTCGCTGGGCTGAACCTACCTTGTTGGCAGTGGCCCATGGGTATGAGCAGGCCGCCCAAGTGGCAATCAAACCTGGGTTTTGACCGGCCATCCCAGTACATCGCAAAGGGAGCGTCGGGCGCTGTTGTGGGCAGTGGGCTCGGTTGAAGGAAGGTCGAACCGACGCACACTCATTCCCCACCCCGGCGCAAAGCCCGGAAAAAACACCAGCCCCTCAGCCTCCAGCCTGAACGCCAATGCCAGGCGGGTTTCATCGCCCACGTCGCCCTGGCTTTCGAAGTGCTGAACCGCTTGCGGCGTCACGCCCGCCAACCGGGCCAGGTCTTCGGTGCTCCAGCCCAGCATCGCGCGGGCCTGCACGCTGTGCTTGGCGGTGAATTGATGCAGGACGATCTGCTGTTCTACAAAAGAGCTCATTGCCAGAGAGGACATGGTTTTCTCCAGGATTCGACGGGGGAGGGCAAACTATACTGTGTTTTTGTACAGTTGTTTTGACCGCTCATCAACTGGATGTTTAATCAGCCGTTACTCCACCCCCGGCGCCTCCCGGATAATCAGGTGATCCAGGTTCTCGATGTTCGCGCTGAACACCCCGAACGTCTGTTCGGGGTTTTTTGTGCTCGGTACGTGTTTCAACGCCGGCGTCACCCCGTAGAAGAAGCAATACAGCGCTCGCTCACTGTCCACCGCCGCCTTGATCTGCTCCAGGAAAGCCTTGCGCTTGCGGTAAGTGTCGATGAGTTTTTTGCTCAGGTAGACGTTGACCGAATAGGGCTTTTTGTCGAGCCACACCTTCTTCTCGAAGTCGATGCGAAAGCTGCTGGTGTAGTCCTTGATCGCCTTGATCTTGCCCCAGTAGATCAGGCCCTTGTTGTCTTGCAGGTATTCGATTTTCTTGAAAAACGTCCAGTAGGTCGCGGTGTGGTCGCCAATCTTCAGCGGCATCGCCTTGAGCTTGTCCTTGTCGTCGATATTCGACACATAGCATTCCACCGGGTGGGCGAAGACGCTGGTTTTGTCCGGGGTGGTGTCGTGGGTGCTGTGGGGCGAAGAGCTACGGTTTGAAGGCGCTTTCGCTGGCTCGCGTGGGGCACTTCCCTCAGCCCCGGCAAGCGGGGCCTTACGTTCGTATTGACGGCGCGTGAGTACAAATTCCGAGGGGAAGTTGTCTTCACGCTCGTCGTCACCTTCACCGGTCGCGGTCTTGTGGGTGCTGGCGTAACGGCAGCCGTCGATATGCTGGGTGCTGGTCTTGTTCTTGAAATGGGGCGTGCGCTGATAGTTAACGTTCTTCGCGTTGAAGGTGCTCAGCGTATTGCCCGTATCGAACGCCGCACGGCAGGCCTCGTTGGGGCAGAGGAAGCTGTCCTTGTCGGAATCGAAGTCGGCGGTTTCGTCGAAATTCAGGTCTCGTACGTCGTAGATCGACAGCTTGTCGTCGAGACTCAGGCTGTAGGCCGTGTCGAATTTCATGGGGCTCGGGTCCGTGAGAAGTTTCGCTATTAATAGCGGGATCCCGCGCAAATATCAGCAAGAAACTGCAACCCTTCGGCCGCTCAAGAAGCACAGCGTTCCACCGACCGCCGTCAGCGCCCCCAATGCATAGAACATGCTGGCTGGCGCCGCATTGATCAGCAAATACCCACACATCACCGGGCTCATTGCCCCGCCAAACGCGGCCAGGTTTTGCGCACCGTAATAACTGCCGCGCAGGGCATCGGGAGCAATGGTGTCGATAAACAGAAACTCCGAGGGGTAGATGATCATCTCGCCCAAGGTGAATACGAACATCGCCAGGCACCAGGTGACCAGGCTGTCGGCCAGGCTGAACCCGATCAGCCCGACAATGAACAGCAAGGTGCCGAGCACGATCCAGTAACGCAGTTGCTCACGCTTGAGAAACCGCCCGATCTGGTACTGCATCAAGATCACGGTGATGGCGTTGCAGGCCAGCACCGCAGACAGAATCTTCAATGCCTCGGCGGGCTTGTAGGCCACCAGCAAAAACTGCGACAGATACAGGGTGTAGCGCCCGTGGACAATGGTGCTCAGCAGGCTGCCGCTGGTGAATAGGATCAGCGTGCGGTCGCTGCGCAACGTGCGCAGGGTGCTGAGGAAACTCAAGGGTTTGTGGCTGTCATCCCGTTGGGTGGGTGGGATGCCGATCATCAGGAACACGCTGCCAAAGGCGATGGCGCTGGCGATCAGGAAGGGCGCCAGCGGCAGGTGCCCGGCGATCACCACGCCGACCATCGGGCCGGTCGCGTAGCCCACATTGGTCAGGGTGTAGCGCAGGGAAAACACCTTGGCACGGTCACCCACCGGCAGGTTCTCGCTGATGATGGCTTTGGAGCCGATCAGGAACAGCGCCGACGCCGCTTCGGTGATGACCAGGGTCAAGGTGGTGAGGTAGAGGTTGCTGGCAAAAGTCAGCAACAGAAAACCGATGGCGCTCGAGAGCATGGCCAGGATCAGCAGCTTGCGTTTTTCCAGGCGGTCGATGATGTAGCCGCCGTACAGGCCCAGCAGTGTCGCGATGAAGACGGCGATGCCCATCAGCAGGCCGATGTCCTGCTGGTTGAGGCCCAGGCGCGTGCTGAGCAGCAAGGCCAGCAGCGGGCTGGTCATGGCACGGCTGACCACGATGGTCACCGAGCAGACCAGCAGGCGGCGGATTACCAGGGAGTAGGTGGCCACGGTGGGGGCAAGTGTCCTTGTTATTTTCTAAAGACAACACACATCAAATGTGGGAGCTGGCATGCCTGCGATAGCGGTGGTTCAGGCAATGATTATGCAAGATGACGCCGCCATCGCAGGCAAGCCAGCTCCCACACTTGGATCGACTTACTGGCCGGAGTTGATGGTGATCTTCTCGACCGCGCCTTGCTCCAGCTCCCACTTCTTCAGGATCTTGCCGTAGGTCCCATCATCAATCATGCCCTGCAACGCTTCACTGATCGCCGTGACCAACTCGGTGTTGCTCTTCTCAATCCCCAGCCCGGTGAACTGCTTGGAAATTGCCAGGCCCACCGGCTTGTACTTGCCCTTGTCCAGCGCCATCAAATAAGGAATCGTCTCGCTGCCCTGCATCGCCGCATCCAGGCGGTTCTGCTGCAACTGCGCGCGAGCATCCGCCGAGCCTTCAGTGCCAATCACCACGATGGCCGGCTTACCCGCCGCTTCGCAGTTTTGCTTGCTCCACGCGGCAATTTCCGACGGCCAGGTGGTACGGCGGCTGGTGCCGACTTTTTTACCGCACAGGTCAGTCAATTCCTTGAGGTCTTCACGCTTGGCCAGGGTGTACAGCTGCGGGCCGCTGGTGAAGTAGTCGATGAAAGTCACCGCCTTTTGGCGCTCGGCGGTGTCGCTCATGCCCGACAGCACAATGTCCACACGCTTGGTGGTCAGGCCGCTGAGCATTTGCTCGAAGCCGGTTTCCTGCCACTTGATCTTCACACCCAGGCGCTCGGCCAGGGCGTTGCCCAAGTCGAAGTCGAAACCCGTGAGCTTATTGGTGGCGGGGTCCTTGAAATCCATCGGTGGATAGTTCGGCACGATGGCCGCGCTGATCTCACCCTTGTCCTTGATTGCCGCCGGCAAAGCCGCGAAAACAACAGTGGAGGCCATCAGGCCTGCGAGCAACGTGGGGATAAACAATTTTTTCATGGGGGCGTTCTCGTTAGTTTTCTAGTTAAGTGCGAACGGCAGAAATAAAGCTTTGGGTACGCGGGTTTTGTGGGCTTATTAGAATTTCTTCAGGGCTGCCGGCTTCCACAATCTGGCCGGCATCCATAAACACCATGCGGTTGGACACTTCGCGAGCGAAGCCCAATTCATGGGTGACCACGATCATGGTCATGCCGGTGGTGGCCAAATCGCGCATCACCGACAGCACTTCGCCGACCAGCTCCGGGTCGAGGGCTGATGTGGGCTCGTCGAACAACATCAACTTGGGGCGCATCGCCAACGCACGGGCAATTGCCACGCGCTGTTGCTGCCCGCCAGACAATTCCACCGGGTAAGCATTGCGTTTGTCCGCCAGGCCGACGCGAGCGAGCAACTCCAACGCATCCTCGATGGCTTCCTTGGGCGAGCGCTTGAGCACTTGGCACGGGCCTTCGATGATGTTCTGCAGCACGGTCATGTGCGGGAACAAATTAAAGCGCTGGAACACCATGCCGGTGGCCAGGCGCTGGCGGGCGATCTGCGCTTCATTCATCTCATGCAGCTTGTTGCCGATGACGCGGTAACCCACCAGTTCGCCGTCGACCCACAGGCCGCCCTTGTCGATTTTTTCCAGTTGGTTGACGCAACGCAGCAGGGTGCTTTTACCCGAGCCGGACGGGCCGATGATGCACATCACTTCGCCTTGCTCGACCTCGATATTGATGTCGCGCAGCGCGTGATACTGGTCGTAATACTTGTTCAGGTTGACGGCCTTGACGATGCTTCTCATGGGGCAAATCTCCTCAACCCAAACTTACGAACGCTTGCCGGCGCCGCGGGCAAAACGACGCTCGAGGCGGCTTTGACCAAATGAAAGAACAGTCACCACCGCCAGGTACCAGATGCCGGCCACAATCAGCAGCTCCATGACCCGGGCGTTGGCGTAGTAGATGTTTTGCGCGTTGTGCAGCAGCTCCGAGTACTGGATCACGCTGGCCAGGCTAGTCATTTTCACCATGCTGATGAACTCGTTGCCTACAGGCGGGATGATCACTCGCATCGCCTGCGGAAGAATGATCCTACGTAGCGCTTGCAGGCTCGGCATGCCGATGGACTTGGCGGCTTCGTACTGGCCGGTGTCGACCGACAGCAAGCCGGCGCGCACCACCTCGGCGGTGTAGGCACCCTGGTTGATGCTCAAGCCGAGCAGGGCGGCCACGAACGGTGTCATCAGGTCGACGGTGTCGATGCTGAACAGGCCGGGAACCGCGATCACCGGGAAAATCAGCGCCAAGTTGAACCACAGCAGCAACTGCAGAATCAACGGCGTGCCACGGAACAGCCAGGTGTAGGTAATGGCCACATACCGCAGGATCGGGTTGGCCGACATGCGCATGATCGCCGTGATCACCCCGATCACCACGCCCAGCGCCATCGCCAGGATCGACATGACGATGGTGTTCACCAGGCCCCAGAGGATGGCCTCAGACGTAAGGAACTGACCGATGTAGGACCATTCGATCTGGCCGTTGGCGAATGCGCGCAACAGCGCGGCCAATACGATCACGATCAACGTGGCAAAAAACATCCGCCCGTAATAGCGACGCGGCACGTGTTCGTACTGCGTGATATCGAACTGGTTCTCGGACAACTTGCGCTCTATTTCCAAGCGCTCGGCCGGGGTTTGGTTCATGGTGATTCTCCAAAAAAGCGATTACCGCTCTACTCGATCCAACAGTTAAAACCCGATCCAATGTGGGAGCTGGCTTGCCTGCGAAAGCGCCAGCCCAAACACTACAAATCTCCCAGGCTTACATCCGAAACCCCTGATAACTCTCAGCCCATCGCTGTTGCTCAGCCAACGCCACCTTCAACCGCCCAATCTGCTCCCTGACCCGCTCCGGCGCCGTCCCACCCCACCCACTGCGCGCCGCAATCGCCGCCTCCAGGGTCAAGCAGTCCCGCACCTCAGGCAGCAACCGAGCATCCACCTCCGCCAACATCGCCGGCGAGGCTTCCCACAACTCAATCTCATGCTTCTCACAGGCCTGCACCAGCGCGCCGGTAATCTCATGGGCTTCTTTAAACGGCACACCCCGGGTGGCCAACCAATCCGCCACCTCCGTCGCCAAGGTGAAGCCCATCGGCGCCTGGCGACGTAGCTCTTCCACCTGCACCTTCATGGTCGCAACCATCCCGGCCATCGCCGGCAGTACCAGCAGCAAGGTGTCCACGCTGTCCAACACACTGTGCTTGTCTTCACTCAAATCGCGGTTGTACGACAGCGGCAACGACTTGAGCGTCGACATCAACCCGGTCAGGTTGCCAATCAAACGCCCAGCCTTGCCCCGCGCCAATTCGGCAATGTCCGGGTTCTTCTTCTGCGGCATGATCGAGCTGCCGGTGGCGTAGGCATCGTCCAACACCACCCAGCGAAACTGGCGCGACGACCACAGGCAAAATTCCTCCGACAGCCGCGAAATATTCACCCCGAGCATGCCCGCCACAAACAGAAACTCCGCCACATGGTCACGGCTGGCGACGGCGTCAATCGAGTTTTCGCACGGCCCGGTGTAGCCCATTTCCTTGGCCGAATGCTCCGGCTGGCGCGCAATCGCCGAACCGGCCATGGCTGCCGCACCCAACGGTGACAGCGCTGTACGCGCATCCCAATCCACCAAACGCTGCACATCACGCAGCATCGACTGCGCATGAGCGAGCAAATGGTGGGCAAACACAATCGGCTGCGCCTGCTGCAAATGGGTAAAGCCGGGGCAGATGCTCTCGATATGCTGCTCAGCCTGCTCCACCAACGCCTGTTGCAGACCCAGCACCTCGGTAGTGATGGTGCGCGCATGGTCGCGTAGGAAAAGCCGCAGGTCATTGGCCGTCTGGTCGTTACGCGAACGCCCGGCGCGCAACTTGCCGCCCAAGGCGCCGAGGCGCTCGGTCAATACGCGTTCGATGAAGGTGTGCACGTCCTCGTCATCCAGGGTCGGATGCAGGCGGCCGGCAGCGAAGTCAGCGCCGATCCCCTCCAGGGTTTCGAGGGTACGCAAGGTCTCCGACTCATCCAGCAAACCGGCGCGCTGCAACTCACGGGCATGGGCACGGGAGCCGGCCAGGTCGTAGGGCGTCAGGCGAAAATAGCGCTCAGGGCAACGCGACAACGCGGCCAATGCAGCAGACGGACCGGTCTTGAAACGAGCGCCCCAAAGGCGGTCGGTGGGCTGGGACATGGGTATTCCTCACGCTTGTTTTTAGAAGAGTCGGAGGCAGTAAAAATAAGTTTTCAACTAGACTGAATCAGCGTCTGACGCGCCGTATTCAAGGTTGCCAAGGGCGGTTGTTTATGTTCATTATCGCCGCCTGGCTATGTTCAAGGACTGGGTTGAAGCCTGTTGAATATGGCACTTGAGGTCAACGCGTATTATGGAAACTCCACTTTCCACTTCTGGAAACCTACCGCCAAAACCCGGCACACGACCGCCCCTGCAACTGAGCGGGCTGGACTTCAAATTGCTGCGGGTATTTATGGCTGTGGTCGAAGCCGGCGGCTTCAGCGCCGCGCAAAACGAGCTGAACGTGGGCTTGGCAGCCATCAGCAAACAGATCTCCGACCTGGAAATCCGCATCGGCATGCGCCTGTGCACACGGGGGAGGGAAGGGTTCGGGCTGACCGAAGAAGGCAAGTTGGTGTATCAGGCGTCCATCGAGTTATTTACCTCGGTGGACAGTTTTCGCGACAAGCTTAGTTCGGCGCAAAACGAACTGATCGGCGACCTTAGTGTGGGGGTTATTGATAACACCGTGTCCGACGTTAATTCCCCACTAATTACCGCGTTGGGGAAATTACATAGCGAATCGCCAAAAATTAGATTGCGCCTACATGCCTCGCAATTGGACGAAGTTGAACGTGGCGTGGTGGAAGGGCGCTTGATCGTCGGCATCGTGCCGGTGTACCAACGCCGAGAGGAATTTGACTACTTCCCGCTGTACGAAGAAAAAGCCCACGCGTACTGTGCCGTAGGACACCCGCTCTTCACCGCGAACGACATTACGCCCGACGTGCTGCGCCAATATGAAGTGGTCAACCACCGGTATGCGATCCATCGCGACAAGGCCACCTTCGTCAATTACGACAGCCAGTCCGCCTCGGCCTCGCAAGTCGAAGCCGTCGCGATCCTGATCCTCACCGGCCGCTTCCTCGGCTTCCTGCCCGAACACTACGCCGCGCCATTGGTAAGGGAAGGGCGCCTGCGCGCACTGTGCCCGGAACAGGTTCACCTGAGCACCGCATTCAACCTGATCCTGCGCCATAACGCCCCGCGCAGCCCGATGGTAAAAGCCTTTGCGACGGCGTTGGGCGTAGAACTCAAGGCCTCTGTTTGATCAACCTGTGGTGAGCGGGCTTGCCCCGCGCTGGGCTGCGCAGCAGTCCCAATAAAAACGCCGCATGCTGTCAGACAGAATGCGGCGTTTGGTTTTAGGGCCGCTACGCGCCCCAGCGCGGGGCAAGCCCGCTCACCACAATGATCAGCGCAGCACTTTCGCCCGCTTCTTCTTCGCATGAAAATGCCGAAAATGCGCATCCTGCGCCGCCGCCAACAACTCCCGATCCCCACGCGTATCGCCCCAGGCCCGCAGCCGATACTCGCCCAAATCCCCGTACACCGCCTCAAGCCGCAGCACCTTGTTCTCACACCGGCAGTTATTCCCGGTGAGCTTACCGGTCAGCACCCCATCCACCACCTCAAGCTCAGTCCCGATCAACTTGATCCCCAGCCGATTCGCAAACGGCTGCAACACCAACGCCGGCGACGCCGAACACAGTGTGACCTCCGCACCGGAGCCCAACTCCTGCTCCACCGAAAGCACCCCCGCCGGCCGCATCAACCGCGCCCAATTGCGCTGGCAATACTCCTCGGCCTTCTGCTGCACCCACGTCTTCTGCACCCCAGTCATAAAGGTGCGGATCAACTGCGCCTTCAACTCATCCCGGCTGATCTGCTGCAACAAAAAGCGCAGACCTGGCACCGCCAGCTTGACCATCCGGCCATAAAACTCACCGGTGCCAAAGGCGAACTTGAGGAACGGCACGAAACTGTCGTGGTGGGTGAGGGTGCCGTCGAAGTCAAAGACGGAGAGTACTTTGGCGTCAGCGGGGCCAGCTTCGAGCATGTCTGGGTTCACGGGTGGTCCTTGATCGTTTGGAGCGGGTTCTCATAACTGTGTGACTGGTGCCCACTGCATGGGTTCAGGCTGATAACGGTTATGCAATTCAGATCAGCCAGATTTAGTGATGTTGTGCTTTTGCTGGCAATGATCAGGGGAGTTTACCCGGTCGGGCATAGGAATGAACGTAGGAAGGCGTCCTGCATTGTTACAGCGCGGGCTGGGAAAGGAATGTAGGTGCTCCGTCTGAGCATCAGCCCGGACGGACTACCTTTGGGATTTCAGAGTGTTGAATGGCCGGATGGCTGGAAACGCTCCGCCATTTTTTGAAACCAAGTCTTACTCGGTGGCGCTCGTCGGCGAGTCCTGTTGAGCAACAGATACGGCATATCTCGTAATCGAATCCAACCTTCATCCTGCCAATGTAGAAGACTCAACGACATCTCCGGCCAGTCCAGCAAGCTCAACATTGGACGGTCTGTAGATCGTGGTTGATGCTTATCACGCAAAGTCGCCACCACTTGATGAGTCAGCCATTCACGCAACAAGCGATGCCCTGGTGAGTAGTGATACACCAGCAATGCATAGACGCCGGACTCGCTGAGCATCAGCATGTTTTCAGGCTGACCGTGATAACAGATTTCCAGCGTCTGCCGCTGATCCTCGTCGAGCTTGCTCACCATTCGCTCTGCGAGATACAGCCCCATCAGGCGACCAAGATCGCGAGCACAGAACCATGGCTGGTTCTCTAGAAGCAGGGCATGCAGCTGCAGGTTTTGGCGGGTAAAGACTGTAGGTTCATGCATGACACACCTCCGAGCCGGAGCGTGTTTGAGAAATGGTGCGGGTGCTGCGAATGACCTTCGCAGGGGATGCAAAGTATCCAGGCATTTCCGTTACCTCTGGTTGCTTTCTTAGGGCAGGCGTTATGGGTGTCGGGAGCTAAGAAACCCACCAGAGACGGGCCGGACATATTCCCCTTTCGGGTCTTGTATTCGCCCACTCCCGACATAACGGGGATTTTTTCACAGACGTAGAGAAACCGCTGGCGAAAAAAAGCCGCATGGCTGTCGGGTGCGGAGGACCGCTCTGGTTTGGAGTTTCTTAGGCTCAAATCGAAGCCTATGAGCTTCCTTACGGATGGTCAAGCTGAATAAATGGTGTCAATATGCCATTTTTAATGTTGCTGTTGTCTATGCTCGATCTCATTCTGAGTGTTTCAAAGGATTGAAAAATAGACATATATAAAGCAGGGAGCGCTATTGATAAATTTAGACGACATATCGAGGAAGGGAGCAGGGTTAATTAGCCCAGTGGCCCCTTTAATTCGTTGGCCAGGAGGGAAGAGGGCTCTGGCTGCCGAGCTTCTAAAGAACTTTCCAACTGATTTCGATAAATACTACGAGCCTTTTTTCGGTGGTGGTGCCATTTATTTTGCAATGGCTCCTGAGAGAGCGTATTTATCCGATATAAATCCAGATTTGATTGGCTCATATATTGCTGTTCGAGATCAACTGGGCGATTTGATTGATGTTTTAGAAGGATATGAGAATACTGAGGAGTTTTATTATAAAGTCAGGGCAAGTAGACCCGTTGACCCTATAGAAAAGGCCGCTAGACTTTTATATTTAACCAGGCTTTCGTTTAATGGAATATATCGCGTTAATTTAAAAGGGGAGTTTAATGTTCCTTATGGAAAGAAAACTCATCTTGAAGTTTTTGACTCTGATAAGATTTTTAAAATAAGTGATGCTCTTCAGCGCGCTGTTTTAAAAAATGAGGACTTTCAAGTTGCTACCAACGGCGCGAATAAAGGCGATTTTGTTTACTTTGATCCGCCTTACACTGTCGCTCACGCGAATAACGGTTTTGTGAAGTATAATGAAAATATATTTTCGTGGGCGGATCAGGTTCGGCTGGCTGCGCACGCCAGAGATTTGGCTGAAAAAGGGTGTTTCGTAGCTATTAGTAATGCAGATCATGTTTCGGTTGATGCCTTGTATAAAGGGTTTAATAAGATCGTTATTAAAAGATTTTCTGTGATGGCGGCGTCGAGCGCTTTTAGGCGACAAATAACGGAATGTTTGTACTTTCTTGGAGGGGATTTTTCTTGATTGATAATATAGTTGCAGTTGATGAGCTGCGGACAATTGCCAGAGCAAGAGGGAGAGGATTCTCCCAAAAAAGTATCCCTCTAAAGGAGATTGGCACTGCTATAGAAGAGGGTTGGCTTATACAGAAAAAAGGGAAGGCGTCAGTTCAACTTCGTAAAGAAAAAGATCACGATGAGCTCTTTCACGATCGAGTCTGGACTTTGCTATATAAGATGGATATGAAGTACATGTCTGGTCTTGAGCAGCTTGAGGCAGGCGGTCTCGATGAAGACGATACTCCGGGGGCAATTTTCGCCATAGATCAAGAAATATCGGTATGTCTGAATGTCCTATCGTCGAAAGAGTACGTTGCAAAGACGGAGCTTCAAGTACTCATTCAGGCACTAATGTTGAATCGTGAACGGTTTATAAAAACTATAAGTAAGCGTTGGCCAGTTGAGCAAAAACGAAATACAGTTTTAGTTTTGTTTACAAATAATATTTTATTGAGTGATGAAGATCGGGAAAAAGCTAAGCTTTCAAATGTTTCATTGTTTGATGAGCAAGATCTTGACTATTATGAAAAGCTTGTTGCCCACATAGGTCTTGCAGCTAAATATCAATTTTTTGCAGATATGTTGCCCGGGAAGTCAATACCTGGTCTGACCATAAAGGTGCCAGCTGTAAAAACTCGGATGGGGAAGCAGGTGTGTTATACATTTCCTATATCTCCAGAGTATTTGCTAAAGATATCATATGTTTCTCATCGTTCTAAAGGCAAGGCGTCTGATGTACACACTTATCAGAGGATGCTCGCTAAGGGACGATTGAATAAGATTAGAGAATATATCTCAGATCAGGGCATATTTCCAACTAATATAGTTGTAAATATTGATAAGAAATATACTAGTTTTGAAAAGATTAAGCAGGAGACGATAAAAGAGGAAAGTGACGCGAGCGGAGTTTTAGGTTGGCTAAGTCTTCGGCCCGCTTATAAGTCTGCATGGATAATTGATGGTCAACATCGGCTTTACGCTTATTCGGGGCATGAATATGCGCGAACGGGACACTTATCCGTGTTGGCTTTCGAAGGTATTTCGCCAAGCTCTCAAGCAAAATTGTTCGTTGATATTAATGCAAAACAAAAAAGTGTAAAGCCATCGCTTTTGCAGGAGCTTTTTGCAGAGTTACATTGGGATGCGGAGTCTCCAAGTGTCAGAGTGCAGGCGATAATTTCTAAGTCTGTTCAAACATTGGATGCCGATAAGGACTCTCCATTTTTGAATAGGGTGCAGGCTGCTGATTCTACAAAAGATGTTCGGCGTTGTATATCTTTGGCTAGCCTCTATCGAGCTATTGATAAGCAGAGTTTTTTTATCTATAAAGAAGAAAGGAACACAGTTATAGAAGGTGGTCCTTTCTGGGCTGGGTCTAATGAAAAGACTTTGGCACGTACAGTGTCGATTATTAAGTTATGGTTTAACGAAATTCGACAAAGTGCGAGCGATTGGTGGGATCTTGGTTCGGCAGAAGGCGGTGGCCTGTCTATGAATGACAGTGTAACGGCGTGTTTGATGATTTTGAAAAGTGTTATTTTGCACATTGAGCTTACAGAGAAGAAGCTTTGCCGATTAGAAGTTGGTCAGATTTCTGCTCTATTGAGGCCTTACGCACAGGTTCTGGGTAGCTACCTGGCATCACTTACACTGGAGGAAAGAAAGCGCTATCGAGATTTGAGGGGCGCGCAGGGGCAGTCTGCAAGAAGTCGTCGTGGGCAGCAGGCTTTAAAATTGATATATCCAGATTTCAATCCTGCCGGGCTTGAAGAGTATTTGAATCGCGAAAAAGAACAGACAAATATTCAGGCTAAGGTCGTAATTGATAGAATTGAAATTATGATTAAAGAGCTTGTTATTCAGGAACTTCGTCAGGAGTTTGGTGATGACTGGTGGAATGGCGGAGTGCCTCGATCTGTTCGAACCCCAATAAGCGGCAGGCGAGAGAATGATGATAATAAGAGAGGGTCGTTAGAGGCTTATTTTGATTTAACAGACTACCGTGCTATAGCTCAGAATAATTGGGGTATTTTTCAGCCGCTTTTAGGTTATGGTCGAAAGAATGAAAGTAAGGATAAGCAGACCAAGTGGCTGGTTGATGTGAATGAGATGCGCAACTCCGTAGCCCATGCTTCATCAGGTGTGTCTTTGTCTGTTGAGAAGTTAAGCGCTCTTAGGCAGTACGAGAGTTGGCTGAAGACCAAGATAAGAAGTGATGGGAGTGAAGAATATGAGGAGTATTCTGAGCTAGAAGAGTGATACTTAATGATTTATATAAAAAGCCCCGAGCCTTTTGCTCGGGGCTTTGTTTTCGGAAATAATGTAATCTGCTTATCTTAGTCCCAGCTCAACGCCCCACCCGTCTGATACTCAATAACCCGAGTCTCAAAGAAATTCTTCTCTTTCTTCAAGTCCATAATCTCGCTCATCCACGGGAACGGGTTGGTGGTGCCTGGATACTCTTCCTTCAAGCCAATCTGCGACAAGCGACGGTTAGCGATGAACTTCAAGTA
>NZ_FPCE01000008.1:0-311662 GCF_900116845.1 Pseudomonas sp. OV546 | reverse complement strand
TCGACCGAGAGGATCGAAACGTTAATAGAGCCAAACAACACCGCTCTACCAACTCCTTCTGGGCTTCGATGAACTGAAGCAACTCGCTGTCGAATTCTGCGTAACTCTTTGTTTACCAAGGAGTTTTCCGTTTCGACTGCGCCGGAAGTGGGGCGAATTATAGACTTCCAGAATCTGCCGTCAACCCTTAATTACGCTTTTGTTGCAGAAAGTGGTTTTTTCGCGATAAGTCGGGGAATCCGGCGCATCACCGGGGGTATCCGCAATACCAGAAGCAGCGCACCTATAGATGCATAGACAGCCCACTCCTTGAGATCAGCCCGCACTATCCACAACATATGCAGCAAGCCGAGCCCCAGAACGACATACACGAGACGATGCAGCTTTTTCCAACGGCTGCCCAATCGGCGCTGACTGTAACGATTAGAGGTCACCGCTAATACCAACAGCAACAGGAAACCCAGCGCCCCGACAATAATGTAAGGCCGCTTGCGCAACTCCACACCCAGCTGCGACCAGTCCAACCCAAGCACAAACACACAATAAGCAGCCAGGTGCAGCACAACATAGGCGAAGCACCACAATCCCAATTGCCGGCGCACCGCTATCCACCCCGCCCAACCACTAAGCTTCTGCAGTGGCGTCATTGCCAGGGTGATCAGTAACAGAATCAATGTGCCGAGCCCCAGCCGATCTACCAGCACCTTGCCCGGATCCGGCCCGAGGACAGCACTCCATGCCTCATAGAGCCAGAACAGCGGCCATACCGCCGCCGCTATAAAAACGCCAACGCGCCAGATCGGGTAACGCATCAGTAGTTCTTCCGCAGATCGAGACCGGTATAAAGAGCAGCCACCTCGTCCGAGTAACCATTGAACATCTGCGTCTCACGTACATTGGGACTGAACAGGCCACTCGGCAGACGACGCTCCCGCGCCTGAGTCCAACGAGGGTGATCGACCGTCGGGTTCACATTCGCGTAGAACCCGTACTCATCCGCGGCAATGCTTTGCCAGGTGGTTTTCGGTTGCTCACTCACGAGGCTGATCCGCACAATGGATTTCACGCTCTTGAAGCCATACTTCCACGGCACGACCAAGCGCAGCGGCGCACCGTTCTGGTTAGGCAATTCGCGCCCATACATACCCACCGCCAGAATCGCCAGGGGATTCATCGCCTCATCCAGACGCAAGCCTTCTATATAAGGCCAGTCGATCAAGCCAAAACTCGAGCGCTGCCCCGGCATGCTCTTTGGGTCCTGGAGGGTTTCAAAACGGATGTACTTGGCTTTGGAGGTCGGCTCAACCTGCTTGAGCAACGCAGAGATAGGAAAACCGATCCAGGGAATCACCATGGACCACGCCTCGACGCAGCGTAGACGGTAGATCCGCTCTTCCAACTGATAAGGTTTCATGAAGTCTTCCAGAGCATAGCGGCCTGGCTTCGCCACCTCACCATCAATAACCACACTCCAAGGCTCGGTCTTGAGTGAGCCCGCATTCGCTGCCGGGTCGCCCTTGTCGGTACCGAACTCATAGAAGTTGTTGTAGTGCGTTGCGTCCTTGAAGGGCGTGATCGCCTCATCCTTCACCGTGATGGCCTGCCATTTTGTGCCTGGCAGCTTCTCGGCAAACCAGGCCGGCGCCCTGCCCGCCTCGACATCGGCATAACGCGAGGCCTCGTCCGCACTGGCCCAACGCGGCAAGCTGCTGGCAGCAATGCCGGCAAGCGCACCACCGAGCAAGCTACGGCGAGAGAGATAGAAGGATTCAGGCGTGACATCCGACTCGTGGCAATCGGACGCTTTGGGCAACTTGATTAACATGGCAACTCCGCAGCATTGGAGAACTGATATACCAATAGACTGCGGAGTATGGGGGAAATTACATTAAGGCAATGTTTTGTCGCGGCGCAAATGCAGCAAGTACTGAACCGGCCCCGACGCGGCGTAGACCAGGAACGCCAGCAACAGAATACGCGGAGGATCACTGAACACCACGGCGAACACCAGCACCACTGCCAGAATCGCCACGAAAGGCACACGCCCCTTGAGGTCCAGCTCCTTAAAGCTGTTGTACTTGATGTTGCTGACCATCAGCATGCCGGCAGCAGCCACCATCAAGGCCACCAGGAACGACATCTTCGAACCCTGGATCCCGTAATCACTGAATGCCCAGACGATACCCGCCACCACACCCGCAGCAGCAGGGCTGGCAAGACCGATGAAGTAACGCTTGTCGGCGGTTCCCACCTGGGTGTTGAAGCGCGCCAGACGCAAAGCAGCGCCGGCGACATAGATGAAGGCAACCATCCAGCCGACCTTGCCCATATCGCCCAGCGCCCAGGCAAATGCCAACAACGCAGGGGCGACGCCAAACGCGACCATGTCCGACAGTGAGTCGTACTCGGCTCCGAAGGCGCTCTGTGTGTTGGTCATGCGCGCCACTCGCCCATCAAGGCCGTCGAGCACCATGGCCACGAAGATTGCAATGGCAGCAAAACCGAAATACTTGCTGGCACTCACCGCATCACCTGCCGCCAGTGCGCTTTGGGCACTCATGGAGTTGATGATGGAATAGAACCCGGCAAACAGGTTCGCCGTGGTGAACAGGTTGGGCAGCAGATAGATGCCACGATGCCGGACCTTGCGACCTTCCGCGTCATGCCCTTCTTCGACATGCTCATCGATCGGCAGCAGGCTTTCGGCGTCAGAAGCCTGGCTTGGCTCTTCGGGACGTTCGCTCATGGACTTTACCTTGCAACGGTGTGAAAAAAATTCGACAGATACTTGCGGCGAGTGTTCGCCCGCAAACGATGCAGCTTTATACCAGAACCCGCCCCTCAAACGAAAAAACGCGGCCTAAGCCGCGTTTTCTCTTGATACGTTCGACTTAGTTCTTGGCTTTGTCAACGATCTTGTTGGCACCGATCCACGGCATCATCGAGCGCAGTTGCTCGCCGATGACTTCGATACCGTGAGCGGCGTTGTTACGACGCTTGGCGGTCATCGAAGGGTAGCCGGTAGCGCCTTCGCTGATGAACATTTTGGCGTATTCGCCGTCCTGAATACGTTTCAGGGCGTTGCGCATGGCCTGACGGGACTCGGCGTTGATCACTTCCGGGCCAGTCACGTACTCGCCGTATTCGGCGTTGTTGGAGATCGAGTAGTTCATGTTGGCGATACCGCCTTCGTACATGAGGTCAACGATCAGCTTCAGTTCGTGCAGGCACTCGAAGTAGGCCATTTCTGGCGCGTAGCCAGCTTCAACCAGGGTTTCGAAACCGGCTTTAACCAGCTCAACGGTACCGCCGCACAGTACAGCTTGTTCGCCGAACAGGTCGGTTTCAGTCTCGTCCTTGAAGGTGGTTTCGATGATGCCGGTACGACCGCCACCCACGCCAGCAGCGTAGGACAGTGCGACGTTCTTGGCGTTGCCCGATGCGTCCTGGTAGATCGCGATCAGGTCAGGGATGCCGCCGCCTTTGACGAACTCGGAACGCACGGTGTGGCCCGGTGCTTTTGGCGCGATCATGATCACGTCGAGATCAGCGCGTGGCACTACTTGGTTGTAGTGGATCGCGAAGCCGTGGGAGAAGGCCAGGGTGGCGCCCTTCTTGATGTTCGGCTCGATTTCATTCTTGTACAGCGCGGACTGGAACTCGTCCGGGGTCAGGATCATGACCAGGTCGGCAGCAGCAACGGCGGAAGCAACGTCAGTCACTTTCAGGCCGTGGGCTTCAGCCTTGGCAACAGTGGCCGAGCCTTTACGCAGGCCAACAGTCACGTCAACGCCGGAATCTTTCAGGTTGCAAGCTTGCGCGTGACCCTGGGAACCGTAGCCGATGATGGCGACTTTCTTGCCCTGGATGATCGACAGGTCACAATCTTTATCGTAATAAACTTTCATGAGGTTCCTCTATATATCCAGGCCGTAAGGCCATTCACTAATTTGGGTTAAATGCTGAGTACTTTGTCGCCACGGGCAATCCCGGTGACACCACTGCGTACTGTTTCCAGAATCGAGGCCGTCCCGATCGACTGGATGAAGCTGTCCAGCTTGTCGCTTGTACCGGTCAGTTGAACGGTATAAACGCTGGCGCTCACATCAACGATCTGCCCGCGATAAATGTCGGTAGTCCGTTTGATCTCGGCACGTTGGGCACCCGTGGCCTTGACCTTAACCAGCATCAGCTCACGCTCGATGTGGGCACTTTCCGACAGGTCGACCAGCTTGACCACTTCGATCAGCTTGTTGAGGTTCTTGGTGATCTGCTCGATCACCTCATCGTGGCCCACGGTGGTCAACGTCAGGCGCGACAGGGTCGGGTCTTCGGTCGGGGCCACGGTCAGGCTTTCGATGTTGTAGTTGCGTTGCGAAAACAGGCCGACAACACGAGACAGAGCGCCGGGTTCGTTCTCCAGAAGCAGGGAGATAATGTGCCGCATGATTAAGTACGCTCCGTCTTGTTCAGCCACATGTCGCGCATAGAGCCGTCTTTGATCTGCATCGGGTAGACGTGCTCGCTGGTATCCACCTGAATATCGATGAACACCAAGCGGTCCTTCATGGCGAACGCCTCTTCCATCTTCGGCTTCAGATCTTTCAAATCGGTGATGCGAATGCCGACATGGCCATAGGCTTCAACCAATTTTACGAAATCCGGCAGCGACTCCATGTAGGAATGGGAGTGACGGCTGTTGTAGCTCATGTCCTGCCATTGACGAACCATGCCCAGCACGCCGTTGTTCAAGCACACGATCTTCACCGGAAGGCCGTACTGCAGGCACGTCGACAGTTCCTGGATGTTCATCTGGATGCTGCCCTCGCCGGTGACGCATGCAACGTCAGTGTCCGGGAAGCTCAGTTTCACGCCCATGGCCGCAGGGAAACCAAAGCCCATCGTGCCTAGGCCACCGGAGTTGATCCAGCGGTTAGGCTTGTCGAACTTGTAGTACTGCGCAGCGAACATCTGGTGCTGGCCCACGTCGGAGGTCACAAAGGCGTCGCCCTTGGTCACTTCGCACAGGGTCTCGATCACGGTTTGTGGCTTGATGATGCTGCCGTCGCCCTTGTCGTAAGGGAACAGGCCGCGATCACCGCGCCATTCGTCGATCTGCTTCCACCAACTGGCAACGGATTCCTTGTTCGGCGTCTCGCCGATGTCCTTGAGCGCAGCAACCATTTCGGTCAATACGCTTTCAACAGGACCCACGATCGGCACATCGGCCTTGATGGTCTTGGAGATGGACGCCGGGTCGATGTCGATATGGATGATCTTGGCATTCGGGCAGAATTTGCTCGCGCCGTTGATCACGCGGTCATCGAAACGCGCGCCCACTGCCAGGATCACGTCGGCGTGGTGCATCGCCAGGTTAGCGGTGTAGCTGCCGTGCATGCCGAGCATGCCGACAAACTGACGGTCGGTACCTGGGAAGGCGCCGAGGCCCATCAACGTATTGGTCACCGGCAGGTTGAGCAGTTTGGCCAGCTCAGTCAAAGGCGCAGAACCGCCGCCCAGAATCACGCCACCACCCGAGTACAGCACTGGACGCTTGGCCGCCAGGAGCATTTCTGCGGCCTTGCGGATTTGCCCCGAGTGCCCACGGACGGCCGGGCTGTAGGAGCGCAGCTTGGCCTTCTTCGGGAAGATGTATTCGAATTTCTCGGCCGGGTTGGTCATGTCTTTCGGGATGTCGACCACCACAGGACCCGGGCGACCGGACTGTGCGAGGTAGAAGGCCTTTTTCATGACTTCCGGGATTTCCGACGCATGCTTGATCATGAAGCTGTGTTTCACGATCGGCCGGGAGATACCGATCATGTCGGTTTCCTGGAATGCATCGGTACCGACCATGGTGCTAGCCACTTGGCCGGAAATGATCACCATCGGGATGGAGTCCATATACGCAGTCGCGATGCCGGTAATGGCATTGGTTGCGCCAGGGCCGGACGTTACCAGTACCACACCGGCTTTACCGGTGGCACGGGCGTAACCGTCAGCCATATGGGTCGCGGCCTGCTCGTGGCGAACCAGGATGTGGGTAACAGCCGGTTCCTTGAACAGTGCGTCGTAGACATGCAGCAGAGCACCACCTGGGTACCCGTAGATATAGTCGACGCCTTCGTCACGCAAAAAGCGGACGAGCATCTCACCGCCAGATAAAAGCTCCACGTTGTTCACCTCTAAAACGCCAGAATACCGTCCGTTAAAAAAACCGACGGGTCTTAATAGGTTTACTTCTCAACAGAGCATGAGCGACGGTGGTCGCCGACTACGTCAGCACTGACTGAGCAAGTATTGGGATCGTCCCAAGTGTTGCGGGCTTTTCCCACCCAGCGCGAGGTAACGCGTTGCGGGTGTAACAGGTCGGCGCGGATGTGCGCCTCATGATCTGCTGAGCGGGCCTGCTTCTGGCAGTCCCGATACAGCGGACTTTGGATTCTTCTGTTTCAGGACGTTCAAGTCAAGCAATAATTGCGCTTTTTTCCAACTAAGCGCATGAGAACGTAGAAGAAAGGGCTTTGAGGAGGGATAAAACTCGCCTGAATGTCGTCAAGCGGTAGAAATGTGCGCAAGACTGCCGGAAAAACCGGCAGTCAGGCAATTAACGAGCGTCGACGATCAGTTGGTCGAACTTTTTCAGCGCATTACGTAAGCCAAGGCTTTCCAGCGGGCGGTCGGCGTAGACCATCTCGGCCATTTCCAGGATGCCCGACGCATTGGGCAGCGGCAGGTCCTGTTCGAGGATCTGCTTCATGCGCACCAGGAATACCCACTGCAGCCACTGGTGAAAATCCAGCGTATCCACCGAAAAAGGTTCAACGCTGCTGAGCGCCTCGACGCTGGGGGACACCTCGTCCCACCAGCCCTGCACGCGCAACTCGCGCTCAATCAGCAATAACTGTTCGGCAATGGCGGGGAAGCGTGCATCCATCAGAGGCTGACCTTGGCTTTTTGCCGAGCCTGCGCGGCACCGGCGGCATCGCCTTGCGCGGCGCGCGCGTCACCAATCAAGGCCCACAGGCTGGCTTGCAAGTCGGGACGACCGTTGGCCAGACTCAGGCCACGACGGGCGAACTGCTCGGCCTGCGGAGCATCACCCTGGGCCATGCGAACCTGGGCCAGGCGATACAACACTTGCGGCTCACGCGGAGCCACGCGCTGGGCACGTTCGAGGCTCGACGACGCACCATTCAAATCACCACCCGCCTGCTGTTGCTGGGCCGTGGTCAGCAGCGCAAGCACCGGGCCATCCAGTTGCTCGTCAGCCGACAGGCCGCCACCGCTGGAAGACGATGGAATGCCACTTGGCGTCGACGGCATGGTGTAGGTGCCCTGATTGATCGGCGCAGTTTGAATCGGCGTGGAGTCGATCGGACCCGAGGTGCTTGGCCCTGGCGTCCACGGCTCGGCACTGATCGGCGCAGAGGTGGCAGCGCCAGCGCCTGGCACCATGACCACCACACCGGAATCCTGTGGCATCGCCTGGGTCGTAGCTTGCGCTGGACGATTGGTCACGGTCTGGCGGAAGCCGCCATTGGCCGAAATCCGGTCGTTATTGGAGACGGCAGTGCTCGAATCCACCACGGGAATGGAGCCGCGCTGCACGCTGGCGCAACCGTTGAGCAAAGCCAGAGCTGTAATAGCTGGAATCCACCACTTGTTCACTTGAAACCCTCTTTGCTTAATTCATCCAGCCCTTGACCCAATCCATCACCGACTCCGCATCAGCGGGGGCACTGCCACCGCATGCGGCGCCGGGAGGCGGTTCGCTGCCGCGAATATACGGCATCTGCACCGCGCCCGGACAGTTGGCATCTGAGCCCTGCCCCGTGTGCGGATCGATCCAAGCCTGCACGATGTTATCCGGCTGCGGCATGTTCAACGGCAGCGGATCAGCTTTGCGCATGAAACTGGTCCAGACCTGCAGCGCACCGGTGGCACCGGTAAACGGCGTCTTGCCGTTATCGTCGCGCCCCAGCCACACCACCGCCAGCACGTCCTGGCCGAAACCTGCGAACCAGCTGTCACGCGAATCGTTACTGGTACCGGTCTTGCCTGCCAATGTCAGGTTCGCCGGCAGCACGCTATAGACCGAACGCCCGGTACCTTCACGCATCACGCGCTGCATGGCGTTCTGGATCAGATAAATGGAGCCCGCATCAAACCGTTGCTGAATCTGGAACGGGTAGCGCTTGAGCGGCTCACCCTCGGCGGTCAGCACGCTGCGGATCCCGCGCATGGGGGTGTTGAAACCACCGTTGGCGAGGGTCTGGTACATCGTCGCGACTTCCATCGGGGTCATCGCGCCAGCGCCCAACAGGATCGACGGGAAGGCCGGGAACTCACGGGTGACACCCAGCCGCGCGATGGTCTTGAGGACATTCGGCACGCCGACCTCAAGGCCCAGCCGCGACGTGGAAATATTGTAGGAGTGCGCAATGCCCTGATACAGGAATATCGTACCGTGGGAACGACGGTCGAAGTTCTGGGGTGTCCACACTTGGCCATCGGCACCTTTGACCGACAGCGGGTCATCTGAGAGCCAACTGGTCAGGGTGTATTTGCTCGGTTTTTCCAACGCGGTCAGGTAAACCGCAGGCTTGACCAGGGAACCGATTGGCCGCACCGCATCCAGCGCGCGGTTGAACCCGGCAAAGCTGGCCTGACGGCTGCCGATCATGGCTTGCACTTCACCCGTTTCCGGATTGGTCACAACCATGGCCGCTTCGACTTCATCGGAACCTTTACGGCCTGTCAGACGCTTGAACGTGTCATTGACGGACGCTTCGGCCTTCATCTGCAGGATCGGGTCGAAACTGGTGAAGATTCGCAGGCCTTCTTCGGTCAAGTCTTCGTCGCGGTAGTCTTCACGCAGTTGGCGCTTGACCAGATCGATAAAGCCCGGGAAGGAGCTGTCCGCCAGCTTGCCGCGGGTAGTGACACCCAACGGCATTTTCTTCGCGGCAGCGACCTGTTCAGCCGTGGCAACACCTTGTTGCTCAAGTACATCAAGCACGAGGTTGCGTCGCTCCAGCGCACGCTCAGGATTGCGGCGCGGGTTGTAGTAGGAAGGCCCCTTGACCATGCCCACCAGCAACGCCACCTGGTGCAGCTTCAGTTCGGACAGCGGCTGGCCAAAGAAGAACTGGCTGGCCAGGCCGAAACCATGCACGGCGCGCTGGCCATCCTGGCCGACGAATACCTCGTTGAGGTACGCCTCAAGGATTTCCTGCTTGCTGTAGTGCAGCTCCAGCAGCATCGCCATCATGGCTTCAGTGAGCTTACGGGTGAGGCTACGCTCGTTGGTCAGGTAGAAGTTCTTGACCAATTGTTGCGTCAGCGTACTGCCGCCCTGAGTCATCTTGCCGCCGGAGGTGTTCACCCAGACCGCGCGGGCGATCGACTTCGGCGAAACGCCCCAGTGGTGGTAGAAATCGCGGTCTTCAACAGCAACCAGGGTTTCCAACAGGTACGGCGGCACCTGGTCAAGCTTGATCAGGATGCGATCTTCAAGGTTTTTAGGGTAAATGCCGCCGATCATCAGCGGTTCGAGGCGAACCACCGGCAGCTTCGAGCCATTGAGGGACGACAACTCAGCGACGTAATCGCCGGAAAAGCGCACGCGCACAGGCTGGGCTTTTTCCAGGCCTTCATAGAACTGGAAACCGCGGGTATTCAAGTCGACGGTGTTACCACTGACAGCCGCCGCGCCCGGCCCGTTGCTCACGGGTTCGCGGCGATAGCCCAAGGCGTCGAGTTCGGTCAGGAAGTCATCCTTGCTTAGCTTCTGGCCGGTAAACAACTCCAGCGGGCGTGCATACACCTTGGCGGGAATGGTCCAACGCTTGCCGGAGAACTTCTCCTGGACCACAGCGTCGAGGTACACCGCAAAGCCGGCGAGCACTACGAGGCCCACGAGGCCGAGCTTGAGCGCCCAGCCCAGCCAAGGGCGCAGGCCGCGGGAAGGAGGTTTTTTACGGGAACGGGGAGATCGGGTTCGAGTCATGGCGGCGGATTATACGCACTTTATTGATGATCAACATGAGCCGGACAGCGGTTTGCACGACCGGCCGCAGCAGCCATAATGCCCGCCATGTTTTCCGCCAGACTCTGAAGGATCGCCCGTGAGCCAGACCCTGATCGCCGCCCTGCAAAACCCGGCCTTATACGCCCACCCGGTTGATGCGTTCCAAGTCATCGAGACCCATATTTCCTGGGTCGTGCTGACCGGGCCCTATGCCTATAAATTGAAGAAACCGATGAACTTCGGCTTCCTGGACTTCACGGATCTGGAAAAGCGCGGCCACTTCTGCAATGAAGAGCTGCGCCTCAACCAGCGTTTGACCGAAGACTTGTATCTTGAAGTGTTGCCGATCACCGGCACGGCCGAGGCCCCTCAGTTGGGTGGCGATGGCCCAGTCATCGAATATGCGCTGAAAATGCGTCAGTTCCCGCAGAGCCAACTGCTCAGCACCTTGCAAGCCAACGGCGAATTGACCAGCGCGCACATCGATGAGATGGCCAAGCAAATCGCGCACTTCCACCTCACCGCACCGAAAGTACCGCAGGAACACCCGGCCGGCACCCCGGACGAGGTGATGGCACCGGTTCGCCAGAACTTCGACCAGATTCGCCCGTTCCTCAGTGACAAGGCCGACCTGGCGCAACTGGACGCTTTGCAAGCTTGGGCCGAAAGCAGCTTCGAGCGCCTCAAGCCGCTGTTCTCCCAGCGCAAACAGGAAGGTTTCACCCGCGAATGCCACGGCGATATTCACCTGGGTAACGCGACGTTGATCGATGGCCACGTAGTGATCTTCGACTGCATCGAATTCAACGAGCCTTTCCGCTTCACCGATGTGTACGCCGATACCGGCTTCCTGGCCATGGACCTTGAAGACCGCGGCCTCAAATCCCTGGCGCGCCGCTTTATCAGCCAGTACCTGGAGTTGACCGGCGACTATCAAGGCCTGGAGGTGCTGAACTTCTATAAAGCCTATCGCGCCTTGGTACGCGCCAAGATCGCGCTGTTCAGCATGCCGAGCGAGGCCAGCCCGGTGCAACGCGCCACGACCCTGCGTCAATACCGCAACTACGCGAATCTGGCGGAAAGCTACAGCACCATTCCGTCGCGCTTCCTGGCAATTACCCACGGTGTTTCGGCCGTGGGCAAAAGCCACGTGGCCATGCGCCTGGTGGAAGCGCTGGGTGCTGTGCGCCTGCGCTCGGACGTGGAACGCAAGCGTCTGTTCGGTGAGCAACACGTCGAAAACACGCCGCAGGCCGGTATCTATGCGGCCGACGCCAGCGTGGCGACCTACACCCGGTTGAATGAAATCGCCGACACCGTACTGCGTGCCGGTTACCCAGTGGTGTTGGATGCCACCTTCCTGAAACGCGAACAACGCGATGCAGCGGCCAAAGTCGCCGAAGCCACCGGTGCGCCGTTCCTGATCCTGGATTGCAACGCGCCGCAAGCCGTAATCGCCAGCTGGTTGGCACAACGTCAGGCAGACAACAATGATCCTTCCGACGCGACACTGGCCGTTATCGAAGAACAGCAAGCCAATCGCGACTCGCTGACCGCCGAGGAGCTGCTCCTCAGCAAACGCGTCGAGACCAATGAAAGCGGTACGCTCGATGCGTTGGTGGCGCATATTCGCCAGCGCCTGCCAGGCCTGTAAGAAAAAATTCTTGGTCGTGTCGTCTACTTGGGCGCACGACCCCGCAATAGTGGCACTATAATGGCGCCATAAATCCAACAGGAGTTGCCGTCATGAGTCAGCCCAAGCTTCTTGATACTCCGCTTTACTCGCTCCTGCATAAAGATGATATCCGGGGCTTCAACCAGGAACGTCCAAAAGACGGCGTCATCGACATGCGCGGCGGGGACTTTCGCGGCCTGGACTTGCGTGAGTTGAACGCCACCGGCGTGGACTTTACCGATGCCTACTTCCGCTCTGCGGATTTGCGCGGCCTCGACCTGCGCGGTTGCTCGCTGGAAGGCGCCAGCCTGGCCCACGCGCAGATATCCGGGACCTATTTCCCTGCGGAGCTGACCGCCGATGAAATCCTCATGTCAGTCAACTTTGGCACCCGCCTGCGTTACCGTACCCGCTAATACTCGCTGCTTCAGCCCGGTATCGCACAGGCGTGCCGGGCTTCCCGCCTGCCGGATCACATCACTCCTCTCGGTCTTTAGGCCGTTTCCGACTAAAGAACTACGCTTTTCCTACTGAGCGCTACACTCCTTTCAGGCTTGCCTGGTCACGATACCCACCGAACCATTCGGCCGTCGCAAGGAGGCTTGATGAACGATGAGCTGCAACACCTGAAAAACCTTGGCAAGACGTCAGCACAGTGGCTGCATGCGGTGGGCATCCACAGTGCGTCCGACTTGCGTCGCCTGGGTGCGGTCGATGCCTACCGGGCCGTACGGACGCGCGGGTTTCGCGCATCGAAAGTGCTGCTGTATGCAATCGAAGGGGCCTTGATGGATGTGCATTGGAATGACATTCCTGCCGAGCGCAAAGAAGCGTTGAACCGGCAATTGGACGCTATTTCGGCCCGCCAAAAAAATTAGATCGACTGGCAAAGCCAACATTTACAGGCATTCCGAACGGACGTTTGAGAAAATCTGAAGAGCCATTGAAAACAAATGTTGACTCTCAAATGAGAATCGTTATGATTATCACAGCTGATCGCGAGATCAGCCGATAACTGAAAGACCATTGGTTCGGACTCTCAGATTATCTCCTCATCAGGCTAATCACGGTTATTTGACCCGGCTCTTGCCGGGTCTTTTTTTGCCCGTAAAACGCTATCGGTACAAAGCCGCCCACACTGCAGTTCAGCGGGCAATGATCAACGGATGCCCACGCTCCGGATGAGGCTGCACAAGCACATCCAAACCAAACACAGCTTTCAACGGCGCCGGCTGCATCACCTGCGCCGGCGCACCCAAGACATGCGGGCGCCCTGCCTCCAGCAGCAGGATCCGATCACAATAACGCGCCGCCAGGTTCAAGTCGTGAAGGATCACCAACACCGCCGCCCCTCGATCGGCAAAAGTGCGAATGGCCTGCAAGGTTGTGTGCTGGTGCAAGGGGTCCAGCATTGACGTCGGCTCATCCAGCAGCAACGTCTGCCCAGCCTCGCCCGGCCATAACTGCGCCAGCACCCGCGCCAGATGCACCCGTTGACGCTCTCCGCCGGACAGCGCCAGGTAGCTGCGACCGCTCAGGTGGCCGACATCTGCCGCCTGTAGGGCTGCCTCGATAATCGCGTCATCACGCACGCGCCCGGTCTGGTGTGGCAAGCGCCCCATGCCGACAACCTCTTCAACACGGAAAGCGAAGTCCAGCGTCGAACTTTGCGGCAATACCGCCAGGCGTTGCGCCCGTTGCGCGCCACTCCACTCGCTCAACGGGCGTTGGTCCAACCACACGTTGCCGTGGTCAGGAGGCAACTCGCCGCACAATCCGCCGAGCAACGTACTCTTGCCCGCACCATTGGGGCCCAGGACCCCGAGCACCTCGCCCGGCAACAGATCGAGGGTGACGCCTGCCAATACGGTTGTGCGACCGCGACGGATCTGCAGGTCTTCCACACGCAACATCAGGCACGCCCCCGCAACAACAGATAAAGAAAAAATGGCGCGCCGATAAATGCGGTCACAATACCGATCGGCAATTCAGCCGGTGCCAAGGCCAAGCGCGCGACCAGATCGGCAAACAACAGCAGGCTCGCCCCCGCCAGGACCGAAGCCGGTAGCAGCACACGATGATCCGGCCCCGCCAGCAAACGCACCAGATGTGGCACCACCAGCCCCACAAAACCAATCATGCCCGCAGCGGCCACGGCGGCTCCCACGCCTAACGCCGTGCAGAAGACCAACTCGCGCTTAAGCCTTTCTACATCGATACCTAAGTGATTGGCCTCTGATTCACCGAGTAGCAGCGCGTTCAGCGCTTTGGCTCGACGCGGCAACCACAGCGCGACACCCGCGCTTACCAGCAACAGGGGCCATAACCGCGAATAGCTGGCGCCGTTGAGGCTGCCCAGGTTCCAGAACGTCAGGGTGCGCAAGGTGGCGTCGTCGGCCAGGTAGGTAAACAGTCCTACCGCCGAGCTGGCGAGGGCTGTAAGGGCGATGCCGGCCAGCAACATGGTCGCGATATGGGTCTGGCCGTTGCGCCGCCCTAGTCGATAGACCAGTGCAGTGACACCCAAGCCGCCAAGGAATGCGCATAGCGACAACAGATAGGGCCCGAATGCATCCGGCAAACCGCCGAAAAACGAACCCCCTACAATCGCCACCGCCGCCCCCAGCGCGGCACCGCTGGAAACCCCGACCAACCCCGGATCAGCCAAGGGGTTGCGAAACAGCCCCTGCATTGCCACGCCCGACAAGGCCAACACGCCGCCGACCGCCAACCCCAGCAGCGTGCGCGGCAAACGGATCTGCCCCAGGATCAGCTCAGCCTGCTCCAGCCCTTGGGCCTCGATCGGCACGCCCATCCACCGCAACGCAGCCCTGAGCGTATCCAGCAAGGGCAGGCTGACTGGCCCCAGCGCCAGCGAGAGCCAAATAGCGAATACACACAGCAGCGCCAACCCTACAAACAGCGTCTTCGGTTTAACCGGAGTGGTCATAGGGCTGGCTTGGCCAGGGACGGATAAAACCCGGCGGACAGGTCCGCGAGGCTTTGTGGCAGGCGCGGCCCAAGCCCACCGACCAGCAAGGTGGGATCGACCTCAAACACTCGCCCGCTTTTGGCCGCTGGCGTGGAAGCCAGGATCGGGTTCTCCTTGAACAGTGCGGCACGCGCCGCCTCACCGGTCAGGGCACGATCAGCAAACACCAGCACATCCGGGCTCAACCCTGCCAACGACTCCACCGAAAACGGCTTGTAGCCAGTATGGGTCGCCAGGTTGCGCCCGCCAGCCTGCTGCAACATCCAGTCAGCCGCCGTGTCTTTGCCCGCGATCAGCGGCTTGCCGCCTGCATGACCGAGCAACAGCAACACGCCTGGCGCCTTTTGGGTCGATTGGGCCTTGCTTACCCAGCGCTTTTGCTGATCCAACGCCTGCTCATATCCGGTAAACAATTCGTTGGCTTTGGCCTCATTGCCCAGCAACGTGCCCAAGTGCTGAAGGTTACCTTTCAGCGTGGGCAGGTCCGGCTGCGCCGAGAACATTTCCACCTGCACACCCGCGTTGCGAATCTGCGCCAGCACGGGCGGCGGCCCCATTTCTTCAGTACCGACCAGCACCTGCGGGCGCAAACTCAGAATGCCTTCCGCCGACAACTGCCGCTGATAGCCAATGCTCGGCAACGCCTTGAGAGACTCCGGATGCTGACTGGTGGTATCCACACCCACCAATTTCGACTCACCGCCCAGGGCCGTCACCCATTCCGACAGCGCCCCGCCGGCACTCACCCAGCGTTGTGGCAGTTCGGAGGCTTGAGCCCCGTGGTTGACCAGCAATCCGACAACAAGCGCAATAGCGCTGGTACTCAGGCGCATAACAGGGTTTCCTTGCAAAGGCGGGGCCGCTCAAGCACTCATCGATGAGGCAGATAACGCCCGCCTGGCATCGCATTGAGCGCCCGCTCAGCTAACGGGCGAAGCCGGCATTTGATAATTGTTTGCATTTGAACGTCAAGGCACTTAAGGATTGAAATGAAGTTTCTCTGCCCCTCCGAAACCCTCGCGCCTAACTGCAGCCTCGGTTTTGATATCGACGGCTGCAAGGTGTTGGCGGTGCGTCGGGACGGTGTAGCCTACTTCTACATCAACCGTTGCCCCCATCGCGGCATTTCGCTGGAATGGCAACCCGACCAGTTTCTCGACGCCAGCGCCAGTTTGATCCAGTGCGCCACCCACGGCGCCCTGTTCCTGATCGAGAGCGGCGAGTGCATCGCCGGCCCTTGCGCCGGGCAAAGCCTTACCGCCCTGCCCGGCCGCGAAGATGACCAGGGCCTGTGGGTGGCGCTCTAGTCGAGCAGCACGTCCAGCCGCCGATCCACACAGATTTCTTCGGAAGTCACCCGCACGCCATACGCCAGCACTTCCACCCCCGCCGACTTGGCTTCACGCAGGGCGGCGGCGTAGGCCGCGTCGATTTCCACCGCCGGGCGCACGGCATCAATGCCCGAGAGATTGACGCAGTACAACTGCACTGCACGCACACCCTGCCGCGCCAGATGGGCCAGCTCGCGCAAATGCTTGGCGCCGCGCTGGGTCACCGCATCAGGGAACGCGGCAACCGCAGAGCCATCAAAGCCCAAGGTCACACTTTTGACTTCGACGTAGGCCGCGCCATCGGGATAGTCCAGACGAAAATCGATGCGGCTTTTCTCCTGGCCGTAAGGCACCTCGCGCTTCAACGCAGTAAAGCCGTTGAGTTCGGTGATGACCCCCGCCAGCAACGCCTCCTCGACCAACTGATTGGCACGCGCGGTGTTCACGCAGGCCAGACGCCCCTGGGGCGTCTCGGCGATTTCCCAGGTACCAGGCAACTTGCGCTTGGGGTCATTGGAGCGACTGAACCAGACCTGCCCACCTTCCACCATGCAATTGAGCATCGAGCCGGTGTTGGGGCAGTGAATGGTGAGCAACTCGCCGGTAACGGTTTCGATATCGGTGAGAAAACGCTTGTAGCGACGAATCAGCCGCGCTTCTTCGAGGGGAGGATTAAAGCGCATCAGCCTTGCCAGCTCCGCAAGCCACGGGCGATTCGCTCCACCGCCTCCTGCAGGCGATCGAGGTTTTGCGTGTAGGCAAAGCGCACATGATGACCGGCTTTAAAGCGGCCAAAATCCAGGCCAGGGGTAAAGGCCACATGCTCGGTTTCGAGGAAGTGACGACAGAATGCGAAGGCATCACCGCCGAACGCGCTGATATCGGCATACAAATAGAACGCCCCTTCCGGCTCGACGGCGATGCCAAACCCCAACTCGCGCAAGGCAGGCAGCAGGAAGTCACGACGACGGCCGAATTCAGCGCGGCGCTCTTCAAGAATGCTCAGGGTTTGCGGGGTGAAACACGCTAGCGCCGCGTGCTGGGCCATGCTTGGCGCACTGATGTAAAGGTTTTGCGCCAGTTTCTCCAACTCCCCCACTGCGGCCGGGGGCGCCACCAGCCACCCCAGGCGCCAGCCGGTCATGCCGAAATACTTGGAAAAACTATTCAGGACAAATGCTTCGTCGTCGACTTCCAGCACGCTGGCCGCGTCCGTGCCGTAGGTGAGGCCATGGTAAATTTCGTCCACCACCAAGTGGCCGTTGCGCGCCTTGATGGCGGCGGAAAGCCCGGCCAATTCGTCACGCGTAAGGATCGTCCCGGTCGGGTTGGCCGGGGACGCCACGAGCGCGCCGACACTGTCTTGATTCCAGTGCTTGGCCACTAGGTCGGCGGTCAACTGGTAGCGCACTTCGGGGCCGACCGGCACCAGTTGGGCCGCGCCCTCCACCAACCGCAGGAAGTGACGATTGCACGGGTAACCGGGGTCTGCGAGCAGCCAATGCTTGCCCGGATCCACCAACAGGCTGCTGGCCAGCAGCAAAGCGCCGGAACCGCCGGGGGTGATCAGGATACGCTCGGGGTCGACGTTCAGCCCGTAGCGCTGCTGATAGAAACCGCTGATGGCCTCGCGCAACTCCGGCAGACCACGGGCCGCGGTGTAGCGGGTCTTGCCGTTGGCCAATGCTGCCTGGCCGGCCTGGATGATGGGCTCGGCAGTGGTGAAATCCGGCTCACCGATTTCCAGGTGGATCACGTCATGGCCGGCGGCTTGCAGCTCATTGGCCCGCGCCAGCAATGCCATGACATGAAAAGGTTCGATGGCGCGACTGCGCGCACTGTAGGGCTGAGCCATTAGCCTTCCTTAACGGTAGGGACAAAATCTGGATTCTACCGAACCCTCGCGGGAAAACATGTTCTATTGCCTGCCCGGAGGCATGTGCCGGCCGAGCAAGCGCCTGCAAAACGACTAAAATCAACATTCGAGGCAATGCATACCCAGCAATGGCGGGCTGTCGCAGTTTTGCAAGCGATTTGCCATGGGCCTCGACAACCGGGAGTGGCGCACCCCGAATCTATCTGGTAAGTTCGCCCGCTTGCAGCCGCAGGGCCGGCAGGTGTCGGTGACGTTGCAATCCTGCGCAATGGATTAGAAGAGTGAGAGGCGGTCTATTCATGTCCACCCAAGCAAAGCAACAGCAGCAGAGCCTCAGTGGCTTCACACCTTACGTCGAAGCGAAGGGTGAGGAGTACATGGGCAAGCCCATGCGCCAGCACTTCACCAATATCCTGAAAAAGTGGAAGCAGGACTTGATGCAAGAGGTCGACCGCACCGTTGACCACATGAAGGACGAAGCCGCCAACTTCCCGGACCCGGCCGACCGTGCCAGCCAGGAAGAAGAGTTCGCCCTTGAACTGCGCGCCCGTGATCGCGAACGCAAGCTGATCAAGAAGATCGACAAGACGCTGCAACTGATCGAAGACGAAGAATACGGCTGGTGCGAATCCTGCGGCGTCGAGATTGGTATTCGTCGCCTGGAAGCCCGCCCAACCGCGGACCTGTGCGTAGACTGCAAGACCTTGGCTGAAATCAAGGAAAAACAGGTCGGCAAGTAATCCCTGCCGAACTGAACGAATGGGGCGTGCAAACGCCCCATTTTTGTTTCTGGCGTTTACCGAATTTCCAGTAGTATCCGGCCCATGACAGCCTCTACCTATATCGGGCGTTTCGCCCCCACGCCCAGCGGCCATTTGCATTTTGGCTCCCTGGTCGCCGCCCTCGCCTCCTACCTCGACGCCCGCGCAAACCAAGGCCGCTGGCTGATGCGCATGGAGGACCTTGACCCACCGCGTGAAGAGCCGGGCGCCCAGGCAGCGATCCTCCACGCCTTGGAAGGCTACGGTTTCGAATGGGACGGTGAACTCGTCCGACAAAGCGAGCGGCATGATGCCTACGCCAAAGTGCTGAACGATATGTTCAACCATGGCCTGGCCTACGCGTGCACCTGTTCACGTAAACAGCTGGAACCCTACAACGGTATCTACCCTGGGCTGTGCCGCAATGCAGGACACGATCAGCAGGATGCCGCCATACGGTTACGCGTTCCGGAGCTGGAATACCACTTTACCGACCGCGTCCAGGGCGAATTCCGACAGCACCTGGGCCGCGATGTAGGCGATTTTGTCATCCGTCGCCGCGACGGCCTGTATGCCTATCAACTGGCCGTGGTCCTCGACGATGCCTGGCAAGGCGTCACCGATATCGTGCGCGGCGCCGACCTGCTCGACTCCACGCCACGCCAGCTCTACCTGCAGGAACTGCTCGGCCTGCGCCAACCGCGCTACCTGCATGTGCCGCTGATCATCCAGCCGGACGGCAACAAGTTGGGCAAATCCTACCGTTCCCCGCCGTTGACACCCGACCAGGCCACGCCTTTGCTATTGAGAGCCCTGCGTGCCCTCGGCCAGCAACCCGGCGACGAGTTGCTGCACGCCAGCCCACGGGAACTGCTGGACTGGGGCATCCAGCACTGGGATGCCGGACGGATACCTCGCACACTCACGCTGGCCGAAGCGCAATTGAGCTGAAGGCGCTTGCAGCTTGCCAGGCATCCGTTACCATCGCCGCAGTTTTTCAATCAGAGGCCAACATGTACATCTATCGATTGGTCCTGCTGCTGGTCGTCGGGATCTACCTGTTTTCTCCCGCCATCATGGATTGGTGGATCGACGCCACGGGCGCCTGGTATCGCCCCTATCTGCTGTGGCTGATCCTGATCGTCGTGACTTTCATCCTGCAGAGCCAAAAAGATGCCGATGAGCTTTAGCCTCACCCAGATGCTGCTGATCAGTGCCGCCTACCTGGCCGCGCTGTTCGGGGTGGCCTGGATCAGTGAGCGCGGAATGATTCCGCGGGCGATCATTCGCCATCCGTTGACCTACACCTTGTCCCTGGGCGTGTACGCCAGTGCCTGGGCGTTCTATGGCACGGTGGGCCTGGCCTATCAATACGGCTATGGCTTTCTTTCCAGTTACCTCGGGGTGTCCGGCGCGTTCCTGCTGGCACCGGTGTTGCTGTACCCGATCCTGAAAATCACCCGTACCTATCAGCTGTCATCCCTGGCCGACCTGTTTGCCTTCCGCTTTCGCAGCACCTGGGCCGGCGCGCTGACCACCATTTTCATGCTGATCGGCGTGTTGCCGTTGCTGGCCCTGCAAATCCAGGCAGTGGCTGACTCCATCAGCATCCTGACCCGTGAGCCGGTGCAGCACCGCGTTGCCCTGGCCTTCTGCGCGTTGATTACGCTGTTCACGATTTTCTTCGGTTCACGCCATATCGCCACTCGCGAGAAACACGAAGGCCTAGTGTTTGCAATTGCCTTCGAGTCCGTGATCAAGCTGATCGCCATCGGCGGTGTCGGCCTTTATGCACTTTACGGCGTGTTCGACGGCCCGCAGCAGCTTGAGCTTTGGTTGCTGCAAAACCAGACCGCCCTCGCCGCCCTGCACACGCCGCTGCAAGAGGGCCCATGGCGCACGCTGCTGCTGGTGTTCTTCGCCTCGGCGATCGTGATGCCACACATGTATCACATGACCTTTACCGAGAACCTCAACCCGCGCTCGCTGGTCAGCGCCAGCTGGGGTTTGCCGCTGTTCCTGCTGTTGATGAGCCTGGCGGTGCCACTGATCCTGTGGGCAGGCCTGAAACTGGGCGCCACCACTAACCCGGAATACTTCACCCTCGGCATCGGCATTGCCGCCAACAGCCCGGCGTTGGCTTTGCTGGCGTACGTCGGTGGTTTGTCAGCCGCCAGCGGGCTGATCATCGTCACGACCCTTGCGCTCTCGGGCATGGCGCTCAACCATCTGGTGCTACCGCTGTACCAGCCGCCGGCCGAGGGCAACATCTACCGCTGGCTGAAATGGACGCGGCGCGCGCTGATCGTCGCGATCATCATGGCCGGCTACGGGTTCTACCTGTTGCTGGGCGCCGGGCAAGACCTGGCCAACCTGGGTATCGTCGCGTTTGTCGCCACCTTGCAGTTCCTGCCGGGCGTGCTGTCGGTGCTGTACTGGCCGACCGCCAATCGCCGTGGCTTTATCGCCGGCTTGCTGGCGGGGATCCTGGTGTGGATCGTGACCATGCTGCTGCCGCTGGTCGGTAATCTGCAGGGCTTCTACATCCCATTGCTGAACATGATCTACGTGCTGGATGACACCAGCTGGCACATGGCGGCGATTGCGTCCCTGGCCGCCAACGTCTTGATGTTCACGCTGATCTCGCTGTTCACCAATGCCAGCCCCGAAGAAACCAGCGCCGCCGAAGCCTGCGCGGTGGACAACGTGCGCCGCCCGCAACGCCGTGAATTGCATGCCGCCTCACCCCAGGAGTTCGCCACGCAACTGGCAAAGCCTTTGGGTGCCAAAGCCGCACAAAAGGAGGTCGAACAAGCGCTGCGCGATCTCTACTTGCCGTTCGACGAGCGGCGCCCTTACGCGCTGCGGCGTCTGCGCGACCGTATCGAAGCCAACCTGTCCGGTTTGATGGGACCCAGTGTGTCCCAGGACATGGTGGAAACTTTCCTGCCCTACAAGGCCGGCGGCGAAAACTACGTGACCGAAGACATCCATTTCATCGAGAGCCGGCTCGAGGATTACCACTCACGCCTCACGGGCCTCGCCGCCGAACTCGATGCCCTGCGCCGCTACCACCGCCAAACCCTGCAAGAATTGCCGATGGGCGTGTGCTCGCTGGCCAAGGATCAAGAGATCCTGATGTGGAACAAGGCCATGGAAGAACTCACCGGTATCGCAGCGCAGCGCGTGGTCGGTTCACGCCTCAATACCTTGGGCGATCCGTGGAAAGAATTGCTGCAAGGGTTCATCAATCTGCCCGACGAGCACTTGCACAAGCAGCATCTGGCCCTCGACGGCCAAACCCGTTGGCTCAACCTGCACAAAGCCGCTATCGACGAGCCCCTGGCGCCCGGTAACAGCGGCCTGGTGTTACTGGTGGAAGACCTGACCGAAACCCAGATGCTCGAAGACAAGCTGGTGCATTCCGAGCGTCTGGCCAGCATTGGCCGACTGGCGGCGGGCGTGGCCCATGAAATCGGCAACCCGATCACCGGTATCGCGTGTCTGGCGCAGAACCTGCGCGAAGAACGCGAGGAAGATGGCGAGATCATCGAGATCAGCGGGCAAATCCTCGAACAGACCAAGCGCGTGTCACGCATCGTGCAGTCGCTGATGAGCTTTGCCCACGCGGGCGGGCATCAGAACCAAGATGAAGCGGTGTGCCTGGCCGAAGTGGCGCAGGATGCCATTGGGCTGCTGGCCTTGAACCGGCGCAATTTCGAAGTACAGTTCTTCAACTTGTGCGACCCCGACCACTGGGTGGACGGCGACTCACAACGCCTGGCCCAAGTGCTGATCAACCTGCTCTCCAACGCCCGCGATGCAACGCCTGCCGGTGGCGCGGTACGCGTCAAGACCGAGGTTTTCGAACATACGGTCGATCTGATCGTCGAAGATGAAGGTAGCGGTATTCCACAGAACATCATGGACCGATTGTTCGAACCCTTCTTCACCACCAAGGACCCAGGTGAAGGTACCGGTCTGGGCCTTGCACTGGTCTATTCCATCGTTGAAGAGCATTATGGACAAATCACCATCGACAGCCCGGCTGACACCGAAAGCCAACGCGGCACCCGTATTCGGGTGACCTTGCCGCGTCATGTCGAAGCGACGTCCGCTGTGAACTGAGACCGTCGAGAGAATTGAATCAATGCCGCACATTTTGATCGTCGAAGACGAAACCATTATCCGCTCTGCCTTGCGTCGCCTGCTTGAACGAAATCAGTACCAGGTCAGCGAAGCCGGCTCGGTGCAGGAAGCCCAGGAGCGTTTCAGCATTCCCACGTTCGACCTGATTGTCAGTGACCTGCGCCTTCCCGGCGCGCCTGGCACCGAGTTGATCAAGCTTGGCCAGGGCACCCCGGTGCTGATCATGACCAGCTACGCCAGCCTGCGCTCGGCGGTGGACTCCATGAAGATGGGCGCGGTGGACTACATCGCCAAGCCTTTCGACCATGACGAGATGCTTCAGGCCGTGGCCCGTATCCTGCGTGACCGCCAGTCGGCCAGCAGTGCGCCCGTTGAGCAACGCCCGGCAGGCAAAGCGGCCGATAAACCAGGCGTCGACAACAGCAACGGCGAGATCGGCATCATCGGCTCCTGCCCACCGATGCAGGACCTCTACAGCAAGATCCGCAAAGTAGCGCCGACCGACTCCAATGTATTGATCCAGGGCGAGTCCGGCACCGGTAAAGAACTGGTGGCCCGCGCCCTGCACAACCTGTCCAAGCGTGCGAAGGCACCGATGATCTCGGTGAACTGCGCGGCGATCCCTGAATCCCTGATCGAGTCCGAACTGTTTGGTCACGAGAAAGGCGCATTCACCGGCGCCAGCGCCGGGCGTGCGGGCCTGGTAGAGGCCGCGGACGGCGGCACGCTGTTCCTCGACGAGATCGGTGAGCTGCCTCTGGAAGCCCAGGCGCGCTTGCTGCGTGTGCTACAGGAAGGTGAGATTCGCCGCGTAGGCTCGGTGCAGTCGCAAAAGGTCGATGTGCGCCTGATCGCGGCCACTCACCGTGACCTGAAGAGCCTGGCCAAAATCGGCCAGTTCCGTGAAGACTTGTACTACCGCCTGCACGTGATCGCGCTCAAGCTGCCAGCCCTGCGTGAACGTGGTGCCGACGTCAACGAGATCGCCAGCGCGTTCCTGCTGCGCCAAAGCGCGCGCATCAACCGCACCGACCTGAAGTTCGCCCCCGACGCCGAGCAGGCCATTCGGCATTACTCGTGGCCGGGTAACGTGCGGGAACTGGAAAATGCGGTCGAACGGGCGGTGATCCTGTCGGAGAGCCCGGAAATTTCCGCCGAGCTGCTGGGTATCGATATCGAGCTCAGTGATCTGGAGGAGGACGATTTCATCGGCCTGGCCCCACAGCACGGCGGCGGCAGCAATACCAGCCATGAGCCAACGGAAGATCTGTCACTGGAAGATTACTTCCAGCATTTTGTCCTGGAACATCAGGACCATATGACCGAGACCGAACTGGCGCGCAAATTGGGCGTGAGCCGCAAATGCTTATGGGAACGCCGCCAGCGCCTGGGTATTCCACGGCGCAAGACCGGTGTGGCCAGCGAGAGTTGAGGGTGCGCCCCCACAGGTAACACCCACAGATGTGAAAAAACTGTTACCGCGGATATTTCGCGTAACAAAAGCCGGGGCTTACGGTAACGAAGCCCCGGCTTTTTTTGGTCCGTCAAAAACCCGAAACCCCCTCAACCCCCCGGTTTTGCTGGGCGACGCAAAAGTTGGCACGCACCCTGCTATATGCTTAGTACAAAAACAATAACAAGCTTTGTACAAGACAATAAAAATAAGACGAATCGACTCACGCATAACAAAAACAACACGGCGGAGGCGCAGCTAACTGATTCTTTTGGAGAGGCGTTGCATTTGGGGCTTGCCCCGCAACCAGGCCGAGAACAACAAAAACTGCCCTAAGGCAGAGCCTGAACTGGTTGGATCGTAGATCAGCAACACAGCGACCAAAGCAATCCGTTTGCTCTTGGCTCCCGATTGGGAGTGCCATGAAGGTGAAGCTTCATGGCGAGGGCGATCAACAAAAACAAGAAGCCCGCAACCCATAATAAAAATAGAGCACGCAACTACTTCTGGGGGAGCTTCGGCTCCCCTTGTAGTTTCCGGGATTTGTCTGGCATGAATCACCGTAAAGGCTTATGGCGCAATGCCCTTAGCTTGTTCCTACACCATCCCCTGACTAAATGCTAGAATCCCGGCCCATCATGCGGTCATTCTTCGTTATGGCCGAACATTCCTTCAAACAGTGCATCCCATGCTGAAGAAGTTGTTCCAGTCATTCCGTTCTCCCTTGCGTCGTACGCAACACAAACGCAGCACGCCTGAAGTGCTCAACAGCAGCCAGCATTCGCTGCAACGTGCTCAATTCAGCCGTTATGCAGTGAACATCGTCGAGCGTTTGCAGAACGCCGGTTACCAGGCCTATCTGGTGGGCGGGTGCGTGCGTGACATGCTGCTCAATATCACGCCCAAGGACTTCGACGTTGCCACCAGCGCTACGCCTGAGCAGGTACGCGCCGAATTCCGCAATGCGCGCATCATCGGTCGGCGCTTCAAGTTGGTGCATATCCACTTCGGACGCGAAATCATCGAAGTCGCGACGTTCCGCGCAGGCCACCCGCAAAACGATGAAGAGGAAGACACCAACCAGTCCTCCCGCAACGAAAGCGGGCGCATCTTGCGCGACAACGTCTACGGCACCTTGGAAGAAGACGCGCAGCGCCGCGACTTCACCATTAACGCCCTGTATTACGATCCGGTCAGCGAACGCATTCTCGATTACGCCAATGGCGTACACGACATTCGCAATAACCTGATCCGCCTGATCGGCGACCCGGTCCAGCGCTACCAGGAAGACCCGGTGCGCATGCTGCGGGCCGTGCGGTTTGCCGCCAAGCTGAACTTCGGCATCGAGAAACACACGGCTGCGCCGATTCGCGAACTGGCACCGATGCTGCGGGAGATCCCTTCAGCGCGCCTGTTCGAAGAAGTGCTCAAGCTGTTCCTCTCGGGGTACGCCGCCGACACCTTTGAAATGCTGGTGGACCTGCAGCTGTTCGATCCCCTGTTCCCGGCCAGCGCCGAGGCGTTGGAATACAACCCCACGTACACCCACACCCTGATCAGCGAAGCACTGATCAACACTGACCTGCGCATCAAGCAGAACAAACCGGTGACCCCGGCGTTCCTGTTTGCCGCCCTGCTGTGGCCAGCCCTGCCAAAACGCGTACTGCGCCTGCAAGACCGTGGCATGCCACCGATTCCGGCCATGCAGGAAGCCGCGCATGAGCTGATCGCCGAGCAGTGCCAACGCATCGCAATCCCGAAACGCTTCACCATGCCGATCCGCGAGATCTGGGACATGCAGGAACGCCTGCCGCGCCGTAGCGGCAAACGTGCTGACCTGCTCCTGGACAACCCCCGCTTCCGCGCAGGCTATGACTTCCTGCTGCTGCGCGAAAGCGCTGGCGAGCAAACCGACGGCCTGGGCGAATGGTGGACCGACTACCAGGATGCCAATGACAGCGAGCGCCGCGACATGATCCGTGACCTCGGCAGCAAAGGCGACGGCGAAGGCGCTGGGCCGAAGAAGCGTCGCCGCAGTGGTACCAAGCGCAAGCGCAGTGCCGCTGATGCCTCGGGCGCTGCAGGCGAATAAACGTGGAACGCATCTACATCGGCATGGGCAGCAACCTGGCTGCCCCGGATCAGCAATTGCGCAGTGCTATTGAAGCGCTGGCGCAATTGCCAGGCACCACCGTCGCCGGTGTCTCCGCCTTTTATCAAAGTGACTCTCTGCTCCCGGGCCAGCCGCGCTATACCAATGCGGTGACCGCCCTGGACAGCAGCCTCGCGCCCCTTGAGTTACTGGATGCGCTGCAAGCCATCGAAAACGACCAGGGCCGCGAACGCCTGGAGCGCTGGGGACCGCGCACGCTCGACCTGGATATCCTGCTGTTTGGCGATCACCTGATCGACGAGCCACGCCTCAAGGTGCCCCATTACCAGATGCACCTGCGTGCGTTTGTACTGTACCCGCTGGCGGAACTGGCGCCCGCCACCCTGTCATTGCCTGACGGCCAAACCCTGCGCGACTTGCTGGCCGCTTGCCCGTTTATCGGCCTGGAACGCCTTCCTCAGGACTGACTCAGCCAGCGCCCACATGTTGATCTCCTGTGACGTGAAAACGGGGCTCAAGTTGCTGAATCGCGTCAGTAACAGCGGTAACACCGCCATCGTAACAATGCGGTAACACATCCAATTGACTTCCCGTGTCCTCCTCACGACTATAGGCGTCCCGCTGCCGCCAACCCGGCGCTAAAGGGCGCAATCCAGGCCTTATAAGCACTGCTCTCAAGACAGTGCGCCTGTATAAACGAAGACTCACGCGCGTTACTCGCTGTTTCCAAGCGCCTGAACGAGGACCCTTTTCATGCCAGACATTACCCTGACCACCTTGCAGAGCCTCAAGCTCAAAGGTGAAAAAATCACCATGCTGACCTGCTATGACGCCACCTTCGCCCACGCCAGCTGCCAGGCCGGGGTTGAAGTGCTGCTGGTGGGCGACTCCCTGGGCATGGTTCTTCAAGGGAATGACAGCACCCTGCCCGTCACCACCGATGAACTTGCGTACCACACCGCCAGCGTCAAGCGTGGCAACGATGGCGCCTTCATCATCGCCGACCTGCCGTTCATGGGTTACGCGACGCTTGAACAGACCTTCCAGAATGCCGGCAAGCTGATGCAAGCCGGTGCGCACATGATCAAAGTCGAAGGTGCGGTGTGGCTTGCCGAGTCGATCCGCCTGCTGGCTGAGCGCGGCGTGCCGGTGTGCGCGCACATGGGCCTGACACCACAGTCGGTGAACCTCCTCGGCGGCTACAAGGTACAGGGCCGTAATGAGGCCCAGGCGCGCCAGATGCGCGCCGATGCCATCGCCTTGGAACAAGCCGGCGCGGCAATGATCCTGCTCGAATGCGTGCCAAGCGAACTGGCGGCAGAAATCACCCAGGCCGTGAAAGTGCCGGTGATCGGTATTGGCGCGGGTTCCGCCACCGATGGCCAGGTACTGGTGTTGCACGACATGCTCGGCCTGTCGATCACCGGTCGCGTGCCGAAGTTCGTGAAAAACTTCATGACCGGCCAAGCCAGCATCCACGACGCATTGAGCGCCTACGTCGCTGAAGTCAAAGGCGTGACCTTCCCTGGCGCCGAACACGGATTCTCTGCATGAACACCGTAAAAACCGTACGTGAACTGCGCGCAGCCGTAACGCACGCCCGCAGCGCCGGCAAGCGCATTGGCTTTGTGCCCACCATGGGCAACCTGCACAGCGGCCATGCCACCCTGGTGACCAAGGCCGCCCAACAGGCCGACTTCGTGGTGGCGAGCATCTTCGTCAACCCGCTGCAGTTTGGCGCCGGCGAAGACTTGGACAAGTACCCACGCACCCTCGCCGCCGACCAGGAAAAGCTGCTGCAAGCCGGCTGCAACCTGCTGTTCGCGCCCACCGTCGAGGAAATGTACCCCGGCGGCATGACCGGCCAGACCCGCGTGAGCGTGCCGCAACTGTCTGAAGGCCTGTGCGGCGCCAGCCGTCCAGGGCACTTCGAAGGCGTGGCGACGGTGGTCAGCAAGCTGTTCAACATGGTCCAGCCGGACATGGCCGTGTTTGGCCAGAAGGATTACCAGCAACTGGCGGTGATCCGCGCCATGGTCCACGACCTGAACATGCCCATCCAGATCATCGGCGAACCCACCGTGCGCGCCGACGACGGTCTCGCACTGTCGTCGCGCAATGGCTACCTCACCGATGAGCAGCGGGCCATTGCCCCGGTGCTGTACCGCAGCCTCAGCCAGATTGGCGCAGCGATCAAAGCCGGTGATCACGACTTCGCCAAGCTGCGTGCCGAACAGGTCCAGCAGATCGAAGCTGCCGGGTTGCGCCTGGACTACCTTGAAGTACGCCAGGGCGTGCATTTGCGCCCCGCTACGCCCGAGGACCGCGATATCGTAATCCTGGTAGCCGCTTATCTGGGGGCCACCCGCCTCATCGACAACCTGCACCTGACCCTCGACTGACCCCTCCTTGCTGCGGAAATAAAAAGTGCCGGTATAAAAAAGTACCGGCCTGAACGCAGACAAAGCCAAGACATATCGACACGCTAGGTTTAATGTAATCGCCCTGCGCTATGGTTAGCGCTGTCCGGAACCCATTGCTTGATAAAAGACTGGACGTTCCGGGCTTAAAAGTGTCCTAAAGGCAGTCCCCGTAATAAAAGGAAACCCGCAGCGATGGCGTACTACCGCACTCCTCATGACGTTACCGCTCTGCCCGCCTGGCAAGCGCTCAATCAACATCGCCAAGCCATGCAGGATTTCAGCATGCGCGAAGCATTCAATGCCGATCCTCAGCGTTTCTCCCAGTTCACCTTGAGCAGCTGCGGACTTTTCCTCGATTACTCGAAAAACCTGATCACCAGCGAAACCCGTGACCTGCTCGTGGGCCTGGCCAAAGAAGTCGGCCTGAAAGACGCGATCAATTCGCTGTATGCCGGCGAGCCCGTCAACTCTTCCGAAGGTCGCCCAGCGCTGCACACCGCTCTGCGCCGTCCGGTGGGTGACAAGCTGTCGGTGAACGGCGTGAACATCATGCCGGACGTGCACAAGGTGCTGAACCAGATCACTGACCTGGTCGGCCGCATCCATGATGGCCTGTGGCGTGGCTACACCGAAAAGCCGATCACCGACGTGGTGAACATCGGTATCGGTGGCTCGTTCCTCGGCCCGGAACTGGTCTCCGAAGCGCTGTTGTCCTACGCCCATAAAGGCGTGCGCTGCCATTACCTGGCGAACATCGACGGCAGCGAGTTCCACGAGCTGACCATGAAGCTGCGCGCCGAGACCACGCTGTTTATCGTCTCGTCAAAATCCTTCAACACCCTTGAAACCCTGAAAAACGCCCAGGCCGCCCGCGCCTGGTATCTGGCTCAGGGTGGCTCGGAAGCCGAGTTGTATCGTCACTTCATCGCCGTATCCAGCAACAACGCGGCAGCCGTGGCCTTCGGTATCCGCGAAGAAAACATCTTCCCGATGTGGGACTGGGTCGGCGGCCGCTACTCACTGTGGTCGGCCATCGGCTTGCCCATCGCCCTGGCGATCGGCATGTCCAACTTCAAGGAACTGCTGTCCGGTGCCTACACCATGGACCAGCATTTCCAGAACGCCCCATTCGAAGCCAACATGCCGGTGCTGCTGGGCTTGCTGGGCGTGTGGTACGGCAACTTCTGGGGGGCGCAGAGCCACGCGATCCTGCCGTACGACCACTACCTGCGTAACATCACCAAGCACTTGCAACAGCTGGACATGGAATCCAACGGCAAGAGCGTTCGCCAGGACGGTACGCCCGTCGCTACCGATACCGGCCCGGTGATCTGGGGTGGCGTGGGTTGCAACGGCCAGCACGCTTACCACCAGTTGCTGCACCAGGGGACCCAACTGATCCCGGCCGACTTCATCGTGCCGATCGTCAGCTTCAACCCGGTGTCCGACCACCATCAGTGGCTGTACGCCAACTGCCTGTCCCAGAGCCAGGCGCTGATGCTCGGCAAGACCCGCTCCGAAGCCGAAGCCGAGCTGCGCGACAAAGGCATCCCGGAAGACGAAGTGCAGAAGCTGGCACCGCACAAGGTGATCCCGGGTAACCGTCCGAGCAACACCCTCGTGGTCGAGCGCATCAGCCCGCGTCGCCTGGGGGCACTGGTCGCCATGTATGAGCATAAAGTGTTCGTGCAGAGCGTGATCTGGGGCATCAACGCCTTCGACCAATGGGGCGTGGAACTGGGCAAAGAGCTGGGCAAAGGCGTCTACAACCGCCTGACCGGCGCCGAAGAAACCTCGGCCGAGGACGCTTCGACCCAGGGCCTGATCAACTACTTCCGCGGTCGTCACCGCGGCTGATACAGGTATTGCAGGGTCAACGTCCGTTTGGAGGTTGGCCTTGAACCCTCCCCTTGCAGGGTGCATCTTTATGACTTGTGGCTAAAACAAGAATAAGGATCGCTCATGTTCGATATCAGCACGTTTCCCACCGCCGATGCCGTCCGCCGGGCTGCGCAACTCAGTCAAGAGGACTACCAGCGCCTCTACCGCCAATCCATCGAACAGCCGGATACCTTCTGGGCTGAACAGGCCAAGGCCTTTCTCGACTGGATAACCCCTTGGCACACGGTTCATCGCTCAGACATCAACACCGGCGCCGCCCAATGGTTTGCCGGCGGGCAACTGAACGTCAGCTACAACTGCATCGACCGTCACCTGGGGCAACGCGCCGATCAACCGGCCTTCATCTGGGAAGGCGATGATCCTGCGAAATCGTCCACAATCACTTACCGCCAGCTGCACCAGAACGTCAGCCGCCTGGCCAATGTACTGAAAAGCCGTGGCGTGAAAAAAGGCGACCGGGTGTGCATCTACATGCCGATGATCCCGGAAGCCGCCTACGCCATGCTTGCCTGCACGCGGATTGGCGCCGTGCACTCCGTGGTTTTTGGTGGGTTCTCGCCGGACGCCCTGCGCGATCGTATTCTCGACACGGACTGCCGCACCGTGATCACCGCCGACGAAGGCGTACGCGGCGGCAAGCCGGTGGCGTTGAAACAAAATGTCGACAAAGCCCTGGCCAGTTGCCCCAACGTCAGTACCGTGCTGGTGGTTGAGCGCACGGGGGCTGACCTGATCTGGGTGAAAGACCGCGACATCAAGTACCGACAAGCCCTGGACGCCGCCAGCGACGACTGCCCGCCCGAGCCGATGGACGCTGAAGACCCGCTGTTCATCCTCTACACCTCCGGCAGCACCGGCAAACCCAAGGGCGTGTTGCACACCACCGGGGGCTACCTGCTGCAAGCAGCGATGACCTTCAAGTACGTGCTCGACTACCGCGACGGCGAAGTGTTCTGGTGCACCGCCGATGTGGGCTGGGTCACCGGCCACAGTTACATCGTGTACGGCCCGCTGGCCAATGGCGCGACCTCGCTGATGTTTGAAGGGGTGCCGAGCTACCCGGACAGTTCGCGCTTCTGGCAGGTGATCGACAAGCACAAGGTCAATATTTTCTACACCGCGCCCACGGCCTTGCGTGCATTGATGCGTGAGGGCCATGGCCCGCTGGAGAACACGTCCCGCGCCAGCCTGCGCCTGCTGGGCAGCGTCGGCGAACCGATCAACCCAGAAGCCTGGGATTGGTACTTCAACGCCGTGGGCGAACAACGCTGCCCGATTGTCGACACCTGGTGGCAGACCGAAACCGGCGGCATCATGCTCAGCCCCTTGGTCAGCGCGCAACGGATCAAGCCGGGCTGTGCAACCCAGCCGATGTTCGGCGTACAGCCCGTGTTACTGGATGAACACGGCAAGGCCTTCAGCGGCGCCGGCAGTGGCGTGCTGGCGATCAAAGCGAGCTGGCCGGGGCAGATCCGCAGTGTGTACGGCGATCCGCAGCGGATGATCGACACCTACTTCAAACCCTACCCCGGCTACTACTTCACCGGTGACGGTGCGCGGCGCGATGAAGACGGTGACTACTGGATCACCGGACGCATCGACGATGTGATCAACGTGTCCGGTCACCGTATCGGCACCGCCGAGGTCGAGAGCGCCCTGGTATTGCACGACCAGGTCGCCGAAGCCGCCGTGGTGGGCTACCCCCATGACGTCAAAGGCCAGGGCATTTATGCCTTTGTCACGCCCATGAATGGCGTGGAGCCCAGCGACGCGTTAAAAAAACATTTGCTGGAATTGGTCAGCAAGGAAATTGGCAGCTTCGCCAAGCCGGAACTGATTCAATGGGCACCGGCCTTGCCCAAGACCCGCTCCGGCAAGATCATGCGCAGGATTTTGCGCAAGATCGCCTGCAACGAACTCGACAGCCTCGGCGACACGTCGACCCTGGCTGACCCGAGCGTCGTAGAGGGCTTGATCGACAAGCGCCTGAACCGATAGGAAACCCCACGTCGCCATGGAATTTATTCGCAGCCGTATCGAAACCCAGTTGATGAGCCTCACCGGCCTGTCGCTGGGCCAACTGGACCTGGAAAACCCCAAGGGTGACCCAGGCCTGTTCGGGCCTGACTCGGTGAGTTGGCAAGTCCATGGCGACTTCACCAGCATGCTCGTCGGCGGCATCAGCGCCTTGATGCTGCAGGCCTTGCACCCCTTGGCCCTGGCGGGTGTATGGGACCATTCGAACTTTCGCCAGGACATGCTCGGGCGCTTACGGCGTACCTCGCAGTTCATCTCGGGCACGACCTTTGGCTCGCGCAAAGACGCTGAATGGCTGATCGAAAAGGTCCGTACCATTCATTTGCAGGTGGTCGGCCATGCGCCGGATGGTCGGCCCTATGCGGCCAGCGATCCGGAACTGCTGACCTGGGTGCATGTGGCGGAAGTCAGTCACTTCCTGGCCGCCCACTTACGGTATCGCAACCCACACCTCTCAGGCCGGGACCAGGACCGTTACTACAGTGAAATTGCCTTGGTGGCCGAGCGGCTGGGCGCACGGCATGTTCCGCGCTCGCGGCAGGAAATTTCGGATTATCTGGCACGTATTCGTCCACAACTGCTGTGCGACGATCGCAGCCGCGAGGTCCTGCGTTTGCTGCTGAATGCGCCCTCTCCCAGTACGCTGGCCAAACCTTTTGGCGCCTTGATGATGCAAGCCGGGATCGACCTGCTGCCGGATTGGGCCAGCGCCATGCTTGGACAGCACCAGAGCCCGCTGCAACGCCAGATGATCCGAGCCGGGGTCAAACGCAGTGCGCCGATGCTGCGTTGGGCCATGCGCAACGGTTCGGTACAACGCGCCCATCGGCGGATGGGGTTGATGTAGGCGACGGCGCATAGCTGTTAAACTTCGCGCCCTCAATTCCCCAGCAAGGCGCGCTCCATGTCTTCCTTGAATCAGGCGCTGCGCGCCGCCCTCGATCATCGCCAAGACCTGATCAGCGAGTTGCACGCCCAGGGCACCGACTGCTACCGCGTGTTCCACGGCAGCCAGGAAGGCGCCGGCGGCCTGACCATCGACCGCTACGGCCCGCAATTGCTGGTGCAGAGCTTCCACCAATCCCTGCAAACCGAAGCGCTGTTGGACCTGCATCAACAGATCAACCAGTCCATGGGGCTGGAATTGCTGCTGGTGTACAACGACCGTTCCCGTGGCAATTCGCGCATCGACCGCGAAGACACGGTATACCGTGCCGAGCCCGCCGCGCTGGAGGACCTGGTTGGTCACGAGTGGGGCCTCAATTACCGCGTGCGCGGGCGCCATGCCGGGCAGGACCCACTGCTGTTCCTTGACCTGCGCAATACCCGTGGCTGGGTCAAGGCGCACAGCGCCGGCAAAAGCGTGCTGAACCTGTTCGCCTACACCTGCGGCGTGGGACTGAGCGCGGCTGCCGGCGGTGCGCGTGAGGTGTGCAACCTGGACTTTGCCGAGGGCAACCTGGCGGTCGGTCGCGAAAATGGCCTGCTCAACCCGCAATTGCCCACCATGGAGTTCGTACAATCCGACTACTTCCCGGCCATTCGCCAACTGGCCGGCCTGCCGATCACCCAGCGACGTGGGCAGAAACTGCCGAGCTATCCGCGCCTGGAACAATGTCAGTACGACCTGGTTTTGCTTGACCCTCCGGCCTGGGCCAAGAGCGCATTCGGTACTGTCGACCTGCTGCGCGACTATCAGAGCCTGCTCAAACCCGCGCTGCTTGCCACGGCTGACGATGGCGTGCTGATCTGCTGCAACAACCTGGCAAAAGTCAGCATGGAGGATTGGCGCGAGCAGGTACTGCGTTGCGCTGAAAAAGCCGGCCGACCGGTGCGCGACTGCAAAATCATGACGCCCGGAGTGGACTTTCCCTCACAGGATCAACAGCCCCCCCTGAAAACCCTGATACTGCAACTGTAAGACCTTTCCCAAAGGCCCGGCTCTTCGGAACCGAAAACCCGTGCCATACTCCAAGGCACTCCTGTATGACATAGATGGCGCCGCCCCATGCCCAAAGGATTGATCCGCGCCGCTGGCGCCTTGTTGACTGCCCTTGCCCTGTACAGCTTACTGGGCTTTCTGATTCTCCCCGGTATTGCGCTTCGTATCGCCAACCAGCAGTTGGCGAATTACGCCACGGTGCCGGCGCGGATCGAACGGATCGAGTTCAATCCGTTCAGCCTGGAAGTGACGGCCTGGGGCCTGCAAATCGGTGAGCCCGGCAAGGAGCAGGTAGGTTTCGAACGCCTCTATGCCAACCTGCAGATCGACAGTCTCTGGACCCGCGCCTTGCACCTCGCTGATATACAACTGGACAAGCCCAAGACCGAGCTGTTGTTCGACAAGTCCGGCCAGTTGAATCTGGCGCAGTTGTTCAAGCTGCCACCCAGTGAGCCCACCCCGACCGATCCGGATGCCAAGCCGTTTCCGTTGCGTATCGACAGCATCAAGCTGGCGGCCGGCTACGTGCACTTCCAGGATTTACGCCCCAGCGAGCCTATCGAATTCCTCTACGACACACTCGACTTCGAGCTGAAGAACCTCAGCACCTTGCCAGAAGACAATGCCGACATGACCTTGGTCGCGGCAGGCCCTGAAGGTGGGCAGATCGACTGGAAAGGCAATTTCAGCCTGGTGCCGATCACCTCCGAAGGTACGTTGAAGGTCACTGGCGGAAAGATGAAAGCCTGGTGGCCCTACGTACGTGACGCGCTGCCACTGGTGCTTGAAGACGGCGTGCTCAACTTCAGCACCGAATACACGTTCAACCTGGCCAAAGAGACCGAACTGAAGCTGACCAACACCGCCGCCAGCATCGCACCGTTCTCCATCAAGGCCCCCGACGGCCGCCCATTGGTACGCCTGGAGCGCCTGGACGTCAGCGAGACCACCGTGGACCTGGCCAAGCAGCAGGTGATCGTCGGCAAGATCCGCAGCAACAAACTGGAAACCTGGGCGGCGCTTGAGGCCGACGGGCAGTTGGACTGGCAAAAGCTGTTCGCCAGCCAACCGAGTAAACCCGCCAAGGCGCCGGAGCCTGCGACCGCACCGGCCACCGCCGACTCGCCAAAACCCGCGCCCGCCGCGCCAAGCAAACCGTGGCAAGTGCTGCTCAAGGACGTGCAACTGCGCAATTACCAGGTGCACCTGGCTGACCGTCAGGCCAAGCCGGCGGTCGCGTTGGAAGTGGGCCCGCTGAACGTCGATATGCAGAACTTCGATAGCCTCAACCAGAGCCCGTTCACCTTGAAAGTCGACACCGGCCTGGGCAAGCAAGGCAAGCTCCAGGCGACCGGCGAAGTCAACCTCAACCCGGTCAGCGCCAAGCTCAAAGTGAACACCCAGGACATCGACCTCCGAGTTGCCCAGTCCTATATCAGCCCTTTCATCCGCCTGGAACTGCGCAGCGGCATGCTCGGCAGCGCCCTCGATGTAAACCTGAAAAGCACCGCCCCGTTGAAACTGCAAGTCACTGGCCGGGCACAGGTCGACCAGTTGCACACGCTGGACACCCTCAAGACCCGCGACTTCGTCAAATGGCAGCGCCTGGTACTGGAAGGTGTGAACTATCAACACGGCGACAGTCTGTCGATTGACAAGGTCAACCTGCTGCAGCCGTATGCGCGCTTCATGATCAACGACGACCGCACCACCAACGTGGATGACCTGTTGATACCGCAACCAGCCGACAAGAGCGCCAAGCCCGCCAGCAAAGACAAGCCCTTGGGCATTCGTATCGGGCAAATTGCGATCAATGACGGTTCCGCCAACTTTGCTGACTTCAGCCTCACACCTAACTTCGCCACGGCCATTCAACAGCTCAACGGGCAGATCGGCACGATCGACAGTCGCCAGGCCAAGCCGGCCAGCGTCGATATCAAGGGCAAGGTGGACCGGTATGCGCCGGTGACCATCAAAGGCAGCGTGAACCCGTTTGATCCTATGGCAGCGCTGGATATCGCCACCAGTTTCAAACGTGTCGAGCTGACCACCCTGACCCCCTATTCCGGTAAGTTCGCGGGGTTCCGGATCCGTAAGGGGCGCCTGAATCTCGACCTGCACTACGTGATCACCAAGGGCCAATTGAAGGCTGAGAACAAAGTGGTGGTTGAACAGCTGCAACTGGGTGAGAAAGTCGACAGCGCCGATGCCGTGGACTTGCCGATTCGCCTGGCAATCGCCCTGCTGAAGGACTCCGACGGCAAGATCTCCATCGAACTGCCGGTGACCGGCGACCTGAATAACCCGCAATTCAGCGTAATGCCGATCGTCTGGCAGACCCTGCGTAACCTGGTAGTGCGCGCGGCGACAGCGCCCTTCAAGTTTATCGGTGGGTTGGTGACGGGTGGGGGATCGGAAGACCTGGGGAATGTGTCGTTCGCCGCAGGTTCCAGCGAGTTGAACAAAGACGCTGAGGGCGCGTTGAATAAGCTGGCCAACGCGCTGAAAGAGCGCCCTACCCTGCGCCTGGAAATCGAAGGTACCGCCGCTGCCAGCAGCGATGGCCCACTTCTCGCCGCACAGCGTCTGGAGCGCGAATACCAATACAACTACTACAAGATGCTCCAGCGCCGTGGCGACAAGGTTCCGGCCCAGGCTTCCTTGGTGGAAGTACCGGAAAGTGAAAAAGCGCCCTTGCTGGAAGGCATCTACCGCACCCGTTTGAAACAGCAGCCGCCGGCGGAGTGGAAAGACCTTAGCCGTGATGAGCGCACAGCGAAGCTCAAGGACGGCGTGATCAAGTTCTGGAGCACAAGTGATGTACTGCTGCGCCAGTTGGGTCAGGACCGGGCCAGCACCGTCAAGGACTACCTGGTCGACAAAGGGAAGTTGGAAGATGACCGGGTGTACTTCATCGATGCCAACCTGGGCCAGGCCGAAAAGGATGGTCGAGTCGTGACACCGATGCACCTGGACGCCGAGTAACGCCTGAGCGACACCTGTGCAACGGTGGGAGCTGGCTTGCCTGCGATACCGACACCTCCGTGATTCAGCTGAATCGAGGTGATGCTATCGCAGGCAAGCCAGCTCCCACCGTTGTTATCGGCTGACCTTGCGATTTTTTCCAGCCCACAATAGAACAGGCCCCGACACAAGTGCCGGGGCCTGTAATGACCACATCCGTGTGGTCGGTCGCATGAACCTTAGAGGTGCATTGAGTGGATATCTAACTCACGCGCCGCCGCCGCCTAGTTCAGACGAATTATTGAGCGTTACTCTGCTTTCAGGCCGTCGGCCGATACAGCTTTAACGCCTTTGATTTTCTTGGTGATATTCACCGCGGTAGTTTTCTGAGCTTCGGTGACTGCTGCAGTCGAAGACAGGGAAACTACGCCTTTGTTGGTCTCGACTTTGATGTCGGTGCCAGGAATGCCTTTCTCGGTTACCAGATCAGCTTTTACTTTGGTAGTGATCCAAGTATCGGAGGTCGACTCTTTGGCGTTAGCCGCTGCGCCTTTGGTTTTATCGATGTTGTCAGCCTTGGTAGCGCCGCCAGCCAGCAGGCCATCAGCAGAAACGGCAGTCACACCTTTAATTTTCTTGGTGATGGCAACAGCAGTCGCTTTTTGCGCATCCGAGATAGCGACTTCCGAGGACAGGGAAACCACACCTTTGTTGGTTTCAACCTTGATGTCCGAACCCGGAATGCCTTTTTCGGTCAGCAGATCAGCTTTAACTTTGGTGGTGATCCAAGTGTCAGAAGTCGATTCTTTTGCCTTGGTGACTTCACCGGCTGCCAGGGTCATTGGCGCCTGGGAATTCTGTGCGAAGGCTACGTTAGCCATAGCCAGGGTCAGAGCGGTAGCAGTTGCAGTAGCGAGAGCGAACTTCTTCATACGAGTAACTCCTGTTTTATTAAAAGTCTGCAGTGTGTGAACCTTGATGCTGCAGCGTTAACAGGGTTATTGCAGGCAGTGTGCCAAGTCTTGATCTGGAATTAAATCGTTATAAAACAATCACTTATAAAAACAGGTAATTTTCGAAATCGTGCAACTTGCATGAAACAGTCCGCCCCTGCATGCAAGTTGCGGCTTTTTTTGAGTTTAGTAAGCGCCTGATTATTAGGCATTTTCTCACGGGCATAAAAAAAGGACTCCGAAGAGTCCTTTTTTCAGCGTAAAGCCCGGGGTGATTAAACGCCCGAAGCCTTCGCTGCTGCTACGTCCTTGATGGACAGCTTGATACGGCCGCGGTTGTCCACGTCCAGAACCAGCACTTCCACTTCCTGGCCTTCTTTCAGAATGTCGGTCACTTTCTCAACGCGAGCGTCGCTCAGCATGGAGATGTGAACCAAACCGTCTTTGCCTGGCAGGATGTTGACGAATGCGCCGAAGTCGACGATGCGCTCAACCTTACCAACGTAGATCTTGCCGATCTCGGCTTCAGCAGTGATGCCCAGAACGCGCTGACGCGCGGCTTCTGCAGCTTCCTTGGTTTCGCCGAAGATCTTGATCGAACCGTCGTCTTCGATGTCGATCGAAGCCTTGGTTTCTTCGCAGATCGCACGAATGGTCGCGCCGCCTTTACCGATAACATCACGGATTTTGTCGGTGTCGATTTTCATCGCGATCATGGTCGGAGCATTTTCCGACAGCTCGGTACGCGACTGACCAATGATCTGGTTCATCTGGCCGAGGATGTTCAGGCGCGCTTCCAGAGCTTGGCCCAGAGCGATTTCCATGATTTCTTCGGTGATGCCTTTGATCTTGATGTCCATCTGCAGCGCGGTCACACCTTTGGCGGTACCGGCTACTTTGAAGTCCATGTCACCCAGGTGGTCTTCGTCGCCCAGGATGTCGGTCAGGATGGCGAACTTCTCGCCTTCTTTAACCAGACCCATGGCGATACCGGCAACCGGCGCCTTCATCGGCACACCGGCGTCCATCAGTGCCAGGGAAGCACCGCAAACGGAAGCCATGGAGCTGGAACCGTTCGACTCAGTGATTTCCGATACGACACGGATGGTGTACGGGAACACGTCGGCGGCCGGCAGCATGGCCGAAATCGAACGACGGGCCAGGCGGCCGTGACCGATTTCGCGACGACCAGCACCGCCCATGCGACCACACTCGCCCACCGAGAACGGAGGGAAGTTGTAGTGCAGCATGAAGGGGTCTTTTTTCTCGCCTTCCAGGGTGTCCAGCAGCTGTGCGTCGCGGGCAGTACCCAGGGTCGCAACAACCAGTGCCTGGGTTTCACCACGGGTGAACAGGGCCGAACCGTGAGTCTTCGGCAGAACGCCGACTTCGATGTTCAGCGGGCGCACGGTGCGGGTGTCGCGGCCGTCGATACGTGGCTTGCCGTTAACGATGTTTTCGCGAACGGTGCGGTATTCGATTTCACCGAAGGCTGCTTTGACTTCGCTGGAAGAAGGCTGACCTTCTTCGCCGGACAGCTTGGCAACGACTTGGTCCTTCAGCTCACCCAGGCGAGCGTAACGGTCGGCCTTGACAGTGATGGTGTAGGCGTCGGAGATAGCAGCGCCGAACTCGGAGCGGATAGCGCCCAGCAGTGCAGTGGCTTCTGGCTGTGGAGCCCAGGTCCAGGTTGGCTTGGCCGCTTCGGCAGCCAGTTCTTTAACGGCGTTGATCACCACTTGGAACTCGTCGTGAGCAAACAGTACCGCGCCCAGCATCTGGTCTTCGGTCAGCTCTTTGGCTTCCGATTCAACCATCAACACGGCTTCCGAAGTACCGGCAACGACCATGTCCAGGCTCGAAGCTTTCTGCTGCTCGTAAGTCGGGTTCAGCAGGTAGCCGGTGCTTTCGTGGAAGGCGACGCGGGCAGCGCCGATCGGACCATCGAAAGGAATGCCGGAAATAGCCAGGGCCGCCGAGGTACCGATCATCGCAGCGATGTCCGGATCGGTCTTCTTGCTGGTGGAAACGACGGTGCAGACAACCTGCACTTCGTTCATGAAGCCTTCTGGGAACAGCGGACGGATCGGACGGTCGATCAGTCGGGAAGTCAGGGTTTCTTTCTCGGAAGGACGGCCTTCGCGCTTGAAGAAACCGCCAGGGATCTTACCGGCAGCGTAAGTCTTTTCCTGGTAGTGAACGGAAAGAGGGAAGAAGCCTTTGCTCGGGTCAGCGGTCTTGGCGCCAACAACGGTCACCAATACGGTGACGTCGTCGTCAACGGTAACCAGCACTGCGCCGGAGGCTTGACGGGCGATACGGCCTGTCTCGAGGGTAACGGTCGACTGACCGAACTGGAATTTTTTGATAACCGGGTTCACGGTGTCCTACCTTCTTTGTGGCTCTTGGGGAACTTGTCTTCTTACGAAATTCTTGGGCAATGTCGGGAATCGGCCCGCCGCTTGTCCAGGGTAAAACGTGTATCCAGATAAAACTTGAGGCTGGGAGCCTGCCATGGGCCAGCGGGAATCCCACTGACACACGGCAGACAACCAACCTCTAGCGCAATCGCTGATTAGCGACGCAGACCCAGGCGACCGATCAGAGTCTGATAACGACCCAGATCCTTGCCTTTCAGGTAGTCCAGCAGCTTACGGCGCTGGTTTACCATGCGGATCAGACCACGACGGGAGTGGTGATCTTTACCGTTGGCCTTGAAGTGACCTTGCAGCTTGTTGATGTTGTGGGTCAGCAGTGCAACTTGCACTTCTGGCGAACCAGTGTCACCAACAGCTTGCTGATAGTCAGCTACGATTTGTGCTTTTTCTTGAACGTCGAGAGCCATGAGGCAATCCTTTTTTCAGGAAACCACCCAAAGGGCGGTTTCAACAGGCCAGGGACAAATCCCTGTATCTAAAAATGAGTGTTGACCGTGCCTGTTAACAGCCACACTCGTTCGGTCATTCTGACCGAATCAGTCGACGCGGCGCGATGCGCCCGTCTTCGCTCACTTCACCGATACCGATAAAGCGACCGTTATGATCCTGTACCCGCACCATACCGAACTTCGGAGCGTCCGGGGCACGTACCGGTTGGCCGTTGAGCCAGTAGAACGCGCTGTGCTCCGAAAAGTGCAGCAATGGCCAATCCAGTAGACCGCTGTCCGACGGCATCAGGAAACGATCAACCGCTTCGTTCCCCCCTTCGGCGTGTACGGCTTCCAACTCTTCCAGCGTGACCGTCTGGGCCAGGCTGAACGGACCTGCCTGGGTGCGTCGCAGCTCTGCAACGTACGCGCCGCAACCAAGCTTTTCACCGATATCTTCCACCAGGGTACGGATATAGGTGCCTTTGCTGCAGTCCACGGCCAAGCGGGCAGTGTCGCCTTCATGAGCGAGCAATTCCAAGCGCGCAATAGTAACAGAACGCGGTTCGCGCTCCACTACTTCGCCCGCACGTGCCAGCTTGTAGAGCGGCTGGCCATCACGCTTGAGAGCCGAGTACATCGGCGGTATCTGACTGATTTCCCCACGAAAACCGGGTAAAGCAGCTTCAATATCAGCACGACCAACGGTCACGTCGCGAACCTGCAAAACATCACCTTCAGCGTCGGCCGTGGTGGTGGTCTTGCCCAGTTGCATCAGGGTTTCGTACCCCTTGTCGGAATCGAGCAGGTATTGCGAGAACTTGGTGGCCTCACCAAAGCACAACGGCAGTACGCCGGTGGCCAGGGGGTCAAGGCTGCCGGTGTGCCCGGCCTTCTCCGCATTGAGCAGCCAGCGGACTTTCTGCAACGCGGCATTGGAGGTGAAGCCAATGGGCTTGTCGAGCAGAATGATGCCGCTGACATTGCGACGGATACGTTTGACCTGAGCCACCGCTTACTCCTTGGCGTCTTCAGGTGTGGACGGATGCTGGCTGTCTTCAGCCACGGCGCGCTCGATCAGCGCCGACAGGTGCGCACCACGTACGACGCTTTCGTCGTAGTGGAAGTGCAACTGGGGAACACTGCGCAGCTTCATCTCACGGGCCAACTGCATACGCAGGAAGCCTGCGGCGGCGTTGAGCACCTTGATGCTTTGTGCAATTTCTTCGGCGCTGTCCTGCCCCATCACGGTGATGAAGATCTTGGCGTGACCCACGTCACGGCTCACTTCAACAGCAGTGATCGTGACCAGGCCAACGCGGGGGTCTTTGACTTCGCGACGGATCAGTTGGGCCAGCTCGCGCTGCATCTGATCGCCGATACGCTGGGTACGGCTGTATTCTTTTGCCATGTCTTGTTACCTGTTACTGCCACACGGTGAAACCCGTGGGGTCTGAAAGCGGCAAACGCCCGGCCTGACAAAAGCCAGACCGGGCGTTGCGTTTAGAGTCCGGACACTGCGCGGGGCATTTGCATGCCCACACACGGCGTGGCTCCTGAAGTGCGCGAGTTAGAGGCTGCGAGCAACCTGAACCTTCTCGTAGACTTCGATCTTGTCGCCAGCCTTGACGTCGTTGTAGCTCTTGACGCCGATACCGCATTCCATGCCGGCACGTACTTCGGAAGCGTCATCCTTGAAGCGGCGCAGGGATTCCAGCTCGCCTTCGAAGATAACGATGTCTTCACGCAGTACACGGATTGGACGGTTACGGTACACAGTACCTTCGATAACCATGCAACCGGCGATCGCGCCGAATTTCGGCGAGCGGAACACGTCACGCACCTCGGCCACACCCAGGATGTTCTCCCGGACGTCGCTGCCAAGCATGCCGGTGAGGGCCTTCTTGACGTCTTCGATGATGTCGTAGATGACGTTGTAGTAACGCATATCCAGGCCTTCCTGCTCGACGATCTTGCGAGCGCCAGCATCGGCACGCACGTTGAAGCCGAACAGTACAGCGTTGGAGGCCAGTGCCAGGTTGGCGTCGGATTCGGTGATACCACCGACACCGCCACCGACAACGCGCACTTGCACTTCGTCGTTACCCAGGCCGTTCAAGGCGCCGTTCAACGCCTCGAGGGAACCACGGACGTCAGATTTGAGGACGATGTTAAGCGTCTTCTTCTCTGCCTGGCCCATGTTCTCGAAGATGTTTTCCAGCTTACCGGCGTGAGCACGAGCGAGTTTGACTTCGCGGAACTTGCCTTGACGGAACAGAGCCACTTCACGGGCTTTCTTCTCGTCCGACAGCACGCTCATCTCGTCGCCAGCGTCCGGGGTACCGTCCAGGCCGAGGATCTCGACAGGGATGGAAGGACCGGCTTCTTTGATTGGCTTGCCGTTCTCGTCGAGCATGGCACGTACACGGCCGTAGTTCGAACCAACCAGCACCATGTCGCCTTGGCGCAGGGTACCGTCTTGAACCAGAACGGTTGCAACCGGGCCACGACCTTTGTCGAGACGCGATTCAACCACAACACCGCGACCTGGGGCCGATGGGGTTGCCTTGAGTTCGAGTACTTCAGCTTGCAGCAGGACGGCTTCGAGCAGCTCGTCTACGCCAGTACCGACTTTCGCCGAGACCGAAACGAACGGCGTATCACCGCCCCACTCTTCGGACGTCACGCCGTGAACCGACAGTTCGCTACGGATGCGATCGAGATCGGCGCCCGGCTTGTCGATTTTGTTCACGGCAACAACCAGTGGAACACCAGCGGCCTTAGCGTGCTGGACAGCTTCAATGGTCTGCGGCATCACGCCGTCGTCCGCTGCAACTACCAGGATCACGATGTCAGTCGCCTTGGCACCACGGGCACGCATTGCGGTAAACGCGGCGTGACCAGGGGTGTCGAGGAAGGTGACCATGCCGCGCTCGGTTTCAACGTGGTATGCACCGATGTGCTGGGTGATACCGCCGGCTTCGCCAGCAGCTACCTTGGCACGACGGATGTAGTCGAGCAGCGAAGTCTTACCATGGTCAACGTGGCCCATTACGGTCACAACTGGCGCACGGGAGAACGTCTCACCTTCAAACTTCAAGGACTCGGCCAGGGAGTCTTCCAAGGCGGTGTCGCTGACCAGGGTCACTTTGTGGCCCAGTTCTTCGGCTACCAGCTGAGCAGTTTCCTGATCAAGCACCTGGTTGATGGTCGCTGGGGTACCCAGTTTGAACATGAACTTGATGATTTCAGCAGCCTTGACCGACATCTGATTGGCGAGATCGCCAACCGTGATGGTCTCGCCGATCTGCACATCACGCACGACAGGGCCGGTTGGGCTCTGGAAACCGTGGGCGTTGCGTTTTTTCAGCTTGGCCTTGCCGCGACCACCACGACGGAAGCCATCGCTTTCTTCGTCGGTGGTGCGTGGAGCAACGCGTGGAGCAGGCGCTTTCTCTTTGACCGAGGCACGATGCGGAGCGTTTTTACGCTCGCCATCGCCACCACCACCGCGACGATTGTTATCGTCGGCACGTGGTTTGTCCGGACGACGAGGTTCGTCGCGCTTGCGGGCGTCAGCAGCCGGTGCTGGTGCGGCGGCAACCGGAGCGGCCTCACGCACAGCTTCAACAGGCGCTACAGGAGCGGCGACCGCTTCAGTACCAGCAGGTTGCGCAGCAGCAGGCTGGCGACGCGCTTCTTCTTCGGCGCGACGCTTGGCTTCTTCTTCAGCCTTCTGACGAGCAGCATTTTCTACTGCGCGACGTTCTTCCAGTTCGCGTTTGCGCTCGGCTTCGATTTCTTCCGGGCTGCGCTGTACGAAGACTTTCTTCTTGCGTACTTCAACGCTGATGCTCTTGCTACCAGCAACACGCAGGGTGCTGGTGGTTTTGCGCTGCAATGTAATCTTGCGCGGTTCTTCCACTTTCGCCTTGTGGCTGCTCTTCAAGTGAGTCAGCAAAGACTGCTTCTCACTATCGCTCACACCTTCATCGGCGGCGGTGTGCGGCAGACCTGCCTCACGCATCTGCTGCAACAGGCGCTCTACCGGTGTTTTGACCTCATCGGCCAGTTGTTTCACCGTGACTTGCGTCATGCACTTCTCTCCTCAGGCCGCGCCTAGTTACTCGAACCAATGGGCTCGGGCGGCCATGATCAACTTGCCGGCACGATCATCGTCAATGCCGTCGATGTCGAGCAGATCGTCAATAGACTGCTCGGCCAGGTCTTCGCGGGTAATTACGCCGCGCACCGCCAGTTCCATCGCCAAATCCTTGTCCATACCCTCAAGCGAGAGCAGGTCTTCGGCCGGATGGGCGTCTGCCAGCTTTTCCTCAGTAGCGATGGCTTTAGTCAACAAACGATCCTTGGCCCGAGCGCGAAGCTCGTTGACGGTGTCTTCGTCAAAGCCGTCGATGTTGAGCATTTCTTCCAACGGTACGTAGGCAATCTCTTCCAGGCTGGTGAAGCCTTCATCTACCAGCACCTGTGCCAGGTCTTCGTCGACTTCCAGCTCGTCGATGAAGTTGCGCAGGATGTCACCGGTTTCAGCTTGCTGCTTAGCCTGGATGTCCGATTCGGTCATCACGTTCAGGGTCCAACCGGTCAGTTGGCTCGCCAGACGCACGTTCTGACCACCACGACCAATGGCCTGAGCCAGATTGTCTGCGCCAACGGCGATGTCCATTGCATGGGCATCCTCGTCAACGATAATTGCCGCCACTTCAGCTGGCGACATGGCGTTGATCACGAACTGCGCCGGGTTATCGTCCCACAGGACGATGTCCACACGCTCACCGCCCAGTTCGCCCGACACTGCCTGGACGCGCGAACCGCGCATACCAATGCAAGCGCCTTGCGGGTCGATGCGTTTGTCCTTGGACCGAACCGCGATCTTGGCGCGCGAACCCGGGTCGCGGGACGCAGCCATGACTTCGATCAGGCCTTCGGCAATTTCCGGCACTTCGATACGGAACAGCTCGATCAGCATTTCCGGCGCGGTACGCGACAGGATCAACTGAGGGCCGCGGTTCTCGGTGCGGATTTCCTTGAGCAGCGCACGCAAGCGCACGCCAACCCGGAAGGTTTCGCGAGAGATGATGTCTTCGCGGGCCAGCAACGCTTCGGCGTTGTTGCCCAGGTCAACGATCACGTTGTCGCGGGTTACTTTTTTCACGGTGCCGGAGATGATTTCACCCAGGCGTTCGCGATAGGCGTCAACGACTTGAGCGCGCTCAGCTTCGCGAACCTTCTGCACGATGACCTGTTTGGCGGTCTGTGCAGCAATACGGCCGAATTCGATCGACTCGATCTTTTCTTCGACGACATCACCGACCTGGGCGCCTGGATGCGTTTCGGCAACCTTGCTTGGCCAGGTTTCGATGGCCGGATCATCAAGATCGGCCTCTTCGACGACCGTCCAGCGACGGAAAGTCTCATAGGCACCGGTGTGGCGGTTGATTTCCACACGCAGATCAACTTCGTCTTCAAAACGCTTTTTGGTAGCAGTAGCCAGGGCCAGCTCCAGCGCTTCAAAAATCACGTTTGCCGGTACGCCCTTTTCATTGGATACCGACTCAACAACCAGCAGTACTTCTTTGCTCATCGTACGCCTCGCCTTTCGCAAGCCATTGGATCCGCGGGATCCGCGTCTCAGTCAAAACTGGGAATAATGTTGGCCTTGTCGATCATATCGATCGGCAACAGGAACTCATGGTCTTCTACCTGCACCACGACGTCCTGCTCTTCTACACCGCGCAGAAGGCCCTGAAAGTTGCGTCGCCCTTCGAACGGGGAGCGCAGCTTGATCTTCACTTGTTCACCGGCAAATTTTGCAAACTGATCAATAGTGAACAGTGGGCGTTCCATGCCTGGCGAGGAAACTTCTAAGGTGTATTCAACGGAGATCGGATCTTCAACATCCAGCACACCGCTGATCTGACGGCTGACAATGGCACAATCGTCCACCAGCACGCCGCCCTCTTTATCGATATAAACGCGCAACATTGAGTGGCGACCTTGAGCCGAAAACTCAATACCCCAGCATTCATAGCCTAGGGCCACGACCACCGGGGCCAACAAGGCCTGCAACTCTTCTAGCTTGCTCGACACCTGAACCCCCTCGTGCATGTATGTGCATGCTGTGCAAAATAAAAAAATGGGCGAAACGCCCATCCTTGAAACGCCGTCGAACAGCGGCGTTGAAAGTGTCCAGCTAACAAAAAGCCCCTTAAAAGGGGCTCCGCTAAAACTGGTTGCGGGGGCCGGATTTGAACCGACGACCTTCGGGTTATGAGCCCGACGAGCTACCAGACTGCTCCACCCCGCGACAAAGCTGGGGCGGAAGTATACGACCGATCCCTTACAGGGTCAATGTAACCTTCCACCTACAAGAAAGCCCGCAACAGCGGGCTCTCCTGATAATTGGTACCGAGAAGGGGACTCGAACCCCTACACCCTATGGGCACAACCACCTCAAGGTTGCGTGTCTACCAATTCCACCACCTCGGCAATACAGCGCTTACAACCCTTCTTACTTCTGCTCTTGAGCTGGAGGTACGTCAGTCGCTGGAGTAGCCGACTTTTGCTCTTGAAGCACCGGGACATCATCAGAAGCCGGTTTTGCTTTTGGTACTTCCAACACTGCTGGGTTTGGGAGACCTACTTGAGTCAGCACATGAGCTTTCTCTTTAGCAAAGTAACCTAACCCCAAGCTGGTTATGAAGAAACCGGCGGCAAGTATAGCAGTAAACTTACTAAGAAAGGTAGAGGAACCTTGGCTTCCGAATACAGTATTTGAAGCACCTGCACCGAAAGACGCACCAGCATCCGCACCTTTACCCTGTTGCAACAAGACCAGGGCAACTACGCCCAAGGCAGCCAACAGATGAAAAACGACTACGACTGTTTCCAGCATTTTTTCAGTTTCCCGCGGCGCGACAGATCGCACCGAACTCATCTGCATTCAGGGAAGCTCCACCAATGAGCCCCCCATCGATATCCGGCATGCCGAACAGTTCGACCGCATTGGCCGCCTTCACGCTGCCGCCGTATAGAAGCCGCACACCTTGTGCGACTTCAGAATTCTCTGCCGCCAACTGCGCCCGGATGGCTGCGTGCACATCCTGCGCCTGTTGCGGTGTAGCAGTCAGCCCGGTGCCAATGGCCCAGACCGGCTCGTAAGCAATAACCGCCTTTGCAAACGCACCAACACCCAGCTCCTCGATGATGCTGCCAAGCTGACGCGAGACAACCTCAAGAGTCTTGCCCGATTCACGCTGCTCAAGGGTCTCCCCTATGCACAACACTGGAATCAAGCCACAAGCCTGTGCCGCTGCGAACTTGCGATTGAGTGTCCCATCACGCTCGCCCATCATCTGACGACGCTCGGAGTGCCCGACAAGCACATAGGAACAACCCGCATCAACCAGCTGACTCGGTGCAATCTCACCGGTCAACGCACCTTGCATGGCTTCCACCGCAGAATTCTGCGCGCCGACCTGAATCGACTTACCTTTCAAGCCATCAACCACTTGGGTGATATGCAAGCAAGGCGGGAACACCGCGATATCAACACCGCTAGGCAAGGCCAAGTGACGAAGGCCATTGATCAGCTCAGCGACACTGGCGCGGGTACCGTGCATCTTCCAGTTACCAGCTACCATAGTGCGACGCATGCTGTACCTCGTCGGTCAAAGTGGGCGCAGATGTTACCCAACCACATCATCACTGGCAAGCCGAATTCAGGCGCAAACTTCAGTTACCAGTTTTGCCAGGTCTTCGGCATGGCCGCGAACCTGTGTTTCGTCATCACCTTCGACCATGACACGCACCAGAGGCTCTGTGCCGGACTTACGCAACAACACTCGACCACGCCCAGCCATTGCCAGGGTCACGCGCTCGCAAGCCTCTTTGACAGCGGGGTGCTCAATCGGGTTTTCACCACCGGCAAAACGCACATTGAGCAGCACTTGCGGGCATTTGCGCAGCGACTGACGCGCCTGGGCAAGGCTCTCTTCGCGACGACGCAACGACAGCAGAACCTGCAACGCAGCAATGATGGCATCGCCCGTAGTGGTGTGCTGGAAGCAGACAACGTGCCCGGAATTCTCACCCCCCACCTGCCAGTTACGCTCCAGCAGTTCGGCGATCACATAGCGGTCACCGACATTGGCGCGCACGAACGGGATGCCCAGGTCCGCCAAGGCCAATTCAAGCCCCAGGTTACTCATCAGCGTACCGACGACACCACCTTGCAGCTTGTTACGCTCATGCAGGTCGCGGGCAATGATGAACAAAAGGTCGTCCCCATCAACGATCGCCCCCGTGTGGTCCACCATCAGCACACGGTCACCATCACCATCGAAGGCAATACCCAGGTCAGCATGCTCGGCAAGGACGGCGGCCTGCAGTTGCTCCATATGCGTGGAGCCGCAGTTGTCGTTGATATTCAGCCCGTTCGGCTGGGCCGACAGAACGGTCACGTCCGCCCCCAATTCCTTGAATACGCTTGGCGCCACTTTATAGGTCGCACCATGGGCGCAATCGACCACAATCTTCAAACCGGCGAAATTGGTGCTGCTCGGCACACTGCTCTTGCAGAATTCGATATATCGACCCGATGCGTCGTTGATACGCGACACCTTGCCCAACTTGCTGGACTCAACCACCGTCATCGGCGCATCCAGCAGCTCTTCGATCATCAACTCGATCTCATCCGGCAGCTTAGTGCCCTGACCTGAGAAGAATTTGATGCCGTTGTCGTCATGGGGGTTGTGCGAGGCACTGATCACAATACCGGCTTCAGCGTGAAAGGTGCGCGTCAGGTAGGCGATCGCCGGGGTCGGCATAGGGCCCAGCAGCATGACATCGGCACCCGCGGCGGACAGGCCTGCCTCCAGTGCGGACTCAAACATGTACCCTGAAATACGGGTGTCCTTGCCCACCAGGATGCGACACGCCCCCATACTGCGGAACGCCATACCCGCCGCCCAACCCAGCTTGAGCATGAAATCAGGAGTAATCGGAAATTCGCCGACCCGACCACGGATACCGTCGGTGCCAAAGTATTTTTTAGTCATAAGTGCTCCATCATTCTTATTCGGCTGATTCTACCGCAGCAATCATGCGCACCACATCCACCGTCTCGGCGACATCATGCACACGCAAGATACGCGCGCCCTTGCTGACTGCAAGCGCCGCCAGTGCAAGACCACCATACAGCCGCTCACCCACCGGACGATTCAGCGCCAGCCCTATCATGCTCTTGCGCGAAACGCCGACCAAAAGAGGCCGACCAAGCGCATGCAGGGATTCCATATGCTTGAACAGGCTTAGATTGTGCTGCAGGGTTTTAGCAAAGCCGAAGCCGGGATCGAGGATGATCTTTTCCGCGGCAATCCCCGCGACAGCACACTGAGCGACCCGCTCAGCGAGAAAACCACTCACCTCGCCAACAAGGTCCTCGTAATGAGGACTGTCCTGCATGTTGCCGGGCTCTCCCAGCATATGCATCAGGCACACCGGCAAACCGGTAGCAGCAGCGGCATCGAGGGCACCGTCACGCTGAAGAGAGCGCACATCGTTGATCAACCCCGCTCCCAGTCGCGCAGTTTCGCGCATCACGGCCGGCGTTGAAGTATCAACAGAGATGATCACATCCAGCTCGCGCGCAATGCGCTCGACTATCGGCGCCACCCGCTCCAGCTCCTCCAAGGGAGAAACGATGCGAGCGCCAGGTCGGGTCGATTCACCACCGACATCAATGAGCGTCGCTCCCGCAGCCACCATTGCCGCAGCGTGACGCAACGCAGCATCGAGCTGGCTGAAGCGGCCGCCATCGGAAAAGGAGTCAGGGGTTACGTTAAGAATGCCCATGACATGTGTATGGGCCAAATCAAGAACCCGGTTGCCGCAAGGCAACCGGGTGGAGGACAACGCAGAAGTCATTTCAAACCTTAGTGGTCGGCTGCCGGGCCGCCGATTGGGGTTTCAGGGCGCTCGTTCTGAACCACTGGCGGAGTGCCAGAGGTGCCCGAACCGCCTTCCCAATCGCGAGGCTCGCGGGGTGCGCGACCGGCCATGATGTCATCGATCTGGTCGGCATCAATGGTCTCGTACTTCATCAGCGCATCAGCCATGGCGTCCAACTTGTCGCGGTTGTCAGTCAGGATTTGCTTGGCCGTGCCGTAGCACTGGTCAATGATGCTGCGCACTTCGGAGTCAATCAGCTTGGCTGTCTCACCCGAGAAGCTGGCGCTTTGACCGCCACCGCCACGACCCAGGAACACTTCGCCCTCTTCCTCGGCATACATCAGCGGGCCGAGTTTTTCCGACAAGCCCCACTTAGTCACCATGTTCCGCGCGATCTGGCTGGCACGCATGATGTCGTTGGAGGCACCGGTAGTCACGCCGTCGAAACCCAGGGTCATCTCTTCAGCAATCCGGCCGCCGTACAGCGAGCAGATCTGACTGATCAGGGCGCGCTTGGAAAGGCTGTAGCGGTCCTCTTCCGGCAGGAACATGGTGACACCCAGCGCCCGCCCCCGAGGAATGATCGACACTTTGTAGACCGGGTCATGCTCAGGCACAACGCGACCGACAATGGCGTGACCGGCTTCGTGATAAGCGGTGTTCTGTTTCTCTTTTTCGGACATGACCATGGATTTGCGCTCGGCGCCCATCATGATTTTGTCTTTGGCCAATTCGAACTCTTTCATCTCCACGATGCGCTTGCCGGTACGGGCAGCGAACAACGAAGCCTCGTTGACCAAGTTGGCCAGGTCAGCACCCGAGAAACCTGGCGTACCACGGGCAATCACGGCCGGAGCCACGTCATCGCCCATGGGCACCTTGCGCATGTGCACTTTCAGGATCTGTTCGCGACCACGGATATCCGGCAGGCCAACCACAACCTGGCGGTCGAAACGGCCTGGACGCAGCAAGGCAGGGTCCAATACGTCCGGACGGTTGGTTGCAGCGATGACAATGATGCCGTCGTTCATTTCAAAGCCGTCCATCTCAACCAGCAACTGGTTAAGGGTCTGCTCACGCTCATCATGACCGCCGCCCATGCCGGCACCACGATGGCGACCAACGGCGTCGATTTCATCGATGAAGATGATGCAAGGCGCATGCTTTTTAGCCTGCTCGAACATATCGCGAACACGGCTGGCACCCACACCCACGAACATCTCGACGAAGTCAGAGCCGGAAATAGTGAAGAACGGCACCTTGGCTTCGCCGGCAATTGCCTTGGCGAGCAGGGTTTTACCGGTACCTGGTGGCCCCACCATCAAGACGCCGCGAGGAATGCGGCCACCCAGACGCTGGAACTTGCCCGGGTCGCGCAGGAACTCGACCAACTCACCTACTTCTTCCTTGGCTTCGTCGCAACCGGCAACGTCAGCCAGGGTGGTCTTCACCTGATCTTCGGAGAGCAGGCGTGCCTTACTCTTGCCGAAGCTCATCGGCCCGCCCTTGCCTCCCGCGCCGCCCTGCATCTGGCGCATGAAGAACATGAACACGGCGATGATCACCAGGATCGGGAAGCTGGCTACCAGCAATTGGGTCCAGATACTTTGCTGCTCAGGCTGCTTACCTTCGACAACCACGTGGTTATCCACCAGGTCGCCGATCAGGCCATTGTCCTGGATTGCCGGACGAATGGTCTTGAAGCTGTCGCCATCGTTGCGTTTACCGGTGATCACATAGCCATCAACCGCTACGCGCTCGACCTTGCCATCCTTAACTTGCTGGATGAAGTCGGAATAGTTGAGGGTCTGCGGCTCGTTAGGGCTGGAGAAGTTGTTCATCACCGTCACCAGGACTGCCGCGATGATCAACCACAGGATCAGATTCTTTGCCATATCGTTCAATTAACTACCCTCTGAAGCAAGCTCCGCTACTGGCGCGCGCTTCGCATGATATTCACCGGCCTAACTTACTACATTACCTACAACACTGGCAGGCGCCGTCTGTAACCCTTTGTGAAACTTTGACTACACAATATTCGTAAAGCTTCGTGACGAAAGCGATATAAAAAAACCTATCGCCCTCCTCGAATTCCTCAAAAGCGCTCTTCACTCGCCGCGCCTTCGACGCCGCGGAAGCCGCGGCACAGCAGGTATTGCTCTCTGGAACGGTCTCGGGAGGAGTCGGGCTTGCGCGTCTGCACCTTGTCGAACAACTTGCGGATGTTCTTGTGGTACTCGTCGAAACCCTCGCCCTGGAAGACCTTCACCAGGAAATCACCCCCCGGACGCAACACCCGACCCGCCAAATCCAGCGCCAATTCGCAAAGGAACATGGCACGTGGCATATCGACAGCCGGTAATCCACTCATATTGGGGGCCATGTCGGAAATCACAAGGTCTACCTGCGAATTTCCCACAGCCTCAAGAATCTGTGCGAGCACCGTATCCTGGGTAAAGTCACCATGAACAAAGGTCACATCGGGGATGCTGTCCATTTCCAGAATGTCGGAAGCGATCAGACGACCCTGCCCACCAATCAGACGACTGGTCACCTGGGACCAGCCACCCGGGGCCGCGCCAAGGTCGATAACGCTCATGCCTGGACGAATCAACTTATCCTTGTCCTGGATCTCCAGCAACTTGTAGCTGGCCCGGGAACGGTAGCCATCCTTTTGCGCCTTTTTGACGTAAGGATCGTTGAAATGTTCTTGTAGCCACTTAAGGCTGGTTTTGGAACGGGCCACGGGCCACCTCGAAAAATAAAACGGGTCGTGATTAACTGGGCGGTCCCGGACTCGCTCGGGTAAACTGGCCGCCGCTTTTTACAAGATCAGACGCAGGGGTCAGATTATGCCGCTCACTCAAGAGCAGAAGAAACAGTACAAATCCATTGGCCACCATCTGAAACCAGTTTTGATTGTGGCAGATAACGGTTTGACTGAAGGTGTGTTAGCCGAGTTCGAACGCGCACTGAACGATCATGAACTGATCAAGATCAAGGTCAATATCCTCGACCGCGAAGCGCGCCTGGCCGCCATTGCAGAATTGTGCAAGGTGGGCAAAGCGGACCTGGTCCAGGTCATCGGCAAGATGGCGCTGCTGTATCGCAAGAACTTCAGCGTCAACAAGCAGCTGTCGAACGTACATCGCTTCAAGTAGTTTTCAAATGATAAAAAGGGTCACGGGCGTGCTTCGCGCGCCCCGCCACTCCATCCCGGTGTGGGCTGTATAACCAGCACCAGGCCGGAGAACCCTAGCACAAGATAGCTGAATAGCTGCCAGCGCAACGCTTCCGGCTGCCAGACATGCACGATGCAATACATTGCACACGCATACAGCGCCATCAACAGCAGTTGCCCGCGAATATCCCGCCACAAACTCTCCAAGCCTTCAGCCTTGACCAGCACCAATGCCTGGAGCGTTACGCACGCCGCCGCAAAACCCACCAGCAACGCACTGAGTAATCCGTCGATCTCATCGATCAACAACGGCGCCAGCCCAATCAGGCCCAGCGCCGGTAACACACCAATATGCAGCAACCACAGGCCGCCGACCCAAAGCATCTGGGAGAGCTGCCAAAGCATGGCGCCCGCATGAAGCGGGCGCCGCCTTTCAGACGTGACGAACTTCAACAATCTCGTACTCGATCACGCCACCCGGCGTCTTCACGGCCACCACATCACCCTCTTCCTTGGCAATCAAGGCGCGGGCAAGCGGGGAACCGACGGAGATTTTGCCGAGCTTGAAGTCAGCCTCGTCCTCGCCAACGATGTGGTAAACCACGCTCTCATCAGTTTCGACGTTGGCGATTTCCACGGTGGTGCCGAAAATCACCTTGCCGGTGTGCGGAATAGTCGTGACGTCGATGATCACCGCATTCTGCATACGGCCTTCGATGTCACGAATCCGCGCCTCGACCATACCCTGCTGCTCGCGAGCAGCGTGGTATTCGGCGTTTTCCTTCAAGTCACCCAGCTCGCGGGCCGTACCGATGTCCTGGCTCAGCTTTGGACGTACGACCTTGGTCAGATGGGCGTGCTCCTCTTCCAGGGCCTTGGCGCCCTGGACGGTCATTGGGTATTTGATCATGCCTTCAATCCTGCGTGTAGGTCCTGCAAGCGACGCACGGTTTTTTCCGGACCGAACTTGAGCGCTTCGCAGATGGCTTCGCCAGCAGCAATGGTAGTGGTGCAGTAGATCTTGTGCTGCAAGGCATTACGACGAATGGAGTAGGAGTCCGCGATCGACTGGCGACCTTCGGTGGTGTTGATGATCAGGGTGACTTCGTCATTCTTGATCATGTCGACCACGTGCGGACGGCCTTCCGTCACCTTGTTCACGCGACGCACTTTCAGGCCGGCAGCTTCGATCAGCTTGGCGGTCCCGGCAGTGGCCACGACTTCGAAGCCCAAGTTGATCAGATCACGGGCTACGCCCGCAACCAGCGGTTTGTCGTCATCACGCACGCTGATAAACGCGGTACCGCCGGTTGGCAACACTTCGCTGGCGCCCATCTGAGCCTTGGCGAACGCTTCACCGAAGGTATCGCCCACGCCCATCACTTCACCGGTGGACTTCATCTCTGGGCCCAGGATCGGGTCCACGCCAGGGAATTTGGCGAATGGGAATACCGCCTCTTTCACGCTGTAGAAGTTCGGAATGATTTCCTTGGTGAAGCCGATTTCCTTCAGGGTCTTACCGGCCATCACGCGAGCAGCGACCATGGCCAGGGACACACCAATGCACTTGGAAACAAATGGCACGGTACGCGAAGCACGCGGGTTGACTTCGATGACGTAGATGTCTTCGCCTTGCAGCGCCAACTGTACGTTCATCAAGCCGACCACGCCCAGCTCCAGGGCCATTTTCTTGACCTGTTCGCGCATTTCGTCCTGGATATGCGCCGGCAGCGAGTACGGCGGCAGCGAGCAAGCGGAGTCACCGGAGTGAACGCCCGCCTGTTCGATGTGCTGCATGATCGCACCGATCACCACGTCGGTCCCGTCGCAAACAGCGTCTACGTCCATCTCGATGGCGCAGTTGAGGAAGTGGTCCAGCAGCACCGGGCTGTCGTTGGACACTTTCACTGCATCGCGCAGGTAACGTTTGAGCTCGTCTTCTTCGTAGACGATTTCCATCGCACGACCGCCCAGTACGTAGGACGGACGCACCACCAAGGGGTAACCGATCTTGCTGGCCGCGCGGATCGCTTCATCTTCGCTGCGCACGGTGGCGTTCGGCGGCTGACGCAGGTTCAGACGCTCAACCATCTGCTGGAAACGCTCACGGTCTTCGGCACGGTCGATAGCGTCAGGGCTGGTGCCGATAATCGGGACGCCAGCGGCTTCCAGTGCGCGAGCCAGTTTCAACGGGGTTTGGCCGCCGTACTGGACGATCACGCCTTTTGGCTTCTCGACGCGACAGATTTCCAGCACGTCTTCCAGTGTTACCGGCTCAAAGTAAAGACGGTCGGAAGTGTCATAGTCAGTGGAAACAGTTTCCGGGTTGCAGTTGACCATAATGGTCTCGTACCCGTCTTCGCGCAGGGCGAGAGCGGCGTGTACGCAGCAATAATCGAACTCGATGCCTTGGCCGATACGGTTTGGACCGCCACCCAGGATCATGATTTTGTCGCGGCCCGACGGCGCAGCTTCGCACTCTTCCTCGTAAGTGGAGTACATATACGCAGTGTCGGTTGCGAACTCGGCCGCACAGGTATCAACGCGCTTGTAGACCGGGAAGATGTCCAGCTTGTGGCGATGCGTGCGCAGGTTCTTCTCGGTCACACCCAGCAGCTTGGCCAAGCGCTGGTCGGAGAAACCTTTGCGCTTGAGGCGGAACATCAGGTCGCGGTCGATAGAGGACAGACCGAGGGTCTTGACCTTCTCTTCTTCCTTGATCAGATCTTCGATCTGCACCAGGAACCACGGGTCGATCATGTTCATGCCGAAGATGTCTTCGACGGTCATGCCGGCGCGGAAAGCATCGGCTACGTACCAGATACGCTCGGCACCCGGCACGGTCAGCTCACGCTTGAGCACGCTCATGCTTTCCGGGTTGCTCAGGTCGAGCTTCTCGTCCAGACCGCAAACGCCCACTTCCAGGCCACGCAGGGCTTTCTGCAGGGACTCCTGGAAGGTCCGGCCGATAGCCATGACTTCACCGACTGACTTCATCTGAGTGGTCAGGCGGGCGTCGGCTTTCGGGAATTTCTCGAAAGCGAAGCGTGGCAGCTTGGTGACGACGTAGTCGATCGACGGCTCGAAGGACGCCGGCGTTGCGCCGCCCGTAATTTCGTTCTGCAGCTCGTCCAATGTGTAACCGATCGCCAGCTTGGCAGCGATACGCGCAATCGGAAAGCCGGTAGCTTTCGATGCCAGCGCAGAAGAACGCGATACACGCGGGTTCATCTCGATCACAACCATGCGGCCAGTGTCCGGGCAGATGCCGAACTGGACGTTGGAGCCACCGGTCTCCACGCCAATCTCACGCAGCACCGCCAAGGAGGCGTTACGCATGATCTGGTATTCCTTGTCCGTCAGGGTCTGTGCCGGAGCAACAGTGATCGAGTCACCGGTGTGCACGCCCATCGGGTCAAAGTTTTCGATAGAGCAAACGATGATGCAGTTGTCCTTCTTATCGCGGACAACTTCCATCTCATATTCTTTCCAGCCGATCAGGGATTCGTCGATCAGCAGCTCTTTGGTCGGAGACAAGTCCAGGCCACGGGCGCAGATTTCTTCGAATTCTTCACGGTTGTAGGCAATACCGCCGCCCGTGCCGCCCATGGTGAAGGACGGACGGATGATGCACGGGAAGCCCAAGCGTTCCAGGACAGAATTGGCCTCTTCCATGCTGTGGGCGATACCGGAACGCGGGCAATCAAGGCCGATGGACTTCATGGCCTTGTCGAAACGCGAACGGTCTTCAGCCTTGTCGATGGTGTCGGCATTGGCGCCGATCATCTCTACGCCAAACTTTTCCAGGACGCCTTCGCGCTCCAGGTCCAATGCGCAGTTCAGAGCGGTCTGGCCACCCATGGTTGGCAGCAGTGCGTCCGGACGTTCTTTCTCGATGATCTTGGCGACGGTCTGCCACTTGATCGGTTCGATGTAGGTGGCGTCGGCCATGTCCGGGTCGGTCATGATGGTGGCCGGGTTAGAGTTCACCAGGATGACGCGGTAACCCTCTTCGCGCAGGGCTTTACAGGCCTGGGCGCCGGAGTAGTCGAATTCGCAGGCCTGGCCGATCACGATCGGGCCAGCGCCGAGAATCAGGATGCTTTTTATGTCTGTACGTTTTGGCATGGGTTTGTCACTCAAATCCGCAGGTCAGTCGGCAAGCCGTCTTGAACAATCTTTGATGAGCCTGCGGGGGCCACCGAAGCTCGGGGCCGCCCGCAAGCCGCTCAGTCAGCGTCGCTTGGCCATCTCATTGATGAAACGGTCGAACAGCGGCGCTACGTCGTTCGGGCCCGGGCTGGCTTCAGGGTGGCCCTGGAAGCTGAACGCGCTCTTGTCGGTGCGCTCGATGCCCTGCAGGGAACCGTCGAACAGCGACTTGTGAATCGCGCGAACGTTGCTCGGCAGGGTCGCTTCATCCACCGCAAAACCGTGGTTCTGGCTGGTGATCATCACAATGCCGGTGTCCAGGTCTTGCACAGGGTGGTTGGCACCGTGATGGCCGTGCCCCATTTTCAGGGTCTTGGCGCCAGAGGCCAGGGCCAGCAGCTGGTGACCGAGGCAGATACCGAATACCGGAATCTCGGTCTCCAGCACTTCTTTGATCGCCTGGATAGCGTAGTCGCAAGGCTCAGGGTCACCCGGGCCGTTGGACAGGAACACACCGTCCGGCTGCAGGGCGAGCACGTCGCTGGCCGGGGTTTGCGCCGGCACCACGGTCACGCGGCAACCGCGCTCGACCAGCATGCGCAGGATGTTGTACTTGACGCCGTAGTCGTAGGCGACCACGTGGTAAGGCAACTCGGCCGCATCGATGGTCGCGTGGCTATCGGTCTTCAAGTCCCAGACAGTGGAGCGCCACTCGTACTTCTCTTTGACGCTGACGACTTTCGCCAGGTCCATGCCCTTCAGGCCAGGGAAGCCTTGGGCTGCGGCAATCGCCGCCTCTTCGGAAATATTGTCACCGACCATGATGCAGCCGTTCTGCGAGCCTTTCTCACGCAGGATGCGTGTCAGGCGACGCGTATCGATACCGGCGATCGCCACAACGTTGTTGGCTTTCAGGTAATCGGACAGCGACATCGTGTTACGCCAGTTGCTCGCAACCAGCGGCAGGTCACGAATCACCAGACCGGCCGACCAGACACGATCAGACTCGACATCTTCCGGTGTCGTACCGGTGTTGCCGATGTGCGGATAGGTCAGGGTAACGATCTGTTGGGCGTAGGAAGGATCGGTAAGGATTTCCTGATAGCCGGTCATGGCAGTGTTAAACACCACCTCTCCAACGGTTTGACCGTCGGCTCCAATGGCTTCGCCGCGAAAAATGCTGCCATCAGCAAGGGCGAGTATGGCTGGCTTAGTCAAGAAGACCTCCCGTAAATAAAGCCTGAAAGGGCGATCGCAGGTTGTAAAAAAGCGGAGTGACGTATGGACACGTCACCCCGCTTCTTCACTGAATTATTCTGCGCGCTTTTAGTGGACACACTAAAGCTGTAGCTTACAGAAAAAGGCTTTTTTGGTCCACCGCTAATGAGCCTTAAAGGCAGGGGAATGCGACAGGACGTCGCTTAGCGGGTAAAAACGGGGCCTAAGCATAAGCTTGGGCCCCTGTTTTAGCTACTGATTAGTGCAGATCCAACACGTCACGCATGTCATAAAGGCCCGCCGCACGACCTTCCAGCCAGAGCGCAGCACGTACCGCCCCCTTGGCAAACGTCATGCGGCTGGACGCCTTGTGCGTGATTTCCAGGCGCTCGCCCTCGGTGGCGAACAATACGGTGTGATCACCCACCACATCGCCACCGCGCACGGTTGCAAAACCAATGGTGTCACGCGCACGCGCACCGGTATGGCCTTCACGGCCGTACACCGCCACTTTCGACAAGTCGCGACCGAGCGCATCGGCGATCGCTTCACCCATGCGCAACGCGGTACCCGACGGTGCGTCGATCTTGTGACGGTGATGAGTCTCGATGATTTCGATATCCGCCTCATCCCCCAGCACGCGCGCCGCCAGATCCAACAGCTTGAGCGACAGGTTCACACCCACACTGAAGTTGGCCGCGAAGACGATCGGAATGTCCTTGCCCGCCTCCGCCAGCAACTGCTTCTGTTCAAGCGTCAAACCGGTGGTGCCGATCACCATCGCCTTGCCCGCCTTGCGGCAGAAAGCCAGGTTTTTCAGCATGACGTCCGGCAGAGTGAAATCGATCAGCACGTCGAATTCGTCAGCCACCTGCTCCAGGTTGCCGGACAACGAAACACCGATACGCCCCAGCGAAGCCAACTCACCCGCATCCGCACCGATCAATGTGCTGCCGGGACGAACGATCGCTGCGGTCAGCCCGGAGGCCGGCGAGCGCTGCTGCACCGCCTCTACCAGCGTCTTGCCCATGCGCCCGGCAGCGCCCATTACGGCTATACGTCGCATACCCAACTCCTTACAGGTCGCCGAAGAAGCGCTTCACGCCATCGAAAAAGCCCGTGGTTTTCGGCGAGTGGGAGTCATCGCCTTCCAGCGAGCTGCGGAACTCTTCCAGCAATTCGCGCTGACGACGCCCCAGATTGACTGGCGTCTCAACGGCAACGCGGCACATCAGGTCGCCAGCACCACCACCGCGCACCGGCGCAACGCCTTTGCCACGGATACGGAACTGTTTGCCGGTCTGCGTGCCTTCAGGGATCTTGAGTTTGACGCGACCATCAAGGGTCGGAATTTCCAACTCGCCACCCAGCGCCGCATCAACAAAGCTGATTGGCACTTCGCAGAACAGGTGCTTGCCGTCGCGCTGGAAGATCGAGTGCTCGCGCACATTGATCACCACATACAGATCGCCCGTAGGGCCACCTTGAGTACCCGCCTCGCCTTCGCCCGACAGACGAATACGGTCGCCGGTATCCACACCCGCAGGCACTTTTACCGACAGCGTCTTGTACTCTTCGACACGACCTTCGCCGTGGCAGGAGTCGCACGGGTCGGAAATGATCTTGCCCTGGCCATGGCAACGCGGGCAGGTCTGCTGCACCGAGAAGAAGCCCTGCTGCATGCGGACCTGGCCAATACCGCCACACGTCGGGCAAGTGATCGGCGAGGAGCCTTTTTTGGCACCCGAACCATCGCACGGCTTGCAGTTGACCAGCGTCGGCACACGGATATTGACGCTGGTGCCGCGCACGGCTTCTTCCAGGTTCAACTCCAAGGTGTAGCGCAAATCACTGCCACGCTGGGCGCCGCCCCGCTGACCACCCCGGCCACCGCCGAAGAAGTCGCTGAATACGTCACCGAAAATATCGGAGAAGTTCTGGCCGCCAAACCCGGCACCGCCACCGCCCATGCTCGGGTCGACCCCTGCGTGACCGTACTGGTCGTAGGCCGCACGCTTGTTGGGATCAGACAGGCATTCGTAGGCCTCATTGGCCTCTTTGAACATTTCTTCGGATTCTTTGCTATCCGGATTACGGTCCGGGTGATGCTTCATCGCCAGGCGACGGTAGGCCTTCTTCAGGTCCGCCTCGCTGGAGCCGCGCTCCACACCCAACACTTCGTAATAGTCACGCTTTGCCATAAGTCTTTGCACTCTTAAGGACGTTCGGCCAGACCCTCCTGAGCCCTGCCAAACTCGTTGAGCCCCAATACAGGCCCGGACCCAACTCACGTCAATTCAACGATCCTGGTCATTACTACTTTTAGCCAGGGACCCGGCCAAAATGCGGTACTTCTTACTCGGAAAGCAGGAGCATTCCCGATCGCACCGCCAGCATCCGAACCTTGTCGCATGCTGTAAAAATTCGCATACCCCAGACACGCCAACGCGGGAGCAAGCTCCCGCGCGGCGACATCCTACCAGTCACCGCTTGATAGCGGTCAACCGGGCGACCAACTTACTTCTGGTCTTTGACTTCTTCGAACTCGGCATCGACAACGTCGTCGTGCTTGGCTTCAGGCTCTGCCTGTTGCGCGGCACCATCAGCTGGCTGACCTTGTTCGGCATACATTTTCTGCGCGACAGGTGCGGAAACTTTCGACAGCTCTTCGATCTTGGCTTCGATAGCGGCCTTGTCGTCGCCTTTGACGGCGGCTTCCAGGGCAACCACGGCAGCTTCGATCGCGGCCTTCTCTTCAGCCGTCACTTTATCGCCAGCATCAGCGACCATTTTGCGCGTCGAGTGAACCAGTGCATCACCCTGGTTACGGGCGCCAGCCAGCTCGGCAAACTTGGCATCCGCATCAGCGTTGGCTTCAGCATCACGAATCATCTGTTGAATTTCTTCATCAGACAGACCGGAGTTGGCCTTGATGGTGATCTTCTGCTCTTTGCCAGTTGCCTTGTCTTTCGCGCCGACGTGCAGGATACCGTTGGCGTCGATGTCGAAGGTCACTTCAATTTGTGGCACGCCACGCGGTGCTGGTGGAATCTCAGCCAGGTCGAACTTGCCCAGGGACTTGTTCTGCGCCGCTTGCTTACGCTCACCTTGCAGCACGTGAATGGTCACCGCGCCTTGGTTGTCGTCGGCAGTCGAGAACACTTGGGATTTCTTGGTAGGAATCGTGGTGTTTTTCTCGATCAGCGCAGTCATCACGCCGCCCATGGTTTCGATACCCAGGGTCAGCGGGCTGACGTCCAGCAGCAGCACGTCTTTCACGTCACCGGCCAATACCGCGCCTTGGATGGCAGCACCCATGGCAACCGCTTCGTCCGGGTTCACGTCTTTACGTGCTTCCTTGCCGAAGAACTCGGTAACTTTCTGCTGCACCAGTGGCATACGGGTTTGACCGCCCACCAGGATCACGTCGTTGATGGAACCTACGTCGATACCGGCGTCTTTCAGCGCAATGCGGCAAGGTTCGATGGTGCGCTGAACCAGGTCTTCAACCAGTGCTTCCAACTTGGCGCGAGAGATCTTCACGTTCAAGTGCTTAGGACCGGTGGCATCTGCAGTGATGTACGGCAGATTCACGTCGGTCGACATGCTCGAGGACAGCTCGATCTTGGCTTTCTCAGCTGCTTCTTTCAGGCGCTGCATGGCCAGCGGGTCACCCTTGAGGTTCATGCCGCTTTCTTTCTTGAATTCGTCAACGAGGTAGTCGATCAGACGAATGTCAAAATCTTCACCACCCAGGAAGGTGTCACCGTTGGTGGCCAACACTTCGAATTGGTGCTCACCGTCAACTTCAGCGATCTCGATGACCGAGACGTCGAACGTACCGCCACCCAGGTCATAAACGATCACAGTGTGGTCGCCCTTGGCCTTGTCCATACCGTAAGCCAGAGCAGCTGCGGTGGGTTCGTTGATGATACGTTTTACGTCCAGACCCGCGATGCGGCCGGCGTCTTTGGTCGCCTGGCGCTGGCTGTCGTTGAAGTAGGCCGGAACGGTGATGACCGCTTCGGTGACGGTTTCGCCGAGGTAGTCTTCGGCGGTTTTCTTCATCTTTTTCAAGACTTCAGCCGAAATCTGCGGTGCAGACATCTTGTTGCCATTTACTTCAACCCAGGCGTCACCGTTGTCAGCCTTGGCGATTTTGTAAGGCACCATCTTGATGTCTTTCTGTACGACTTCTTCGTCGAACTTACGACCGATCAGACGCTTTACCGCGTACAGGGTGTTGTGCGGGTTGGTGACAGCCTGACGCTTGGCCGATTGACCAACGAGGATCTCGCCATCATTTGCGTAAGCGATGATCGACGGCGTAGTACGCGCGCCTTCGGCGTTTTCGATAACTTTGGCTTTGCCGTTTTCCATGACGGAGACGCAGGAGTTGGTGGTCCCCAGGTCGATACCGATAATTTTGCCCATGATTTACTCTCCCGAAACTTGAATTTGGATGCCGCAGCAGTGGTGGCTAACTGCGGTAGCACTTAAACGCTTGACTTATAGATGGGGGCCTTACGGCGTATTTCAAGCCTGCTCATCAATAGAAGGCGAAACCGGTGCAGGTGCTTTGCTCACCACCACCATCGCCGGACGCAGCAAGCGACCGTTGAGCTGATAACCCTTCTGGAACACCTTCAACACACTGTTAGGCTCCAGATCATGGCTTTCCTGCATGGCCATGGCTTGGTGATGCTCAGCGTTGAACGGTTCGCCGCCGACTGGATCAATGGCTTCCAACTGATAACGCTTCAGGGTGTCCTGGAACATTTTCAGGGTCAGCTCGATCCCTTCGCGCATCGGGCGGATGTTTTCGTCATCCGGGTTGGACAACTCAAGACCACGCTCCAGGCTGTCGATGATCGGCAGCAAGTCACTGGCGAATTTTTCCAGTGCGAATTTGTGAGCCTTCTCTACATCCTGCTCGGCACGGCGGCGGACGTTCTGCAGATCGGCGGCAACACGCAAAGACTGGTCCTGCGCAGCGGCCAATTGCTCTTCGAGCACCTGCACACGAGTTGCCAGCTCATCGCCGACAGCCGAATTGGCGTCTGGAGTTTGCGTATCCTGCGTCTGTTCGTCAGCCATAGTTTTCTCCTTTCAAAATCATGCGCGAACTCAACTCGCGCTTCTGTTCCGGTATATGGGGCCACAATTTCCAGGTTCAAGGGCGCGGGCGTTACCAAAAGTCTTTCCTATGACCGGGATCAATTCCTGCCTATACATTCCTCATCGCGCTAAAAAAAGCGTTCATCCAAGCAAATCGAGCTAATCATCAGGATTGTCAGCCCCGAATAAAACACTGTATAAATAACCAGACCTAAAGCCTGGGAGCGGCCGTCATGCTCGTGCACCTGTCCGTACATAACTACGCCATCGTTGAACACCTGGATCTCGAACTGGATCGCGGGATGAGCGTAATCACAGGCGAAACCGGCGCCGGCAAGTCGATCATGCTCGACGCCCTGGGCTTGACCCTTGGGGACCGTGCCGACAGCGGCGTGGTGCGCCCCGGCGCGGACAAGGCCGATATCCTGGCCACTTTCGACCTGGCGGATATTCCCGAAGCCGAGGCGTGGCTGGCGGAGCGCGACCTTAATAATGAAGGCCCGTGCATCCTGCGCCGGGTCATTACTGCTGAAGGCCGCTCACGCGGCTATATCAACGGCACCCCCTGCCCACTGGGCGACTTGAAAGCCCTGGGCGAACTGCTGATCGATATCCACAGCCAGCATGAACACCAGTCGCTTCTGAAAACCGACACTCATCGCCGCCTGCTCGACGAATACGCCGGTGCGACAGACCTTGCCCGCCAGGTGCAACTTGCCGCCCAGCGCTGGCGCCAAACGCGCCAGGAACTGGAGCGACTCTCCAACTCCGGCGACGAACAACGCGCACGCCACCAGCTACTCAGCTATCAGCTCGAAGAGCTGGAAAGCCTGGGCCTGGGCGAGACTGAACTGGAGCAACTCGAGCAGGAACACAAGAACCTCACCAACGCAGAAACTCTGCTGGGCATTTGCCGCCAGGTGGTGGAGCAATGCAGCGAGAGCGACTCCGGTAACGTACTCAACGCGCTGACCGCCAGTCTCAATCGCCTGTCCAGCGTGAACAACGCCTCCGGTTCCCTGAGCGAGGCCACGACCTTGCTCACCAGCGCACAGATCCAAGTAGAAGAAGCCGTCGGCGAATTGAACCGCTTCCTGGATCACTTCGATGCCGACCCGGCACGCCTGCAGGAAATAGAAGAACGCCTGGACACCATCTATACCCTGGCGCGCAAACATCGAATCCAGCCCACCGAAGTGGCGACGATGCAGCAAAAGTTGCTGGATGAAATCGAGACCCTGAATGCCAACGACGAATCCATCGAGCGCCTAGGTGACGAGCTCGCGTCCTTCGCCCGCCACTACCAGGAAAAAGCACGCGAACTGAGCGATCTGCGCCACCAGGCAGCAACGGGCCTGGCCAGCGCAGTGGAGCTGGAGATCCAACGCCTGGGCATGCCTGGTGGGCGCTTCACCATTGAACTGCACGCCAGCACCAGTAACGAATTGCAGCCACATGGCCTGGAACAAGTTGAACTGCTGGTCAGCGCCAACCCTGGGCAGCCGCTCAAAGCATTGGCAAAAGTGGCCTCCGGCGGTGAGCTGTCTCGGATCAGCCTGGCGATCCAGGTGATTACCGCGCAAACCTCTCGGGTTCCGACACTGGTGTTCGACGAAGTTGACGTGGGGATTGGCGGGCCGACAGCGGAGATTGTTGGCCAATTATTACGACGCCTCGGGGATCGGGGCCAGGTACTGACGGTCACTCACTTGCCACAAGTGGCCGCCCAGGGGCATCAACATCTGTTTGTGCACAAGGTACGCGGCAGTGATGCAACGCACACAGCCGTGTCCAAGCTGAACAAGTCGGAACGTGTGGAGGAAGTGGCGCGCATGCTTGGCGGCATTGATTTGACCAAGGAGTCCTTGGCACACGCGAAGAAAATGGTCGTGGCGGCGAAAGCCTGAGCAGAGCACTTTCGCTCATCTTTCCGGCTTATAGAAAGCACGAAGGCGACCCTAAGGTCGCCTTCAATCGTTTTGCAGAGCGAATCTGCAGCGATTTTTACTTTTTCTTACGGATGTACAGAACCAGATTATGGTCGACCAAATCGAAGCCATGCTCCTCGGCAATCTTATGCTGAAGCGCCTCGATTTCCGGGCTGGTGAACTCGATAACCTCATTGGTATCCAGGTCAACCATATGGTCGTGATGACCACCGTCAGCCAATTCGAACACTGCATGACCGCCGTCGAAATTATGACGAACCACCAGCCCTGCGGCTTCAAACTGGGTCAGCACACGGTAAACCGTGGCCAGGCCGACGTCCTCGTTAGACTCCATCAGCGCCTTGTAAACATCCTCGGCACTCATGTGGCGCTGCTCAGCAGAATCGAGCATTTGTAGAATCTTGACTCGTGGCAGAGTCACTTTAAGACCGGCTTTGCGTAGTTCGCTATTTTCAACCATGGTTAGCTTTCTCGCGGATGCTGCTTCGCAGCTTCTCTTAATACGGGTATGATCGGCGTTTACGTTGTCCCAGCCAAGATAGTGGAAGTCGCCCACCGATGCAAAACACCAAGCTCTTGCTAACCAGTTTCACCTTTGTGGGACTGCTCGCACTCGCCGGTTGTTCATTCCCCGGGGTTTACAAAATCGACATCCAGCAGGGCAATGTCGTCACGCAGGACATGATAGACCAGTTACGCCCCGGAATGACCCGACGGCAAGTACGGTTTATCATGGGTAACCCCCTGCTGACCGACACTTTCCATGCCGATCGCTGGGATTACCTCTACAGCCTGCAGCCAGGTGGCGGTGAACGCCAACAGGAGCGCGTCAGTGTCATCTTCAATGGCAACGACCAGCTTGTCAGCCTGTCCGGCGACTTCATGCCCGGCGTGAGTCGTGATGAAGCCCTGCTCGGCAAGGATAACGGCACTAACGTGACCGCGCCTGCGCAGGAAGGTGAAAAGCAGAAGTCGGAAGTACCGGCCAAGCCAGGCTCCCTGCTCGACAAGATCCAGAAAGACGTCGACGGCGTGGAAACAGTTCCCGTCCCGACACCACAGCCTCTGGACACCAGCCCGCAGTAAGTTTGCGTCGCTCAACAAAAAGCCCGGCATGCCGGGCTTTTTGTTGCGTGCCATTTGGCGAGCCTATGAGCCCTGCTGTTTAGCCAGCGCAGCCTTGGCCGCGCGCAGTCGGCGCACCTCTTTTGGGTCCGCCAGCAACGGCCGGTAAATCTCAATACGATCACCTGCTTGCACGGCACGCACCTCAGCATCCGCAACCACCTTGCCGAATATGCCCAAAGGGCAGCCAGCAAGATCCAGCTCAGGAAACTGCGCTGCGATACCTGACGCCCGCACCGCCGCGCGCAGGCTGGTGCCCGCCGCCACCTTCATCGCCAGCAGAACCTGGCGATCCACGGCCGCATACACCACTTCAATCTCAACCATGCAGTTGTTTGGCCCGCTGGCAAAATGCATCCACCAGCGTATTAGCTGCCTGATTGAACAAGGGGCCCAGCGTTGCTCGCACGATAGGCCCGGCGTAATCAAAGGAAAGATCCAGGCTGATTTTGCAGGCCTTATCCGTCAGCGCCTTGAATACCCACACCCCATGCAGTTGGGTGAACGGGCCTTCCTGCAGATTCATTTCGATGGATTTCCCAGGCACCAGCGCATTACGCGTCACAAAGTGCTGGCTAAGGCCGCCTTTCGCGACCCCAACACTGGCGACCATGTACTCATCACCGCTTTCCAGCACCTCGGCCTTCGAGCACCACGGCAGGAATTCCGGGTAACGCGCCACGTCGTTGACCAGGTCATAGAGCGCCTGAGCCGGATAAGGCAGCAGCGCTGAACGTTGAATATGCGTCGTCATGTGTGCGTTATTTCCACAGCTGAGCGGCAAACATCGCGAAAGAACAGCCCGATCCGCGAAAGAAAAAAACCAGAGAACTGCCCGCATTGTCCGGGATTCGTCGAACACGCTCAAGCACGCAGGTTGACCGTAGCCGACACGCTCGCAACTCCCTATAATGCCGCCCCTATGGCTAAACAAAAGAAACACCCCACAGGGACCATCGCGCAAAATAAAAAGGCGCGACACGATTACTTCATCGAACATCGGTTCGAGGCTGGTCTGGTCCTGGCCGGCTGGGAAGTAAAGAGTCTGCGCGCCAGCAAGCTGCAACTGGTCGACAGCTATGTGCTGCTCAAAGATGGCGAGGCATGGCTGCTGGGCAGTCATATCACCCCGCTGACTACCGCGAGCACCCACGTGATTGCTGACCCGGTGCGCACACGCAAGCTGCTGCTCAACGCACGCGAACTGGAAAAGCTTGCCGCCGCCGTACAGCAGAAAGGCTATGCCTGTATCTGCCTGTCTTGGTACTGGAGCAAGCACCTGGTCAAATGCGAGATCGCGCTGGGCAAAGGCAAGAAGGAATACGACAAGCGTGATACCGAGCGCGAGCGCGATTCCAATCGCGAGCTGCATCGCGCCGTGCGCAACAAGGGCAAGGAAGACTGATCCTTGCAAGCCTGTAGCCCTGGGAGACTCCCTCGGCTACAGGCCCTTGCGCCGCTCCGCACGCGCCACGCGCTGAACCTCCTGACGAACCTCCTCCAACACTTCCTGCACATACAGCAGATGACGCGTTGAAACTTCCCGCGCCTGCTCGGCACGCCCTTCGATAATCGCCAGGTACAAATCCCTGTGCTGACTGATCAGCATGTCGCGGGTTTCCGTACGCTGTTGATACATCCCCCCGATGTTGGTCACCACGTTACGCTTCAGCAGGTCGAACAGACCGCGAATGGTGTGCAGCAACACGGCATTGTGGCTGGCTTCGGCGATAGCCAAGTGAAACCTGGCATCCGCCGCCCCCTCTTCAGCTCGGCTCACTTCATCGGAGCGGGTGTAGCAGTCTTGGAGCGCTTCGAAAGCCGCCGTAAGTCGTTCGCGATCGACCTCGGTGGCACGTAGCGCCGCGTAATAGGCGCAAGAGGCTTCAAGGGTCTGGCGGAACTCCAGAAGATCACGCTGGACCTCGGGATTATTCTCCAACAGGTGGAGCAGCGGATCACTGAACGTGGAGCCCAAGGACTCCGCCACGTAGTTACCACCACCCTGACGACTGACGAGCAAACCTTTGGCCGCCAATTTCTGGATTGCCTCCCGCAAAGACGGACGCGACACACCAAACTGCTCAGCCAAAGCGCGCTCGGCGGGCAAGCGCTCGCCCGACTTCAGCGTGCCCTCAAGGATCATGCCCTCAAGCTGCTCGACGATATCGTCGGACAAACGGCGCTGACGCACCTGATCAAACCCCATAACTCACTCTCCACCATCCCGACCACTCGCCGGGCCCTCTATTCTGGCCTATCGCCGCACTCGCAGCACCTATCAGAACGCCTTCGATTTATCCGCTCAGATCCGTTGCCTACCCACCTACGACCAAAGTTTCGCGAGCGGCAAATTGACACACCGCCCCGAAGCCTTTTAACCTAGCCCACAGCGATTGTAAATTGGTATTACCAATTATCCAAGCTGACCAAACAACAACAATCAGGGGCCACCCCATATGCAAACCTGGCAACAGCTCTACAGCCCGCTCGGCAGCCTCGGCCTGTCCGCATTAGCGGCCGTCATTCCGATCGTATTCTTCTTCCTGGCCCTGGCCGTGTTTCGCCTCAAAGGCCACGTGGCCGGCAGCATCACCTTGGCGCTGTCGATCCTGGTGGCGATCTTTGCCTTTAAGATGCCGGTGGACATGGCACTGGCCGCCGCCGGTTATGGCTTTGCCTACGGCCTGTGGCCTATCGCGTGGATCATTGTCGCCGCGGTGTTCCTCTACAAACTCACGGTCAAGAGCGGCCAGTTCGAGATCATTCGCAGCTCGGTGCTGTCGATCACTGACGACCAGCGCCTGCAAGTGCTGCTGATCGGCTTCTGTTTCGGCGCCTTCCTGGAAGGTGCGGCCGGTTTCGGCGCCCCCGTGGCAATCACCGCCGCACTGCTGGTCGGCCTCGGTTTCAACCCGCTGTACGCCGCGGGTCTGTGCCTGATTGCCAACACCGCACCGGTGGCCTTTGGCGCATTGGGTATCCCGATCATCGTTGCGGGTCAAGTGACCGGCATTGATGCGTTCAAGATTGGCGCCATGACCGGTCGCCAACTGCCGCTGCTGTCGCTGTTCGTGCCGTTCTGGCTGGTGTTCATGATGGACGGCCTGCGCGGCGTGCGTGAAACCTGGCCGGCGGCGCTGGTAGCGGGCTTGAGCTTTGCCATCACTCAGTACTTCACGTCCAACTTCATCGGCCCTGAACTGCCGGATATCACCTCGGCCCTTGCCAGCCTGATTTCCCTGACCCTGTTCCTGAAAGTGTGGCAACCCAAGCGCACCGCTGGCGCACAGATTGCCGGCGCCACTTCCAGCGCGGCAGTCACCGCCAGTGCCGGCGGTTTCGGCCTGCCACGCAACACGGTTGTCTCGCCCTACAGCCTGGTGCAGATTTTCAAGGCTTGGTCACCGTTCCTGATCCTTACCGTGCTGGTGACGATCTGGACGCTCAAACCGTTCAAGGCGATGTTCGCCGCCGGCGGCTCGATGTACAGCTGGGTGTTCAACTTCGCGATTCCGCACTTGGACCAAATGGTGATCAAGGTCGCACCCATCGTGACCAACCCCACCGCGATCCCGGCTGTGTTCAAGCTGGACCCGATTTCCGCGACCGGCACCGCGATTTTCTTCTCTGCATTGATCTCTATGCTGGTGCTTAAGATCAACATTAAAACTGGTCTTACCACTTTAAAAGAGACCTTCTATGAACTTCGCTGGCCCATCCTGTCCATTGGCATGGTGTTGGCGTTCGCATTCGTCACCAATTACTCCGGCATGTCGTCGACCATGGCGCTGGTATTGGCCGGCACCGGTGCAGCCTTCCCGTTCTTCTCGCCTTTCCTCGGGTGGCTGGGCGTTTTCCTGACAGGTTCTGATACCTCGTCCAACGCCTTGTTCAGCTCGCTGCAGGCCACCACTGCGCATCAGATCGGCGTGAACGACACGCTGCTGGTCGCGGCGAATACCAGCGGCGGCGTCACCGGCAAAATGATCTCGCCTCAATCGATCGCCGTGGCGTGCGCCGCCACTGGCCTGGTAGGCAAGGAATCCGACCTGTTCCGCTTTACCCTCAAGCACAGCCTGTTCTTTGCCACGATCGTCGGGCTGATCACCCTGGCCCAGGCCTACTGGTTCACCGGTATGCTGGTGCACTGAGACCTGCACGCAATAGGGTAAGAATCGACGCCGGATACGATTCCGGCGTCAGCTATTTCTGGAGGACCGATGAGCCTGCCTGCTGCCTTCCTGAGCGACGTCGCACACTTGATCCCGAAAGATCGGCGTTTCGACGACGCGCTTTCCACCCTCGCTTTCGGCACCGACGCCAGCTTTTACCGACTGATCCCACAGCTGGTGATCCGCGTGGAATCGGAGGACGAAGTCGTTACGCTGCTGCAACTCGCTCAGCGCGACCGCGTACCGGTAACCTTCCGCGCTGCGGGCACCAGCCTGTCCGGGCAAGCCATCAGCGATTCGGTGCTGATCGTACTGGGCGACAACTGGAACGGCCGCGAAATCCGTGGGCAAGGCACACAAATCCGCCTGCAGCCCGGTGTCATCGGCGCTCAGGCGAATGCGTGGCTGGCACCGTTCGGGCGCAAGATCGGGCCGGACCCGGCGTCGATCAACGCCTGCAAAATCGGCGGCATCGTCGCCAATAACGCCAGCGGCATGTGCTGCGGCACGGCGCAGAATACCTATAACACCTTGGCCGGGATTCGCCTCGTACTGGCTGACGGCAGTCGCGTGGACACCGAAGACGCGGCCAGCGTTAAGGCGTTTCGTGAACAGCACGGGCCGCTGCTTGAACGCCTGGCGACACTGGGCCGCGAAACCCGGGCGAATGCTGAGCTGGCGGCAAAAATACGCCACAAATACCGTCTGAAAAATACCACCGGCCTGTCACTCAACGCCTTGGTGGATTTTGATGAGCCACTGGATATCCTCAGCCACCTGTTGGTGGGCTCCGAGGGCACCCTTGGTTTTATCAGCGCGGTCACCTACGACACCGTGATCGATCACCCGAACAAAGCATCGGCGTTGATTGTGTTTCCGGACGTCGAGACCTGCTGCAACGCAGTGAGCGTCCTTAAAACCCAACCGGTCTCGGCCGTCGAGCTACTGGACCGTCGCAGCCTGCGCTCGGTACAGAACAAGCCGGGCATGCCCACGTTCGTACAGCAGCTATCGGAAACTGCCTGCGCCCTGTTGATCGAATCCCGTGCGGCGTCGACGTCCTTGCTGCATGAGCAACTGGCGCTGATCATGGCCTCCCTCGCCCAATTCCCGGTAGAGAAGCAGGTCGATTTCACCGAAGACCCCGTGGAAAACGCCCGCCTGTGGGCGATCCGCAAAGACACCTTCCCAGCCGTCGGTGCCGTGCGCAAAACCGGCACCACCGTGATCATCGAGGACGTGACCTTCCCGGTTGAGCAACTGGCAATCGGCGTCAACCGCTTGATCGAACTGTTCGACAAACATCACTACGACGAAGCGATACTTTTCGGACACGCACTGGAAGGCAATCTGCACTTCGTGTTCACTCAAGGCTTCAACAGCGCGGAAGAAGTCACACGCTACCAAGCGTTCATGGACGACGTGGCGCAATTGGTGGCGGTGGAGTTTGGGGGCTCGTTGAAAGCCGAACACGGCACCGGCCGCAATATGGCGCCGTTTGTCGAGCTGGAATGGGGCAGCGACGCCTATCAATTGATGTGGCAACTCAAGCGGCTACTCGACCCCAACGGCATCCTCAATCCGGACGTGGTGCTCAGCGAAGACCCACACATCCACCTCAAGCACCTCAAGCCGCTGCCCGCCGCCGATGAGCTTGTGGATAAGTGCATCGAATGCGGCTTCTGCGAGCCGGTGTGCCCATCGAAAGGCCTGACCTTGAGCCCACGCCAACGCATCGTGATCTGGCGCGATATCCAGGCAAAAAAACGCGCCGGTGTCGACACCACTGAGCTGGAAGCCGCCTATCACTACCAGGGCATCGACACCTGCGCTGCCACCGGCCTGTGCGCCCAACGCTGCCCCGTGGGAATCAATACCGGCGACCTGGTGAAAAAACTGCGCAGCCGCGACGCCGACCGTACGAAAACGGCCGAATGGCTCGCCACTCATTTCGCCACTGCACTGCAAGGCGCGCGCTTTACGCTGCATGTGGCCAATGGCGCGCGCATGCTGCTGGGCGCGCCTCGCCTGGCGAAGCTGTCGGCCAGCGTGACCAAGCTGTCCAAGGGACAGATTCCGCAATGGACCCCTGCCATGCCGCAGCCGGAAAAAGCCATTCGCTTCAGCCCGGCCGTGACGGACGAGCGGCCACGCGTGGTCTACCTGGCCGCCTGCGTGTCACGCGCCATGGGCCCGGCGGCGGGGGACAAGGAACAGATGTCGCTGTATGACAAAACCCGCAATCTGTTGGAAAAAGCCGGTTACCAAGTCGTGTTTCCCGACAATCAGGACAGCCTGTGCTGCGGCCAACCTTTCGCCTCCAAAGGCTATGCCGAACAGGCCGAACACAAGCGCCAGGAACTGATCGGCGCGCTGCTGCACGCCAGCCGTGGCGGGCTCGATCCGATCTACTGCGACACCAGCCCCTGCACCCTGCGCCTGGTACAGGACCTGAGCGAAACCCGCCTGGATCTTTACGACCCCGTGCGTTTTATCCGAACCCACCTGATGGATCGCCTCGACTTCACACCCCAGGAAGCGCCGATCGCCGTGCACGTCACCTGCAGCACCCAGCACCTGGGCGAAAGCCAGGCCCTGATCGACCTGGCCCGACGCTGCTCCAACACCGTGGTCATCCCGGAGGGCATTCATTGCTGCGGTTTTGCCGGCGACAAAGGCTTCACCACGCCGGAGCTCAACGCCCACTCACTGCGCACGCTCAAGGACGCGGTGCAATATTGCAGCGAAGGCATTTCCACCAGCCGCACCTGCGAGATCGGCCTGAGCCAGCATGGCGGCATTGATTATCACGGCTTGGTCTACCTGGTGGACCGTGTCACCCAGGCCCGCGCACACTGATCCAGCAAAAATGATCCTGCAAAAAAACAGAACCCCTGCGCGCCGGCACAGTCATCTGCATAGGCCTCGACAAACGAGGCTCATCCGTGATGTCGCTGGCAGCCGTTCAACGCCAGCAGCGTCGAGCCCCTTTGCGCAAGGAGATACCCTATGAAGCGTTCCGCTCTTGCTGGCTTGTTCGTTACCGCTGCGATGTTGACTTCGCCTGTGTTCGCTGCGGGCGATCCCGATCTGTGCAAAATCAATCTGGACAAAATCAACAACGGTAAAGCGCTGCTCGCCACTGACACCAGCGGTAAAAGCGGCGAGATCGACACCGCCGTCTCCCAGGCCAAAGCGGCCCACGCCGCGGGCGATGACAAAAGGTGCATCGAGATCACCTCGAAGGCGCTGCAAGACCTGCAGAACAGCGAAAAAGGCGGTCAATAGGCTGCTCTTTCACGGAAGGCCAACCTTCGGGTTGGCCTTCCGTGACCGTTTGGCGTACACTGCACAGGCTTGTCACTCACTAAGAAACAACGAGTTACAAGCACGGGGCCGTTTAGGATTCGACGCCGGTCGCGAAACTTTAGGTGCATGCCGAGTTGGTAACAGAACTCGTAAATCCACTGTTGCAACTTCTTATAGTTGCCAATGACGAAAACTACGGCCAGGAATTCGCTCTCGCTGCGTAAGCAGCCTTAGCCCTGAGCTTCTGGTACCTTCGGGTCCAGCAATCACCAGGGGATGTCTGTAAACCCAAAGTGATTGTCATATAGAACAGAATCGCCGTGCAGTACGTTGTGGACGAAGCGGCTAAAACTTACACAACTCGCCCAAAGCACCCTGCCCTTCGGGTCGCTGAGGGTTAACTTAATAGAAACGGCTACGCATGTAGTACCGACAGCGGAGTACTGGCGGACGGGGGTTCAAATCCCCCCGGCTCCACCACTTCAACGAAAAAAGACGTCCTTGGACGTCTTTTTTTGTGCCTGAAATCCAGTAAATGCAGGGCTTCAGCGCTTATTGGGCTTCGCAAGGTTTGTGAGTTCCAGGCGCGCGGGCATTCCAGGTGATGACAGCGGCAGCCATCGGCTACAGGTCATTGACGGCGAGTGCGTGCGGCGGCGAGGTGTTTCGAGCGACTGATAACCAGACACCCGCCGAGGGAATGGCCGATCAGGTTGGCCGTATCAATGCCCAGGTGGTGATCACGCAGGGACCCACTTAGCTGATCAAGCAGCGAGCGGCCCATATCCTCGGCTCGTGGACGGATTTGTCAAAAATGCGAGCCACGGTCGACTGCGGCGTCCGATTGAAATAGGCGAAATACGCTCGACGGCCATGGCTTGGCGATGATGATCAAGTGCGCACATAGCGCGACGCCGACCAACACCGCCAGTACGTCGACGTCCGTGCAAAAAAACCCGCACATCTGCGGACAAAAAGCACAGCAGCAAGCCGATATTCGCTACAGCACGAGGGGCGCGCTGGGTGTCCACACCGGCCCGCTGCACAGCCGCCGCTTAACAAAGTTAAATGACGCGTCCTGTACTGAACGGACAACACACGCAGTATGAAACTGCCGTTCTAAATCGTTCTCAACAATAGCACCAATAAGTTAGCCAGCTAACTATCTCAAACACTCATCCGAATAGGCAACCAATTAATTTCATATCGCTTTAACGATAAACCCAAGATTTATTTATTTTCACATATCTTTTACATAGCCCTACATAGGATAGTGTCATTACGGCATCAACGCTGCCAGCCGAGTTAAAGGAGTGTGTATGACAGGTGTATTGGCATCCGTTAACAGTCGCACACAACTGGTCGGTCAGAACCGGCTTGAACTGCTACTCTTCAGGTTCAACAACCTCCAGCTGTACGGGATCAACGTTTTTAAAGTTCGAGAAGTTATACGTTGCCCAAAGTTATCTCTACTACCAAAGTCTAATAACAATATCTGTGGCGTTGCCAATATTCGAGGCGCCTGCATTCCTATTCTAGACCTCGCCATGGCCACTGGACTGCCAGGCGTACAAGACCAGGAAAGTGCTTTTATCATACTTACGGAGTACAACAACCGCGTTCAAGGCTTCCTCGTCTATGCGGTTGAGCACATCGTCAATTTGAACTGGGAAGACATTCATCCACCGCCCAAGGGCAGTGGTGAACACAATTATCTGACGGCCGTGACCCGCGCGGATGATCGCCTGGTCGAGATTATTGACGTTGAAAAAGTACTGACTGAAATATCGCCATCGTCCGAGGAAATATCCAGCGGCGTGGTGGATCACGAGGTCACCCTGCGGGCCAGACACCTGCGTGTCCTGACCGTGGATGACTCCCTCGTCGCGCGTAAACAGGTGACACGCTGCCTGGAGACCGTGGGTGTCGAGGTGGTTGCCTTAAATGACGGTCGACAAGCGCTTGATTACCTGCAATCCATGCTCGACGAGGGGCGCAAGCCGGAGGAGGAGTTTCTGATGATGATCTCCGACATCGAAATGCCAGAGATGGACGGCTACACCCTGACCGCCGAAATCCGTAACGACCCGCGCATGGCCAAGCTGCACATTGTGCTGCACACCTCGCTCTCCGGCGGGTTCAACCAAGCCATGGTCAAGAAAGTGGGCGCCGATGACTTCCTGGCCAAGTTTCGCCCCGACGACCTTGCCGGGCGCGTTGTTACGCGCATCAAGGCTGCACATCCGAACTGAAGGGTTAACCCGACAACACCCAAGCCAAGGAGGCTAGCAAGAAACGTATAAGAACAAATCAACAGAGGGAATATCATGTTGAAATGTAATGAGTTCTACCATCTGGCGCCAGACAGCGAGGCAAGACCTTTCTGGCGGGACCGCGCGCGTAACGCGCAGTCGGCTATCCAATGCGCCCTGGGCTGCGGCGTACAGCCTACCCACTCGGTCCTCTTGCCTGATACGACCCCATCGCAGGACGTCACAGCCCCCCCGATAACCTCGACCTCCATGAAAGAGGAGCTGGTCGCTGCACAGGCCATCTGCGCCCGAGCCAAGACCGCCGTGGTCGAGATGTTCAGCCACGCTCGCATGGGCCGAGCCCTCGAGCTTGAACACATCAGTACGCTGGTCGACGATATTTCAAGTTCAATCGCACGCCATCCCAATGCGTTTATCAGCCTGGCACGCCTGAAAAGCCTCGACGACTACACCTATATGCATTCGGTCGCCGTGTGCGCACTGATGATTGCACTGGCCAATCAACTTGCCCTCCCCGCCGCAATGGTGCGCAGGGTCGGGCTGGCCGGCCTGCTGCACGACATCGGCAAGATGGCCATACCCGGTGCCGTGCTGAACAAGCCAGGTCGGCTGAGCGATGACGAATTGCAACTGATGCGTACCCATCCGCTGGAAGGTGAGAAAACCCTGCTGGGCACATCGCAGGTGTGCGAAATGGTCGTGGATGTATGCCTGCATCACCACGAGCGGTTCGACGGCACCGGTTACCCGGATCGGTTGGCAGGTGAACAGATCAGCCTTTTCGCTCGGATGGCCGCTGTGTGTGATGTCTATGATGCCGTCACGTCGGACCGTTCTTACAACCAAGGCTGGGATCCCGCCGTTGCCATCCAGCAAATGTCGACGTGGGAAGGGCATTTTGATGATGAGGTGTTTCGGGCGTTTTTAAAGGCTGTGGGTATTTATCCTGTCGGGTCCATCGTTCAACTAAAAAGCGGCACAATTGGTGTCGTCATTGAGCAACATGCACACTCAATGTTGACGCCCAAGATCAAATTATTCTTTTTGCCGGTTCTAAACATCTACATCACCCCCAAAACAATCGATTTGAGCGACCCCACCCAGACCGATAAAATTATTGCGCGCGTGCCGTCACAGCGTTATGGCTTTAAAAATACCGAGCGTTTATGGCGCGATGAAGATACGCATACACAGAGTTAAGCACTCTACAGCTGTACAGCATTCCGATGCCTAAGCAGCACATGATCAAGCATTAAGCCTTGCGTGAAAAATATATTGGAATGTCGACATCCAATTATGTTGACAACTATTAGCGTGGGCGGGAAATACCATGAAATTCAAATCATTGCAGACTCGAATTTGCTTCACCGCCGGACTCTGCCTGTTTATCTCATGTGCGAGTCTGGTGTTGTATGGGCTGTACTCTTCAAATGCCAATCAAGCCTATGTGGGCACCGAAGTTTCAACATTGATTGAAAGCGCCACCATCCGCGAAATGCAAAACCTGGCGGAGTCCCGCGCCAACGCCATACAGGCCAAACTGCAGACGGCCCTGGATTCGGCTCGTACCTTGGCCAACACACTGGGCGCCAGCAAAAATGCACACAGTTCGCTGACATTAGGCCGTGATCATATCAATGCGATGTTGCTCAGCGTGCTCAAAGACAACCCGGACTTCAACGGCACGTATTCATGCTGGGAGCCGGATGCACTGGACGGCCAGGATCAAGCCTTTCGTAACAATGAAGGCGGCAACAACCCATTGACCGGCCGCTTCACCCCCTATTGGACGCGCAGCGCAGATGGCCACATCGCGGTACAACCGCTGGTCGAGTATGACTCCGACACCCGCCACCCCAACGGTGTATTGAAGGGCGGCTGGTACTCCGGCCCTCGGGATACCCAGAAGGAAAGCGTGCTGGACCCCATTCCCTACGTGGTGCAAGGCAAAAACGTGTGGCTCACCACGCTGTCGGTTCCAATCACTGCCAATGGCACTTTCTACGGCGTCGTCGGCGCTGACTTCGACATTTCGTTTATCCAGAAGCTCAGCGAGCAAATGTCTGCCGACCTGTACGGCGGTAAAGGCTCCGTGTCGATTGTGAGCCATCAAGGGCTGGTGGTGGCCGACAGTAAACGGCCGGAACTGATCGGCCAGCCACTGAAGGGGTTGCTACCCAACACCTGGGATAAGGTGCTGGCCAATGTGCAGAAAGGCCAGGGCGATAGCCGACTCAATCAAGAGTCCCAGGAAATCGAGGTGCAGATGCCCATCCCCTTGGGTCGCACCGACAAACCCTGGGCCATACTGATCCACTTGCCCAAGGCCGTGGTCATGAGCCAGGCCCTTGCCCTGGAGAAGGAATTGCAATCTCGCGGCTTCAAGAGCAGCGTATGGCAGGTTTCGGTCGGCGTACTCATTTCGGTAGCGGCATTGCTTGCTCTTTGGTTTGCCACCGCAAAAATCGTCGGCCCGATACGTGAAGCCGCCGCCTTGGCCGCCAACATCAGCCTGGGCGATTTCTCTCATCGCCTGGTGCAAAAATCCGAAGATGAAGTCGGCCAATTGTCCTTCGCCTTGAACGATATGTCGGAAAGCCTGCAGCGCCAGGTCCGTGTAGCCGAGCGCATTTCCGAGGGAGACCTGGACCTGGAGGTACGCCTATCCTCCCCCAACGACACGTTAGGCAAATCGCTGGAAAAAATGGTCGGCAACCTGAACGCGTTGATTTCCCAAGTGCAGGCCAGTGCAACGCAGATCACCGGCAGCTCCGCACAGGTCACCGAATTGAGCCAGTCGTTGTCCGACGGCGCATCCAACTCGGCATCGTCCATCACCGAAATCAGCGCCGTCATGACCCAAATGGCGGCGCAAACCACCGACAACGCTGCCAACGCCAAAAAAGCCGACGAGCAATCCCAAGCCTCGCGAGCCGACGCAGGTGAAAGTGACAAGCTGATGAGTGAATTGATAGCCGCCATGGCGGAGATCGACAACTCGGGTAAAGACATTACCGCCATCATCACCACCATCGACAACATCGCCGCCCAAACCAACCTGCTGGCCTTGAACGCTGCAATCGAGGCTGCACGCGCCGGGGAGTTGGGCCGAGGTTTTGCAGTGGTTGCCGATGAGGTCAGGAGCCTCGCCGCCCGTAGCGCCGAAGCAGCCCAGCAAACAGCGGCGCTGATTGCGGACTCTTCGACCAAAACGCAGCGTGGCATGGTTATCGCCGGGCGCACGGCCGATTCATTGAGAAACATCGTGACCGGCACCAGCACGGTTTCCAGTCTGGTCTCATTGATCTACCAAGCCTCCAGTGAACAGGCCTCCGGCTTGCAACAGGCCAGTATCGGGCTGGAGCAAATTGATGAAGTCACTCAGCAAAATCAGACCAACTCCCAGCAATGCGCAGTGGCCGCCCGGAACCTGTCGGAACGGGCCAGCGCCATGCAGCAAGGGCTGAGCCGCTTTAAAGTCAAAGCCTCTTAGCGCCTCCAGCGAAGCCAGGGGGTGATCCCCCTGGCCCAGCGCCTTCAATTTGCTATCTGTTTTTTGTTCATCAAATATTAAGAATCACCTCCCTATACTCACTGATTGCGGGCCGTTCCCCCGAGCGCCCCCCTGCTTCGGTAGCCACACCCCATGACGCGTACCGCTCCCCTCCTGCTCCTGTTGGCTGGTCTGTTGTTCTTCTTTGCCCTCGGTAACCATGAGCTGCAAGGCTCCACCGAAGCCCGCGTCGCCGGCATCGCCATGGCCATGCACCTGGACAATAACTGGGTGGTGCCCCAGTTATTCCGTGAGCCCTTCCTGGAAAAACCGCCCCTGAGCCTGTGGATCGATGCCGGGGCGATTCGCCTGTTCGGCGGCACCACCTGGGCCGTGCGCCTGGCGTCGGCATTTGCCGGGTTGTTCAGCGTGATGCTGCTGTATGGCATGCTGCGCAGGTTCGGTCGACCGCAGACGCTGGCGTTCAGTGCGGCCTTGATCCTGGCGACTATGGCCAGCTACTGGGGCAATGTGCGCGGCGTGGGTGAAGACTCGCTGCTTACCCTCGGCGTGACCACCGCGTTGCTGGCGTTCTACCAGGCCGTGCGGCCCGATCGTGAAGGCTCCAGCGCGGGCGCATGGGCACTGTTTACTGCAGGGATGGTGATCGCCACGCTCAGCAAAGGCGTGCTGGGCCTGGCGATGCCGGGCATTGTGATTTTTGTGTACCTGGCCATCACCAGCCTGATGGACAAGCGCCTGCGCATTGGCGATTGGCTCAAGCCTGCGCTGTTTACCTTATTGGCGTTGGTGCCGCTGGTGATTTGGTTGGATTTCCTGTTCCAACGCGGCGGGCTGCAGGCCGTGGCCGAAGTGGTGTTGACCAACAGCGTCGGCCGGTTCAGCGGCTCGTTTGTCGAGGCCGGACACTACGAGCCGTTCTACTACTACATCGCCAAGTTGCCCGAAGCGTTCCTACCCTGGAACATCCTGGTCTACCTGGGCCTGTGGCATTTCCGTAAAAGCCTGATGCGCAACCGCTACCACCTGTTCTTCAGTGTCTGGCTGGTGGCGCAGTTCACCCTGCTGACCCTGGCATCGAGCAAACGCACCGTGTACCTGATGGCACTCACTCCGGCCGCCGCCGTACTGGCTGCGGAATACGCACGGGTATTGCTGGACAGGCTGAAAACTCACAAACCCGCACTGCACCCCCATCACAGAACCCTGGTGGGCGGCGTGTTCACCCTGGCCGTCGGTTGCTACCTGATTGCGGCCTTCTGGTTCGCGCCCAAAGCCGACGCGCACCACTCGTTTATACCGGTGATCAGCCAGGTGCAGGCATTGAAAGACGAAGGCAGGGAAGTGGTGTTGTTCCGGCCTAACGAGCGCATCGCCGGGGCCAGCGTGTTTTACCTGCAGGCCTATTTGCCGATCCTGCAAACCGAGGCGCAGTTGCACAACTACCTCAGTGCCAAGCCCGGCAACGTTGCATTGCTGGACCATACCGATGACCTGACCACCCCGGTCAAGGTGATCAAGCAGATGTCGATCAATCGCCAGCCTTACTACTTCGTGGAGGAGTAAGGCCGGCGCAGGGCATCAGTGCTTGGTGACTTTGTCCAGGTAACCCATGGCAAACGCCGAGACCACGAAGGTCATGTGAATGATCACGTACCACATCAAGTGCTGCGGATCGACGTTCTTGGCGTCCATGAAGATGCGCAGCAAGTGGATGGACGAAATCGCCACGATGGACGCCGCCACTTTCATCTTCAGCGACGAAGAGTCCATGGTGCCCAGCCAGTTGAGTTTCTCTTTGTTGTCATCGATATCCAGCTGCGAGACGAAGTTCTCGTAGCCGGAGATCATCACCATCACCAGCAAGCCACCGACCAGGGCCATGTCGATCAACGACAGCAGCACCAGGATCAACTCGGACTCGGCCATCGAGAACACGCTCGGCAGCAGGTGAATCACTTCCTGGAAGAATTTCAGCGCCAGCGCCAACAACCCCAGGGACAAGCCGAAATAGATCGGCGCCAGCAGCCAGCGCGAGGCATACATAGCATTTTCGATAAAGCGTTCCATTGGATCTCACACAGCTTGGCTAGAAATGGCGGCGAGTATACCAGCCGCCACAAGACACCTGTCACCACGAGAAAACTGACGTGGGCGGCATCTGTAAGGGAATTTTTCTGCTAGTGTCGAGCCCAATAAATCGGCTCGATGACGTCGGACAGGAAAAACTCAGATGATGGATGTGCGATCCCCTTTGGCCAGTATCGGCCTGTGCGCGGCATTGCTGCTGGCCGGCGGCTGCTCCCCCAGCGACGAGCAGAAGCAGGCGACCCTCGAAGAGAAAACCGCCAAGTTCGAACAGTCCCTCGACAGCATCCAGGACCCCAAGCTGCGCGACGCCATCGCCGATCTGGGCGGTTCGTTGCTATTACTGGAACGGGCTCAGGCCAAGCTCGCCACCAAGCCCATCGAAGCAGAATACGGCGAAGACAGCTTGGCACTGCTCAAGCACTACCCCACGCCCCAGGCGCTGGTGGACACCTACATCAATGGCCTGTTCGTGCTGCGCAAGACCTCCCATTCCGACTATTTGACGGACTTGCAACCGGTCTTCCCGTTCACGTTCAATACGTCTGACCAGTTTCCCTTCCCCCATGGCCTGGAATGGCAGTCGGTCACCTTGAGCAACAACAAGGTCATCCCCTTCCAGCCGGAATGGTCGGAAACCGATCCCGGCATCCAACTGAGCCCCAGCAGCTCCAACTTGACCAACCCGGATGACCTGACGGTGACCTACCCGTTCATCGACGGCATCGAGACGGAAAACAAGAGCCAGCCCCAACCCATCAACCTAAAGGGCACGGTCGAAGTGATCGCGCCGGGCAAGGTGTTGACGTTTGACCTGTCGAAAAAGGACGTGGGCCACACGCGTACCGAAGGCAATATCACCCTCAAGCTGCTGCTCCTGGAGAAAAACTACGCCGAGATCGAGCTGACCAACAGCCAAGCGTTGGCGCCGGAAGTCGGCGATGAATCGCCCAACCCGCTGCTGGTACAGGCACGGGACAGCACCGGGCAATTCCTCACGCGCTCGGGCTCGATCAATGAAAGCAGCGCGCAGGTGGCGTTCTACGAGAAACAACTGGCCGAGATGCAAAAGCAGAAGGCCTGGTCGGAGGCATTCGAAAAACAGCTTACCGATGAACAAAAAGCCTTCGAACACAAGCAGAGCAGCCATTACGCCAAGGTGTATTTCAATGGTGTGATCGACAACCTGCAGGTCAACGTACTGGATTTCTCCACCGCTACCCGCACCCGCAAGGACCTCGACCTGCCGGTGCTGCGTTTCGACAAGAACAGCCTGCAACAAACCGTACAGGCCTTGCCGATGCCGGTCACCGTGTATGACGACGGCGCCGCCAGTTGGCTCAAAGACGCGAGCATGACCGAAGAACAGTTGAAAAACAGCGTCACCATCAGCCAGTCGGTCGAAGACGCCAGCGCGGCGCACATCGTGTTTGACCACCCTTTCACCTTCAATGACGACCTGGTGGGCAGCGAGCGCAACAGCAGCGAATCACCGGTGACCTTCTTCACCGCCGACGAAAAAGGCGAACGCGGCGAGCCGATCGAATTACCGACCGAGGCCTTCGAACTGAACCCAGCACGCGGCACCCTCACCTACGATCTCAACCTGTTTCCGGAAAACCCGGCGTATGTGGTGGGCTCGATTCCGCTGTTCCTGGCGACCATCGAGAAAGCCGAGATAGACGTGGCCAAGCTGCCTAAAGGACTGTCGCTCAAGGACAACGCGCTGGTCGTCGACCAAAAGGAATTCCCCGCCGACAGCTGGCGCTTCTACGCCAAGGACGCCAGCGGCAACTACCTGAAGGAAATCCTCGGTGTGAGCCACCGCGCCGAGGAGTACGGTACGGCGATGTTTGACGTGCATTACTTCTACGGCCAGCCGACGACCCTGGAAAGTTACCAGCGCACCGACCTGAGCACCGTGCAATACGGCTTCGAAGTCAAACTGGACAAGCCCGAGAGCAAGTAACCGGCGCCTACAGAGCCAGTTGGTCATGCCCACCGTTGAGTTGGCGCAGATGGGCCTGCATGTGCAGGCACCAGATCTGCGGATCGCCCGCCAGCTCATAGCCGTGCAGGGTCAGGCTGTCCACGATGGATTCGAGAATATTTTCCGCCACGAAAGGCCCTGGAAACGGGCCTTGGGACTTGATGGTGGACGGCTGTTCACCGGTCATTCCGGCGGCAAACAACAAGGTCCACATCCCGTTATCCCCCGCAAGAGGGCGAATGGAACATTCAATACGGGTGACCAGGCCAAAGCACTGGCGGGTGAGGCAGAGGTTGCGCGACATGGCGGCGGCCCTCGGTAGATCGGTGTTCAACCTGCGCCTGGGGCGAGGCTGTTTCTATCCAGCGACTCCTGTGGATATCCCTTGAGCTCAGAATAGAAGAAAACCACGACAAACCAAGGTTGTAGAGACCAACGGGCGTCGGCGCTAAAGTCTCGCCAAATTTGTGACGGTTTTGCCCGTCATGTGGTGAGCGGGCTGTTGTGGTGAGCGGGCTTGCCCCGCGCTGGGCTGCAAAGCGGCCCCAGTGGGACCGGTGCGGTGTGCCAGTGAGATTGAATTGTTTGGTTTTGGGGCTGCTACGCAGCCCAGCGCGGGGCAAGCCCGCTCACCACAACAAGCGTGCTCACCACAACAGCCCACCAGTCACGACACCATCAAGTCGGCTTGGCTTCCGCCAGCGCCTGTTGTGCCAACTCTTTCTCCGCTTCTTTCAGGTCCTCTTCGCTGATCATCTCGGCAATTGCCCGCAGACGCTCTACCACGCGCGCATTGACCGTGCCTTCCGGGAACTGACCTTCTGCATCCGGCTCACCGGCATCCTCGCCCACCAGCAGGCTCAATGCCTCATCCGCCTGGCGCACCGCATAGATATGGAACTGCCCGGCACGCACGGCCTGCAGCACCTTCTCATCGAGCATCAGCGTGGCGACGTTGGCCTGGGGAATGATCGCCCCCTGCTCCCCGGTCAAACCGCGCGCTTCACACAGGCGGAAGAAGCCTTCGATCTTCTCGTTGACCCCGCCCACCGCCTGCACTTCACCAAACTGATTGATGGAACCGGTGATGGCAAAGCACTGCTTGAGCGGGGTTTTCGACAAGGCCGAAATCAAGGTGCACGCCTCGCCGAGGGACGCACTGTCGCCGTCCACGTAGCCGTAGGACTGCTCCAGCGCGATACTCGCGGAGATCGCCAGCGGGAATTCCTGCGCATAACGGCTGCCCAGGTAACCGGTGAGGATCATCACGCCCTTGGAGTGAATCGGCTGGCCGAGGTTGACCTCACGCTCGATATCGACAATACCGCTGCCGCCCGGGTACACCGTGGCGGAAATCCGCGCCGGCACGCCAAAGGCCGAGTCACCGACTTCCAGCACCGTCAGCCCGTTGCACTTGCCCACCGCCGCACCGGCGGTGTCGATCAGGATGACCCCGGCGAGCATGTCGTCGAGAATCCGCGCCGACACTCGCCCAGTGCGCGTGGCCTTGGCCTTGAGTGCACGCTCGATATGGCCGGCGTCGGTCATCTCGTCACCCGCCAGGTGGCGAATGAAATCCGCCTCGCTGACCAGCTGGAACAAGTCCCCAATGCGCGCCGACAAGCGCCCCTGGTGTTCCGCCAAGCGTGCGCTGTAAGTGGCCAGCCGTGCCACCGCATCCGAGGTCAGCGGCGCCATGCCTTCTTCCGAGGTGCGGGTTTTGAGCAACTGGGCGAACTGCTCCAGGCTTTCGTCGACCATCGGGATGTCTTCGTCGAAGTCCACCAGCACCCGGAACATCTCCTGGAAGTCTGGGTCGGCGTCCTGCAACGCGTAGTACAGCTGGCGGGAGCCGATGATGATGACCTTGACCTGCAACGGGATCATCTGCGGGTTGAGGGTCACGGTGGCCAGGCGGCCCAGCTCGCCCAATGGCGATTCCATCTTCAGCTTGCGCGACTGCAGGGAGCGCTTGAGGGCGTCCCAGACAAACGGCTCACTGAGCATTTTTTCGGCTTCAAGAATCAGGAAACCGCCGTTGGCACGGTGCAGCGCACCTGGGCGCAACTGACGATAAGTGGTGTAGAGCGCGCCCTGGTCGGTGCTGTACTCGATACGGCCGAACAGGTTGTCGTAGGTCGGGTGCGGTTCAAACACCACCGGTGCGCCACCGTTGACCGGATGGCCGACCACCAGGCTCGGGCAGTACTGTTCTTCAAGCAGCTTGCGCGCCTGGGCGTCGGTCTTGGCGTCGTCAACCAGTTGCTCGACCACGGTCTTGAGCAGGTACACCTGCATGGCTTGCAGGTAACCGCAGACAGCCGCATTTTCCGCGTACTTTTCCGACAGCGGTGCGAGCAATGGCTGCAGGGCCAGGGTGATGGTTTCTTCGTTGAACTGGCGCAGTTGGTTGTTGGACTCACGCTTCCACTGCGGCAGGCTGGCCAGTTCTTCGTTGAGGCGCTCTTCCAGCTCGGAAATATCCGTGTGGAAACGCTCACGGTCGGCTTCCGGCAACTGCGAGAACTCGGCCTCGTCCAGCGCCTTGCCGTCGAGCATCGGCGTGAACGCGATGTTGGTGCTGTCACGGTACAGCGCCACGTCCTTTTCCAGGGCCAGGCGTTCGATCACGTCCAGCGCCTTGTCGTAGCGCTGGTTGAACGCACGGTCGATGGCGCTTTTGCGTTGTTGATACGTCGGGTGCTCGAAGACCGCCGGGAAAGTGGCCACCAGGTTGTCGACCAGGCCGTTGATATCGCTGATGAACGCCGCTGCGCCGCCGCCCGGTAATTCCAGGGCACGCGGTTCGCGAGGCTCATCGAAATTGTTCACATAGACCCAGTCCGCCGGGGTCTGCAGGCGCTTGCCTTCGGCCTTCAGGTAGCGTTTGACGAACGAAAAGCGGCCGGTACCCGGCTCGCCCATGACAAACACGTTGTAACCAGGGCGTGGCATGGCCACACCGAACTGCAAGGCTTCAACCGCACGTTCCTGGCCAAGCACACCGCGAAAGGGCTCCAAATCATTGGTGGTCGAGAAGCTGAACTGTTCAGCGGAGAAAGGGCGAGTCAGCGCTTCGGGCGCTAGACGCAAGCTGGCAGCAACAGGATCAGGCATCGGGCTTCCTTACATCAGGCGGGGCAGATGACGGCATTCTGGCTCCCGCTTACGCGCTCTGGCAAGGCGCGCTTGAGGGAAAGCCGTAGACGCGGGATGCGTCCTGCAAAAAAAACACGACATCGCGAATTGTTTTATAAAAACACACGGAACCCTTGGAACGTGCCTAAACTCCAAACTGCGCGGGTTGGACTAATAACCGATCCCTAGGGCGCTATGAAGTGCCTGAACCCTTGTCCATTGGTTTGCACACAATAGAGAACAAAGCTATGAAACGGATCCTTCTCGGTACTCTCTTCACCGTCGTCTCCCTCAATGCAATGGCAGAAGCACCAGGTGGCCCGAACTGCGGTTGGGGCAACATGTTGTTCGAAGGCCAGCGCGGTACTCCAGCTCACTTCCTGGCTTCCACCACCAACGGTACTTCGGGTAACGCCACCTTCGGCATGACCTCGGGCACCAACGGTTGCAGCACCAACAGCGCCCTGACTTACGGCGGCAAATCGTGGATTGCCATGAATGGCATGATGAACGAGCTGTCCGAAGACATGGCCAAGGGTAACGGCGAAGCGCTGACCACCTACGCTGTGGTACTGGGCGTTGCGCCTGAAGATCGCGAGCACTTTGCTGCCGTGACCCACGAGCACTTCCAGCAGATCTTCAGCAAGGCTGACGTGACCGCTGACGACGTGCACAACAACACCATTGCTGTACTGAAAAGCGATGCCCGTCTGGCGAAATACGCTACCCAGGCTTAAGCTCGATCCGCCCGCGTCTTTCGAGGCGCGGGTTTTATTTTTTCGACCTGTCCCCCTTGGGTCTTTTTTTTATTCCGACTTAAGTAGCCCCCATGCTCAAACGCCTCGCTTGCCTGGCTCTCTTCGCCTGCGCCCCGCTGCATGCGGCCCCGCACCTCGATGATCAACGTTTGCAGCAACTGGCCAACGACCCTTTCTGGTTGTCTTTGGGCCACTACGAAGCCGGAAAAATCAGTGGCTGGCGCAGCTATGTCAGCGACAAAAAGTTTTTCCTCGCCGCTGACGGCGCCCACCACCCGGACGCCGAACTCAAGGCCACGGTCGACGCCCTCTACGCCCCGGCCAGCCTGGGTGAAAAACACGCCCAATGCGTTTACCCCGCGCGCACCCGCTGGCTCAAGGACCAGTTGCACCTGGCCGACCTGCCCGCTGTCGACTGCAAAGAATTCAAGCAGTGGTTCAAGGACGTTGCGCCCCACAGCGCGGTGATGATCTTCCCGGCGGCCTACCTCAACAGCCCGTCGTCGATGTTCGGCCATACCCTGCTGCGCATCGACCAGGCCGACGTGCAAAGCAACAACACCGCCTTGCTCAGCTACGCGATCAACTTCGGCGCCTACATCGAAGGCTCCGACAACAGCATCCTCTACGCCTGGAAAGGCCTGATGGGCGGTTATCCCGGCCTGTTCGCGCTGGTGCCTTATCAGGAGAAGTTGTCGGAATACCGCAGCCTCGAAAACCGCGACCTGTGGGAATACCGCCTCAACCTCACCCAGGTCGAGACCGAACGCATGGTCGAACACGTGTGGGAACTCAAGCAGATCCAGTTCGACTACTTCTTCTTCGACGAAAACTGCTCCTATCGCCTGCTGGAACTGCTGCAAGTGGCCCGCCCCGGCCTGCGCCTGACCGAACAATTCCCGCTGACCGCCATCCCCACCGACACGGTAAAAGCCGTGAAGGACGCCGGCCTGGTCGAGAAAATCGACTATCGCCCCTCCCGTGAACGCGAGTTGCTGGAACGCGCCAAGCCGTTGGACAGCGACGAGCAACAATGGGTATTGAAGGTCAGCGACGACCAGAAGCAACTGCAGGAGCCGGCGTTCAAAGCCCTGCCCCGCGAACGCCAGGCCCTGATCATCGACGCCGCCTACCGCCTCGGCCGCTACCGCGCGAATGGCTTGGAACGCGACACCGAACGCTCCCAACGCAGCTTCGAACTGCTGCGCGCCATCAACCAGAACCCCGCGCCTGACCTGAAGATCACGCCCCCAGGCCTGCCGGAAAACGGTCACGAATCGCGCACCTGGCAAGCCGGCATCGGCACCCGTGGCGACAAAGCCTTTGGCGAATACGGCCTGCGCATGGCCTACCATGACCTCAACGACAACGCCGAAGGCTTCCCGCTGGGCGCGCAGATCGAAATCCTGCAAATGAAACTGCGCCAGTACGAAGGCAACCACTGGCAACTGCAGCAACTGGACCTGGCCACCATCCGCTCCCTGACCCCGCGCAACGCGCTGTTGCAGCCGTGGTCATGGCAAGTCACCGGCGGCCTGGAGCGAGTACCGGGCAAGCACGACGACGAAACCCTGGTCGCCCACGTCAACGGCGGCGCCGGCGGCACCTGGCAACTGCGCGACGACATGCTCGGCTTCGCCCTTGGCACCGTACGCGTGGAACACAACAACGACTTCAACGAAGCCATCTCCCCGGCGGCCGGGTTCAACACCGGTGTGCTGTGGAAGAATCCGCTGGGCAACCTGAGCCTGGAAGCCAAAGGGGACTTCTTCACCAACGGCGAAGTGCGGCGCAGCATCAGCCTGAACCAGCAGTGGGAATTGTCCCGCAACCTGGGCCTGCGCCTGAGTGCACAGCGCGAGTACAGCCATTTATCAACGCCGGTGAATGAAGTGATGCTTGAAGTGAAGTGGTATCACTACTGACCGGTAAGACCCGGCGAGGATCCAATGTGGGAGGGGGCTTGCTCCCGATGGTGGTGTGTCAGTTAAGTATCCAGTGACTGACATACCGCTATCGGGAGCAAGCCCCCTCCCACATTTGGTTTGGTGTTGAGCTGAAAGCACTGTGCGGCACGCTCACAACACCTTTCTCACGCGCCTTTCACACCTCCTCGACAAATCCCCTTCTAGACTCTCCCTATCAGCCGTGAAACGGCCAGGGAGTACGCCATGTGGCGGTCTGCGGTATTGCTGTGTGTGTGGGTGGGGCTGTCGGGTTGCCAATCGACCCATCAGGATTTACTGGCCAAAGGTTACCCACCGGCCTTTGCTGATGGTTTTGACGATGGCTGCGGCAGTGGTCGCCAAGCGGCTGGCGTCATCAGCGGGGAGTTTCGCAAGAACGTGCCGCGTTATCTCAAAAACCGCGAATACGCCGAAGGCTGGGAAGATGGTTTTCGCCAGTGCAAAGCCATGCGTGAGAATGAAGAGCTGCGTGACTACAAAGACAATCACTGGGACGACCGCGACCGCGCCTGGCAGCACGAGAAAGACCGCGACGCAGCCCGGGCCTATCGCTCGCAATAGGTCGTTTTCAGACATCCATCGAAACTAAAGCGCGGCGACCATGGCCCAAGCTCCATAGAGGGAGAACGTCATGAGCCGAGCTTTTGTAAACGAAGACAACGCCGCCGCCCAGGCCGACCAGCCGGTGGAGCGCCAGGTCAGTGAGCAGCCCAACCGCCTCACCGCGCAAGGGCTGGCGCAGTTGCAGGCCAAGGTTGCGCAGTTGCAGCACGCATACAGCATCGAATCCGGCAAGGGCGATAAACAGCGCCAGGCTGACCTTGAACGGGATTTGCGTTACTTCAACCAGCGGCTGCAAAGCGCCCAGGTCGTGGCACCGGCCACCTCCACCGACAAGGTGCAGATCGGCAGTTGGGTGACCTTCGCCAACGAACAGGACGAGCAGCAGCGCATCCAGTTGGTTGGCGAAGACCAGGCCGATGCCAACGCCGGTTTGATCAACTGGGGCTCACCCCTGGGCCGCGCATTGCTGGGCGCTCAGGTGGGCGACGAGGTGCTGTGGCAGCGCCCCGTCGGCGATCAGTTGATCGAAGTGCTGCGCATCGAGCCCGAAGTTTAGACGATGCCTTGGGCCAACATCGCGTCGGCGACTTTCACAAAGCCCGCGATATTCGCGCCTTTGACGTAGTTGACCCGGCCGTTTTCCTCACCGTAGTGCACGCAGGCATGGTGGATCGATTGCATGATGTTGTGCAGCTTGCTGTCCACTTCGCCAGCGGTCCATAGCAGGCGCATGGCGTTCTGCGACATTTCCAGGCCACTCACGGCCACGCCGCCGGCGTTGGATGCTTTGCCGGGCGCGAACAGAATGCCCGCGTCGATAAAGATATCCACAGCCTCCAACGTAGTCGGCATGTTGGCGCCTTCGGCCACGCAGAGGCAACCGTTGCGCAGCAGGGTGCGGGCGGCTTCGGCGTCGAGTTCGTTCTGGGTGGCGCAAGGCAGTGCGATATCACAGGCCAATTCCCACGGGGTTTTACCGGCGCGGAATTCCAGGCCATAACGCGCGGCCAATTCGCTGATGCGACCACGCTGGACGTTTTTCAACGCCAGCAGGGCTGACCATTGCTCCTCGGTCAAACCGCTTTCGGCGTACAGGGTGCCTTCGGAGTCGGAGAGGGAGATCACTTTGCCACCCAGGTCCATGACCTTACGCGCCGCGTACTGCGCGACGTTGCCGGAGCCGGATACCGCCACACGCTTGCCTTCCACCCGCTGGCCATTGCGCTTGAGCATTTCTTCGGCGAAGTACACGCAGCCGAAACCCGTGGCTTCGGGCCGAATCAGGCTGCCGCCGTAGGTCATGCCCTTGCCGGTCAGCACGGAGGTGAACTGGTTGCTCAAGCGTTTGTACTGACCGAACAAAAAGCCGATCTCGCGCGCGCCCACGCCGATATCGCCGGCCGGTACGTCCACATCTGCGCCGATATGCCGGTACAGCTCGCTCATGAACGCCTGGCAAAAGCGCATGACTTCGGCGTCGCTCTTGCCCTTGGGGTCGAAGTCGGAGCCGCCTTTGCCGCCGCCCATCGGCAGTGAGGTCAGGGAATTCTTGAAGGTTTGCTCGAAGGCGAGGAACTTCAACACGCCGAGGTTCACCGATGGGTGGAAGCGCAGGCCGCCTTTGTACGGGCCAATGGCGCTGTTCATCTGGATACGGAAACCGCGATTGACCTGGACCTTGCCGTGATCATCCACCCAAGACACCCGAAAGGTGATCGCGCGTTCCGGCTCGCAGAGGCGCTCCAGGATGCCCGAGGTCAGGTAGTGGGGGTTGGCTTCAAGAAACGGCCACAGACTACGTAGGACTTCTTCTACGGCCTGGTGGAATTCTGGCTGGTCAGGGTCGCGTTTCTTGAGGCGGGCAAGGAAAGATTCCACGGATTCGATCATGAAAAGTCTCGGCAGATTGATTGTTTTTAAATGAGATTGAGCCGGACCTTAGCAACTCGAATCGCACCTGAAAAGCGCAAAATGTCGCCTTTGTGAATTTAAATGGTGCATTTGATATAAATACACGCGCTGACTCGCACCAAAAAAGGGATTTCAACTCAGGGTACGCACCAATAGTTAAACCGCCTGGGTCTTCCAGAAAAATACGCAAAAAAAAGCGGAGCCCGAAGGCTCCGCTCTTTCACACCACCCACCCCGATCAGGCGAGTTTTTTGTGGCGTACACGGTGCGGCTGGGCAGCGGCTTCGCCCAAACGCTTTTTACGGTCCGCTTCGTACTCGGTGTAGTTACCTTCGAAGAACACCGCTTGGGAGTCGTCTTCGTACGCCAGGATGTGGGTCGCGACGCGGTCAAGGAACCACCGATCGTGAGAGATCACAATGGCGGCGCCCGGGAAGTCCAGCAGGGCTTCTTCCAGGGAACGCAGGGTTTCAACGTCGAGGTCGTTGGACGGTTCGTCGAGCAGCAGCACGTTGCCGCCCTCTTTCAGGGTCAGAGCCAGGTGCAAGCGACCGCGCTCACCACCGGACAGGTCCTTGACGAACTTCTGCTGGTCGCCGCCCTTGAAGTTGAAACGGCCGACATAGGTACGCGACGGGATTTCATAGTTGCCGATACGGATCTGGTCGGAACCTTCGGAAATCTGCTGGAACACTGTCTTGCTGCCGTCCAGGTCTTCACGGCTCTGGTCCACACAGGCGAGCTGCACGGTTTCGCCGACTTCGATAGTGCCTGAATCCGGCGTTTCCTTACCCATCAGCATGCGGAACAGGGTGGATTTACCCGCACCGTTACCACCAATAACGCCGACGATCGCGCCTTTTGGCATGGAGAACGACAAGTTGTCGATCAACACGCGGTCGCCATAGCCTTTGGAAACGTTCTTGAATTCGATGACCTTGTCACCCAGGCGCGGGCCGGCCGGGATGTAGATCTCGTTGGTCTCGCTGCGCTTTTGGAATTCCTGCGATTGCATTTCTTCGAAGCGTTGCAGACGTGCCTTGGATTTGGACTGGCGGGCCTTGGCGCCTTTGCGCACCCACTCCAGTTCTTCCTTCATGGCTTTTTCATGCGCCGATTGTTGCTTGGATTCGGCAGCCAGACGGTCGGACTTGGCTTCCAGCCAACCGGAGTAGTTGCCCTCGTAAGGGATACCGGCGCCGCGGTCGAGCTCGAGGATCCAACCGGCAACGTTGTCCAGGAAGTACCGGTCGTGCGTGATCGCAACCACGGTGCCCGGGAAGTCGTGAAGGAAATGTTCCAGCCAGGCGACGGAATCGGCGTCCAAGTGGTTGGTAGGCTCATCGAGCAGCAGCATGTCGGGGGCCGACAGCAGCAGGCGGCACAGGGCCACACGACGCTTTTCACCCCCCGACAGGAATTCGACCTTGGCGTCCCAGGCCGGCAGGCGCAGCGCGTCGGCGGCGACTTCCAGCTGGCGCTCCAGGTTGTGACCGTCGCCGGCCTGCAGGATGGCTTCAAGCTTGGCCTGTTCCGCTGCCAGCTTGTCGAAGTCGGCATCCGGTTCGGCGTAGGCGGCATAGACTTCATCCAGGCGCGCCTGGGCGTCCTTGATGACGCTGACGGCCTCTTCGACCACTTCACGTACGGTCTTGGTCGGATCCAGGATGGGTTCCTGTGGCAGGTAGCCGATGTTCAGGTCGGGCATCGGGCGGGCTTCGCCTTCGAACTCAGTGTCGACGCCGGCCATGATTTTCAGCAGCGTGGACTTACCCGAACCGTTGAGGCCGAGCACGCCGATCTTGGCGCCAGGGAAAAAGGACAGCGAAATATTTTTCAGGATTTCCCGCTTCGGAGGGACAACTTTACCCAGCCGATGCATGGTGAAGACGTATTGAGCCAAAATGTGGACCTCATGAAAAAGTGAGAACAGGCCTACGTAGCGTCATGGCGCGGTACATAGCATTGCGAATCCTCAAGGTTAACCTAAGTGACCGAGCGTATCGAAATCTATCTGTTAGATTAGCCGGCCATCCCCCCCTCAGCGGTTTCAGGAAACAACCTTCATGCTCAGCGTCATGTCTGCACTCGCGTTGCTGCTGTTAATGCCGGGGCCCACCAACACATTGCTATTGCGCTCGGGATTACTCACCGGGTTCAGGCGCGCCTGGCCACTGAGCCTGCTGGAATGCCTGGCGTACCTGGTGCAAATATCCTTTTGGGGCTACCTGCTCAGCCATCTGGGCGACAGCGCGCCATGGGGGCTCAAGCTCGTGCAGTTCGCTTCGGTCTGTTATTTGATCAGGACTTCCTACCTGCTGTGGTGCAATCCCGACGAAACACTCAACTCCGCGCCTGCAGCACGCGTATCCAAACTGCATTTCTTTTTGCTGACGCTGATCAACCCCAAGGGCTTGCTGATCGTCTCGTTCATCGTCCCGATGCAGACGTTTGCCGACGTGAACCTGTATGTGCAGTTCGTCGCACAATTCACGCTGGTGGTGATACCAGTGGGGTGCACCTGGGTACTGTTCGGTGCCCGCATCAAACGAGGCGGATACGCCTGGTTGACGCCCCACACCATCAACCGCGCAGCCTCTGTGGTGATCAGCCTCTTCACGCTGGCGATCCTGACCCGGCTGGCAGACAGCCTGATCCATACCGGCAGCGCGCTTTAGTCCCCGCCAAGCGGGGCTGGCACTTTGCCACAAGTCAAGGCATGCTAGCCGCCCTCCGGGCGTCCGGCTTATAGTGCACGTCGCGCGCCAGTCCAGCCAAACCGCAGGATCACAGCTTGTCCAAAGTCACGCCGCCAACTCCCCTGCGCGCCGCTCATATTGCGCCGGGAGCGCCCCTGCACGGCACCCTCAAAGGCGCATTGGCGACGCTCGTCCTCATGCTGCTCGCCTTATTGTTCTGGCAACTGCTGGACCAGCTGCAGCAAAACCAGAAAAACCAGCAGCAATACACCATCGACTACAGCGCCGACCTGGCTGAACAGATCAGCCTGAACATGGCCCTGAGCGCAAAAATCGCCCTGAACCTGCTGCCGATGATCGAACCACCGCGCGACAGCGAACAGCAACAGGCGTTGATGCGCACCCTGCAGCGCTCGCTGCCGGAGCTGCGCAGCCTCGCCCTGCTCGCCCCCAGCGGCGCGGTGATCAGTGACAGCGCCAGTGACAGCCAGGACAGCGCCTTGCTCGAGGAGTTGGTGCAGCGCAGCCACGGCCAGTCCTACTACCTGAGCAACAGCAACGACGGCACCCTCATCTATTTATTGCTGCACCAGCCCAGCGGTGGCTCGAGGGTTTACTGGGCGCTGCGCCTGTCGCCCAATTACCTGGCAAACCTCACACGCCAGGACGGCCAGGGCCTGCGCCCCATGTGGGCCATCGAGAATCGCCTCAACCACCGCGTCATCAGCCGCGACAGTGGTATGCCGGCGCAGTGGACGTCCGCCCTCACCCCGGACGAATTGAATAAAAGCGTACTGGTCACGCCCCTGAGCAAAAGCGACTGGCAGCTGCGCGGGTTGTTCGACCGCACCGCCGTGCTGGAACAACTGCTGCCGGCGTTCATCGGCAAATGCCTGCTGGGCCTGGCCTTCTCGCTGATCCCGGTAATCGTGCTGCTGAACATGCGCCGTCGCCAGCGCCAAGTGCATGAAGGGCGGCGACGCTACCAGGATATTTTCGAAGGCACCGGCGTGGCCCTGTGCGTGCTTGACCTGTCAGGCCTGAACGCCTTCTTCCAAAGGACCCCACTGGAGACTCGCGAGCAACTGCACGCCTGGCTGCAGGACAACCCCGATGAGCGCCAGCAACTGCTCAAGGAACTGCGCATCACCGAGGTCAACCAAGTGGCGGTGCGTCTGCTCAACGTGGGCTCTTGCGAGGAGGCCTGGGAGCGCCTGATCGATGACTGCCCGCGCAACGCCACCTCCATCGGCTACCAGATCCTCGAAGCCGTGCTGACCCAACAGCACCAGTTGGAGCTGGAAATCCAGCTCAAGGACATTGCCGGTAACGAGCAGTACCTGTGGCTGGTGATGCGCCTGCCGGAGCAGCAGGACGACTCCAAGGCCGTGATCCTCAGCATCAGTGATATCACCAGCCGCAAGCTGATCGAATTGTCGTTGGTGGAGCGCGAAAGCTTCTGGTCGGACGTGGTGCGCACTGTCCCCGATCACCTGTACGTGCAGGACGTGATCAGCCAGCGCATGATTTTCAGCAACCACCATTTGGGCCACACCCTCGGCTATAACAAAGCCGAACTGCAGCAAATGGGCGAATACTTCTGGGAAATCCTGCTGCACCCCGAGGACGCCGAGCACTACCACGACTTGCGCCAGCAACAACGCCAGGTCGGCTACACCACCCAATTGCAATGCCAGTTGCGCTTTCGCCATCGCAACAACCAATGGCGGCGTTTTGACATCCGCGAACAGGCCCTGGCCCGCGATAAGTCTGCGCAGATCACCCGCATCATCGGCGTGGCCAAGGACATCACCGATCAGATCGAAGCCAGCGAATCCCTGCGCGACAGCGAACAGCGCTACCGCATGCTCGCCGAAAGCATCAGCGACGTGATCTGCTCCACCGACAGCCAGCTGGCCCTCAATTACATCAGCCCTTCGGTCAACGCCGTGCTGGGCTATGACGTGGATTGGGTGTTCAAGAACGGCTGGCAGTCGATCATCGCCAACCCGCAGCAACTGACCGGCATTTATAGCCTGGTGGAACAGGTCAGCCGCGCCTTGGGCGATATCGAAGCACTGAACAAGCTGCGCGATGAGATTCAAACCCAACTGTTCCTGTTCGACTGCCTGCGCGCTGACGGTCGCAAAGTGCCGATCGAGTTACGCCTGGTGCTGGTATGGGACGAACACGGCGCCTTCGAAGGCATCCTTGGCGTGGGCCGCGATATCAGCCAGCAACGCCGTGCCGAGAAAGACCTGCGCATGGCGGCCACGGTCTTCGAACACTCCACTTCGGCGATCCTGATCACCGACCCCGCCGGTTACATCGTGCAAGCCAACGAGGCGTTCAGCCGGGTCAGCGGCTATGCGGTCAGCGATGTACTCGACCAGTTGCCGAACATGCTCACCGTCGACGAACAACAGGAAGCCCACCTGCGCTACGTGCTCAAACAGTTGCACCAGCACAGCACCTGGGAAGGCGAAGTGTGGCTCAAGCGCCGCAATGGCGAGCATTACCCGGCCTGGGTCGGCATTACCGCCGTGTTCGACGACGAAGGCGACCTGGCCAGCTATGTGTGCTTCTTCAGTGATATCAGCGAGCGCAAGGCCAGCGAGCAGCGCATCCACCGCCTGGCCTACTACGACGCCCTGACCCACCTGCCTAACCGCACGCTGTTCCAGGACCGCCTGCACACTGCGTTGCAGTCGGCCGAACGGCAGAAGTCGTGGGTGGTGCTGATGTTCCTCGACCTCGACCGCTTCAAGCCGATCAACGACTCCCTGGGCCACGCCGCCGGCGACCGCATGCTCAAGGAAATGGCCACGCGCCTGCTGGGCTGCGTGGCCGAAGACGACACCGTGGCGCGCATGGGTGGCGACGAGTTCACCTTGCTCCTGCAACCGCGGATCAGCCGCGAAATGGCGCTCAACCGTGCGATCCATGTGGCCGAGCAGATCCTCGCCAGCCTGGTGAAACCGTTCGTACTGGAAGGCCGCGAGTTCTTTGTGACGGCCAGTATCGGCATCGCCCTCAGCCCGCAGGACGGCAACGAGCTGAGCCAGTTGATGAAAAACGCCGACACCGCGATGTATCACGCCAAGGAACGCGGCAAGAACAATTTCCAGTTCTACCAGGCGGACATGAACGCCAGCGCCCTGGAGCGCCTGGAGCTGGAAAGCGACCTGCGCCACGCCCTGGACCAGAACGAATTCGTGCTCTATTACCAACCGCAGTTCAGCGGCGACGGCAAACGCCTGACCGGCGCCGAAGCCTTGCTGCGCTGGCGTCATCCGCGACGTGGCCTGGTGCCGCCGGGGGATTTCATCCCGGTGCTGGAAGAATTGGGCCTGGTGGTGGACGTGGGCGACTGGGTGATCAGCGAAGCCTGTCGCCAGCTCAAGACCTGGCACCAGAACAAGGTCCGCGTGCCGAAAGTCTCGGTGAACATCTCGGCGCGGCAGTTCTCCGACGGGCAGTTGGGCACGCGCATCGCCACCATTCTCAAGGACACCGGCCTGCCGCCGGCGTGCCTGGAGCTGGAGCTGACCGAAAGTATCCTGATGCGCGAAGTCAACGAAGCCCTGCATATCCTCGACAGCCTGAAAAACCTGGGCCTGAGCATTGCGGTCGACGACTTCGGCACGGGTTATTCGTCGCTCAACTACCTCAAGCAATTCCCCATCGATGTGTTGAAGATCGACCGCACCTTCGTCGACGGCCTACCGTCCGGCGAACAGGATGCGCAGATCGCCCGCGCGATTATCGCCATGGCCCACAGCCTGAACCTGGCCGTGATCGCCGAGGGCGTGGAAACCCATGAGCAGCTGGACTTCCTGCGTGAGCATGGGTGTGACGAGGTGCAGGGCTACTTGTTCGGGCGGCCGATGCCGGCGAATCGGTTCGAGGCGCAGTTCAGCAATGATGCGCTGTTCATGTTCGACTGAAATTCTGCGGTGAGGCTACTGGCCTAATCGGGGGCAAGCCCCCTCCCACATTCTGATCTGTGAACACATTCAACTGTGGGAGGGGGCTTGCCCCCGATTAGGCACTCACAGCCACCGCCTATCCCAGATGAGCCCCGCTTGTCCGCGACATGATGTCCTTTCATATGCCATCTAAAACCCATTGGGTTAGAATGCCCTCCTTTTCTGCCCCCGATCCTTGAGGACCGCCATGTTCAGCCGTGATTTGACTATTGCCAAGTACGACGCCGATCTCTTCGCCGCCATGGAGCAAGAAGCCGTGCGCCAGGAAGAGCACATTGAGCTGATCGCTTCGGAAAACTACACCAGCCCTGCGGTGATGGAGGCTCAAGGTTCGGTTCTGACCAACAAGTACGCCGAAGGCTACCCAGGCAAGCGCTACTACGGTGGTTGCGAGTACGTCGACGTGGTTGAGCAGTTGGCCATCGACCGTGCAAAAGAACTGTTCGGCGCCGATTACGCCAACGTCCAGCCGCACGCCGGTTCCCAAGCCAACAGCGCCGTGTACCTGGCCCTGCTGCAAGGCGGCGACACCATCCTGGGCATGAGCCTGGCCCACGGCGGTCACCTGACCCACGGCGCCAGCGTTTCGTCCTCCGGCAAGCTGTACAACGCCGTTCAATACGGTATCGATGCCAACGGCCTGATCGACTACGACGAAGTCGAGCGCCTGGCGGTCGAGCACAAGCCAAAAATGATCGTGGCCGGTTTCTCTGCCTACTCGCAGATCCTGGATTTCCCACGCTTCCGCGCCATCGCCGACAAGGTGGGTGCGTACCTGTTCGTTGACATGGCTCACGTAGCCGGTCTGGTCGCCGCTGGCGTCTACCCGAACCCGGTGCCTTACGCTGACGTAGTGACCACGACTACCCACAAGACCCTGCGCGGTCCACGTGGCGGCCTGATCCTGGCACGCGCCAACGCCGAGATCGAGAAGAAGCTGAACTCCGCCGTATTCCCTGGCGCCCAAGGTGGCCCGCTGGAGCACGTCATCGCCGCCAAAGCGATCTGCTTCAAGGAAGCGCTGCAGCCTGAGTTCAAGACTTACCAGCAACAAGTGGTGAAAAACGCCCAGACCATGGCCAGCGTGTTTATCGAGCGCGGCTTTGACGTGGTGTCCGGCGGTACTGAGAACCACCTGTTCCTGCTGTCGCTGATCAAGCAGGACATTTCCGGTAAAGATGCTGACGCTGCCCTGGGCAAAGCCTTCATCACCGTGAACAAGAACTCCGTGCCGAACGACCCACGTTCGCCGTTCGTGACTTCGGGCCTGCGCTTCGGCACCCCGGCGGTGACCACTCGCGGCTTCAAGGAAGCAGAGTGCAAGGAACTGGCTGGCTGGATCTGCGACATCCTGGCTGACCTGAACAACGAAGCCGTGATCGACGCGGTGCGTGAGAAGGTCAAGGCCATCTGCAAGAAGCTGCCGGTGTACGGCGCTTGATTGCAGTTGCTTGACTAAAAAGCCCGGCGCTTGAGCCGGGCTTTTTTATGCTTGAAAACACTGCATTCTCAACCTGTGCAAGCCCCCTCCCCCATTTTTGACTGTGTTTCAGGTCAAGTCAGGGTTGATAGACCTTTGCAAACCCTTCGCGAATCTTGTCTTCCGGCAATTCGTCGGCAATAAACACAATCACACTCTCCCGTGCCTCGCCTTCGGCCCACTCGGTATCCCAATCGAAACCGTAGAGCTTAAGCACACCCTGGAACACCATGCGCCGGTCTTCCCCGGCGATGTTCAACACGCCCTTGTAACGCAGCAATTGCTTGCCATGGTCTTCCAGCAGTTCGTTCATGAACTCACTGAGCCGGTCGATATCCAGCGGTTCCTCGGTACGCAGCACCAGGCTGGAAATACGGTCGACGGACGGCGCGGCGCTCACCGGGCGCAGGCTCATGCCGGCGTTGAGGTTGAAACCGCGCACATCGAGCAGTTCAGCCAGGTCAATGATGCCATGGTCCACCACGCGTATCGGCGCACGGCGGTTGATGCGCGTGAGGCGTTCGCTGAGCGCATCGAAGGTGGCGTCATCCACCAGGTCGCGTTTGCTCACCAGCAGGCGGTCGGCAAAACCGATCTGGGCCTGGGCAATGGTCTGGGTCAGGTGATGTTCAGCGTGGGCTGCGTCCACCAAGGTGATGATGCCATCGAGGATGTAGCGCTCGCGCAGTTCCTCATCGATGAAAAAGGTCTGGGCCACGGGGGCGGGGTCGGCGAGGCCGGTGCACTCGATCACCAGGCGGTCGAAGGCGATCTCGCCGCTGTCCAGGCGCTCGAGCAGCAGGTACAGGGCTTTGGTCAGGTCGGTGTGGATGGTGCAGCACACGCAGCCGTTGGACAGGGTCATGACTTGCACCGGTTCGGCGCCCAAGAGCTGGGTGTCGATACCGGCGTCACTGAATTCGTTTTCGATCACGGCGATTTTAAGGCCATGCTCGGCCTTGAGCAGGTGGCGCAGCAAGGTGGTCTTGCCGGCCCCGAGGAAGCCGCTGAGGATGGTTACTGGAATGGGAGAGGACAAAATATTCTCCTTGGAGGAATACAAAAACAAATGTGGGAGGGGGCTTGCCCCCGATAGCAGTGTGTCAGGCACGGGTATGTCACTGACACATCGCTATCGGGGGCAAGCCCCCTCCCACAATAAACCACTGCTAGCCCGGGTTACCGAGTCAGCAGCACTTGGGCCCACCCTTGCCACCGTAACGGGCCTCTTGGCGTTCCCGGAAGAACGCCTTGTAGTCCATCATCGGTTTGTCCGGGTGTTTGGTTTGCATATGCTCGACGTAGGTGTCGTAGTCGGGCATGCCGACCATCAGGCGCGCGGCCTGACCGAGGTATTTACCGAGGCGACTGATGTCATTGAACATGGTTGCAATCCTCGATCACGCGTCCGGAACAGCCTGGAACGGGGCTTCTTTATCCGTACGTTCTTTGTTGCCCCAGGCGGCGACGCCGACCTTGAGCGCATAGAACAGGATGCTGAATACCACGAACAAGAACAGCGCCGTCAGCGTTGCGTTGGTGTAGGCGTTCCAGATCACGTGCTGCATCTGGTCGATGCTCTTGGCCGGGGCCAGGATCTGACCATTGGCCAACGCATCGCTGTACTTCTTGGCCAGCGACAGGAAGCCGATCGCCGGGTTGGCGTCGAACAGCTTGATGAAGCCCGCGGTGGTGGTGCAGATCAGCAGCCAGACGGCCGGCAGCATGGTCACCCAGATGTAGCGTTGGCGTTTCATTTTGATCAGCACAACGGTCGCCAGCATCAGCGCGATACCCGCCAGCATCTGGTTGGAGATACCGAACAGCGGCCACAAGGTGTTGATGCCGCCCAGTGGGTCGATCACGCCTTGGTACAGCAGGTAACCCCACATGGCCACGCAACCGGCGGTCGCGATCAGGTTGGCGGTCCATGACTCGGTGCGTTTCAGCGCGGGCACGAAGGAGCCCAGCAAGTCCTGCAGCATGAAGCGACCGGCACGGGTACCGGCGTCGACGGCGGTCAGGATGAACAGCGCTTCGAACAGGATCGCAAAGTGGTACCAGAACGCCATGGTGTTTTCACCCGGCAGTACGCTGTGCAGGATCTGCGCGATACCTACCGCCAGGGTCGGTGCACCGCCGGCACGCGCCAGGATGGTGGTTTCACCGATGTCATGGGCCACGGCCGACAGGGCTTCAGGGGTAATTGCAAAACCCCAGCTGCTGACGGTTTGCGCCACGGTCACCACGTCGGTACCGACAATAGCGGCCGGGCTGTTCATGGCGAAGTAAACGCCAGGCTCGATCACCGAAGCGGCAACCATCGCCATGATGGCCACGAACGATTCCATCAACATGCCGCCATAACCGATGTAGCGGGCATGGCTTTCGCTGGCCAACAACTTGGGCGTAGTGCCCGAAGAAATCAGCGCGTGGAAACCCGAGACCGCGCCGCAGGCGATGGTGATGAACAGGAACGGGAACAAGCCGCCCTTCCACACCGGGCCGGTGCCGTCGATGAACTGGGTCAGTGCCGGCATTTTCAGGTCGGGCATGGTCACCAGGATGCCGATGGCCAGGGCGATGATGGTGCCGATTTTCAGGAAGGTGGAAAGGTAGTCACGCGGTGCAAGGATCAGCCACACCGGCAGTACCGCTGCAACGAAACCGTAGCCGATCAGCATCCAGGTGATCTGGATCCCGGTGAAGGTGAAGGCCTTGGCCCACACCGGATCAGCAGCAATCTGCCCACCCAGCCAGATCGAACCCAGCAGCAACAGCACGCCAATGATCGAGATTTCACCGATGCGGCCCGGGCGGATGTAGCGCATGTAGATGCCCATGAACATCGCGATCGGGATGGTCGCCATCACGGTGAAGATGCCCCACGGGCTCTCGGCCAGGGCCTTGACCACGATCAGCGCCAGCACCGCGAGGATGATGATCATGATCAGGAAGCAGCCAAACAGCGCGATGGTGCCGGGGATGCGCCCCATCTCTTCGCGAACCATATCCCCCAGGGAACGGCCGTTACGACGCGTGGACAGGAACAGGATCATGAAGTCCTGCACCGCACCGGCCAGGACCACGCCGGCAATCAGCCAGAGCGTGCCGGGCAGATAGCCCATTTGCGCCGCCAGCACCGGGCCGACCAGCGGGCCTGCACCGGCAATCGCGGCAAAGTGGTGACCGAATAGGATGTGTTTGTTGGTCGGCACATAGTCCAGACCGTCGTTGTTGAGCACTGCGGGGGTGGCCCGCCGTGGGTCGAGTTGCATCACATTGTTAGCGATGAACAAACTGTAGTAACGGTACGCAACCAGGTAGATGGCCACAGCCGCGACCACAATCCACAAGGCGTTGATCGCCTCGCCGCGGCGCAAGGCCACTACGCCTAGGGCGCACGCTCCTACAATTGCCAGCACCAGCCAGGGTAGGTGGCGTAGCAGGCTATTATTATTTTTCATTTTTATATTCCAGCCAGGGTGGACAGAAAGGACAGCCATCCGGAGTTTAGCGCTACTGGCCTTAAAGGCCACCCCCCTACGTTGGTCTAGAGCCTTCTAGGGGCAAAAAAAGCAGAAATAACGGCCCGATGATGGCGCAGGGCTACAATCCTTCTAACCACAGAGGGTTTCACCATGACCGAGCAGCCGTCTGACCGCCGTCGTTTTCGCCGGATCGCCTTTGATGCCAAGACCGAACTTCGGCAAAACGGGCACGAATGGCCAGTGCAATTAGTAGATTTGTCGCTGAAGGGCCTGTTGGTGCAACGGCCCGAAGACTGGAAGGGCAATAAGGCGCTGCCGTTCGATGTCGACATACGCCTGGACCCCAAGGCGCATATAAAGATGCAAGTGAAGCTCACTCATGAGGATCATGGGCAACTGGGTTTTGTGTGCAAAGACATCGATCTGGAGTCGATCAGCCACTTGCGGCGGCTGATCGAGTTGAATCTGGGCGACCAGGAAGAGCTAGAGCGAGAGCTGGGTGCTTTGCTGGAGGTATGAACCCCCGCTAAAGAAGCGAGGCTGCGGTCTTCTCAATACATGCATCAGGCCGCTCGCCTCAGCCCCCAATAAAAAGTCATAAACTTAGATCAAATCATCATAAAACCCAGCCATCGCACCCCGCAATCAACCTATAAAGCAGTCACAAGAACGACAAAAACCATTTGAATAAATACTGTAATAATTCAAGCCGCTTTGAATTCAATGAAAAAAAACAAGCGCCGCCCATCTATTTCAAAAATCAATACACACAAAAATTAAATTATTTTCATGATAACTCCGCGAGTCAGGGCAATTTTCGCACTTGATAAAAATGCAACTGACAAACTACATTCTACCTGCCCTTCCAGCCTGACCTCTAACAGGATGTTAAATCATGCTAATTTCCAAAGCTGAAATCTTCTTGACCGAAATACCCTATAAAAACCCCTATCAAACCGCTACCAACATAACGCCTAAGGGACGACATGTAGTATTAAAGTTAACGACTGATACCGGCGTTGTAGGGTGGGGAGAATCAGGGATTATCTCAAGACGCTACCCGGCTCAAGGCGATACTCCCGAAACAATGTTGGCGGTACTTGAAAGCTATCTGTGCCCGGCAATTATTGGCAAAAACCCCTGCACATTCGAAGTTATCATGAGCCAGCTCGACACGCTGATTAAAGGGCATCTCTTTGCGAAATGTGCGATTGATCATGCTCTTTTAGATCTCGCGGGGAAAGCACTTAATGTTCCGGTTTGCAACTTGTTAGGCGGCGCATACAACCTCAACTATACCGTCAGCCGAAGCTTGCCATTTGCCTCCGCCAAAGAGGTCACTGAACGAGCACTTCAACTGCAGGCAGAGGGTTATAACCGATTGACATTGAAAGGATCCGGAGTATTGAAGGACGACTACACGTGTTTCAAGGCTGTTAGACAGGCATTAGGGGATCACTTTGAACTTGAAGTAGACCCGAACTGCGCCTATGACATCCCCACCGCCATCCAATTTATAAAGCGTATTGAGCAGTACGGTGTTTTCGCTGTCGAGCAGCCAACGCCCGGTCATGACATCGCAGGGTTGGCGGAGGTGAAGCGCAATGTAGCGACCACTATCATTGCCGATGAAAGCCTATTTACCAGTAGAGACCTCAAGGACATCATTAGCCTCAACGCAGCACATGCCATATGCTTGAAGCCCTTTAAATCAGGAGGCATATTAGCCTCACGCCGGCTGTGTGCGGCTGCTGAAGTGGCAGACCTTCAAGTTAGTACGGGCAGCATGCACCCCTTCGGTATTGGCACCGCAGCGCTCCATCATTTTGTTGCCACACTGAAAAATGTGGCAACCACCGGCTATGGATGCCCCGCCGAGAGGTTCGCCGATGATATTGTTGACGAGAGCGGTTATTCATTTCGTGACGGCAGAGTGACACTTGCTATCGACAAACCCGGCCTCGGCGTTGAAGTCAACGAAGATAAATTGTTGACGTATTCGTCACAACGCAAAGTCGTCGAAAGTGCTACGCACGTCTAACCCTCAAGACAATGGACTTCTTGTGATGACATTTATTACGCTTGTAGACTCAACGTTGCGAGAAGGCAATCAAGCGCCAGGCGTCAAGCTGACAGTCAAGTCCACGCTGGCCATTGGCCGAGCACTTGCAGACGCGGGCATTGATTTCATCGAAGCTGGTCACCCATATGCATCAAAGCAAGAGTGTGATCGGGTCACTTCACTTGTACAGTCGAAACTTGCAAAAAATATATTGGCGCACTCGCGCGCGCATCGCGATGACATCGATGCCGTTTATGCAACGGGGGCCAACTGGATAGGCATATTTGCAGGTATTAACGAAGCCTCACAAAAGTACAGACTCAGGAAAACAAAGGAAGAGATACAAGAACTCGTCAGGCGCAGTATCCTTTACGCAAAATCACTAGGACTGAACGTACGGTACACCATTGAGGACGCCTCAAGAACGGATCAAAGAGAACTGATTGAAACGTATAAAATTGCCGAAGCCGCCGGAGCTGATCGCATCTGTTATGCAGACTCACTGGGCATCTGCGAGCCGTTTAAAGTTCGGTCCACAGTACAGTTGATTAAACAGGCATTGCCCAACATTGACTTGGAAGTGCATTTCCACGATGACCGGGGTTTGGCAATGGCAAATACGCTGGCCTCCATCGAGGCAGGCGCCACATTCGTGTCCTGCACCGTAAATGGCATCGGAGAACGATGCGGTATCACTGAAACCTGTTTACTGATTACAAATCTTCACTTCAGTTCGATATTGTGCAGTGGCAAAAGCCAGAAGGTATTAAACCTCAGCCGCCTTGTATCAAAAGCGATGGGTGACACCTTTGATCGTCGTCGCCCAATTATTGGCGAATATAGCTTTGTACACACCGCAAAACTTCATTTAACAGCCAATGCCAGGGACCGCAACTGCTATCACTGGATAGACCCCCTCTACTTGAGCGAATAATAAATAATGCACTTCATCAGGATGGCGGGCACCTCAATATGGTTGAGCATGAATGGCTGACAGGCGCTGGGTTGGTGCTGCTGGGTGTTATAACGGGTTTTATCGGAACCAATACGGGAGGCAGCGTATTTCTAACCGTTCCAGTGATGATCTGGCTTGGGATACCCCCTCAGTCTTCGATAGCGACCGCTCGCCTGGCTTCGGTAGGCACTATGTTCGCCGGCTTGAGGCACTTTCATAACAGTGGAAAAGTGGATTACAGGCTAGCGGCCCCCGCGGCGGCACTTGGGTTGGCGGGCGCCTTGATCGGTGCAAGTCTGCTCGTGCAAATAGACCCCGCGCTGCTGCATAAAATCATTGGCGGCCTGACGCTACTCTTGGTGGCACTTTCACTCATCAGGAAGCCTCATTCGCCGAAGGCCACCCCCTCATCGCTCAGGCGCTTTTGCGGCTATGTACTGTTTGTTCCCGTGGGCATGATTGGCGGTTTATTTGGCGGACAAGCCAAGTTATCAACTTATTTGTATATTATTTTTTTTAAAAAAACGATCAGTGAGTCAATTGGTACTCGGAAAGTCGGAGGTCTCATCCTCTCAGTGGGATCGTTAATAATATTCGGTATCAGCGGCATCATTAATTGGCAGTACGGATGTTGCCTGATCATAGGCACGCTGGTGGGCGCCAATGCGGGCGCCAAGTTTGCTCTACAGAAAGGCGATAAGTGGATGGAGAGCGCTTTCAATGTCGTCGTCGTTGCCTTGGCGTTGAAAATGCTCTTCTGGTAGCGGTTCTCTCACGGGAAAAACGACAGTTCAGGGAAATGCCGTACGCGTAGGGAAGTCGCTTTCCGTGTCCCAGTAGCCCGCTTTCTGCCTCACCGCGACCTGCCACTGCCCATCCACAAAACGATAGGTTTGGTAGCGGGTGGCAAAATCATCCTCGCCATCACCGTCCATAAATGAAGAGATTTGCAGCAGCTCATCCGCGCCACCTTTGACCGGCGATGCAACCTGCCACGCGGCCTTGCCGGTCTGGGCCAAGGTCAGCGTTTTGACCTTGCCGTCAGCGTCCTTGTAACTCATAGGCTCAAGTTTTTGCTTGGCCGGCAGCAGCAGTTGAGTCGCCGGGCCACTGTAACTCCCCATTGGCGCGGTCTGATCAATGATCAGAAAATACACCGCGTCCGGCAGGCCTTTGAGCGGGGCTTTCTTGATCTCGGCCAAAGGATAACCGAGGTCGTCGTGCGCGACTAAATCCCCCGACGCCGACAGCAATCGCACCTGGGCTCCGAGCAGCGGGTTTTCTACCAGGTCACCGGGTTCGTCGAACGAATCCTCATCCAGGCCACTGCCCCAACTGTCCTTGTGCATTTGTGCGCTGATGCGTTGATCTTCGAGTACCTGCAAGACGCTGCCGTCTTGCGTCACTAGTTTTTGGGCCAGGCGGTAACCGGCCGGCAGCTTGGCCGCGTCGGCCCAGGCCATCGCAGGCAACCCGGCCAACGCGATAAACAAGGCGATTACGCCCCACCTACTCGATCGTTGCATTGCATCCATCCTTGATCTACTCGAAAAGTGCATCCAACGCCTGCTCCAAGCGCGTCACCCCAATAATCTGTATCCCCGGCGGCGACTCCTTCGGCGCATTACCCTTGGGCACGATGGCGCGCTTGAAGCCGTGCTTGGCTGCTTCCTTGAGGCGCTCCTGGCCGCTGGGCACCGGGCGAACTTCGCCCGACAGCCCGACTTCGCCAAACACCAGCAGGTCATGAGGCAAAGGCCGATTGCGCAAGCTCGACATCACAGCCGCCATCAACGCCAGGTCGGAGGCGGTTTCCAATACCTTGACCCCGCCCACTACGTTAAGGAACACGTCCTGGTCGTGGGTCGGAATACCACCGTGACGGTGCAGCACCGCCAGCAGCATCGCCAACCGGTTCTGATCCAGGCCCAGCGTCACGCGGCGCGGGTTGGCCAGATGGCTGTCATCCACCAACGCCTGCACTTCCACCAGCATCGGGCGAGTGCCTTCCCACGTCGCCATCACCACGCTGCCTGGGACTTCTTCCTGGGCGCGGGTCAGAAAAATCGCCGACGGGTTGGAGACTTCTTTCAATCCGCGGTCAGTCATGGCGAACACGCCCAACTCATTCACCGCGCCGAACCGGTTCTTTACCGCTCGCAGCAAACGCAGGCGGCCATCGGATTCGCCTTCGAAATACAGCACGGTGTCGACCATATGCTCCAGCACGCGTGGCCCGGCCAATGCGCCCTCTTTGGTCACATGGCCGACCAGGAAGATCGCCGTGCCGCTCTGCTTGGCATACCGCACCAACAGCGCGGCGCTCTCACGCACCTGGGATACACCGCCCGGCGCCGATTGCAGTTGCTCGGTGAAAATCGTCTGGATCGAGTCGATCACCATGACCTTGGGTTTTTCGATCCGGGCCGTGGCGATGATGCTTTCGATGCAGGTTTCGGTCATCACCCGCAGTTGGTCCTGGGGCAAGCCCAGGCGGCGGGCGCGCATAGCGACTTGTTGCTGGGATTCTTCGCCCGTGACATACAGCGCCGGCATGCGGCTGGCGATGCTGCACAGCGTCTGCAACAGGATGGTCGACTTGCCGATACCAGGGTCACCGCCGATCAGCACCACCGAGCCGTCCACCAGGCCGCCGCCCAACACGCGGTCGAGCTCACCGGAGGCTGTGGAGAAGCGCGGGATTTCTTCGACGCTGACTTCGGCCAGGGTCTTGATCTGCGCCTGCTGGCCGGTCCAGCCGGCACGGCCGGTGGGAGCCGCCGCGCCGCCGCTTTCGATCATGGTTTCAGTCAGGGTGTTCCACGCGCCGCATTCGGTGCACTGGCCGGCCCACTTGGGAAAGGTCGCGCCGCACTCCGTGCAGCCGTACATGCGCTTGGCCTTTGCCATTTGAGAACCTCCAACCGAAAAACCGCGATGATAGCTCAGCGCGGCGCCGGGGTCCGGATTTCACCGCTGGCCAATCGTGAAGCACTGTTGCCGATCGGGTCTTCAGCATTGAGGTCCGCGCCCTTGGCTTTAAGTTCGTCCAGCAACTCGACACGCTTGAACAGCCCGGCGTACATGGCCGCGGTCTGCCCGGCACCGTTGCGCTGGTCGGGGTTGCAGTCGGTGGCGAGCAGGCGCTGGGCAATCTTCAGTTCGCCTTTGAAAATCGCCCCCATCAGTGCGGTGTTACCACGTTTATCCTGCACGCAGGCGTCGGCGCCGGCGCTGAGCAGGCGTTCCACGAACGGGCCCTGTCCATGGTAGGCGGCGAGGATCAGCGCGGTGTAGCCCTTATCGTCCTGAGTGTTGAGGCTGTAGCCGGAGTCGATAAAGGTATTGAGCATGTCGATATCGCCCCGCCGGGCAGCGTCGAAATAGTAGTCTTGCAACTGGGCCTTGAGCGCCACCGGGTCAGGGGACTCGGCCTGGGCGACAAAGGCCAGCATGGCCATCAGCAAACCGATAGAGATACGCATGAGGTGTTCTCCTGCAAGGGTCGACGCCCAGGCATGGGCGTCGACCGCAACCAACGGATCAGTCAGTCAGTTTTTCAGCCAGCGCTTTCACGCGCGCCAGGTCACCTTTGGCGACCTTGGCCACGCCAGTGCCGTATTCCGGGTCGGCCTTATAGAGGAACGACAGGATGATGTGCTTGCTTTCGTCATCCGTGGTGGCCAGGGAGCCGCCGAAGTTATCGATCAGGTCCTGACGCTCTTTGGGGCTGTAAGAGCGATACAGGTCACCGGCCTGCTTGAAGTTCTGCTCGCGCTGGATCTTCGCTTGCTGGGTGCTGCCCGACAGCGCCGACTGGCTGTAACGCGCGCTCTGTGGCTCTTCGCGAGGTTCCAGGCGGCTTGGCTGGTAGTTCACGCCGCTGGTGGTCTTGCCAGTATTGAGTGCACCGTCCTGGTTACCGTTGTTGACGGTCACCCGTGGCGCGTTGATCGGCAGTTGCAAGGCGTTGGCGCCCAGGCGGTACATCTGGGTGTCGGCGTAGGAGAACACGCGGCCTTGCAGCAGGCGGTCTTCCGACGGCTCGATGCCCGGCACCAGGTTGGCCGGGGCCATGGCCACCTGCTCGGTTTCCTGGAAGACGTTGGCCGGGTTACGGTTCAACACCATCTGTCCAACTTTGCGCTCGGGCACATTAGGCCAGATCTTGGTGGCGTCCAGCGGGTCGAAGTCGAACTTGGCCAGGTCTTCAGGCTTGAGCACCTGCACGTACAGGTCCCACTTGGGGAAGTCGCCCTTGTTGATATGGGTGACCAGGTCGTTGGTCATGTGGCTGTAGTCACGCCCCTGCACTTCGGTGACTTGCTTGGGATCAAGATTCTTGATGCCTTGCAGGCTCTTCCAGTGGAACTTGACGTAGTGCACCTCGCCCTTGGCGTTGATCAGCTTGTAGGCGTGCACGCCGTTGCCGTCCATCTCCCGGTAGCTGGCCGGGGTGCCGGAGTCGGAGTACAGCTCGGTGAGCGTACGGGTGGACTCAGGTACGTGGGAGAAGAAATCGAAGCGACGGGAATCGTCATCCAGGTTGGTGCGCGGGTCCGGCTTGAAGGCGTGGACCATGTCCGGGAACTTGATGGCATCACGGATAAAGAACGTCGGGAAGTTGTTGCCGACCAGGTCCCAGTTGCCGTCGGCGGTGTAGAACTTGGTGGCGAAACCGCGTGGGTCACGCAGGGTTTCCGGGGAGTGGTTGCCGTGGACTACGGCGGAGAAGCGCACAAACACCGGGGTGGCTTCGCCGGCTGCGAATACCTTGGCCTTGGTCAGGTCGCTGAGGCTGTCAGTGACGGTGAAGGTGCCGTGGGCGCCGGTGCCACGGGCGTGTACCACGCGCTCGGGGATGCGCTCGCGGTCAAAGCGTTGCAGCTTTTGAATAAGCTGCACGTCTTGCAGCAGCACCGGGCCATTAGCGCCGGCGGTCTGCGAGTTCTGGTTGTCCCCGACAGCGGCACCATTATCGCGGGTCAGGTTAGCGGCTTGCACTGAGAGGGAAAGCAGGCTGGCGGTCACCAGTACCAGCGCGGTTCGCGCTGCAACAGGCCCGCGGGTCATTGGGGTTTTCATCAGGGTTTCCTCTGGTTTTTTTAGTGCACATTCAGTTGTGCTTGCCAGAGGCTAGTGACCCGAGCGCCAGAAGATAAATAGAAAAGCCATACCAACCCGATTAATAAAATAATCTGGTAAGCCACTGATGCCACGCGTATTTCGCGCGCGATTGGTGGCACTTTGCAAACTATTTGCGATTTAATGTGTCGATTAAAGCTAACAGTGTTAGCGGTTGTGTCAGGCAAGCCCGCTACGACTGACTTACACTAAGTGCCACCCTTCTCATCTGTAACAAGGAATAACCTATGGGCGTGATCAGTGAGTTCAAGGCCTTCGCGGTCAAAGGTAATGTGGTCGACATGGCCGTCGGTATCATCATCGGCGCAGCCTTCGGCAAAATTGTTTCTTCGTTTGTAGGCGACGTGGTGATGCCGCCCATTGGTCTGTTGATCGGTGGCGTGGACTTCGGCGACCTGGCGATCACGCTCAAGGCGGCGCAGGGCGATGTGCCTGCGGTGGTGCTGGCATACGGCAAGTTCATCCAGAGCGTGATCGACTTTGTGATCGTCGCGTTTGCGATCTTCATGGGGGTCAAGGCGATCAACCGTCTGAAGCGTGAAGAGGCGGTAGCGCCTAGCCTGCCACCGACGCCGACCAAGGAAGAAGTATTGCTGGGTGAGATCCGCGATCTGCTCAAGGCGCAGAATGACAAGCCGCTTCCGTAAGCACAGGCTTGGAAAAAAGGCGCCTGCTTGAGGCTAATGCCAGTCAGTTAAGAAGCAGCAAGAGCGAACAGTAACCTGTGACGAGGGCGCTTGCTCCCTCGCCACAGGTACGGTGCTCACCCTTAACTGACTGGCATTACCTGCTTGAGGCGCCTTTTTTATTACCAGTAGTTTTCCACGGCCACCTGGCCAGGGCGGCGGCTCAAGCTCAGATTCATGTCGCGCTGTTTGAGCAACTGGCGCGTGTCATCGACCATCTGCGGGTTACCGCAAATCAGCACGCGGGAATGTTCCGGGGTCAGTTCGACGCCGGCCGCGCGTTCCAGCTCGCCATTTTCGATCAACGTGGTAATACGCCCATTCAGCGCGCCCGGATGTTGCTCACGGGTGACGATAGGGATGTAGGTGAGCTTATGCGCATGCTCAGCCAGGTACTCGCGCTCGCCCAGTTCCTTGATCAGCGACTGATAAGCCAACTCCCTGGCTTCGCGCGCGCTGTAGACGAGGATGATGCGCTCGAATTTCTCCCAGACTTCGAAGTCCTGCAGGATCGACAGGAACGGCGCCACGCCAGTACCGGTGCCCAACAGCCATAAGTCGCGACCATCGACGAAGCGATTCAAGGTCAGGAACCCCGTGGCCTGGCGCTCCACCATCAAGGTATCGCCCACTCTCAGGCGGCTCAGTTCACTGGTGAACTCACCCTCCGGGACGACGATCGAGAAGAAATCCAGGTGCTCATCAAACGGCGAAGACACCAAGGAATAGGCGCGCCATACGGTGCTGCCATCCGCCTTGGTCACCCCCAGGCGCACGAACTGGCCGGCGGTAAAACGAAAGCCTGGGTCGCGGGTGGTGCGCAGCGTAAACAGGCTGGGGGTCAGCGATTGCACATCGAGCAAGGTCTGGCGGGTAAATTTCTCAGCACTGGCCGTCATGGGGGGCTCCGTTCTACAGGTGCCCTAGTGTCCCTCAAAGTCGCCTGTGGAAACACCTATGGTTGGTAGTGGCATCGTAAACCCACAGAACAGTGGCAATTTAATACCAACCCCAAAACATTTCGCTATTAGCGTGTATCACAACGTCACAAACATACTGTTAGTTGAGCATTACAGCGTGCCCAACCCACTAAAAAACCGTAAGAAACTAAATGACGCCTTTTTGAGGCTTACTAAACATCCAGTGAAAAAACCTTAAACCCTGCCGCGTAAGAACAAAAATTTCCTTTCGCAATGTAGGCCCTGTCCTACACTCACTGGCGTACAGCGTTGGGGGTCCAGGACGTACCCCAAGTCAGAGAAAACCCATGGAGAGTTACCAATGCTTAACTGGCGCAACACTAGACTCCCCAAACTGGAAGGCGAGAACGAGATCACCAGTGTATTTGAGATGGTTATCAACCAAACGTATGAACTCGGCTTCCAATATTGTTCCTTCAAAATGAGCTCGCAGGTATCCGAAAACCAAACCAATCCGATTGAATTCACCAACTATCCGAAAGAATGGACGACCGTGTATAACCAAGCGCGCTACTTCGATGTAGATCCCGTTGTTAAACACTGCAAGCGATGTGTATTACCCGTCGTCTGGGAGGGAACCTTATTTAAAGATGCACCCAGCCTATGGTCCTTGGCCCAAACCTTAAATGTGAACGTGGCATGGACCCAGGCCGTGCATGATTTCCAGGGTGTGTTCAGCATGCTGACCCTGAGCCGTGGCACCGACGATGTAAGCCCGGTAGAGTTGTATGAAAAGGCGGGCCACGTCTTGTGGCTGTGCCATGCCATGCATGCCGTCGTGGCGCAAAAATACGCCGGTAAACCCAGCGCCCTGCCACCGAGTAAGCTGACGCCACGGGAAACTGAAATTCTCAAGTGGTCCGCCATGGGCAAGACAGCGTCGGATATCGCTACCATCCTTTGTCTGTCGGAGCGTACGGTGGGGTTTCACATCAGCAGTACGTTCAAGAAACTGGGGGTCAATAACAAGATTGCCGCCGTGCTCTGTGCCTCCAAAGCGGGGCTGTTCTAACCGTGCAGAAACACCGCATGTAATCGCTCTGAAAAAAACGTAACATTTACGCCCGGTTCTGAGTGATGAGCAGCCCCCCAGGTGCCGCTCGACGTTCGCTCAGACGGTTCGGCCCATGACTGCCGAACACCCATCGTTTACCCAGAGCCTGTCCCGCCATGCCCCTGCTCGAAAGCCCTTTCGCCCAGCTCGATCTGATCCGCCAGCCAGAGCAACATAACGATCCGCTGCAAGCCTTCGACGCTGCCGACGAATACCTGCTGAGCCATTTGGCCGATCAAACGCCGAACGCCAGCACCCGCGTGTTGGTCCTCAATGACAGCTTTGGCGCCCTGGCCGCCAGTCTCGAAGGCAAGGTGCAGGTCACCTCCAGCGGCGACTCGTTCCTCGCGGCCCAGGGTCTGGAGAAAAACCTGGTGCGCAATGGCAAGACGTTTAACGCCGTGCCGTTCATTCCCGCCAATCAGACCCTGGCCGGGCCTTTCGATCGCGTGCTGATCCGCGTTCCGAAAACCCTGGCCTTGTTGGAAGAACAACTGATTCGCTTGCAGGGCCAACTGGCACCGGGTGCCGAAGTCATCGCCGGGGCGATGATCAAGCATTTGCCACGGGCGGCGGGCGAATTGCTGGAGCGTTACATCGGGCCGATGCAAGCGTCGCTTGCGGTAAAAAAGGCGCGTTTGCTGATCGCCTCCGTTGAAGACCGCCCCGTTGCCGTCTCGCCCTACCCCACCCGCTACACCGTGGACGCACCGGCCATTGAATTGCTGAACCACGCCAATGTGTTCTGTCGCGAAAGCCTGGACATCGGCACCCGGGCGTTCCTGCCACACCTGCCGAAGAACCTGGGCAGTGCCCGCGTGGCAGACCTGGGCTGCGGCAACGGCATACTGGCGATCGCCAGCGCGCTGCAGAACCCCGAGGCGCACTACACCTTGGTGGACGAATCCTACATGGCCGTGCAATCGGCGCAGGAAAACTGGCACGCCGCCCTCGGCCAGCGCGAGGCGGTCATACGCGCCGGCGATGGCCTGGCAGGGCAGGCGCCCGACTCGCTGGACGTGGTGCTGTGCAACCCGCCCTTCCATCAGCAACAGGTGGTCGGTGACTTCCTTGCCTGGCGCATGTTCCAACAGGCACGGGACGCCCTGGTGGTAGGCGGCGCCCTCTATATAGTCGGCAACCGTCATCTGGGTTACCACACCAAGCTTGCGCGCTTGTTCCGGGGTGTCGAGCAAGTCGCCACCACGCCAAAATTCGTGGTCCTCAAAGCGCGCAAATAAAAAAACCCTGCTTCTCTTGCGAAAAGCAGGGTTGAAAAGCCGGGCCGCGAGGCCCGGATCGGGATGTCAGTGGGTCGTCAGGCCGGCCGCATTCATGAACATGCGCATCAGGCTGGCCACGACGAACAGGGCCAGCACGCTGCCGGTCCAGATCATCGCCAACCACCCCAGGCGCCGCCACAGCGGCTGTTTCTCGGCCTGTTCAATCTCGTGCAACGAAGGTTTGCCGGACATGGAACTACCCTCCTAGTGATAACCGTCTTCGTGGGTGACCTTGCCGCGGAACACGTAGTAGCTCCAGAAGGTGTAGCCCAGGATGAACGGAATGATGAATAACGTGCCCACCAGCATGAAGCCCTGGCTTTGCGGCGGCGCGGCAGCGTCCCAGATCGACACTGAGGGCGGAATGATGTTCGGCCACAGGCTGATGCCCAAACCGCTGTAGCCCAGGAAAATCAGCACCAGCGTCAGCAGGAACGGTGTGTAGTGCGCATTACGCGCCACGGCGCGGATCAGCCCGTACATGGTCACCAGCACCAGGATCGGCACCGGCAGGAACCAGAACAGGTTCGGCAGCGTGAACCAGCGCGAAGCGATTTCCGGGTGCGTCAGTGGCGTCCAGATACTCACGATGCCGATGACCGCCAGCACCACGAAGGCCAACGGCCGCGCGAGGTTGTGCATCTTTTCCTGAAGCGGGCCTTCGGTCTTCATGATCAGCCAGGTGCAGCCGAGCAACGCATAGGCCACGATCAGCGCCACGCCGCAGAACATCGTGAACGGCGTGGCCCAGTCCAGCGAACCGCCGGCGAACTGACGGTTGACCACCGGGATGCCGTCGATAAACGCCCCCAACGCCACGCCCTGGAAGAACGTCGCGGCCAGCGAGCCGCCGATGAACGCCTTGTCCCACAGGTGACGTTTATGGTCCTTGGCCTTGAAGCGGAACTCGAACGCTACGCCACGGAAGATCAAGCCGATCAGCATCAGGATCAACGGCAGGTACAGCGCCGACAACACCACCGAATAGGCCAGCGGGAACGCGCCGAACAACGCCGCGCCGCCGAGTACCAGCCAGGTTTCGTTACCGTCCCAGACCGGCGCCACGGTGTTCATCATCACGTCACGGTCGGTCTTGCCCGGGATAAACGGGAAGAGGATGCCGATACCCAGGTCGAAGCCGTCCATGACCACGTACATCATGATGCCGAAAATGATGATCACGGCCCAGATCAGCGGAAGATCAATACCCATCTCAATTCCCCTTGTGCTGGATGTGCGCGTGATCGTCGTCGGCACCGTCATCGGCTGCAGACAACGGACGAGCCGGCGTGCGTTTCTGGCCAGGGCCACCGTGGGTAGGTTCGCTGCCTTCGTGGGTCTGGGGCCCTTTGCGCACCAGGCGCATCATGTAGCCCAGCCCCGCACCGAACAGCGCGAAGTACACCACTACGAACAACACCAGGGTGATCGTCATCTGCGCCAGGCTATGCCCGGAAGAAGCGTCCGCCGTGCGCATCAGCCCGTAGACCACCCACGGCTGGCGGCCGATCTCGGTGGTGAACCAGCCGGCGAGAATCGCGATCAGCCCGGACGGGCCCATCCACAACGCCAGGTACAGGAACGGTTTGGACGTGTACATTTTGTCGCCCCGGCGCAGCCAGAGGCTGAACAGGCCGGTGAAGATCATCAGGAAGCCCAGGCCGACCATGACCCGGAACGACCAGAACACGATGGTCGAATTTGGGCGGTCCTCAGGCGGGAACTCCTTGAGCGCCGGCACCTGCTTGTCCAAGGAGTGGGTCAGGATCAGGCTGCCCAGATAGGGGATTTCCACCGCGTACTTGGTTTTTTCGGCCTTCATGTCGGGCCAGCCAAACAGGATCAGCGGCGTGGGTTCGTTGCCGATGTTTTCCCAGTGACCTTCAATCGCAGCGATTTTCGCCGGCTGATGCTTCAAGGTGTTAAGACCATGGAAGTCGCCGATCACCGCCTGGATAGGCGCGACGATCAAGGCCATCCACATCGCCATCGAGAGCATTTTACGGATCGCCGGGTTGTCCTTGCCGCGCAACAAGTGCCAGGCCGCCGAGGAGCCGACGAAGAACGCGGTGGCCACAAAGGCCGCGGTGGCCATGTGCGCCAGGCGATAGGGGAACGACGGGTTGAAGACGACGGCAAACCAATCGGTCGGAATCACCCGGCCATCAATGATTTCAAAGCCCTGGGGCGTCTGCATCCAGCTGTTGGACGAGAGGATCCAGAACGTGGAAATCAGCGTCCCGACGGCCACCATCACGGTGGAGAAGAAGTGCAGGTTGCGCCCGACCTTATTCCAGCCGAACAGCATTACGCCGAGGAAACCGGCCTCAAGGAAGAAGGCCGTGAGCACTTCATACGTCAGCAGCGGCCCGGTAACGGCGCCGGCGAAGTCCGAGAAGCGGCTCCAGTTGGTGCCGAACTGGTAAGCCATGACCAGGCCGGAGACCACACCCATGCCGAAGTTGACGGCAAAGATCTTCGACCAGAAATGGTAGAGGTCACGGTAGGTGTCGTTACGGGTCTTGAGCCACAAGCCTTCCAGCACCGCGAGGTAACTGGCCAGGCCGATGGTGATCGCCGGGAACAGGATGTGGAAAGAGATGGTGAACGCAAATTGAATTCGGGCGAGATCTAGCGCCTCCAAACCGAACATAAGTCTTCCTCTGTCAGGTAATACCGGCTGCTGGCGGAAGCCTGCACCCACTGCCCCCACGGATATGGAGTCTGGCGAATTTCAATTCGTTTCTTTTTTTAACCATCGCGTAGGGAATCTGGCCCTGAGGCCGCCAGGTCAATGCCCGGGCGGGCATTGATCTGGATCAAGCATTGCTAAAAGAGTAGTCCCATTTTCAGGAATGAACTGTGTGGTCTTTTGCCGCGTGACAGACTGCCTCAGCTCAGTTGTTGCAACTATCTGTTACAACTTAATGATAATCTCGGCCCTCCTCCAGCCCGGACCTGAAGCCCCGATGCCTAGTGAACCCGCGTTGCTGTTGCGTTATCACCGCCCTTTCATCGCGTTCTGGCTGGCGCGCATCTTTACCGCCAGCGGCTTCCAGATGCTCACCGTGGCCATCGGCTGGAACCTCTACCAACTGACCGGCAATGTGCTGGACCTGGGGTTGGTTGGCCTGGTGGAGTTCGTGCCGCGCGTGCTGTTCATGTTGCACACCGGGCACGTGGCCGATCGCTATGAGCGGCGCAAGGTCGCGGCCATCTGCCAGACCGTGCAGGCGCTGATAGCCCTGAGCCTGGCGATTGGCGGCCTGACCGGCAACGTGACCCGCGAGATGATCTTTATCCTCGCCTTCCTGCTCGGCGCCGCGCGCTCGTTTGAAATGCCCACCACCCAGGCCATGTTGCCAAGCATCGTGCCCAGCGCGTTGTTCCCACGGGCCGTGGCGTCGTCGCAGTCGGCCCAGCAGTTGGCAACCATCGTCGCGCCGGCGCTCGGCGGTTTGCTCTACGCGTTTGGCAGCGTGTGGGTGTATGGCCCCACGGTGGTGCTGTACCTCATTGCCTGCGTGCTGACCCTCAACCTGCCCGCACGCCAGACGCCGCTCAACAAAGGCAAGGCCACGCTGGATTCGCTGTTAGCCGGCATCCATTTTATCCGCAGTCGCCCGGACATCCTCGGCGCCATCTCCCTCGACCTGTTCGCCGTGCTGCTGGGCGGCGCCACCGCGTTGCTGCCGGTGTTCGCCAAGGACATCCTGCTAACGGGTGCCTGGGGCCTGGGCCTGCTGCGGTCGGCGCCGGCCGTGGGAGCGTTGTTGATGTCGCTGTGGTTGGCGCGGTTCTCGGTGGACCGCCATGTAGGCCGTGTGATGTTTACTGCCGTTGGCGTGTTCGGCGTGGCAACCATTGCCTTCGGCCTCTCCACGTCGTTCTGGTTTTCCCTGGCGGTGCTGGTGGTGCTCGGGGCGGCGGACATGATCAGCATGGTGATCCGCGCGTCGTTTGTGCAGTTGGAGACACCGGATGAAATGCGCGGGCGAGTCAGTGCCGTCAACGGCCTGTTCATCGGCGCGTCCAACCAATTGGGCGAGTTCGAATCCGGGATTACCGCCCACTGGTTCGGCACCGTGCCCGCCGTGGTCATGGGCGGGATCGGGACGCTGGTGGTGACTGGGGTGTGGATCAAGCTGTTCCCGACCCTGGCGAATCGGGATCGCATGCATGTGCCGGTGGAAGAGCCCGCTCAAAAAACCAGCGTATAACCCATGTGGGAGGGGGCTTGCCCCCGATAGCGCCATGTCAGTCACAGCATCGTTGACTGACCCCCCCCATCGGGGGCAAGCCCCCTCCCACCTTTAGATAATCAGTGCTTGCCAGAGCATGTCAGAGCACCTTATCCAAGGTGATCGGAAACTCCCGAACCCGTTTGCCGGTGGCGTGATAAATCGCATTCGCCACCGCCGCTGCCACGCCGACAATACCGATTTCACCAACCCCCTTGGACCCCAGGGCGTTGACGATCTCGTCATGCTCCTCGACAAACACCACGTCGATCTCGCCAATATCCGCGTTTACCGGGAGGTGGTACTCGGCCAGGCTGTGGTTCATGTAGCGCCCCAGTTGATGGTCGATCTGGGTTTCTTCGTGCAGGGCCATGCCGATACCCCACACCACACCGCCAAGGATCTGGCTGCGCGCCATCTTCGGGTTGACCACACGCCCGGCGGCAATCGCGCTGACCACCCGACGGACCTTGATGGTGCCCAGGTCTTCATCCACCTGCACCTCGACAAATACCGCCGAATGGGTGGCGGTGCTGTAGCCCTCGCGTTTTTTGTCGGGCTCGCTGTCGACCTGCACGTCCAGCGCGTCTTCGCCACTGTCCTTGACCAACTGCGCCAGCGAAACGCTCACGTCGCCCGTATGCAACTGGCCGTCTTCGAAGCGTACGGATTCGGCGTCCTTGAAGACCGGGTAAGTCTGGCGGGCAATCTCCAGCAACTTGGCATTCAGCGCCTCGCAGGCTTGCTGTACGGCGGTCCCCACAGAAGACACGGTAAACGATCCGCCCTGCAGCGGCGCGGTGGGCAATGACGAATCGCCCAGCATAAACACTACGTCCTCGACCGCCACACCACTGGCCTGGGCCGCGATCTGGGTCATCACCGTGTACGTGCCGGTGCCGATATCGGTGGTGGCGCTGCTGACCGTCAGCTTGCCCTGCGCGTCAATCCGCGCCTTGGCACTGGCCTTCATCTGCATGGCCTCCCATACCCCACCGGCCATGCCCCAGCCGATCAGCTGGCGGCCGTCGCGCATACTGCGCGGTTCCGGGTTGCGCTGGCTCCAGCCGAAACGCTCGGCACCTTCGCTGTAGCATTCGCGCAGGGCCTTGCTCGACCAGGGTTTGTCTTCGTTCTGGTTGCGCTCGGCGTAGTTGATCAGCCGCAGTTGCACCGGGTCGATCCCCAGCGCGCAGGCCACTTCGTCCATGGCGCACTCCAGGCCGATCACGCCAAGGGCGGCACCGGGAGCGCGCATGTCCAAGGGCGTGAACACATCCAGGGGCACCAGTTTGTAGGTCAGTAGCACGTTATCGCAGTGGTAGAGCATGCCGCTCCACTCCACCACATGTTCGCTGAAATCCTCGAAGCGCGAGGTCTGGCCGATAGCGGTGTGTCCGAGTGCCAGCAGGCGTCCGTTGGCGGCGGCGCCCATTTGCAAGCGCTGCAAGGTGCGCGGGCGGTAGCCGAAAGTGAACATCTGTTGGCGTGTCAGGGTGACGCGCACCGAGCGCTTGAGCGCCAGCGAGGCCATCACGGCCAACGGCAACTGGTACTGCGGGCGCAAGCCGGAGCCAAAAGCGCCGCCGACGAATGCGGCGAAGATGCGCACCTGACTTTTATCCAGGCCAAAGACTTTTTGCACATAGGCCTGGCAATTCTGTGGGCCCTGGGTCTTGTCATGGATATGCAAGGTGCCATCGGGTTGATACAGCACGGTGCTGGCGTGGGGTTCCATCGGGTTGTGGTGTTCGATGGGCGTGCTGTAGTGCAGATCCAGGCTGACGGCGGCGCCGCTCCACTCGGCCTGGAAGTTGCCACGCGGCGCGGGCGGGGTTTGCGGCGAAGCATGGGCCTGTTCCTGCAAGGCCATCAGGTCGGTTTCGAAGGCTTCGGTTTCGTACTCGATGTCCACCAGGGAAGCGGCATGCCGCGCCAGCTCCAGGTTATCGGCGATCACCAAGGCCAGGGGCTGGCCGCTGTACAGCACGCGGTCGTTGTACAGCGGGCGGAACGGCGAGCCATCGGCGGCGTCGTCGTCTTGGAAAGCGTCGTCGTAGCTGGCGATTCTCGGCCGGTTGAGGTGATGGATAACCTCCACCACGCCCGGCAGGGCCAGCGCCCTGGAAGCATCGATGCGCAGCACACGGCCCTTGGCGACGGTGCTGGACACCACGCTGCCGTGCAGCAGGCCATGCTCGGGAAACTCCCCGGCATAACGTGCCTGGCCGGTGACTTTGAGCAGACCGTCCACCCGGTCCAAGGGTTTGCCGATAGCGGTCATGGCTGTTCTCCTGCGACAGCAGCGTCGCTCAGGGCGCGAATGATCGCCCGGCGCGCCAGCTTGATCTTGAAGCCGTTGTGCGCCAGCGGCTCGGCGTCTTGCAGCAGGGCATCGGCGGCGTGGCTGAAGGTTTCGCGGCTGACGACCTGGCCGATCAGGCCGGCTTCCACGGCGCGGTCACGCCAGGGTTTGTGGGCCACGCCGCCGAGGGCCAGGCGTGCATCAACGATAATGTCGCCGTCCAGTTCAAGCGCTGCGGCAACGGAAACCAGGGCGAAGGCATAAGACGCGCGGTCGCGGATTTTCAGGTAGTGACTGTGGCTCGCCAGGTTATCGGCGGGCAGCTCGATCGCGGTGATCAACTCATCGTCAGCCAATTGGTTGTCCCGTTGCGGCGCATCACCGGGCAGGCGATGGAAATCGGCAAACTCGATGATCCGCGCACCACCACGCCCTTCCACATGCACCCGCGCCTCCAGCGCAGCCAGCGCGACGCACATGTCGGACGGATGGGTCGCGACACACTCTTCACTGGCGCCGAGGATCGCATGGATGCGATTCAAGCCGGTTCGCGCCGGGCAACCGCTGCCGGGTTCACGTTTGTTGCAGGGCACGGTGGCGTCATAGAAGTAGTAGCAACGGGTGCGCTGCAACAGGTTGCCGCCGGTACTGGCCATGTTGCGCAGTTGCGGCGAGGCGCCCGCGAGGATGGCTTGCGACAGCAATGGATAACGCTGTTCGATCAACGGGTGCCAGGCCAGGTCGGCGTTGCTCACCAGGGCGCCGATCAGCAGTCCGCCTTCGGCCGTTTGCTGAATGTCATGCAACGGCAGGCCGGTGATGTCGATGAGGTGCTCGGGGCGGCTGATATTTTCCTTCATCAAGTCCAGCAGGTTGGTGCCACCGGCAATAAAGCGCGATGCCGCGCTGCTGAGGTGGACCGCCTCCTGTACATCCGCCGGTTTGCTGTAATGGAAGGGGTTCATTGCTCACCTCCCACGACGTCCACGATGGCATCGCGGATATTGCTGTAGGCACCACAGCGGCAGAGGTTGCCGCTCATCAGCTCTTGGATTTGCGCGGTGTCGTGGGCACGGCCTTCATTGACCAGGCCGACGGCGGAACAGATCTGGCCGGGGGTGCAGTAACCGCACTGGAAGGCGTCGTGCTTGATAAAGGCTTGCTGCATCGGGTGGAGCACGTCGCCGTCGGCCAGGCCTTCGATGGTGGTCAATTCGGCGCCGTCGCACATGACGGCGAGGGTCAGGCAGGCGTTGACGCGTTTGCCGTCGCGCAAGACGGTGCAGGCGCCGCATTGGCCGTGGTCGCAGCCTTTTTTGCTGCCGACCAGGTCCAGTTGCTCGCGCAGCAGGTCCAACAGCGTGGTCCAGGGCAACACGTCCAACTGGCGGTCCTGGCCGTTGAGGCGCAGGCGTATCGGGTGGCTGACGAACGGCTGGGCCGCCGCGCCATTGGGGGTCGCGCTCATAAACACCTCACGGGTTGGTGTACATCCGCGGCGTTAGAAAAGTCGCCGTCTCAGGGGTACGACTTCCCGTGGTTTTGAGCGTTCAAGAAGATTGATCAGCGGATATTGAGCAGGGTTTTCAGGGTGTTTCGCGGGGGGTTGATCGAGGCGTTGCTGTATTCGAACCAGCCCTGGGCCTCCACATTCAGGTCAAACACATAGATGTAGCCCATCAACGTGCCGGCCCCGCTGCAGGCCTCGCTGACGTTGCCGACCTGGCATACCGGCGTGCGCTGGCCGTTCAACACCGCGCCATTAAAGAGGCCAACCGGGTTATTGCCCAGGCCGACTTCCATGACAGAAACCTTAGTGGGCCCACGGTGCGTACACATCTGGGTCGTGCTCACACGCTCAGGAATGGTTTCCGTGCAACGCGCCGACTCAACCTTGAACACACGCACTTCGCTCAACGGCGGTGCAGTCGCGCCCCACGCCGGTGCTGCACCGAGCAACAGGCTGATACAGGGGATCAGGGCTAGACTCCACGGGCTGGCGTTTTTCATGCGGCGGATGACCTTCGTTTAAACGTCGGCGCAGTATGCCTCAAGGCCTCGGCTGCTGGTATGATGCGCCGCTTTTTCCGATCCTCTCTGAAACCACAGGCGCTTGGCGCAGTTTGTGCTTTGACTTAGAGGTCAACAAATCACGACGCCACAGAGCGTCACTGGGAGCAGGCATGCTGGAAAAGCTGTTTCAACTCAAGGCACACAACACCAACGTGCGCACCGAGATCCTCGCGGGCATCACGACATTCCTGGCCATGGCCTACATCCTGTTCGTGAACCCGAGCATCCTCGGCGAGACCGGCATGGACAAAGGCGCGGTCTTCGTCGCCACCTGCCTGGCCGCCGCCATCGGTTCGACCGTGATGGGCCTGATCGCCAACTACCCGATCGCCCTTGCGCCGGGCATGGGCCTCAACGCCTTCTTTACCTACACCGTGGTCCTGCACATGGGCCACACCTGGCAGGTTGCGCTGGGGGCGGTGTTTATCTCGGCGGTGCTGTTCTTCCTGCTGTCGATCTTTCGCATTCGTGAGTGGATCATCAACGCCATCCCCCTGCCACTGCGCTCGGCGATTGCCGCCGGTATCGGCCTGTTCCTGGCGCTGATCGCCCTGCATAACGCCGGGATCGTGGTGAGCAACCCGGCCACCATGGTGGGCCTGGGCGACCTGAAACAACCCGCGCCGATCCTGGCCACCCTGGGTTTCGTGCTGATCGTCGCGCTGGAAGCCCTGGCCGTACGCGGCGCGGTGCTGATCGGCATCCTGGCGGTGACCATCGCCTCGATCGTATTGGGCTTCACCCCGTTCATCGGTATCACCTCGGCACCACCGTCCCTGGCCCCGACCTTCCTGCAGTTGGATATCAAGGGCGCCCTGGATATCGGCCTGGTCAGCGTGATCTTCGCCTTCCTGTTCGTGGACCTGTTCGATAACTCCGGCACCTTGATCGGCGTGGCCAAGCGCGCCGGCCTGATGGGCAAGGACGGTCACATGCCGAAAATGGGCCGTGCGCTGATCGCCGACAGTACCGCCGCCATGGCGGGCTCCCTGCTGGGCACTTCGACCACCACCAGCTACATCGAGTCCGCTGCGGGCGTGAGCGCCGGTGGCCGTACCGGCCTGACCGCCATCGTGGTCGCGATCCTGTTCCTGCTGGCGTTGTTCTTCTCGCCACTGGCCGCCAGCGTGCCGGCCTACGCCACCGCGCCGGCACTGCTGTTCGTGGCTGTGTTGATGACCCAGGGCCTGGCCGAGATCGACTGGGACGACATCACGGTTGCAGCGCCGGTGGTGGTCACCGCCCTGGCGATGCCTTTCACTTACTCCATCGCCAACGGCATCGCCTTCGGTTTCATCGCCTGGACCGCCATCAAGCTGCTTTCGGGCCGCTACCGTGAGCTGAACCCGGCATTGGTGATTCTGTCGATTCTGTTTGTAATCAAGCTGGGCTGGTTCAACGCATGACTTTTGACGCCGCACGCTACACCGCTCAACTGCAAGACAAGGTCACGCGCTTGCGTGACCTGCTGGCACCGTTTGACGCGCCAGAGCCACAGGTCTTCGACTCGCCGCTGCAGAACTTCCGCCTGCGCGCCGAGTTCCGCCTGTGGCGCGAAGGCGGTGAGCGCCACTACGCGATGTTTTCCCAGGACGACAAGCGCACGCCGATCCTGATCGAAGAGTTCCCCATCGCCAGCCAACGCATCAACCAATTGATGCCGCAGCTCAAGGCCGCCTGGCAAGCCAGCGCCGCCCTGAGCCACAAGCTGTTCCAGGTGGAGTTCCTGACCACCCTGGCCGGCGATGCGATGATCACCCTGTGCTATCACCGCCCACTGGACGAGCATTGGCACACCGCCGCGAATAAGCTCGCCACCGACTTGAACGTCAGCATCATCGGCCGCTCCAAGGGCAAGCGCGATGTGATCGGCCACGACTATGTGGTGGAAAAACTCGAGGTCGGTGGCCGCACGTTCAGCTATCGCCAACCCGAAGGCGCCTTCACCCAACCCAACGGCACGGTGAACCAGAAGATGCTCAACTGGGCCTATGACGCCCTGGGCGATCGCCCGGACGATTTGCTCGAGTTGTATTGCGGCAACGGCAACTTCACCCTGCCCCTGGCAACACGTGTACGCAAGGTGCTGGCGACCGAGATCAGCAAGACCTCGGTGAATGCGGCCTTGAGCAACCTCGATGAAAACGCGGTGGGTAACGTCACCCTGGTGCGCCTCTCCGCCGAAGAACTCACCGAAGCGCTGAATGAAGTGCGCCCGTTCCGCCGCCTGCACGGTATCGACTTGAAGAGCTATGAGTTCAGCAGCGTGTTCGTCGACCCGCCGCGCGCCGGCATGGACCCGGACACCTGCGAACTGACCCGGCGCTTCGACAACATCCTGTACATTTCCTGCAACCCGGAGACGTTGGCGGCGAACATCGCGCAATTGCATGACACGCACCGGATTACGAAGTGCGCAATGTTTGACCAGTTCCCGTGGACGCACCATATGGAATCCGGTGTGTTACTGACTCGGCGGTAGTTCAACGTCCTCAGGTTCCTTCTTGCGTGGCCGCCCGCCCTTCTTGCCATTGGCTCGGGCGGCGGCGGATTTGGCGGCGCTGCTTTTGCGACCGTTGCGCGACGCAACCAAACTGGTGGCTAGGTCCATGAGCGGTTTGCTGGTGGCGATCAGGCCCGTGACCGAAACATCCAAATCCCGGGCCTCACAGCACAGCGCCTTGCCGCCAAAGCCGACTTCCAGTTGCTCAAAGTCCTCCAAGGAAAACCCCTCGAACTCGGGCAGGCCAGCCACCGGCAGTACAACGCGACTGCCGTCGCTGAAGCCGATGGAAATGCAGTTGTCTTCATAACGCACAGAGCTGGCGCGGGCATAAAGGTGCCGTGTCTTGCGCCCTGGGGCTATCGCCTTTTCGACGTCCGCTTCAGTGAGCGGTTTGTAGGGTACAACCTTGGCTTTTACGATTTTCATAAATCAATCCCCACACAGTCTGGTGCTCTTACCAGATTCAGAATTGTCCGTTGCGCAACGACATCGTGCCGGGCGCTTGCGATGACATGGACTCCATGTCGAATAACTAACCCTGGCACCAATTCACCGGCCTCCCAATCCCAAGAATGATTCTCCAGGCAGACCGTTTGCAGGTATTCCCACCAGATCCTGCGTGCCCGCGCCAGGTAATGCCGCTGCATGATCGCCCCGCGTATTTCTTTCAAAACCGCCATGGGTGGCTGCCGACGCTCAGGCTCTACGTCCCACAATTCCACGTCTCCATCCAGAAAACTGAAACGAAAACGCGCATCCCACTCCTTCCCCCTGACATGCACATGGGGCGGGCAATGCTCCTCCCTGATAAACACCGAAATCACATATCCCTTGTAAGCGCCTACTCTCATCGTAACCCATCCGTTAGGTTATTTTCCGCCAGGTAACAATTTTCCCCTGTCACCCGACAACCGGCTCCATTTTCCCGAAGCTGTTTCACAGACTAGTAAGCACAAAAAACCCGGCGAATGCCGGGTTGTAACCACTCATGCCGAGGGCTGGAAATACCCCGCCAAGGCCCGCAAGTCCTGCTCGCTCAGCAACCCCGCGTAATACTTCAACTGAATCCGAGCCAGCAGATACGCATGCCGCGCATTCGCCAGGTCGCGGCGGGCGGTGAAGAGTTGTTGTTCGGCGTCGAGCACGTCGAGGTTGACGCGCTCACCGCCGGTGACGCTTTTCTGGGTCGCGGCGACCAAGGCAGTGGCCGAGCTGACGGCCATTTCATAGGCGCGCACTTTGGCGGCGCCGCTGGTGTTGAGGTTGAACTGCTTGCGCAACTCCACCAGCGTGGCCGAGGTTTGCGCGTCCAACTCGTACTGGGCCTGGGACAGCTGGTTCGCCGCCTGGCGGGTGGAGGCCGACACCCCGCCGCCGGCAAACAGTGGCAGGCTGACCTGAATGCCGACACTGTTGGTGTCGTACTGTTGGTTGTAGCTGCTTTCCGAGTCAGAGCGGGTCTGGCGACTGGTGGCGTACAGGCTGACCTTGGGCAGGTGGCCTGCACGTTTGCGCTCCACTTCGTAGGACGCTACGTCCAGGGCGTGGTGCTGGGATTTAAGCTCCGGGTTATTGGCCATGGCCATGTCGCGCCAGGTCTCGAAACGGTTGGGCTGCAGGGGCGGGATGTCGAATTGGCGCGTCAATGGTGCCAATTCTTCGATCTGCAGCGGCTGGCCGACGATGGCTTCCAACTCGCGCAGGGCACTGTCCTGAGCGTCCAGGGATTCGATTTCTTCTGCCTGGGCCAAGCTCAGGCGCGCCTGGGTTTCCAGCACATCGGTGCGCGTGCCCTCACCGCCCTTGAGCAGGCGATCATTGAGTTGCAGGCGCTCGGCATACGCGCGTTTCTGCGCACGGCTCAGCTCGATACGTTCTTGCGCCAGCAAGGCCTGGCTGTAGGCATTGAGCACCCGCACCGCCAGTTCCTGGCTCTTGCCGCGAAAGCGCTCGTCGGCCATCAAGGCCTGGGCGGTGCCCTGGCGAAACCGCGCATAGGCTTCGTAATCCAGCAACGGTTGCTGCAAGGTCAGGGTCGAAGCATAGCTGCGGTAGTCACGGTCGCTGGTGACCTCACCCGCCGTCACTTCAGACGCGTTGCGCGAGTTGTTATAGCTCCATGACAGGTTCGGCAACAACGCCGCACGCCCGATCACGCGATGTTCTTCACCGGCTTCACGCTCCTGGATAGCGGCCTGAAAAGTCGGATCATTGCGCAGGGCCAAGTCGTAGGCATCCAGCAAACCCAAGGCGTGCGCCGCCGAGGTACAACCGAAAAACAGGGTAAACAGCAGCGCCTTCATTCTTCCACCAGGGCCATATGGGTGCGATCCAGCAGGGGTTTGAACAGGTAGTTGAGCATCGAGCGCTCACCGGTCTTGATGAAGGTTTCCACCGGCATGCCGGGACGTATCTGCACGCCGTCCAGTTGTTGCATGCCGGCCGCGCTGACCTGGGCGCGCAGCGTGTAGTAAGGCTCGTCGGTGCGTTCATCGACCTGGCGATCGGCCGAGACCAGTGTGACCTCACCGGCCACCCGTGGCGTGGTGGCCTGGTTGAAGGCCGAGAACAGCAACTCCACCGGCAAGCCCGGATGCACCTTGTCGACCATCTGCACCGGCACGCGCGCCTCCACCAGCAAGGGTTCGCCCTGGGGCACGATGTCCATCAACGCCTGGCCGGGCTTGATTACGCCGCCCTCGGTGTACACATCCAGCCCCACCACCACACCGGACGCCGGGGCGCGCACCAGGCTGTTGGCCAATTCGAACTCGGCCGAGGCCAGTCGATTGCGCAGGTCGTCGCTGCGGGTACGGGTCTCGGCCAACTGGCCGCGCAGGTCTTTCTGGAAGTCTTCGCCGAGCTGACGGATGCGTAGCCGCAGTTCGAGCACCTGGCGCTGCAACTGACCGATACGGCCATAGTCCTCGGCGATGGCGCCATCGACCTGCGAGTACAGGCGCTCGCTGTCGAGCAGGCGGTTGCGTGGGATGTACCCGTCACGCGCCAACGCGCGCAGGCCTTGCAGTTGCTCACTCAACGCCGCGCGTTGCTGGACTTTGCTGGCTTGCGAATCCCGCGTACCGCGCAGCTGCGCCTCGGCGCCGGCGATGGTTTCGCGCAGGCCTTGTTGCTCGGTAGCCAGGGCCTGGGCACGGCTATTGAACAGCTGCCGTTGCAGGTTCAGGGTGGCCGCTGCTTCAGGATCGTCGAGCAGTTCGGGAGCAAAAGTGATTGCCGACAACCCTTCACTTTCGGCACTCAAGCGCGCTTCGCTGGCCAGGGACGCCACGTACTGGCTGCGCAGGGACTGCATCTGCCCGCGCAATGGGGTTTCCTTCAAGCGCAGCAGCACCTGGCCGGCACTGACCACCTCACCGTCGCGCACGTCAATGCGCTCGACGATACCTCCCGCCGGGTGTTGCACGGTCTTGCGATGGCCCGAGACCATGACCTTGCCCGACACCGCCACGCCCTTGTCCAACGGCGCCAACGCCGCCCAACCGAGGAAACCGGCAAAGCCACCGAGCACCAACAGCCAGCCAATGCGCGAGTATTTTTTGTCATCCAGCGCCAGCACGTTGTTCGGCGCCTCGCAGACCAACACAGGTTTGCTCTGGCTCATGCCTGTTTTCCTTCACCGAGGCGGTAACTCATGCTCAGGGTCGACACCGGCTTGCTCGCCACGGGCTTCTGCCGTGCCTCCAACACACGCGCCGTAGGGCCGAACGCCTGCAATTGACCGTCCTTGAGGATCAGCAACTGGTCAGTCAGGCTCAGCACGTTGGGTTTGTGGGTGATCAGGATCACGGTACGGCGCTGTTGCTTGAGCTGGCCGATGGCTTGGAGCAGGGCGTGCTCGCCCACCTCGTCGAGGTTGGCGTTGGGTTCATCCAGCACGATCAACGCAGGCAGGCCGTACAGCGCACGGGCCAGCGCAACGCGTTGCTTCTGGCCGCCGGACAAGCCGGCGCCGCCCTCCCCCAATTGCGTGTCGTAGCCTTGGGGCAGTTGCAGGATCAATTCATGCACGCCAGCCATTTGCGCAGCAGCGAGGACTTTATCCGCGTCGACCTCGGCAAAGCGTGCGATGTTTTCCGCAATGCTGCCGGCGAACAATTGAATGTCTTGCGGCAGGTAACCGATGTGCGGACCTAACTGCTGCTTGTCCCACAGGGCCAGGTCGGCACCGTCCAACCGCACCTTGCCGGCCAGGGGCGCCCAGGCGCCCACCAGTATTCGCGCCAGGGTGGATTTGCCGCAGCCCGACGGCCCGATCACGCCCAGCACGTCGCCTGCCGCCAGGTTAAAACCGAGGTTGGCCAGCGCCGGCCGACGGCTGCCGGGGGCACAGGCGCTGATGTGCTCGACGCTCAGTTGGCCTTTAGGCACCGGCAGGCTCATAGGGACTGGTCGCGCCGGGTTGGCCTCCAGCATCTGCGACAAGCGTTCGTACGCCAGCCGCGCCGAGCCCCATTGCTTCCACACGCCGATCAGTTGGTCGATGGGGGTCAACACCCGGCCCATCAGGATCGAGCCGGCAATCATCATCCCCGGCGTAATATCGCCCTGCACCGCCAGCAACGCGCCCAAACCCAGGACCAGGGATTGCAACGCGAGGCGCACGCCCTTGGACCAGGCGCTGACGGCTGCGGTCTTTTCACTGGCCAGGTTTTGCTGGGCCAAAAACGCTTGATGCTGGCCGAACCAGCGTGCGCGCAACGTGCCGAGCATGCCCATGGCTTCGATGGTGTCGGCATTGCGCAGGTTGGCCGTGGCCTGCTGGCTGGCGCTGATGGACAGTTGGCTGGCCAGGGCCATCGGAGCCTGACTGACGTGGTGGTTAACCCACGCCAGCGCCATCAACAGCAGCGCGCCGACCAGTGCCAGCAGGCCGAGCCAGGGGTGAAACAGGAAAATCACCAACAGGTACACCGGAAACCACGGCGCATCGAAAAACGCGAACAACGCCTGGCCGGTGGCGAACTGGCGCAGCGTGGTCAGGTCATGCAGCGCCTGGCCGGCCGCCTGGGTGCCGCCCTTGAGTTGCGCTTCGAACGCCGCGTCGTACACCCGCTGGTTCAAGCGCATGTCCATCTGCGTGCCGAGGCGAATCACCACCTGGCTGCGCACCCACTCCAATGCGCCCATCAGGCCGAACAGGCCGAGGATCATCAGCGTCAGCATCAACAGGGTCATCTGATTGCCCGAGGCTAGCACCCGGTCGTACACCTGCAGCATGTACAGCGCCGGGGCGAGCATCAGCAGGTTGATCACCGCCGAGAACAGGCCGATGTTGAAGAAGCCACTTTTATAGGCCGTGAGGGCGGCCAGGGTTTCGTTGCCGGCGTGGCGCATCTGGGGATTCTCAAAGGGTTGAGCGGGCAGCGTCATCGCGTTGACAGGCCATGCGACGCTGCGCAGAATTCGGCACCGCCGTCGCCTGAAGAGTTAGAAGGCTTGGGCAACGGCGGTGTGTCATGCGGCGAATGGGAGAGCGATCTTCCATTCGCTTTTTTCATGCAGCGGATTTAGGCCGCGAGTGCCCAGTCCTGGGCCACGTCCTGCACGCCCACCAGTGCAACGTCGGTGGTGGTCGAGGACGCCGCGTGGGCCGCGAGGCCGGCGGAGATCTCGTCGAAGGTGTTGGCCGTCGACAGGCTCGGGTCGATAGCGCCCAGCAGCTCGTTGAGTGCCGATTCCAGTGCACTGGTGTTGCCCTGGATCAGGCCGTAGATCACGCTCTGCACATCGTTGCCGACGCGGCCTGCACCTTCGGCGGCGGACAGGTCGAGGCCATTGAAGGCGACTTTGTAGGCACTCAGGTCGAAGTCGCTGCCACTGCCGCCGGTCAGGCCAGTGCCCAGCTCGACGTTATCCAGTTCGCCCCACAGGTAGTGGTTCAAGTTGCTGCTGGCCGGCAGTGTTGGATTGAACACGTAGTGCAGGCCGTTGCTGGTGTCGCTGTCGGCGATGAACGCGTAGTCGGAGTTGTTGGCGCCATGGGACGCGTATTGGTCACCGGCGAAGGTCCCGTTGCTGAAACCACCGTTGTTGCCGCCAGTGCCATGACCTGCCGTGGCAAAACCAAGAGCCCAGTCCGACAGGTAGTCAGACAGCGAAGTAGTGCCCAGGTACGACTCGTAGCTAACAGAAATAGTCATCACTAAACCTCATAATTACAGCGCTATTGATCAATGCGCAGCTGCGCACTTTTTACCCAACCCTGGGCAAAACCGTGGTTGATGCGGTGCCGTGGCACCGGTATCAGAATTTGTATTCGAGCATTCCGCTCAAGGTCCGGCCGCGAGCCAGGCTGAGGTTGTTGGCATCGCCCATGGCGACGAAATACGCTTCGTCCGTGGCGTTTTCCAACGCCAACGCGATGTTCAATTGATCGGTCATCCAGTAACTGGCGTAGACGTCATACACGGTGTATTTGGGCCACATGGCCTGGTCGATCAGGTTGTAGCCCTGGTTGTCCAGGTTTTCCCCGTTACCCGAGCTGTAGCGAACACGCACACCGGTATCCAGGCGCTTGTCCAAAAAGCGCGCGCCCAACGTCAACGACGCGCGATCAGCGGGGGTGTAGGTGGCGTTGCCCATGATCTTGCCGCAGCTTTCCTTGGCATTGGCGGCCTCGTCATCCAACAATTCGTAGCGGGTCACAGGGCGGAAACCGATGGTGCCGTTGGGCCGGGTAAACCGTTCGATAACGGTGGTGCTGGGACCGGCCTTCTTGGCCCCGCCCAGGTAGTAGTTCTTCGAACAGAACTCGTTGCTGCCGATCATGTGCGTGTAACTAAGGTTGGTATACGCACGCCCCATGTCGTAGTTGAGTTGGTACTCAAGGCCCCTGAACCGCGTGTCATTGAGGTTGTTGGTATACGCCATGATCCCGTTGAAACCCCCAACGGACGTCTCCGGCAAACTCACACTGGTATTGAGGAAGGTGAAATTCTTAATCTTGGTGTCGAAGTACGCCACCTTGATGCCCAGTCGGTCGTCATTGAAAAAGAGCGACTCCTTGAACACGTTCATCCCCACTTCCCAATCGCGAGACTCCTCTGGCTTCAGGTAAGGATTGGGGAATACCCGTTCATTCGAACCACCCCCGTGGGGGCGGCCGCTCATAAAGGTTTCAGTGACAGCCGGCGGGCGCCAGCCCTTGCCCCAGCGGGTATACAGTTGCAGCCAGTCGACCCCAGGCTTGATGCCGATACCGAAGGTCGGCGAAAACCGTCCGTCTTCACGGTCGATATCAAAAATGTCCTCGACACGCTTCGCGCCCGTCGTACTGGTGTAAAACCGGTCGCGCTTCCACAGCGTCATCCCGGTGACACCCTCCAGCCGATAACGGTCGTAACGCAGCCCGGCATCCACGGTCAGCCAGTCGTCATATTCGTATTGCAGGTTATTGAACACACTGGCGATGGTGCGCTTGCCTTCCGGGTCGGCACTGGGGGTGTAGGGCAGTGATCCGGAGTTGATCGTGTTGGTGGACTCGATCTTGTTGGTACTGGGCTTGAAGGTGTCCTGATACATCTCCAGGCCATAGTTCCAGCTCAGATGCCCCACGCGGCCCAGGTCGAAGCGCGCCGTGTTTTCGCCCTGCAGGCCCCAGGTATCGGTCTGGAAATGGTCGGTGTATGCCGGCGTATAGTTGCCGGAACTCAGGGACGCGAGGTTGCCGGCGTTGGAACGATCCAGTTGGGTGGTGACGTAATAGAGCTTGGCCTTGAAATCGATCAGCGCGTTATCCGGGCTGTAGCTGTAGTCCAGCGCCGCGTTTTTCGCGTTGAGGTTGTTCTTGCCGGTGCGTACGTAATAGCTGCTCTGAAGATCATCACTGATGTAGCCCCAGGCATCATTGCTGTCGGTATCGCTTTCCAGGTAGCTCAATTGCACGCGCTGATCGTTGGGCAGGTTCAGGCCGAACTTGACGATCTGCGACCGGGTCACGCTGCCGGTATCACCGACTTCGCTGTTCAACCAGTCGTCGAAGGCGACCGGGGCATACTTCCTGGCCCGCAGATTGGTGCCCAGGTTCTGGTCATTGTGGGTGCCGGCCCGGTAGTTGCCGAAATGGCGCTCGCTGTAGCCGAGCAGCACATCGCCGCGCTCATCACCAAAGGCAAACACGCCACTGCCATTGAAGTAGGTACCGTTGCCCAGCTCACCGATACCGCTGCCCGCGCGAAAACGTCCGCCGATCTCTTTACCATCCTTGAGGAACTCGCTGGCCTCCAGGGTCTTGAACGAGGCGATCCCGCCGAGTACGGCCGCCCCACCCTGCCCCGACTGGCTGCCCTTGTCGATCTCGATGCTGGAAATGAACTCCGGGTCAATCAGCATGGTGCCATTGCGCTGCTGGTGCCCATTGACGTTGAAGTTCTGGCGCATGCCGTCGATGTTCATGTTCACACGGCCATAGTCCTGAACGCCGCGAATGTTCACGGAAAGACCAGGGTCGCGTTGGTCAACGGCGGTGTAGACCCCCGCAGTTTCCTCCAGCATGTCGGCCGCGTGACGGGGTGGGCGCTTGTCGATCATGTCACGGCTGATGACTGCCACGGACTTTGGGGTCTGGTACACCCAATCGCTGGCCTGGCCATTGGTGTTACCGGTAATGGTGGTAGTGCCCACGGTCATGGCGCCGTCGTGATCGTCACTGACGCGGTTGAGCGTGACCTGGCGCTCGCCGGTAAAGCGATACTCCACCGGCGCGGCACCGAGCAAACGGCCCAGGCCTTCCTGCACGCTGAAACTGCCCTTGATCGCCGTACTGCTCAAGCCTTGCAGGCGCTGGCTGTCAAACAACACCTGCAAGCCAGCCTGGTCGGCGAAGGCCAGCACGGCACTGCCGAGAGATTGCACGGGGATATCGAACGTCAACACAGCAGGTTGGGTAGCGCCCGATTGAGGCTGCGCGGCATACACCGGCGCCACTGCGGCGAACAGGCCCAAGTGAATGGAAAGGGCTAACCGGCTACCGGTGATACGCCCCTTGTTGAGTGCTGACATTTCGATTGTTCCCTGCGCTAAGCGTTTTTTGTTTATGCGAATGCTTCTCACCTAGCAAGACGTGCGACGCGCAGGAAGTCAGTAAGACTTTTCCAAAAGTTTTTTAACGAAGGGGTTCAAGCAGGAAACTGAGCCGGCTTGCCGGCGATAGCCATAGATACGGACACACCGTTGTAGCAACCGAGACTAACCACGATGCGAAGCGAGCCGCTCTTGATCGTGATCTAGCTTTTGATCTCAGGCGCCCCGTCAAACACGCTGGCCGGAATTCGACAGGGATTTGGGGGGTAAACCGGCAGGGATGCCGGTTTAGCCGCCCCGCGCCATGGATGGCGCGTGGCGGCGGCCCCCCAAATCCCTGGCGGATTACGGGCACACCGAGCCTAGGCGAGGTGCCGAGTGTTGGGGCGAAGGCCTTTTGGTTACTTTTGGGCCTTTTCCAAAAGTGACCCGCCGTAAGGGCGGAACCCATAGTGGCCGAGACCTAAATAACGGATATGTACCGGGTCTGATCCAACATCCTGGTCGTCTACCAGCGCGCCAGCGGGAGCAAGCTCCCTCGCCACAGGTCCTGCGCCATACCCAGAATTGTGTAGATACCGAGGCCCGATGGCGCTGAATCAGTCAACTGATGAATTGACTGACACACCGCTATCGGGGGCAAGCCCCCTCCCACATTTGGATCGCGGGGTAACCGTTAGATTATGGTCGTCTGCCAGGCCGCCAGCGAGAGCAAGCTCCCTCGCCACAGGTCCAGCGCCATAGCCAGAATTGTGTAGATACCGAGGCCTCGATGGCGCTGAATCAGTCACCTGATGAATTGACTGACACACCGCTATCGGGGGCAAGCCCCCTCCCACATTTGGATCGCGGGGTAACCGTTAGATTATGGTCAGCTGTCAGGCCGCCGGCGGGAGCAAGCTCCCTCGCCACAGGTCCAGCGCCATAGCCAGAATTGTGTAGATACCGAGGCCCCGATGGCGCTGAATCAGTCACCTGATGAATTGACTGACACACCGCTATCGGGGGCAAGCCCCCTCCCACATTTGGATCGCGGTCAGCTGTCAGGCCGCCAGCGGGAGCAGGCCTAACTCACCACAGGTCCAGCCCACACCTACAGGAAAATCAATAGATCAAGCTGAGGCCCGCCAGATCCAAACGCTGCACGTGCAGCTCCTGGGTGAGAATGCCAAGGGCAGTGTCGAGCATATCAAGCCGAAACACCCCGCTGACCTCGCGATCCCCCAGCGCCGAATCCGCCAGCACCACACGCCCAGGACGGTAGCGGTTAAGTTGCTCGATGACCTTGGCCAGCGGTTGGCGATCAAAGATCAACACACCGCGGCGCCAACTGGTGGCCCGCTCTACATCGAGCTGGTCGATGGGCACGATGCCTTCCTGGAGGTTGTAGCGTGCAGCCAGGCCCTCCTTAAGCACCCTGTCGGCCGGACCTTTTTTCGGAATAGCTTGCAGGGAAACCTCGACACTGTGCTCCAGCACCCCAACCCACGCCTGGCTATCGCCCTCGCGCGCCACCACAAACCGCGTGCCCAGCGCACGGGTTTGCCCCCCCGCGCTCTGCACCACAAACGGCCGGGTTTCCTGGCCCACCCTCGGCGCCACATCAAAGATCGCCGAGCCCTTGAGCAGACTGATACGGCGTTGCACACCGTCGTAGTCCAGGCGAATGGCACTGCCGGAATCCAGCTCTACGGTACTGCCATCGGCCAGGTGCACGGTGCGCACCTCGCCTTTCTGGGTGATGTAGTCGGCTTGCAGGCGCAACAACACGTCCGGCCCGCGCACCCAGCCAACACCGACCACCACCACGACCAGCGCGACAGCCGCCGCACGTTGCCATGGCCTGCGTCGCTTGGACCGGCGCGCCGGCAGCGTCGCCGCCGGCGGGCGTTGACGCTGCAGCGGTTCGTCCTTGTACACCTCACCCAATGCGGCCCACGTCTGTTCGGCAAAGCGCAAGGCCGCTTCGTGGCGGCTGTCGCAGGCGATCCAATGCTGCAGCTCGGCCTGCTCCTGGTCGGTCAGGGCACCGGCGTGCAAGCGCACCGCCCACTCGGCGGCGGCCTCGGTAATGCTGTGCTGTTGCGGACCCTGGCTATTCACGTGTGAATCTCGAATTTTTCGTTATGTAACGCTGTGACGACTGACCTGGCATTTTTCGGTAATTCATTCGTCGGATGGCGCCACCTCGCCTTCCTGCAAGCGCTGCATCACGTAGGCCAACGCCTTGGCCAAGTGCTTTTGCACGGAACTGTCAGAAATGTCCAGGTGCCGGGCGACCTGGGCGTGGGTCATGCCTTCGATGCGGTTGAGACGGAAAATCTGCTGGGTGCGTTCCGGCAACTCCGCCAGTGCCTGCTTCAATGCCTGTCGCTGTTGCTGCGCCATTGCCTGAGCCTCCAACCCGGCCACGTCATCTTCAATCTCGGCCAGCGCCTCATGGGGCACGGAGTCTGTCTTGCGCCGTGCTTCCTGGCGAATATGGTCGATCAGCAGATTGCTCGCCGTTCGATAGAGATAGCCCTGGGAGTTGTCGATGCGCTCGCCGGCCGGTTTTTCCGCCAGGCGCAGGAAGCTCTCCTGCACCAGGTCTGCGGCCAACTGCGGGTCCCGTACCTTGCGTGCCAGATACCCACGCAAGGTATCGGCATGCTTGAGAAACAGGCCTTTGAGATCCACGTCCGACAAACCGACTCCCTGGAATGTTAAGGAAACAGGCGGGCATCTTAAGCGTTGTCGAGAATTATTTTCAATTGATATCTAATCTGATTCCAGCGCGTGAAGGGTCTGATTAACAGTTCGATAATCGAACAGATCCGCTGCCATCAATTGACCAAATTAACTAACCAGTACATTTTATCCCCACAACGAACAATAACTGTGGAGACCCTCCCTATGCCGCCCATCGTGCTGGTGCTCAACGGCCCCAACCTCAACCTGCTCGGCACCCGTGAGCCCGCCACCTATGGCCATGAAACCCTGGCCGATGTCGCTGTCCTGTGTGGCCGCAGCGCCGAACAGCTCGGGCTGAAAATTGAATTTCGCCAGACCAACCACGAAGGCGAATTACTCGACTGGATCCACGGCGCCCGCGCCCGTTGCGCCGGCATTGTGATCAACCCGGCAGCCTGGACGCACACGTCGGTGGCGATTCGCGATGCGCTGGTCGCCAGCGAAGTGCCGGTGATCGAAGTGCACCTGTCCAACGTGCATGCCCGTGAGGCGTTCCGTCATCACTCTTTCGTATCGCCCATCGCCAAGTCGGTGCTCGCCGGGTTCGGCAGCCATGGCTACCACCTGGCCTTGGAACATTTCAGCCACCTGCTCAAAGGGGCGGCCCGATGAAACCGCGCATTCTCGCCGGCTTGATCGGCAGCGGCATCCAGGCCTCGCGCACCCCTGCCCTGCATGAACAGGAAGGCGATGCCCAAGGTTTGCGCTACCTGTATCGCCTGATCGACCTTGAACCGCTGCGCCTGGACATCAATGCCCTGCCCGACTTGCTGGAGGCCGCCGAGCTCATGCACTTTACCGGGCTGAACATCACCTACCCGTGCAAGCAGGCAATCCTTCCATTGCTTGATGAATTGTCCGACGAAGCCCGGGGCATTGGCGCGGTTAACACGGTGGTGTTCAAGGACGGCAAACGCATCGGCCACAACACCGATTGCCTTGGGTTCGCCGAAGGGTTTCGGCGCAACTTGAACGACGTCGCCCGCCAACGCGTGGTGCAGATGGGCGCCGGCGGTGCAGGTGCAGCAGTGGCCCATGCGCTGCTGGCGGAAGGCGTGGAGTACTTGAGTATTTTCGATGTAGACGCCAGCCGAGCGCGCGACCTTGTGGATAACCTGACTCAGCGCTTCGGCACGGGGCGTGCGCAGGTCGGCACACACTTGGAAAATGCGATGGCCGAGGCCGATGGTTTGGTCAACACCACACCGATGGGCATGGCCAAGTTGCCCGGCACGCCGGTGCCTGCATCCTTGTTGCGGGCTGAATTATGGGTCGCCGAAATCGTGTACTTCCCGCTGGAAACCCAACTGCTGCGCGACGCCCGCGCCTTGGGTTGCCGCACGCTGGATGGCGGCAACATGGCGGTGTTTCAGGCGGTGAAGGCGTTCGAGTTGTTCAGTGGAGAAGCGCCGGATGCACAGCGGATGCTGCTGCACTTCCAAAGCATGAATACCTGACGGTAGAAACCGGAGCAAAATGTGGGAGGGGGCTTGCCCCCGATGGCGGTGGATCAGCCACCTTATCAGGAACTGGCCTGCCGCAATCGGGGGCAAGCCCCCTCCCACATTTGATTGCATTCCAACCTGAGTACTCAGGCCTGCAAGTAGCGCATCACCGACTCACAAATCATCTCGCGGTGCCGCTGCTTGATCGCCTCATCCGACAGTTCGATCTGAAAGATCTCACTGAACGTATGGCGGTTGGACACCCGGTAAAAGCTGAACGAATTGATCAGCAAGTGAACATCCAGCGGCTCCAACCCTTCCCGAAACACGCCCATCTCGGCCCCACGACGCAACGTCGTACCCAGCGCCTCGAGGATGTTGCTGTTCATCGCCTTGATCGAATCCGAACGCTTTACGTATTCGGCATTGTGGATATTTTCGATGCTGACGATGCGCACGAAATCCACGTTCTGGTCGTGGTGATCAAACGTGAACTCCACCAGCCGCCGAATAGCATCGCGCGGTTCCAGGGCGGTGAGGTTCATGCGGGTTTCGGTGTTGCGGATGTCACCGTAGAGCTTCTCCAGCACCTCGACGTACAACTGCTCCTTACTGCCGAAGTAGTAATAGATCATGCGTTTGGAGGTGTGGATGCGCTCGGCGATCGCATCCACGCGAGCGCCGGAAAGGCCCTGCTGGACAAACTCGACAATGGCTTCCTGGAGTATGTTTTCGCGGGTCTTTTCCGGGTTGTTCTTCCGGCTCTTGCGGGGTGCCTCGGAGGTCATGGTGCGCTCACGGCCAGTGTTATGCAGGCGCTGATTATGGGCCGCGAGGCCTCCCGAAGGAAGCACCTCGCCAGCCGTTATAAACGCGCCTGGCGCACCGCACCGCTGCGCGATTTGGCCATCGCCGCCAGGCGCACCGCCACGTTGGCCGCGCCGTAGCCGGCATAACCGTTCTTGCGCTGGATGATCTCGAAGAAAAACCGCCCTTCAAACGGCTCGGTGTACACGTGAAACAACTCACCGCCTTGGGCGTCGCGGTCGTACAGCACGTTGTAGTACGCCAGCTCGCTGAGGAATTCGTCGTCGAAATCGAAACGCGCCGCCAGATCATCGTAATAGTTGAGCGGAATATCCAGCAGCGGCACACCCGCGTCTTTGGCGCGGCGCACTTCGGCGAAAATATCCGCGCAGTCGAAGGCAATGTGGTGCACGCCCGAGCCGCGATAGCTCGACAGTGCGTGGGAAATGGCCGTGTTGCGGTTCTCGGAGATATTCAGCGGCAGGCGGATCGAACTGCAGCGGCTGCGCAGGGCGCGGCTTTTCACCAAGCCGTAAGGGTCAGGCAGCACCACTTCGTCGTCGGCTTCGAAATCCAGCAGGCTCTTGTAGAACAGCACCCAACTGTCGAGGCTGTCGGCCGGCAACGCCATGGCCATGTGGTCGATGCGCAACAAGCCGCCGCTGGTTGAAGCGGCGGGCTGCAGGTTGAAGTCGGTGTCGTACAGCCCGCCTTCGCTCGGGTCCACCAGGTAAATCAGGCTGCCATCCGGCGCGCGCACCGCCGCCAGCTCCAACTCGTTGGGCCCGACCAGGCCGCGATACGGCTGGCCCTTGTACGCCACCGCCCGCTCCAGCGCCTTCGCGCTGTCCTTGACCCGAATCGCGGTGGCGCACAACGACGGCCCGTGGGCTTCGAAAAAGTTGTGGGCAAACGAATAGGGTTCACAGTTGAGAATCAGGTTGATATCGCCCTGGCGCAACAGGCTCACGCTCTTGGAGCGATGCTGCCCGGCCTTGACGAACCCCAGGCGTTCCAACCAATGAGTGAGCTTGGCGCCGAGGCTTTCGTCAACGGCAAACTCGAGGAACTCGATGCCCTCGTATTCGCTGGCCGCCGGGGTATCAAACAGAATCTCGGCAGGTTGCGCGGGCGCTTCCTGTTTCAGGCGCTCGCGGGTTTTCTCTTCCAGGTACAGCAAGGAGCGCAGGCCATCCGCTGCGTTCGCCCGAGTTGGCGCGGCGCGGAAGCCGTCGTTGAAAATCTCCAGGGACAGTGGCCCGGTGTAGCCACTCTTGATGATCGGTGCGAGGAAACCCGCCAGGTCGAATTCGCCTTGGCCGGGGAAGCAGCGAAAATGCCGGCTCCACTCCAGGACGTCCATGGCCAGGACCGGCGCGTCGGCCATTTGCACGAAGAAAATCTTGTCGCCGGGGATGTCGGCAATGGCGCTCGGGTCGCCCTTGAGCGACAGGGTGTGAAAGCTGTCGAGCAACACGCCCAGGCTGGGGTGATCGACCTGACGCACCAGGTTCCACACCTGTTGCCAGGTGTTCACATGCTTGCCCCAGGCCAAGGCTTCATAGCCGATACGCAGGCCACGGCGGCCAGCATGTTCGGCCAGCAGGCTCAAGTCATCCAGTAGAATGCGTTCATCACCCACGCAATCGGCCGAGGCATTGCTGCACACCAGCACCAAGTCGGTGCCCAACTCCTGCATCAGGTCGAACTTGCGCTCGGCACGCTCGAGGTTGCGCGCCAGGCGGTCACGGCGGCAACCTTCAAAGTCGCGGAACGGCTGGAACAACGTGATAGCAATGCCGAGGTCGGCACACATCTGCCTAACTTCACGCGGGCTGCCATCGTAATACAGCAGATCGTTTTCGAAGATTTCGACGCCATCAAACCCGGCGGCCGCGATGGCTTCGAGTTTTTCCGGCAGGGTTCCGCTCAAGGAAACGGTGGCAATAGAGCGTTGCATGGGCGACTCCCGGCATTTGAGACTGGTCTTATTTACGGCAAATTATTGGCCGCTAAACTGTCGACAGCAATTAAAATGTACGAACCGGTTAGTTTTTGGTGCGATTATCGAACACTATGCCTGTTTGGCGAATTGACGATTTTTTAAGCGCTGCGCACCATCGATCCAGTAACAAAGACCCAGAACACACCATAAAAATTTCAAAAAACGGGTACAACCACATGCCTCTGCAAAACTCCGTCCTGGCCGACCGCCCGGGCAACCCGCACGCCGGCATCGGCGACAAGATCCGCGGCGCCCTGGCCGTGGGCAAAACGCGCTGGGGCATGCTGGCCCTGGTGTTTTTCGCCACCACCCTCAACTACATCGACCGCGCCGCACTGGGCGTGATGCAACCGATCCTGGCCAAAGAGATGAGCTGGACGGCGATGGACTACGCCAACATCAACTTCTGGTTCCAGGTCGGCTACGCCGTCGGCTTTGTGCTGCAAGGCCGCCTGATCGACCGGGTCGGCGTCAAACGCGTGTTCTTCTTCGCCGTACTGCTGTGGAGCCTCGCAACCGGCGCCCACGGCCTGGCCACCTCGGCGGTGGGCTTTATGGTCTGCCGCTTTATCCTCGGGTTGACCGAAGCCGCCAACTACCCGGCGTGCGTCAAGACCACGCGGTTGTGGTTCCCGGCGGGTGAACGTGCCGTGGCCACCGGCATCTTCAACGCCGGTACCAACGTCGGCGCGATGATGACCCCGATGCTGCTGCCGTTGATCCTGCATGTGTGGGGCTGGCAGGCGGCGTTCCTGTGCATGGCCTCGCTCGGTGCGATCTGGCTGGTGTTCTGGGGTTTGAAGTACTACAACCCGGAAGACCACCCTTCGGTCAAACAATCCGAATTGGACTACGTGCAGCAGCAAGTCGAGCCGGAACAACCGGGCGTCCCCTTCAGCCGTATCCTGCGGATGCGCGGCACCTGGGCCTTCGCCATCGCGTATGCCCTCACCGCGCCGGTGTTCTGGTTCTACCTGTATTGGCTGCCGCCGTTCCTGAACCAGCAATACAACCTGGGCATCAACGTGACCCAGATGGGCATTCCACTGATCATCATTTACCTGACCGCCGACTTCGGCAGCGTGGGGGGTGGGATTCTGTCGTCGTTCCTGATCGGCCGAGGCATGAACTCGATCAAGGCACGCCTGCTGTCGATGCTGCTGTTTGCCTGCTGCATCGTCGGCGTGATCATGGCCGCCGGTTCCAGCCAGCTGTGGGTCGCGGTGTTTGCCATCTCCCTGGCGATTGGTGCGCACCAGGCCTGGACCGCCAACATCTGGAGCCTGGTGATGGACTACACGCCCAAGCACATGATGAGTACGGTGTTTGGTTTCGGCGGCATGTGCGCGGCCATCGGCGGTATGTTCATGACCCAGATCGTCGGCCACATCCTCACCGTGACGAACAACAACTACACAGTGTTGTTCACCCTGATCCCAGCGATGTACTTCATTGCGCTGACCTGGATGTACTTCATGGCGCCGCGCAAGATCCCTACCGTAGACGTCTGAGCAACCGTCTGAGCTATCTGCGCCGCTGCTGCCAGGCAGCGGCCAACCCGCTCATGCAGATCACCCCGATGCCGACCACCGTGGTCACATCGGGGGTATGGTTGAACACCAGCCAGCCCAACAACCCCGCAAACACGATCTGGCAATAGCCGAACGGCGCCAGCAAAGCCGGCGCCGCGAAGCGAAACGCTTGGGTCAGCATCAAGTGCGCGGTCATGCCGCACGTGCCCAGGGCCAGCATCAACACGCCATGCCACAGCGTGGGGATCTGCCAGAAGAACGGCACCATGGCGCTCATCACCAAGGTATTGCACAGCCCGGCAAAGAAGTTGCTGGTGGTGGGGGTGTCGAACTTACTCAGGATGCGCGTGAGCAGTTGGTAAAAGCAGAAGAACAGCGCCGAACACAGCGGCAGCAACACCGCCGGCGTGAAGAGTTCGCCGCCTGGATGGATGATCACCAGCACCCCGATAAAGCCACAGATCACCGCCAGCCATTGGCCGCGTGTCACATGCTCACCCAGCAGCGGCACCGACAGCGCCGTCACCAGAATGGGTGCCAGGAAGTTCACTGCCGTGGCTTCAGCCAAGGGGATGTAATGCAGCGCCGCCGTGAAGAACAAGCTGGTGCCCAGCAGACACAGCGCCCGCACCACCTGCATCCCCGGCCGTTTGCTGCGCAGTACGCGCAACCCCGATTGCGGCAGGAAAATGCCGGCCATCAGCAAGGTGTGCACCAGGTAGCGCGCCCACACCACCATCACGATCGGGTAGAACCCGGCCAGGTATTTGGACAGGGCATCGTGGCTGGAGAACAGGAACGTCGCCAGTACAATCAGCAGAATGCCTTTGAAAGGATGGTTGATGCCGGAAAGGGGGGTACTGACAGTCATTGGATTCTCTTGCGTGGCGAGCTGAACGCTGAGCACTGAACGAAGCAGCGCTCAACCCGGTAATCTAGCAGCCGGGCCGGAGTCTGCCCCAAGAGCATAACCAAACACCGGGCGAACAGCGCACTAAATCACGGGATTCGAGTCCAACGCTGCACGATTGCCCTCGCGCTGTACACTTTTTAACCAAGGCCTTGCCGCTATGAAAAAAACGTTTTTTATTCTGTCTGCCCTTGCTCTGCTGACTGCCTGTAATCAGGAATCCAAGGAAGCGCCAAAACCCGCACCGGCGTCCGTACAAGCGACCCTCGTGCCGCAAACGCCGCCTACCGACAAATGGGTGGGCAAGTGGATCGGCGTCGAAGGCCTGTACCTGACCATCGCCAAGGACGACAGCATCGGCCGTGGTCACTACCTCCTCACCATGCAATACGGCCTCGACGCCGATGACGCCGGCACCTTCAAAGGTGAGGCCAATGAAGACGGCATCGCCTTCAACCGTCCGGACGGCCCACAACTGCTGCGCGCCGGTGACGGTGAAGCCACCGGGCTGAAATGGCTGGCGGATAAAAAGGACTGCCTGATTGTCGATACCGGCGAAGGGTATTGCCGCTAATAACGGCCATACTCAACCAACATCCCTGTAGGACCGTTCATCAAGAGGATTGCCCCATGCTATGGAAAAAAGGCCGACGCAGCGACAACGTGGTGGATGCCCGCGATGACAGTGGCGGTGGTGGCGGCGGCATGCGCTTTGGGGGCGGTAAAGGCTTGAGCCTGACGGCGATCGTGCTGATCGTCGGCATCGGCTGGATGACCGGCCAGGACCCGTTGCAGATCCTCGGCCAACTGACCGGCCAGATGGAACAGGCGCCCTCGGTGAGCACGCAATCGCGCCAGGCGCCGCCGGCCAACGATGAACAAGCCGATTTTGTGCGGGCCGTGTTGGGCGATACCGAGGACACCTGGGGCCAGGTGTTCAAGGAAAACGGCCTGGCGTACAAGAACCCGAAACTGATTCTGTTCCGTGGCCGGGTCAACTCCGCCTGCGGTGGCGCCACCTCGGCCAGTGGCCCGTTCTATTGCCCGGCTGACCAACAGGTGTACCTGGACCTGGACTTCTTCCGGGAAATGTCGCAACGCTTCCAGGCCGCCGGCGACTTCGCCCAGGCCTATGTAATCGCCCACGAAGTCGGGCACCACGTGCAGACACTGCTGGGCATTTCGTCGAAGATCCAGGCCGCACGCCAGCAAGGCCGCCAGATGCAAGGCGACGGCGGCCTGTTGGTGCGCCAGGAGCTGCAAGCCGACTGCTTCGCCGGGGTGTGGGCCAACCGTGCGCAAAAGCGCCTGAACTGGCTGGAACCCGGTGACATTGAGGAAGCACTGAATGCGGCCAACGCCATTGGCGATGACCGCTTGCAGCAACAGGGTCAAGGGCGCGTCGTACCGGACTCTTTTACCCACGGCACCTCGGCGCAGCGCGTGCGCTGGTTCAAGACCGGCTTCGCCCAGGGCCAGATCACTCAATGCGACACCTTTGCCGCCAAGAGCCTCTAGATGAATAAACGATTGGGATTGCTGCTGGGTGCGCTAGTCACCTGTTCCGCCTTGGCCGCCGAGCCTGTCGTAAAAGAGCATGGCGTCAAAGAAGTCAGTCCCGATCGTTTCCACCTGGAGGCCGGCGACCTCAGCCTGGGCTTGAGCCAGGACTGGCGACAGCCACTGCCCACGGTCACCCGCGCCTTGATCATCGTGCACGGCCGCCTGCGCAATGCGCAGACCTACCTGCAAAGCGGTGAAGATGCCGCCGAGCATGCCGGGCTTACCGCCAGCACGCTGGTGATCGCGCCGCAGTTTCTCAACGCGTCCGACGTGAAGCGCAACCACCTGGGCCACTCGGTACTGCGTTGGAAGGGCAACGACTGGATGGCCGGCGAGCCCTCGACCGGACCGGGCCAAATCAGTTCCTACGGCGCGCTGGACCAGATTATCAAGCACCTGGGCAACCGCACATTGTTCCCGGCGCTGAAAGAAATCGTGGTCGCCGGCCACTCCGGCGGCGGCCAGGTGGTGCAGCGTTTCGCCCTCACGGGCCACGACCACCCGATGCTGCAGACCGAAGGCATCAGCCTGCGTTACGTGGTGGCCAACCCGTCGTCCTACGCCTACTTCAGCCCGCAGCGCCCGGTGAAGTTCGACACCGCCAGTTGCCCCGGCTTCAACGACTGGAAATACGGCATGCAAAACCTGCCGGATTACGCCAAAGGTCAGCGCGCCGAGCAGCTTGAAAACACATACGTATCACGCAACATCACCTACCTGCTGGGCCAACAGGACACCGACCCGAACCATCCCGCGCTGGATAAAAGCTGCGCCGCCGAGACCCAGGGCGCGTATCGCCTGATTCGCGGGCACAACTATTTTGACTACCTCAAGCAGCGGCATTCGCAGTTGAGCCATAGGCTGGTGGAGGTGCCGGGGGTGGGGCATAACGGGGATGGGATGTTTACGTCGCCGGAAGGCCAGAAAGTACTCTTCGGGAAATAACTGCCGAAACCGGATTAAACATATGGGAGGGGGCAAGCCCCCTCCCACATTTGATTGTCAGCGTATGGGCTGGATCATCCGGCGCAGCACCGCACAATCCTCGGCATGCCAATCCGCCAATTCAGGCCAGGGATTTTCCGGCAGGTTCACCAACACCGTCCGCGCCCCCGCCGCCCGGCCACAGTCCAAGTCAAAGCGATAATCGCCGACCATCACCATCTCGCTCGGCGCCACGTCCCAGGCTGCTGCCAGTTTCAGCAAACCACCCGGGTCCGGCTTCGGCGGCGCATCTTCACGTCCCAGCACATCCTCGACGGCAAAGCAGTCCGCCAGGCCAATCGCCTCCAGCGTGATATGCGCCAATTCCCGCGCATTACGGGTCAGGACACCCAGGCGATCACCACGCCCGGCCAGCTCGCGCACCAGTTCCACTGCACCTTCAGCCGCGACGGAACCCTGCGCCAGCTCCCGTTCATGCTCCAGCAGCCAGGCATGCTTGGCCGCCGCGACCTCCGCCGGCAATGCCGCCAAGTGAGTGAGGATGTCGTCCTCGGGTGGAATCTCCAGCGCCACGCGAATGGCCGCAAAGTCATGCACGGCCACCGTGAGGGTGCCGTCCATGTCGAACACCCAGTGCCTGACGTCCGCCAGGCTCATGCCCAATCCTTGCGATGACGAATCAAACCTTCCTGCGTCACCGAGGCCACCAATTGCCCGGCGCGGTTGTACACGCTGCCACGGGAGAACCCACGGGAATTACCGGCCCACGGGCTGTCCATGGCGTACAACAGCCAATCATCGGCACGCAGGTCGGCATGGAACCACAACGCGTGGTCGAGGCTGGCGACTTGCATGTCTTTCTGCCACACGGTCTTGCCGTGGGGCAGCAAGGAGGTGGTCAGCAGGCCGAAGTCCGAGGCGTAGGCCAGCAGGTACTTATGCAGCGCAGGTGTGTCGGCCAGGGCGCCGTCGGCGCGGAACCACACGTATTTGACCGGGTCGGAGGGCTGCGGGTTGAACGGGTCTTTCTCGGTCACCGGGCGCACTTCGATCGGTTTGGGGCACAGCAGCTTGTCGCGCATGTGCTCGGGGATCAGGTGCGCCCGCTGCTGGGTCAGTTCCAGCTCCGACGGCAAGTTTTCCGGACCGACCACTACGGGCATGGTGGTCTGGTGATCGAAGCCTTGTTCGTCGTATTGGAACGAAGTGGTGCAGGTGAAGATCGGGTGGCCCTTCTGGATCGCCGTCACGCGGCGCGTACTGAAACTGCCACCGTCGCGCACGCGGTCCACCGAGTACACCACCGGCAACTTCGCGTCGCCAGGGCGCAGGAAATAACCGTGCAGGGAATGCACATGCCGCGCTTCTTCTACGGTCTGGCTGGCTGCCGACAACGACTGGCCGAGCACCTGGCCACCAAACAATTGGCGAAAGCCCAGGTCCTGGCTGCGGCCGCGAAAGAGGTTTTCCTCGATCGGCTCCAGGGTCAGCAAGTCCACCAGATCTTCCAATACTTGGCTCATAGAGCAACTCCTAAAATCTACGGGGCATTCCGGGCTGCCTATCCGTGCAGCGTGTCCAACCATTGGGCGCGGGTGATGCGATACAAAACATGATGGCGCAGCGGGTCATCGGCTGCGACCTTGGGGTGTTCAAAATCTGCCAGCGGATCGTAATGCATACCGATGGCCTGCATGACTTTTTGTGATGGCAGATTGGCTTCGGTGGTGAACGCGACGATTTCGTCCAACTGCAAACGGTCGAAACCACAGCGCAACGCCGTCCAGGCCGCCTCGCTGGCGTATCCCAGGCCCCAGTGCTCGCGGGCCAGGCGCCAGCCGATTTCAACCGCCGGGGTAAAGTCGGTTTCAAAGCTGACATTCGCCAGCCCGGTGAGGCCGATGAATTCACCCGTGTCCTTGCGCTGTAACGCCCACAGGCCAAAGCCGTATTCGGCGAAGTGGCCGCGAATCCGGCCGATCAAGGCGGCGCTTTCCAGGTGGCTCAACGTGGCCGGGAAATAGCGCATCACCTGCGGGTCGGCGCACATGCGTGCAAATTCCAGCAGGTCGCTGTCGCGCCATTGGCGCAGCACCAGGCGTGCACTTTCCAATTCAAGTATCGGCTCCATGGGTCCCCTCCCTTGCCATGTGCGTGAGTGTACCGCGCTGTTAAGATCCCTCGCAGGTTCCCGTCAGAAAATCCCATGCCTTTGCCATTGATCTACCACGATGACTACAGCCCCGAGTTCCCGGCGGAACATCGGTTCCCCATGGACAAATTCCGCCTGTTGCGCGACCACCTGGTGGACAGTGGCCTGACCGAGGACAGCCAATTGCTGCGCCCGCAACTGTGCCCAGCGCAGATTCTGGCCCTGGCCCATGACACGGGGTATATCGAACGCTACATGAGTGGCGAACTGTCCCGCGAAGACCAGCGCCGCCTCGGCCTGCCGTGGAACGAAGCCCTGGCCCGGCGCACCGTGCGTGCGGTCGGCGGCTCGATTCTCGCGGCAGAACAGGCGCTGGAACACGGCCTGGCGTGCCACCTGGCGGGCGGCACCCACCACGCCCATTACGATTACCCAGCGGGCTTTTGCATCTTCAATGACCTGGCGGTGATCAGCCATTACCTGCTGGCCAGCGGCCGGGTCAACCGCGTGCTGATCTTCGATTGCGACGTGCACCAGGGCGACGGCACCGCGCGCATCCTCCACGACACGCCGGATGCCATCACCGTGTCGCTGCACTGCGAAAAGAACTTCCCCGCACGCAAGGCCCAGAGCGACTGGGACATTCCGCTGCCCATGGGCATGGGCGATGCCGATTACCTCAAGGTGGTGGACGACGCGCTCAACTACCTGCTGCCGCTGTATCAACCGGACCTGGTGCTCTACGACGCCGGCGTCGATGTGCATAAGGACGACGCCCTCGGTTACCTCAAGCTGACAGACGCCGGCGTCGCCGCCCGCGACGAAAGCGTGATGCGCCACTGCCTGGGCCGCGATATTCCGGTGATGGGTGTGATCGGCGGCGGCTACAGCAAGGACCGCCCCGCCCTGGCCCGTCGCCACGGCATCCTGCACCACAGTGCGCAACGGGTGTGGACGTCATCAGGTTGTCACTGAATCGTGGGCGTTACCCACATTGCCTGTGGAACCACCTGTGGATAACTTGAGCGTAAGCCTCTGAAAGCGAGCAGCCGTAAGGCTTGTAGGAAAGTGTACGTTTTTTGATCAGGCAGCCACGCTGTCGTCGGGTAGAATACGCGGCCTATTCAAGCCACCAAAGCCCTGCCCATGCCCCAGACCTCACCTCACCACGTCACCCTGATCGGTGGCGGCCCTGCCGGGCTGATGGCGGCCGAAGTCCTGAGCCAAGCGGGCGTGCGCGTGGACCTGTACGACGGCATGCCCTCGGTGGGGCGCAAATTCCTGCTGGCCGGCGTGGGCGGCATGAACATCACCCACTCCGAGGCGTACCCGGCGTTTTTGTCGCGGTATGCCGAACGTGCGCCGCACATGGCGCCGCTGCTGCGTGGGTTTGGCGCCGAGGCGTTGTGCGAATGGATTCACGGCCTGGGCATCGAGACCTTCGTCGGCACCTCCGGCCGAGTATTCCCGACCGATATGAAAGCCGCCCCGCTGCTGCGCGCCTGGCTCAAGCGCCTGCGCGATCAAGGCGTGGTTATCCACACCCGGCATCGTTGGGTGGGGTGGAATGCAGAGGGTGGTTTACTTATCCACAGCCCGGACGGCGATAAAGTTGTCCACAGCGACGCCGTGCTGCTGGCGTTGGGCGGTGGCAGTTGGTCGCGCCTGGGTTCCGACGGTGCCTGGCTCAAGCTGCTGGAAGACAAAGGTGTGCCCTACGCCCCCTTGCAACCGAGCAACTGCGGCTTCGAGGTGTCGGCCTGGAGCGAATTGATGGTCAGCAAATTCTCCGGCGCGCCGCTGAAGAACGTTGCCATTGGGCTGGCGGATGACAAGCCTCGGCTGGGCGAATGCGTGGTCACGGCGACCGGTATCGAAGGCAGTTTGATCTATGCACTGTCGGCGCCGATTCGTGAGGCAATCAATCGCAACGGTTCGGCCACCGTGCATATCGACTTGCTGCCGAGCAAGCCGCTGGACAAGGTCCAGGCCGCCTTGGCCAAGCCGCGGGGTTCACGTTCGATGAGCAAGCATTTGCACAGTCAGTTGGGGTTGGAGGGGGTGAAGGCCGCGCTGTTGCGTGAGTTGGCACCGGCCGAGCACTTCAATGACCCGGCGCAACTGGCGGTGGATATCAAGGCCTTGCCGTTGACGCTGGTGAAGACACGGCCAATGGATGAGGCAATCAGTACGGCGGGCGGGGTGCCGTTTGAGGCGCTGGATGAGCGCTTGATGCTCAAGCAGTTGCCGGGGGTGTTTTGTGCGGGGGAGATGCTGGATTGGGAAGCGCCGACCGGGGGCTACCTACTGACAGGATGCTTTGCCAGCGGAAGGGCGGCTGGGCGGGGGATGTTGGAGTGGCTTAAGCGCTGAGATGTGTGGTGAATCCAGAGCCGGCATCGCAGGCAAGCCAGCTCCCACATTTTGATGTGTGAATACAGTCAAATGTGGGAGGGGCGGTGCGACGATTCGACTTGCCCCCGATGAGGCCATCAGCAGCGCCGAAAAATCACTTCTTCTTACGCGGCCCAGTATTGAACACCGGCACCTTGCGCACCGGCTTGATCGAAGGCTCCACCGGCGCCGCATCCCCGCTGTCCACCCACTTACCCAGGTTGCGCTTACCGCCACCCCCCGACGTTTTAGGCTTCTTCGGTTTTTTCGGCTTCTTCACCACCTGCCCACTGGCGTCGGTGTCCGGCACACGGTGCTCCGGTTCGAAGTCCGGCTCCATCTTGCGGGTCAGGGTCTGACGCGTGAGCATCTCGATCGCCGACAGCATGTTCACTTCATCGGCACACACCAGGGAAATCGCCTCGCCGGTGTTGCCCGCACGCCCGGTACGACCGATGCGGTGGATGTAATCCTCGGCCACGATCGGCAGGTCGAAGTTGACCACCAGCGGCAAATCTTCGATGTCCAGGCCACGGGCCGCCACGTCGGTGGCCACCAGGATCTGCACTTCGCTCGACTTGAAGCGGTCCAGCGCACGTTGGCGGGTGGCTTGTGGTTTGTCGCCGTGGATACCGTCGGCGTTGATGCCCAGGCCTTGCAACTTATCCACCAGCGCATCCACGCCGTTACGGGTCTTGGCGAACACCAGCACCTGCTTCCAGCGGCCTTTGCGCATCAAGTGCACAAACAGCTCCGGCTTGCGCTTCTTGTCCACCGGCACCACCCACTGCTTCACGGTGTTGGCGGCGACGTTGCGCGGGCTGACTTCGATGGTCAGCGGGTCGTTGAGCATCTGCCCGGCCAGCAGGCGGATCTCATCGGAAAAGGTCGCGGAGAACAGCAGGGTCTGGCGCTTTTTCGGCAACATGCGGTAGATGTTCGCCAGCTCTTCGGAGAAGCCCAGGTCGAGCATGCGGTCGGCTTCATCCAGCACCAGGGTTTGCAGCTGGTTGAGTTTCAGCGCGTTCTGGCGGAACAGGTCGATCAGGCGGCCAGGCGTGGCGACCAGAATATCGACACCTTTGCGCAGCTTCATCATCTGCGGGTTGATGCTCACGCCGCCGTACACCGCGTAGGTGGTGAGTGGCAGGTGTTGGGCGTACTCGGCGACGCTGGCATGAACCTGCTCGGCCAGCTCGCGGGTCGGGCACAGGATCAGCGCACGCGCCGAGTTGGCGGCGACTTTCGGCCCTTCGGTGGTCAGCAGTTGCAGCAGCGGCACGGCAAAACCGGCGGTCTTGCCAGTGCCGGTCTGGGCCGCGGCCATCAGGTCGCGACCGGCCAGCACCGCCGGAATGGCTTGCGCCTGCACCGGCGTCGGGGTCTGGTAGCCAAGCGTCTCAAGGGCGCGCAGCAAGGGTTCGATCAGGCCAAGGGTGGCGAAAGTCATGTGTTTACCGTAGGAAAAATTCAGCGCAAGGGCGTAATGCGCCGCAGTTTACCTTATTTCCGGCTTGGGCTTTCGCCACTGGGGCAAGCTGATCAGCAGCACCGCGCTGATGATCACCAACATCGCCAAGGCTTCTTCCAGGCCGATGGTCTCGCCGATAAACACGATCCCCAGCAACACCGCCACTGCGGGGTTGACGTAGGCATAACTGGTCGCCGCTGCGGGACGTACGTGCTTGAGCAGGTACATATAAGCGTTGAAGGCGATGATCGAGCCGAACACGGCCAGGTACGCCAGGGCCAGCCAGCCTTCCAGCGGCGGCATGGCTTGCAGGCGTTCGCCGGTGAGCGCGCTGGCGATCAACAGCGTCACGCCGGCCACCAGCATTTCCGCAGCGCTGGCCATGGCTCCCGGTGGCAACGGCAGGCGCCGACTCCACACCGAACCAAACGCCCACGACGCCGCAGCAAACAGCAGCAAAGCAGCACCCATCGGGCTCGATTGCAACGTGCTGCCCATATTGAGCATAGCGATGCCGATCATCCCCAAGATCACGCCCGCCCATTCCAGCCGGGTATTGCGCGCGCCCCAGAAATAACCGCACAACAACGTGAACAGCGGTACGGTCGCCACCGCCAGTGCCGCCACGCCGGACGACACGCCAGTGTGCTCGGCCACACTCACTGCGCCATTGCCGAAGGTCAGCAGCAAAATGCCAATCGTGGCCGCCGCCTTCCACTGCTCCCACGTCGGCGCGGGCGCTCCACGCCAGCGCAAAAACCCGTACATCGCCGCACCCGCCACCAGAAAACGAATCCCGCCCAGCATCAGCGGCGGCCAGTACTCCACGCCGATGCGAATCACTAAATAGGTGGACCCCCAAATCACATACAACGCAAAAAAGGCAGCGATCAACGGTAAGGGGAAGCGACGTGGGCCAGGCATTGGGTAGCTCTGCGGCATGAGATAGGAGGCTTATTCTAAAAAAGCAGGTCGTTAAACATAAGTTACAAAACCTGTTTAAAACGCCGTTACACTTTTCAAAGCATGGTTATGAACGCTATAACCCGTGTTTTCGAAAGCCGCACGCAACTGGAGCCTTATCATGGACAAATACGACCGTATGCTCCTCAGCGCCCTGCTCGAAGACGGCCGCGCGTCCTACGCGCAATTGGCCCGCACGGTAAACCTCTCCGCCCCCGCCGTGGCCGAGCGCGTGGCCAAGCTGGAGGCCTGCGGCGTGATCACCGGGTATCAGGCCAAGGTGGACTTGTCGAAAGTAGGTTTGCCGATTCAGTGCGTGATTGAACTGCGACTGACCAATCATGGGAGCCAGAAGGTTTATGACGCATTGGCGGAAATCCCTGAGCTGACGGAATGCCATCGGGTGACCGGTGACCCGTGCGTGATCATGCAGGCGGCGGTGGGCTCGATGCCGGAGTTGGAGAATCTAATCAACCGGATCGCGAAGTTCGGGTTCAGCAAGACGTCGATCATTTTGTCGAGCGCGATAGAGCGGCGGGTGCCGTTGGGGCAGTTGGAGGGCAATGGGAAAAATGGTGGCTGAACCGCCGCCATCGCGGGCAAGCCCGGCTCCCACATTTGTAATGCATTCCAACTGTGGGCGCCGGGCTAGCCTGCGATGGCGTCAATCGACTCACTACTTCCCGTTCTTTTGAAGGACATTTCCGAGCGACGTTTGATGTCTTGTTCTGGGCGAACTCCACCACTAGTCTTCTCCACGCCATCGATCCCTCGATGACCGGAAGTGCAAGCCGAAATTGGCGGAGGAGAGAGTTACAAGTCCCGGAGATTCAACATGGTCAAAGCAACCTCAACTGATCCCCAAGCAAACTTCCCCAGCGAAGATGCCCTGCTCAACCGCCGAGCCATCGACTACTACCTCAAAGCCTGCGCCCCGGACGCACCTCATTTCGCCCTGAACGACAACCTGAGTTTCGAAGACGCCCTCGCCCATGCGGCGGATTTGCTGCATTGCGCGGTGGAGATGGCGAAGGGGGTGGTGGATCGGGCGTTGGAGTGTGTGCAGTCGCGATAGCATGTGGCGAGCGGACTTTTTGTGGTGAGCGGGCTTGCCCCGCGCTGGGCTGCGGAGCAGCCCCAAAACCTGATACCCCGTTCTAACTGAAAGAACGCGGCGTCCTTAATTGGGGCTGCTTCGCAGCCCAGCGCGGGGCAAGCCCGCTCACCACAAAAAGCCCGCTTACCACAGCAAGCCCGCTCACCACAAAAGCACGCTCCCACACGGATTTGTGGCGAGGTCAGAACCCGCGATGCTTCTTCAGGTGCTCATTGATCTTCGCCGCTGGCACTTTCTGCAAGGTGCACAGCAGTTCGTGGGATAGCTCGCGCAAGCCGTGGGTGCTGCGCAGTTCCTGGGCCAGGTGCGCGGTCAGGTTGGCGGCCATCTCCGCATCCGCCATCGCCCGGTGAGCCTTGCCGGTGTGGGGCAGTTGGGCGAAGGCGTTGAGCGTGCCGAGTTTGTGGTTGGGCGCGGTGGGCATCAAGCGGCGAGCCAGTAGCAGGGAGCAGGCGAATTTTTGCAGGCGGGTGCGGCGGATCAAGCCCAGTTCGTAGTCCCAGAATTTCTGGTCGAACGCGGCGTTGTGCGCCATCAGTGGCGTGGTCCCGACGAATTCGTTGACTTCGTTCATCACCCGCTCGGCCGGTGGCGCGCTGCGCAGCATGGCGTTGCTGATGCCGGTGAGTTGTTCGATAAAGCCCGGCACGCGCACGCCGGCGTTCATCAGGCTCTGGTAGCGGTCCACGATCTGGCCACGCTCAAGGATGACCACAGCGATCTCCGTGGCCCGGCAATGACTGTTCGGCGTAATGCCGGTGGTTTCAAAGTCGATGACCGCTATACGTTCCAAACCTGTTCCCACTCCGTCTAACTGTTTATTAAGCCGCCGCGCTCTATTTGAGCAGCAGCGCGCCTTCGATCGGCACGTAGCGGCTGGCCGCGCGTATCAGCGAGTTGGCCGTCAGCCCCGGTACGCCGTAGGCCACCGCTTCGACGCCATGCTTATTGATGATGCGGTCGAGCAGCATGTCGAAATCACCGTCGCCGGAAGCCAGCACGATTTCGTCGACGTGGTCGGCGGCGTCCATGATGTCGATGGTGATGCCCACGTCCCAGTCGCCCTTGGCCGAACCGTCGCTGCGCTGGATGTAGGGCTTGAGTTTTACCGTAAAGCCCAGGTTGCGCAGGATCTGCTGGAATTGCTGCTGCTTGCTGTCGCCACGGTCGATGGCATACGCGTACGCCTCGACGATCTGCCCGCGCGAGCTGATATCAGCCCACAAAGCGGCGTAGTTGAAGTGGCAACCATAGGCCTGGCGGACGGTGTAATAGAGGTTCTGAACATCGGCGAACACTGCAATTTTCTTCACCGCACTTCCTCATGACAGCCAGGCGCCAGGGCCCGGAAAGGGTGCCAGTATGCCAGCCGCGAGTGAGTTGCCGGGAAAAATCAGACCGGGGCGACGAAGCGCCCCGGCCAAGATGCGTCAGACGAAGGAATCGTCATCGCCGAAAGAGGAAGAGTCGTCGGAATAATCGCTGTCTGCGAAGCTGTCCGAGCTGTTGCTGCCCCAACTGTCGTTACCGGCAAACTTCTGGTCATCATTGCCCCAGTTGCCGTTGTCACTGGCAGGCGCCGGCTCTTCGCGGATGATTTCTTCCACCACTTGCGGTTGTTGCGAGTTGTGGTTGAACAGGCTGCTGATACCTTCGGCCAGCAACACACCACCGGCCACGCCGGCAGCGGTTTTCATCGCGCCGCCGAGGAAACCGCTGCCCACTGGCGCTGCGGCAGGCGCCTGTTGCGGCTGTTGATAATTCTGCTGCGGCGCCGGCTGGCCAAAGGACGGCCGTGCCGGTTCACGCCAGCCACCGCCGGAGGACGTCGGCGCATTTTGGGCGGGTTGCGGGTCACGGGAACCGCCGCCGCCAAAGATGCTCGACAAGAACCCACCGCCACTCGAAGGCGCAGGTTGTGCTGATTTAGCCCGTTGCAGCTCATCCTGCAATTGCTGGATCTGCTGCGCCTGCTGTTTGTTCTGCGCGTCGAGACTCTTGAGCGCGTGTTCCTGCACCAAAATCGACTGGGTCATGTAGTACCCAGCGGCCGGTTGGCGAGTCATGTGCTCCTTGATCCGCGCTTCGGCCTGGGCGTCGCGGGGGGCTGAGTCCGTTTCGGCTTGCTGCAACCGTGAAAACAGTCCATCGATCAGGGTTTGCTCTTCGCTGTTCATGGCGACCTCGTTAGATTGCCGGTAGAAATCGTGGTGTCGCCTTTAATCAGGCGCCGTCCTAGTTATGGGGGTGTTACGAGTTGTTTCAATGGTCTTTACTCAAGGTTTACGTTTGCTTACCGCCAGTGATGATCGGTTAAAGTGTTGCCCTTGCTTTCAGGCCTGCGATGAACTTGATGAATCCGTTAGACGTATTGCGCGACTCTTTCCGCTTCACCCAACGCAACCTGGGCGCCATCGTCCAGCTGTGCTTGCCGTTGGTGATTTTCGAAGCCCTGCTGCAACAGGTGCTCAACCACGTGGTGGGCCCGGATGCGTTCCCCGGCTACAGCGTGGTGGTGGGGTTGCTGGTGTACCCGCTGTACACAGGCGCGCTGATCCTGTTTCTGGATGCTCGCACACGGGGCGAGTCGCCGCGCACTAAAGATATATGGGCCATGGCCCTCACCCTGTGGCCGCGCTTCGCCCTGCTGACGGCCATGAGCACGCTGCTGATCCTGTTGGGGCTGTCGCTATACTTCCTGCCGGGCCTGTGGCTGATGGTGGTGCTGGCCTTTGCCGAGTACCTGCTGGTGCTGCGCGGCATGCCGGCGCTGGAGGCGATGAAGGAAAGCTTCCGCCTGAGCCGTGGGCATTTCTGGATGATCCTGGTGTGCCTGCTGTGTGTGATGACCCCCTTGTGGCTGCTCAAGGGCGCCAGTGTTGCGGCGTATCCCGAGCCTGCGCCGCTGCTGGGACTGTTGCTGGACAGCGCCCACAGCTTCCTGCAACTGTTTACCAGCGTGGTGCTGTTTCGTTTATTCATGCTGATCGGTGGCGATGCAGACGCACGGTGATATGCTCCGTGCCACTCCTGAAACGCTATAAGCCGAGCCGATGACCCGTTTATTGCGCATCACCCTGCTGGGCCTGTTGATCATCACAGGCCTGCTCGTCACCCTGATCTACAGCCTCACCTGGCGCCCCGAGCCGAAGGAAACCCTGCCGGTGAGCTGCGTTGCACCGCGTGCGCCCACGCTGCTGCCGGGGCAGGCGCTCAAGGTCATGACCTGGAACGTGCAATACCTGGCCGGCAAGAACTACGTGTTCTGGTACGACACCGCCGACGGCAGTGGCCCGGACGACCGTCCCACCGTGGAAGACATGGCCGCCAGCCTCGACGAAGTGGCACGGGTGATTCGCGATGAACAACCCGACATCCTGCTGCTGCAGGAACTCGACGAAAACGCCAAGCCCTCCCATTACCAGGACCAGCTTGCCCTGCTGCAAGAGCGCCTGGTCGACCTCTACCCCTGCAGCGTCCAGGCCTTCGACTGGAAGGCCGACTTTGTTCCCGACTGGCATATCTTCGGCAGCGTCGGTCGCAAGCTGGCGACACTGAGCCGCTACCAGATCGAGCACGCCGAACGCCTGCAGCTGCCGGCGCCCGAAGCCAATATCATCAGCCGCCAGTTCCAACCCAAGCCCGCCCTGCTGTTGACCTACCTGCCGCTGAGCGACGGTGGCCAACTGGCCGTGCTCAATACCCGCCTGGACGGTGATAGCCCTGGGCGCAGTGCGGTGCAGGAACAAGTAAAAACCACGGTCAAGCTGCTGGATAAATTCGAAGGCCGTGGCACGCCCTGGCTGATCGGTGGCGATTTCAACCTGCTGCCCCTGGGGCAATTCCTGCGCCTGGACGCCGGCAAGCGCGGGCAGTATTCGCCGGACAGCGAGCTGCATTTGCTGTGGGACAAGTACCCGATGATCCCGAGTAATAGCCAATCCAGCGGGATTGACCGTGAGAAATGGTTGACCCACTTCCCCAACGACCCGAGCGTGGACGGGCCCGACCGCACGCTGGACTACCTGTTCTACAGCCCGCGGATCAAGCGGGTGGAGGCGAAGGTGCGCCAGGAGGATACGTTGCGTATTTCCAACCATCTTCCGGTGATTGCCCGCTTCCTGCTGCCCGCCGCGCCATAACCAACACCGCAAAACCCATGTGGGAGGGGGCTTGCCCCCGATGGCAGTGTGTCAGCCAATACCTCTCTAGCTGACAGACCGCCATCGGGGGCAAGCCCCCTCCCACATTTGGACCTGTGGCGTTACGACTTGCGAGGTTTTATCCGCGCAGTTGCTTCAGCCACCAACGGATCATCCGGCCAATAGTGCTTCGGGTACCGCCCCTTCAAATCCTTCTTCACCTCGGCGTAGGTACTGCGCCAGAAGTTCGCCAGGTCCTGCGTCACCTGCACCGGCCGACGCGCCGGGGACAGCAGGTGCAGCTTCACCACCTGGCGTCCGCCGGCAATGCGGGGTGTATCCGCCAGCCCGAACAATTCCTGCAAACGCACCGCCAGAATCGGCGGCTGCTCGCTGTAGTCCAGCCGCACCGACGAACCCGACGGCACTTTCACGTGCTGCGGCGCCAGTTCGTCCAGGCGCTGGGGCAACGGCCAGGGCAGCAGGTTGTGCAGGAAGCTGGAGATATCCAGACTGGCGAAGTGGCTCAGCCGCGAGACTTTGCCCAGATAGGGCATCAGCCAGTGCTCGAGGCTGGCGAGCAACGCCTTGTCGCTGATGTCGGGCCATTCGCTGGTTTTACCGGCGTCCAGCTGGCGCAGCAGCATGACGCGGGCCTGCCACTGGCGCAGCTCCGGCGTCCACGGCAGCAGTTCCAGGCCTTTGCGGCGCACCAGGTTGACCAGCGCCTGGCTGCGTGCGGATTCGTCGAGACCGGTCAACGGCTCACGGCTGAGCACCAATTCGCCGACTTTGCGTTGGCGTTCGGCGCGCAGCACGCCTTCGCGTTCATCCCAGTCCAACTGGTCGACGTTGCACACTTGTTCGGCGAGCACCGTGTCGAACAGCATCGGGTCAAAATCCGCCGCCAGGTAGATGCGTTCTTCACGCTGGCCCTGGCGACTGCCCAGATCGGCGATGACCAGCCAGGGTTGCTTCATGAGGCTGTCAGCCTCGGCGAACACTGCAGCGCGGCCATTGGCCAGGCGGTATTCGGCACCACCGGGGCGCCGTTGCTGGGCGACACGGTCCGGGTAGGCCAGGGCCAGCAAGGCACCGAGCCAGCGCGGGTGATCGGGGTCGGCAACGGGTTGAGCCGCCTGGCCTCTTAAGTAGCCACGATATTGTCGCGCCAGTTGCTTGGCCCGCTGCACGCCGCCTTGGCTGCCGCGGGCGCGCTCCTCGCCGGACAGAAGCGCCAGCCGACTGTGCAAATCCGCACCGCCACCGCGCAAGATATCGCGCTCTCCCAGCAAGGCGGCCACGTCGCATGCCGTCGCCGCCAACCCGAGATCTTGCCCGCGCAGCAACAAATGGGCGATACGCGGATGGGCCGGCAGCTCGGCCATCTTCTGCCCATGGGCGGTGAGCGTGTCGTCATTCAAGGCGCCGAGGCGCTGCAACAAATCCTGAGCCTGGGCATACGCAGCGGTCGGCGGCACATCCAGCCATACCAACTGCGCAGGCGTGACGCCCCAGCGCGCCAACTGCAGCGCCAGGCCGGCCAGGTCGGCCGCCAGAATTTCCGCACTGCCGTACGCAGCCAACCCTTCATGCTGGTCCTCGGACCACAAGCGATAACACACCCCAGGTTCCAGACGCCCTGCCCGGCCGGCGCGCTGGGTGGCACTGGCGCGGGAGATACGTTGGGTGTCGAGGCGGGTCATGCCGCTGCCGGGGTCGAAACGCGGCACCCGCGCCAACCCGGCATCGATCACCACGCGCACGCCGTTGATGGTCAGGCTGGTCTCGGCGATGTTGGTCGCCAGCACGACTTTGCGTTTGCCCGCGGGCGCCGGGTCGATGGCCGCGCGCTGGGCGTTGAGGTCGAGCTCGCCATGCAACGGGCACAGCAGCACATCGGTGCGATCGCCCAAGGCATCGGCCAACTGCTGGTTGACCCGGCGAATCTCCGCCTGCCCCGGCAAGAACACCAGCACGCTGCCGGTTTCGTCATGCAGGGCTTCGAGGATCGTTTGCACAACACGCGGCTCGATGAATTCACCCGGCTGGTACGGCCGCCCCCAGCGCATCTGCACCGGGAACATACGCCCTTCGCTGCGCAGGATCGGCGCGTCATCCAGCAGGCTGGCCAGGCGTTCGCCTTCGAGGGTGGCGGACATCAGCAGGATTTTCAGCGGTTGCTCATCGCGAAACAGCTCGCGGCCATTCAGGCTCAGGGCCAGCGCCAGGTCGGCATCAAGGCTGCGTTCATGGAACTCATCGAAGATCAGCAGGCCCACGCCGTCCAGCGCCGGGTCGTCCTGCAGGCGGCGGGTGAGGATGCCTTCGGTGACCACTTCGATGCGGGTGTTGGGGCCGACTTTGCTGTCCAGGCGGATGCGATAGCCGACGGTTTCACCGACCTTCTCGCCCAACTCGCTGGCCAAGCGTTCGGCCGCCGCACGGGCGGCGAGACGACGGGGTTCGAGCATCAGAATGGTCTGCCCGGTCAGCCATGGCTCATTCAACAACGCCAACGGCACACGGGTGGTTTTACCGGCGCCGGGCGGCGCTTCCAGCACGGCCTCATGGCGAATCGCCAAGGCGTCACGCAGGGCGGGTAAAACATCATCAATCGGCAACGAATTCATACTGGCTCCAAAGCAGAGCGGCGAGTATAACGGCGAACTGCCGAGTGCCGACGATGGTCTCAAGGCCATTGCCATAAGACCGTTGCTATATAGTCCCGTATCAACCGTGTTCAGGAGAGTTTCCATGCGTATCGCTTCCCGTGTCATCGGCGGTGTCCTCGCCGTCACCCTGCTGAGCCAACTGACGGCTTGCGGCTCGATTTTCTACCCCGACCGCCGTGGCCAGATCGACGGCAAGATCGACCCGACCATTGCCGTGCTCGATGCCGTGGGCCTGCTGTTTTATGTGATCCCTGGCCTGATCGCGTTTGGCGTGGACTTCGCCACCGGCGCAATCTATTTCGAACCGGGCAAGACCGCCCAGGTCGACCCGCAAAAACTCCACGAAGCCATTGGCGCCGATGGCAAGGTCGACAACGCCAAACTGCAAAGCATCATCCAGAAAGAAACCGGCCGCACCCTGCCGCTCGACGACCCGCGCATGATCCAGTTCAAGGGCAGCGTGCAACAGCTCGCCAGCCTTGGCCTGCAACCCGCCGCTTAAGGACCGTCTATGACCATCAGCCCCGAACACGCCAGGCTCCTGCGCCTGGCCACCCGCGCGTCGGTGGGCGTGGCCTGTGCACTGATTATCACCAAGGCCATCGCCTGGTGGCTCAGCGGCTCGGTGAGCATGCTCGCCGGCTTGACCGACTCCCTGCTGGACGGCGTGACTTCGCTGCTGAACCTGGTCGCGGTGCATTACGCCCTGCGCCCGGCCGATGACGATCACCGTTACGGGCATGGCAAGGCCGAGTCGCTGTCGGGCATGGCCCAGGCGCTGTTTATCGGCGGCAGTGCGGTACTGATCGCGTTCCAGGCCTACGAGCGCCTGCAACATCCAGAGCCGGTGGGCGCGCCGTGGTTAAGCATTGGCGTGATCATCTTTTCCCTGGTACTGACGGTGGCGCTGTTGATACTGCAACACCGGGTGATCCGCGAAACCGGCTCCAACGCCGTGCGTGCGGACTCGCTGCACTACCGCTCCGACTTGATGCTCAACGGCAGCATTCTCGTGGCACTGGTGCTGGCGGGCATGGGCTTTCATCAAGTCGACGCCTGGTTCGGCCTGGGCATCGCCGCCTACATTTTGTGGAGCGCGATCCAGATCGCCCGGGAAAGCTTTGCGGTGCTGATGGATGAAGAGCTGCCGCCGGACGTCAGCCAGCACATGCTGGAACTGGCCCGTGGCGTACCGGGGGTGTTGGGTGCGCATGATTTGCGCACGCGGATTTCCGGCAGCCACTGGTTTGTGCAACTGCACCTGGAACTGCCGGGGGAATTGACGCTGTCAGTGGCCCATGGCATCAGCGACCAGGCCGCCGATGCCATTCACAAAGCCTACCCGCGCGCTGAAGTGCTGGTGCACGCCGACCCGCGGGAAGTGGTCACGGGCAATAAAACCTAGTATTGCACCTGATAACCACGACTGCTCAGGCAGTTGCCCTGGGCCTGGCGGTAGGTTTGCACCACCGCCGGGTCGGGGGCGTAGGTCACTTGCTGCGGGTCGAAACCACTTTGCTGCACCGCCCAGCGATAACAGTCATAACCGTCCTGCTGCACCTGGGCCGGTGACTGGCCGTTGGCGGGATACGCCACCACGTCATAACCATTACCTTGCGGCGTAGGCTGCGGCGACGGCACGGCGGTCGGCGGTTGCACCACCACGTACTGCTGGGAGCTGCTTTCGTAGGTGTAGTAAGAGCCCGCTGCGAGGAAGAACAGCGCACTGCCTATCCACACTTCACGCGCATAGTCCGGCAGGGAATGCACGCGGATGCCATACGGCGGCGTCACCACCACATAACGTGGGCCTTGTGGGCGGTACCAGTAGCCGCCGGAGTAGAAGTAATCCTGGCCACGGTAAGGCACGCGGTAATTGTGATCGGGGAAGCGGTCGACCACGTAACCGGGGCGATGTTGCGGGCCTGGGCCCCAGCCATTGCCGTGCCCGTCGGGGCGGCCTGGCCAGCGGTTGTCACCGGGGCGAGAGCCTGGGCCGCCGGCCTCCCAGTGCGGGTTGCCATCATTGCGTCGAGGGATGTCGCGGTAGTAACCCTGGCGGGGTTCCTGGGTCTGGCGCACGGTGTCGGGGCGACTCTGGATCGGCAGGTTATTCGCGGGTTGCGGTTGCGGCGGTTGCACCGGTCGCCCCTGCTCATTGCCTTGGGGGCGCCCCTGCCATTGGCCACCACCGTTCTGGCCACCGCGATCAAAATGCTGATTCTGTGGGCGCGGCTGATTGTTTTCGGGCCGTGCCTGAGTGTTTTCCGGCCGTTGCGGGGCATTTTGCGGGCGCGGTGGGTTGTTCTGCGGACGCGGCTGTTCATTTCCACCAGGCCGACCGCCCTCCGGCCCTCTTTCATGCTGACCACCGCCGTCACCGCGCGGTGCGTTGTCACGCTCGTCGGCGACTGCCTGGGCGCCAACGGTGACCATCAGCAAACCTACACCTGCCAAACGCCAGATGCGCTTCATGCTATTCCTCACTGCGGATTAGGGCCTGTCCATGAGACTGGAAAAGCCAGGCCCGGTTCTCGCACAGGTTATCAGCAGGCAAAAGAAAAGGGGTGACCCGTCGGCCACCCCTTGAGAACTTCGTCCTGGCTCAACGCTTTTGACGTTGGCTCACCTCACGCCGTCTTGTGGACAGTGTGCAGCCTGGAGGCCGGCTCAACCCTGCTGAGGTGGCGGCCGCAGCAGGCCTGATTGGGCGAGCTGCTGTGGACTGTTGTCCAGGCGGTGATTCTGTTGATAAAGATACCCGCCTGCGCCCGACAGATGATTGCGAAGATTGCGTCAATAAACAGTGCTTGCGCAATTTTTAACCCTTCATGGATAATTCACCGCAATAGTTACGACAAAGGCCATCCCAATGAGCAAGCTTGACCGATACGACCTGAGTATTTTGGCGGAATTGCAGCGCGACGCGAGGATCTCCAACCAAGAGTTGGCCGAACGCATCGGCTTGTCGCCGTCGCCGTGCTCGCGCCGGGTCAAGCAGTTGGAGGACGACGGCTACATCTCCCGTCAGGTCGCCTTGCTCGACCGCAAGATGCTCGGGCTGAGCCTGACGGCTTACGTGCTGATCGGCATGGACCGCCACACCCCCGAGCGCTTCGAGAATTTTGAAGCGGCGATCCGCACCCTGCCGCAAGTGCTGGAGTGCAGTTTGGTGACGGGGATGGATGCTGACTATCAGTTGAAAGTGGTGGTACCGGACATGGATCACTACCAGAAACTGCTGCTGGGGCATTTGACCCGCATTGAAGGCGTGACCAGCGTGCGTTCCAGCTTTGTGCTCAATCAGGTATTGAACAGCACCGAACTGCCCCTGACCCACCTGCGCACTTAAGATCGGTGAAGGTCAAATGTGGGAGGGGGCTTGCCCCCGATGGCTGAGTGTCAGTCAGTTATTTATCAACTGACCCACCGCTATCGGGGGCAAGCCCCCTCCCACATTTGGATTGCACTTCGATCCAGGTCAATGTTGCGTCTGTAACGCTGCCGTATACTTCCCGTCTGCCCTGTCGGAAAAATACCCCGTGAACAACATCGACCCCGCCCTCTTCGAAGAATGGATGATGACCGGCCTGGTCACGATCCTGATCATTTTCATGGGCTTTATCGTTTGGGACTTGGCGAAGAAGTCCAAGGCCGGGCGCTTTGGCTCGTTCATCCTGTTCTTCGTACTGGGCCTGGGCGTGGCCGCGTTCATCATCAAGAGCGTGGTGATCGGCCTGATCGAGTCCGGCGCTTTATAAGCGCGCCGGCACTTCTTTCCATTGGCCCTGATCCAGGCCATCGATTGTCCAATCGCCAATTCGTACACGCACCAGGCGCAACGTGGGCAGGCCCACGGCCGCGGTCATACGCCGCACCTGGCGGTTACGTCCTTCACGAATCACCAATTCCAACCAATGGGTCGGCACGCTTTTGCGAAAGCGCACGGGCGGGTTACGTGGCCATAACGCGGGCTCTTCCAATAGCCGCGCTTCGGCAGGCAAGGTCTTGCCGTCGTTGAGCGCTACGCCGTCGCGCAAGCGTTGCAGCTGCTCTTCGGTGGGCTCGCCTTCCACTTGCACCCAGTAGGTTTTCGCCAGTTTGTGCTTGGGGTCGGCAATCCGCGCTTGCAACTGGCCGTCGTTGGTCAGCAGCAACAGGCCTTCGCTGTCACGGTCCAGGCGGCCCGCCGGGTAGATACCGGGGATGTCGATAAAATCCTTGAGGGTCGCGCGCCCGCCTTCGTCGCTGAACTGGGTCAGCACATCGAACGGCTTATTGAACAGGATCAACTTCGGCTCGGCCGGTGGTGCCTTGGCGACACGCCGCGCAGCGGAATACGGGGGTTTCACACCAGGGCGGCGTGAATCGGGACGGGAGGGACGGGACATGGCAAAGGAACATCTAACGGTCAGGACCGACAATGCTAGTGGCCTGACCGTTAAATAACCATCCCAACCGCTTAGCGGAACGGCGGTTCGTCGAAGCTGCGCAGTTTGCGCGAGTGCAGCGAGTTAAGTTCGGTACGCAGCAAATCCACGGCCTCAATGCCGATCTTCAAGTGCTGGCTCACCGCACGTTCATAGAACGCATTGGCCGAACCCGGCAGCTTGATTTCGCTGTGCAGCGGTTTGTCCGACACACACAGCAACGTGCCGTACGGCACCCGCAGGCGATAACCCTGGGCCGCGATGGTGCCGCTTTCCATGTCCACGGCGACGGCGCGGGACAGGTTGATCAGCGGGCGCTCCTGGGCCCAGCGCAGTTCCCAGTTACGGTCGTCGTAGGTCAATACGGTGCCGGTGCGCAGGCGTTTTTTCAGCTCTTCGCCTTTTTCGCCGGTGACATTGGCAGCCGCTTGCTGCAAGGCCATCTGCACTTCGGCCAAGGCCGGGATCGGGATATTCGGCGGCACCACCCGGTCGAGAATCCCGTCGCGGCGCATGTAGGCGTGGGCCAGTACGTAATCGCCGATGGTCTGGGATTGGCGCAGTCCGCCGCAGTGGCCAATCATCAGCCAGCAATGCGGGCGCAGCACCGCCAGGTGGTCGGTGATGTTCTTGGCGTTGGACGGGCCGACGCCGATATTCACCAGGGTCACACCGTGGCCATCAGTGGCTTGCAGGTGATAGGCCGGCATCTGGTAACGGTGCCACACCACGCCTGCGGCAATCGCCGACGCTTCGCCGTGGTCCATGGCCTTGTCGATCACCACGTTGCCCGGCAGCACCATGCGGATAAAGCGCGGGTCGCTGCGTAGTTGCTCCAGGCCATGCAAGATGAACTGGTCGACATAACGGTGGTAGTTGGTCAGCAGGATCCACGGCTGTACATGGCGCCAGTCACTGCCGGTGTAATGCACCAGGCGACGCAACGAGAAATCCACGCGGGCAGCATCGAACAGCGCCAGGGGCAGCGGGTCGGTGTTTTCCCAATCGTAGAGGCCATCGGCGATGCCATCGGTGGCGGCCGACAGGTCGGTGCTGGGGAACACGCGCGCCAGGGTCGCGGCGGTCACGCCGGAGCCGGCCAGTTCGTCGCCCTGCTCCACCACGTACGGGTACGGGATGTTCTGCTGGCTGACGCCGACTTCCACCGTCACGGTGAAGTCGTGCATCAGCGGCACCAGTTGTTCCAGCAGGTACTTACGAAACGCTGCAGGATGGGTGACGGTGACGCTGTAGGTCCCCGGCAACTGGACCTTGGCATAGGCGCGGGTGGTCTGAGGGACTTCGCCGTGGCAGTGGTAGGTCAGGCGCAGTTCCGGGTAGCGAAACAGCGCACGTTGTGCGGCGTCGGGCTCGACGCGGTCTTTGAGGTATTGCTTGAGGGCTTGATTGAGCGCGCCGGTAGCACGCTCATGCAGAGCCGCCAGCCGATCGACGGCCTCTTCGGCGGTTTGAACGACAACAAAAGCTTCGGTCACGGTAAGCATCCTGTGTTCTGACTTGCAGGCCTTTATCTTGCCTGTATCCCGGCCGCACCGAAACACCAGAGTTGGAATGCAGTAAATGTGGGAGGGGGCTTGCCCCCGATAGCTGACGGTCAGCCAACACCTCTGTCGCTGACAAACCGCTATCGGGGGCAAGCCCCCTCCCACATTTTGACCGCGTTTACATAGATGAATGCGGGCTTGAGCGAGCGACGATGGCGTCGACATCAACGCCTCGCGGCAACGTGCCATACACCCGGCCGGACGACTCGCCCAACCGACTGGCGATAAACCCATCACTCACCGCCGCAATCCCCGCCTCGAGCAGCAACTTGGCCTGCAACGCCACGGCAATGTCCTCGGTGAGCTGCCGCGCGCGGTATTGGATGTCCTGGGTGTCCATGAACGCCGACTTCAGCTGTTCGATATGCCGCGCCAACAGCCGGTCGCCATGCCCATCCCCCAACTCCACAAACAGCGCCTCCAACACACCCGGCTCTTTCGACAACGCCCGCAGCACGTCCAGGCACTGCACATTGCCGGAACCTTCCCACGTCGAATTCACCGGCGCCTCACGGTACAGACGCGGCAGGATGCTGTCCTCGACATACCCGGCACCGCCCATGCACTCGGCGGCTTCGTTGATCATCGCCGGGGCGCGCTTGCAGATCCAATACTTGCCCACCGCTGTCACCAGACGGGAAAACTTGGCTTCCTGCTCATCACCCAGGTGATCCAGCGCCCGGCCCATGCGCAGGCTCAAGGCCAGTGCGGCCTCGCTTTCCAGCGCCAAGTCGGCCAGCACGTTCTGCATCAGCGGTTGCTCGCTGAGCACGCGGCCACCCACGGAACGATGGGCACAATGATGGCTGGCCTGGGTCAGCGCCTGGCGCATCAGGGCGCTGGAGCCGACCATACAATCAAAGCGGGTCATGGCGACCATCTCGATGATGGTCGGCACGCCACGACCTTCCTCGCCGATCATCCAGGCCAGGGCGCCACGGAACTCCACTTCGCTGGAGGCATTGGAGCAGTTGCCGAGCTTGTTTTTCAGGCGCTGGATATAGAACTCGTTGCGCGTGTCATCCGGGCGGTGCCGGGGCAGCAGGAAACAGGTGAGGCCCTTGTCGGTCTGGGCCAGCGTCAGGAAGGCATCGCACATCGGCGCCGAGCAGAACCACTTGTGGCCCACCAGTTCATACGCCTGGCCGGGGCCGCCCGCGCCTACGGGGTAAGCGCGGGTGGTGTTGGCGCGCACGTCGGTGCCGCCTTGTTTCTCGGTCATGGCCATGCCGATGGTGGCACCGGCCTTATGGGCGATGCCGACGTTGCGCGGGTCATAGTCGGTGCTGAGAATCTTCGGCAGCCAGGTCTTGGCAAGGTCAGGTTGCAGGCGCAGGGCCGGCACGCAGGCGAAGGTCATGGTCAGCGGGCAGCCGGTGCCCGCTTCGGCCTGGCTGTGCAGGTAGGTCATGGCGGCGCGGGCCACATGGGCGCCGGACTGCGGATGAGCCCACGGCAGCGACGGCAGGCCGTGCTCGACGGCCGTGCGCATCAGCTCGTGGTAAGCCGGGTGAAACTCCACTAGGTCGATGCGATGGCCATAACGGTCGTGGCTGCTGAACACCGGTTTGTTCTGGTTCGCCAGGAATCCGGCCTCCATCAGCGGCCCGCCGGCCAACGCACCGTACGCATCAATGCGCGCGTGTGCCCAGCCGGCGCCAAAGCGGCGCGACCATTCCTGCAGGGGCAAATCGATGCGGTACAGGTTGGTGCCGTCCAGGGACGGGGGCTGGTTGGTGACGTCGTGGGTTTCGGCGAACTGATGCAGGTTCATGACGGGCCTCCTGGAAAAGGCCACGTTTATTTGAGGCCTGAATTTCAGTTAAGCACCGTCATACGCCTTAAAACAGTGGCATACCCGCCGAATGTCCGGCGCTTTCGCCCTCTACCTTGCCCAGTAACCGCCGCGCCAACACCGCCTGCAAGGCCTCGAAACGTACGGGTTTGGCGAGGCGTTCGGAGACGCCGATGCCATGGCAGTGCTCGCGCTCCGACACATTCAGTGAGGTACTCAAGGCGATTACCGGCAACTCGCCGCAACCAGGCAGTGCACGGATCTGACAGCACAATGAGAAGCCACCTTCGGGAAGGTCCAACAACACCGCGTCGAAATTCCCACCCTGCAAGGCCGCCAGTGCATTCGGCCCACTGTCTACGGTTTTCACCCGATAGCCGAGCTTGAGCAGCATGCCGCGTACCACCAGTTGGCCGACGCTGTTGTCATCCACCAGCAGCACCGAGCAGTCCTGCGGGGCGCGCTGCTTATCCGGGACGGGGCTGGATTCGGCCGGTAGCGGGCTGACTTCCATTTCCAGCTGGAAGCGGCTGCCTTTGCTCGGTTCGGAATGATGAGTGAGGCGCCCGCCCAGCAACTCGATCAGCTGCCGACAAATGGCCAGGCCGATACCCAGGCCACCGTATTCGCGGGTGGTGGAACCATCGAGCTGGAAGAAACGCTGATACAGCGTGGCCTCGTCGAGGAAAGCGAAGCCAATACCGGTGTCGGTGACGATAAAGCTCAGGCGCAAGCCACCGTCACTGTGGGGCACGCCGACCACCCGCAGGCGAACCGAGCCCTCGTGGGTGAACTTGAACGCGTTATCGAGCAGGCAATCGAGGCACTGCAGCAGTTTGTCGGCGTCACCCAGCACACGGTCCGGCAGTTCGTCCGCCACGTCGATGGAAAACGCCAGGCCTTTGCTCTGGGCGCTGGCGCTGAACTGCTGGCGCAAGGTGTCGAGCGTACCGCGCAGGCTGAACACCTGGGGCTGGGCATTCAGGCGTCCGGCCTGCAATTCGGTCAGGGTGAGAATGCCGTTGACCATGCGCATCATGTCCCGCGCCGAACCGGCGGCGGTTTGCTGGTACTGCGCCAGGTCCGCGTCCAGGGGCACGGTTTGCATCAGCTCAAGGGAGCCAATCACACCGTTCATGGGGGTGCGCAGTTCGTGGGTCAGGGTGGCGAGGAATTCATCCTTGAGCCGGTTGCTGCGGGCCAGTTGCGCGTTGAGCACCTCGAGCTTCTGGCTGGCATCGAAGAGGATCTGCGCCTGTTGTTCGCGCATGGCGTTGATGCGGTCGGCCAAGGCCAGGGACAACAGCGCCACTTCAATGGCGGAGCCGATCTGGCTGGCGTACATGGTCAGGAACACATTGGGCAGGTAGCCCAGCACCATCAGGGTATTCACCACCCCACCCAGCAGGAACGCCGACCAGGCAATGATGAAATAGCGCGCCACCCGCTGGCCGCAATACCAGGCCTTGATGGCGGCGACAAAGATGGTCACGGTAAACACCAATGCCAAACCGGTGGCCAGGCGCAGCGCCAGGGCGTAGCTGGTCATCAACGACAACAGCATCACTACGCCACCACCCGCCACCAGCGCCAGCAGTAGACGGTTGATCCAGCGGCTGTGCTGGGCGGTGTGCAAAAAGCTGCGCGCAAACAGGCTGCCGAAGAGCGCTGCCGCACCGATCAGGAACGGCGTCGCGGCATTCGCCCACCAGGGGTTGTTCGGCCAGAAATACTCCACCGCCGCGCCATTCACCGACAGCTGATACATGCCGAACGAAGCGATATACAAGATGTAATAAAGGTAGCTGGTGTCGCGCACGCTGAGGTAGATGAACAGGTTGTAGACCAGCATCCCCAGCAACACGCCATAGATCAGGCCCAACACATACAGGCGCAGCGGCTGTTGTTCCAGGTAGGCCGTGCTGGACCAGAGCGTCAATGGCGCCTGGATCGAACCCTCGCTTTGCAGGCGCAGGTAGACGGTTTTTGTCTCGCCCGGCGTGAAGTCGACCTTGAACAGGTAGTTGTTCTGGCGAATCTCACGGGCGGAAAACGGCAGCGCATCCCCCGTGCGCCCGGCCAGGCGGTAGGTGCCGGTGCTGTCGGGCAGGTAGAGGTCGAGGTGGTCGAGCGGCGGGTACGCCAGCTCCAGCAACCAGGTGCGTTGCACGTCGGGGTTTTGGGCCAGGTAATGCAGATTGACCTTCAGCCAGAACACCGAGCGCGAGTAGCCGGCGTTCAGCGTGTCTTTATCGTGGGGTTTGAACTGCGTGGCGGCGGAAGGCGCGCTGACGTCGGCAATCGTGAGGGCGTCGGTCGGGTCTTCGAGCACTTGCATGGCTCGGCCCAGCGGCAGGCTTCGCGTGTCCTGGTTGAACTCGATGGCGCTGGCGAGCATCGGCAGCCCGCACAACAATAAAATCAGCAAATAGCGCATAGAGCCCCAGCGTGGCCTGTCCGGTTATGTCAAAAAGCCCCCCATTCCTTTTGAGATGACGTACACCGGTCATACAGTTAGTCGTTTGGATCCACTCTAGCATAGCCATTAAAGGCTATTGGACACCATTGAAATAATTTTTTGAAAGGCTCTAGAACAAGCGTCCCAGACGGTTTTAACGGCCAGCACCGTGCCAAAAAAGCGCGGTAATCCGGACAAAATTCAACCATCGCCAGACGGCCCCGCCAAAAGCGTTTGGTGGTAAGCTCGCGCACCATGAATATCTACAGCTCTCGCCCCGTTGTCCTCTGTCTCTCCGGCCATGATCCCAGTGGTGGCGCCGGCTTGCAGGCAGATATCGAAGCCCTGCTCGCCCAGGGTTGCCATGCGGCCCCGGCCGTTACCGCCCTGACCGTGCAGAACACGGTCAATGTCAGCGATTTCCGCGTGCTCGACCGCGAGTGGGTACTGGCCCAGGCCAATGCCGTGCTCGGCGACTCGGACGTGGCGGCGGTCAAGCTGGGCATGCTCGGCTCCACCGCGATGGTCGACACCGTGGTCGAGCTGCTGCAGGCGCATCCGCACCTGCCGGTGGTGTGCGACCCGGTGCTGCGTGCCGGCGGCGGCGGCAGCCTGGGCAAGGACGAAGTCGGCTATGCGATGCGCGAGCGGCTGTTGCCGCTGTCGCTGATCGCCACCCCGAACCTGCCCGAAGCGCGCATCCTCGCTGAACTGCCTGAAGGCACCGCGGACGAATGCGCCGAGAAGCTGTTGCCGTATATCAAGCACCTGCTGATCACCGGCGGCCACGGGGACGAGCACGAAGTGCACAACCGCTTATACAGCCGCGACGGCACGCGCCAGACCTTTACCTGCCAGCGCCTGCCCGGCAGCTATCATGGTTCGGGCTGCACGTTGGCCAGTGCATTGGCCGGTCGGATTGCCCACGGTGAAGGCTTGGTCAGCGCCGTGCAATCGGCACTCAACTACACTTGGCGCACCCTGCGTGACGCTGAACAACTCGGCCAGGGCCAGTTTGTACCGCGCCGGTTGCCGCTGGATTTCTGCTCTTAAAAGCACGAGGCCTGCCTGATGAAACTACGTGGCCTTTACGCCATTACCGACAGCCAACTGTTGGCCGGCAAATTCCTCGCCTACGTCGAAGCGGCGTTGGACGGTGGCGTGACCCTGCTGCAGTACCGCGACAAAAGCAGCGACGAAGCCCGCCGCCTGCGCGAAGCCGAAAAGCTGCGGGAGCTGTGCTCGCGCTACAAGACCCAACTGATCATCAACGACGACGCTGAACTGGCCGCGCGCCTCGGCGTCGGCGTGCACCTGGGCCAGACCGACGGCCCACTGACCCCGGCCCGCGCACTGCTGGGCTCCAAGGCCATCATCGGCTCGACCTGCCACAGCCAGATCGAACTGGCCGAACAGGCCGCCAAGGAAGGCGCCAGCTACGTCGCCTTCGGCCGCTTCTTCAATTCCAACACCAAGCCCGGCGCTCCGGCCGCCACGGTCGAGATGCTGGCCCAAGCCCGTGCGCGCGTGCAGCTGCCGATCTGCGTAATCGGCGGCATCACCCTGGAGAACGCCGAACCGCTGGTGGCGCACGGCGCCGACCTGCTGGCGGTGGTGCACGGCCTGTTTGGCGCCGACAGTACGCAGGAAGTCACGCGCCGCGCTCGCGCGTTCAACGATCTGCTTAAAATTTCAGTTTAGAGAGCCCCCTCATGTCCCGTTCCGAAACGCTGTTTGCCAATGCTCAGAAACACATCCCCGGCGGTGTGAACTCCCCCGTGCGTGCGTTCAAGAGCGTCGGCGGCACGCCACTGTTCTTCAAGCATGCCGAAGGCGCCTACGTCACCGACGAAGATGACAAACGCTACGTCGACTACGTCGGCTCCTGGGGCCCGATGATCCTCGGCCACAGCCACCCGGACGTGCTGGACGCGGTGCGCAAGCAGCTGGAACACGGCCTGTCGTACGGCGCGCCGACCGCCATGGAAACCGAAATGGCGGACTTGGTGTGCGCCATCGTGCCGTCGATGGAAATGGTGCGCATGGTCAGCTCCGGCACCGAAGCCACCATGAGCGCGATCCGCCTGGCCCGTGGTTTCACCGGCCGCGACAGCATCATCAAGTTCGAAGGCTGCTACCACGGTCACTCCGACAGCCTGTTGGTGAAAGCCGGCTCCGGCCTGCTGACCCAGGGCGTGCCGAGCTCGGCCGGTGTCCCGGCGGCGTTTGCCAAACACACCCTGACCCTGCCGTTCAACGACATCGCCGCCGTCGAGCAGATGCTCAATGAAGTGGGCCAGGACGTGGCGTGCATCATCGTTGAGCCAGTGGCCGGCAATATGAACTGCGTACCGCCGGCGCCGGGTTTCCTCGAAGGCCTGCGCGAGCAGTGCGACAAGCACGGCGTGGTGCTGATTTTCGACGAAGTGATGACCGGTTTCCGTGTCGCCCTCGGCGGTGCCCAGGGTCACTACGGCGTCACGCCGGACCTGAGCACCTTCGGCAAGATCATCGGCGGCGGCATGCCAGTGGGCTGCTTCGGCGGTAAACGCGAGATCATGCAGCACATCGCGCCGCTGGGCCCGGTGTACCAGGCCGGCACCTTGTCCGGTAACCCGCTGGCGATGGCCGCCGGCCTGACCACCCTGCGCCTGATCAGCCGTCCAGGCTTCCACGCCGAGCTGACCGACTACACCACGCGCTTGCTCGACGGCCTGCAACAGCGCGCCGATGCCGCCGGTATCCCCTTTGTTACCACCCAGGCGGGCGGTATGTTCGGCCTGTACTTCAGCGGTGCCGACGATATCGTCACCTTTGATGACGTGATGGGCAGCGATGCCGACCTGTTCAAACGCTTCTTCCACCTGATGCTGGAAGGCGGCGTGTACCTGGCGCCGAGCGCCTTCGAGGCCGGCTTCACCTCAATCGCCCATGGCGACGCCGAGCTGAAACTGACCCTCGACGCCGCTGAACGCGCCTTCGCTGCACTGAAATAATTGGCCGCAAAAATCAGACACCGCCCAAACGGTGTCTGATTTGCTACTTTGCCTACAGAGCTTTCCGAGTTTTTTCGAGAAATTACCTGCAATCCGGCAGATAACTTGCCCAACCAGCAGAAAAACGAGTAAAGACTTTGTAAGCAGAGGCCTGCTTATTTCATAATGCGCGCTTATTGGATCCCACGAGGGTCCGCGTGCCCCGTCAGAGGTAAGTCGATTCCCATGAAACGCACCGGCCGCACCCTGGTTCTGGGCTGCCTGTTGCTCCTTCAGCCGCTGCTGGCACATGCACAAGCAGGCGGCAACTCGTTGTTAATCCCAGCGATGGGTCGCTGCACCCTCAATACCCAGCCAGACAGCCAGGCCGAATCCCTGAGCGCGTGCCAGAAACAGGCTGACGGCGGGGATGCGCAAGCGCAATACGAGTTGGGCGAGTACTTCCACGACAGCAAAAACCCTGCACGCGACCTCAACAAAGCCTTGAGCTACTTCGAGAAAGCGTCGTTGCAGGGCCATGCGCAGGCGCAATTCGAACTGGGTAACATGTTCTTCAAAGGCGAAGGCGTACCGGCCAATAACGTCCAAGCGTATATCGTGCTGAAAATGGCGGCGGTCAACGGTGCGGAAGATGCGCTGGATACGGCCGACGAAGTGGCCGAGCACATGCAGCGCGATGAACTCGAAGTGGCGACCCAGGTACTCGGCCAGATTTTCCGTAATTACCTGCAGGAACTGCAGAGCGCGGATGGGCGTTCGCCCTTCTCCCCCCTGCCCTAGACCCTGCCCTTGTGGCGAGGGAGCTTGCTCCCGCTGGGCTGCGACGCGGCCCCAGTCCCCCTTCACTGACTTCTATATGACACACCTGTATGGCATTGGGGCCGCTTCGCGCCCCAGCGGGAGCAAGCTCCCTCGCCACAAAAGACTTATTTCTCAGGCATCGGCATCGGAAACGGCATCACATTGCTGGTGCCCCGCGCCTCGCTGATCTTCGGCGTGCCCAGGCGCTCGACTTCATCGATGCGCACAATCGAATGCATCGGCACAAAACTGCGCACCACGCCTTCAAACTGAGCCTTGAGCTTCTCCTCGCCCGGGTCGACGACCAACTGGGTGCGCTCGCCAAAGACGAATTCTTCCACCTCCAGGAAACCCCACAGATCGCTCTGATAGATCTGCTTGGCGTACATTTCGAACACCTGGCCCTGGTTGAGGAAAATCACCTTATAGATTGGAGCTTCACGTTTGGTCATGGTGGGCGAGGAACACATGGGGGATATAAAAGAGGGCGCGAACTATAGCATGGCACCCGATGCACAGCGCTAGGAACCGATGGGCATGACCCCTATAATGCGCGGTTCTTTACCACCAGTTGACGATTCCCATGGCCAAGAAGCTTTACATCGAAACCCACGGTTGCCAGATGAACGAGTACGACAGCTCGCGCATGGTCGACTTGCTGGGTGAACACCAGGCCCTGGAAGTCACCGCTCGCGCCGAAGATGCCGACGTGATCCTGCTCAATACCTGCTCGATCCGCGAGCGGGCCCAGGACCGTGTGTACTCGCAGCTGGGCCGCTGGCGCGAATTGAAGCTGGCCAACCCGGACATGGTGATCGCCGTCGGCGGTTGCGTGGCCAGCCAGGAAGGCGCCGCGATCCGCGACCGCGCGCCCTATGTCGACGTGGTCTTCGGCCCGCAGACCCTGCACCGACTGCCTGAAATGATCGACGCCGCCCGTATCACCAAGCTGCCGCAGGTTGACGTCTCGTTCCCGGAAATCGAAAAGTTCGACCACTTGCCCGAGCCGCGTATCGACGGGCCGAGCGCCTATGTGTCGGTGATGGAAGGCTGCAGCAAGTACTGCACGTTCTGTGTGGTGCCCTACACCCGTGGCGAGGAAGTCAGCCGGCCATTTGACGACGTGCTGTCGGAAATCATCCACCTGGCCGAAAACGGCGTACGCGAAGTGACCCTGCTGGGCCAGAACGTCAACGGCTATCGCGGCCTGACCCAGGACGGCCGCCTGGCCGACTTGGCGGAGCTGATCCGCGTGGTCGCAGCGGTGGACGGTATCGAGCGGATTCGCTACACCACCTCGCACCCGCTGGAGTTCTCCGACAGCCTCATCCAGGCCCACGCCGAAGTGCCGGAACTGGTCAAGCACCTGCACTTGCCGGTGCAGTCGGGTTCGGACCGCATTTTGTCAGCGATGAAGCGCAACCACACCGCACTGGAATACAAATCCAAACTGCGCAAACTGCGCGCGGCGGTGCCGGGCATCTGCATCAGCTCGGACTTCATCGTCGGCTTCCCCGGTGAAACCGAGAAAGACTTCCAGCAGACCATGAAGCTGATCGAAGACGTCGGTTTCGACTTCTCCTACTCGTTCGTCTACAGCCAGCGCCCCGGCACCCCGGCGGCCGACCTGGTGGATGAAACCCCGGAAGCGCTGAAAAAAGAGCGTCTCAACGCCTTGCAACATCGCTTGAACCAGCAGGGTTTCGAAATCAGCCGACAAATGGTCGGTTCCACCCAGCGCATCCTGGTCACCGACTATTCGAAAAAAGACCCGGGTGAACTGCAGGGCCGTACCGAGAACAACCGAATCGTAAACTTCCGTTGCGACAATCCGACCCTGATCGGCCAGTTTGCCGATGTGCACATCGATGCGGCTCAGCCCCATTCGTTGCGTGGGTCGTTGTTGCAATAATGACCTGATTAACACCGACTCAATGTGGGAGGGGGCTTGCCCCCGATGGCGGCGAATCAGATCACACATTTATTGCTGACACATCGCTATCGGGGGCAAGCCCCCTCCCACATTTGAACTGCATGGCATCAGGTTTAGATAAGTGCTTTCGTACCCGCGCCTCTGGCGTTATTCTCTATTTCACCTCAACAGCCAAAGGGCGGCTAAAAGCGACCTTGAACGCACCCATAGTAGAACCCCACCGTTTTCTCCTCGAGCCTTTTGAGGCTCGCCGTTTCGCCAACCTGTGCGGACAGTTCGACGAGCACCTGCGCCTGATCGAACAACGCCTGAGCATCGAGATCCGCAACCGCGGCAATCAGTTCGAGCTCATTGGTGAACCTCAACACACCACGTCCGCAGAAAACCTGCTGCGCCGTCTCTACCGCGAAACCAAGGGCAGTGAACTGTCGCCGGAAACGGTGCACCTGTACCTGCAGGAATCGGCAGTGGAAGACCTGGCCAACAATCCTGTGGCCGAAGCCAGCGTGGCCCTGCGTACCAAAAAAGGCATGATTCGCCCGCGCGGCTTGAATCAGCAGAAGTACGTCAAGGAAATCCTCGGCAACGACATCAACTTCGGCATCGGCCCCGCCGGTACCGGCAAGACCTACCTGGCCGTGGCCTGCGCGGTCGACGCACTGGAGCGCGAGCAAGTGCGCCGCATCCTGCTGGTGCGCCCGGCGGTCGAGGCGGGCGAAAAGCTCGGCTTCCTGCCCGGCGACCTGGCCCAGAAGATCGACCCGTACCTGCGCCCGCTCTACGACGCACTTTACGAGATGCTCGGCTTTGAATACGTGGCCAAGCTGATCGAGCGCCAGGTGATCGAGATCGCCCCGCTGGCCTACATGCGCGGGCGCACCCTGAACAACAGCTTCATCATCCTCGACGAAAGCCAGAACACCACAGTCGAGCAAATGAAGATGTTCCTCACCCGGATCGGTTTCGGCTCTACCGCCGTGATCACTGGCGACGTCACCCAGGTCGACCTGCCCAAGGGCACCAAGTCGGGCCTGGCCCAGGTGATCGAGGTGCTCAAGGACGTACCGGGCATCAGCTTCACGCACTTCATGCCCAAGGACGTGGTCCGCCATCCGCTGGTGCAGCGTATTGTCGAAGCCTACGAGCGCTTCGACCATCGCGACGATGCGCCGGCCAAGGACGTGCGCCGCGATGCTTGAGCTAGACCTGCAGCTGGCCACCGAAGCGCCCGCCCCCAGCGAAGCACAGTTCCGTGAATGGTGCGCCCTGGCCCTGCGCCAGCGCACCGCCGACTCGGAACTGACCATTCGCCTGGTCGACGAGCCCGAGGGCCGCGAGCTGAACCACACCTGGCGCCAGAAGGATTACGCGACCAACGTGCTGTCCTTCCCCGCCGACGTGCCGGATGAACTGCTGGATATCCCGTTGCTGGGCGACCTGGTCATCTGTGTCGAGGTGGTGGAGCGCGAAGCGAAGGAACAGGGCAAGGAACTTGAGGCCCACTGGGCTCATCTAGTCATCCACGGCTGCTTGCATCTCTTGGGTTACGACCATATAGACGATGACGAAGCCGAGGAAATGGAAACACTGGAACAAACGTTGCTTGCAGAATTGGGTCATCCGGACCCGTATGCAGACGACGACGCTTAAAAACACTCAACTGTAACAATAAAGGATTCAGAGTAATCGCTATGAGCGAAGACCGATCGAGCAACGGGCAGAAGTCATGGCTGGGTAAACTGACCCAGGCTTTTGCCCACGAGCCGAAAAACCGCCAGGAGCTGCTTGAGCTGCTGCGCGAGGCCCATCAGAACAAGTTGCTGGACAGCGAAGCGCTGGCCATTGTCGAAGGCGCCATCCAGGTGGCTGACCTGCAAGTACGGGACATCATGGTCCCGCGCTCGCAGATGATCAGCATCAAGGCGACCCAGACTCCACGGGAATTCCTCCCGGCCGTGATCGACTCGGCGCACTCGCGCTACCCGGTGATCGGTGAAAGCCATGACGACGTCATGGGCGTCCTGCTGGCCAAGGACCTGCTGCCTCTGATCCTCAAGGAGAACGGCGACAGCTTCAACATCAAGGACCTGCTGCGTCCGGCCACCTTCGTGCCTGAGTCCAAGCGCCTGAATGTGCTGTTGCGCGAGTTCCGCGCCAACCACAATCACATGGCCATTGTGATCGACGAATACGGTGGCGTGGCGGGCCTGGTCACGATTGAAGACGTGCTGGAACAGATCGTCGGCGACATCGAAGACGAACACGACGTTGAAGAAGACAGCTACATCAAGCCACTGCCCAGCGGTGACTTCCTGATCAAGGCATTGACGCCGATCGAGAACTTCAACGAGTTCTTCGACAGCGAATTCTCCGACGACGAGTTCGACACCGTCGGCGGCCTGGTGATGAGTGCGTTTGGCCATCTGCCAAAACGTAACGAAACCACCGAGATCGGCGCTTATCGCTTCCGCATCCTGAATGCCGATAGCCGCCGGATTCACTTGATTCGCCTGACACCTATTGCTCGCTAAGGACTGAAATGCGCCGTCTCACCGCTCCCGGCTGGCCCGGTAATGTGCTGGCCGTGGTGGCCGGTGCTATCACTACCCTGGCGCTGGCGCCGTTCGATCTGTGGCCATTTGCACTGGTAGCGGTCGGATTCTTCTATGTAGGGCTGCGTGAATTGAGCCCCCGGCAGGCGCTGGGCCGTGGCTGGTGCTTCGGTTTCGGCCTGTTTGGCGCCGGCACCAGCTGGATCTACTACAGCATCCATCACTTCGGCGGCGCTTCGGTGCTGCTGGCTGGCTTCTTGATGCTGCTGTTTACCGCCGCGATTGCCTGGTTCTTCGCCCTGCCCGCCTGGTTGTGGGCGCGCTGGTTGCGCCGCAATGAGGCGCCGTTGGCGGATGCGCTGACGTTTGCCGCGTTGTGGGTCGGCCAGGAAGCGTTTCGCGGCTGGTTCCTCACCGGTTTCCCGTGGTTGTACTCCGGTTACAGCCAACTCGACGGCCCACTCACTGGCCTGGCGCCCGTGGGCGGCATGTGGCTGATTTCCTTTGCCCTCGCACTGACGGCGGCCCTGCTGTGCAACCTGCCGCGCCTGTTGGCCACTAAGCGCAACGCGTTTATTGGCGCAGGCCTGGTGTTGCTGGTAGCGCCCTGGGCGATCGGCCTGGCACTCAAGCATCACGCCTGGACCAGCCCGTCTGGCGCGCCGCTGAGCGTGGCGGCCATTCAGGGCAATGTCGAACAAAGCATGAAATGGGACCCGGAGCAGCTCAACGCGCAGCTCGCGCTGTACCGCGACATGAGCTTCAGTTCCAAGCGTGTCGATTTGCTGGTGTGGCCGGAAACGGCGGTGCCGGTGCTCAAGGAGTCCGTTGAGGGCTACCTGGGCATGATGGGCAAGTTCGCCGCCGACCGGCACACCGCGCTGATCACCGGCGTACCGATCCGCCAGGAAGTGCACCACCAGAAGCGCTACTTCAACGGCATCACCGTGGTCGGCGAAGGCGACGGTACCTACTTGAAACAGAAGCTGGTGCCCTTTGGTGAATACGTGCCGCTGCAAGACATGCTGCGCGGCCTGATTGCCTTCTTCGACCTGCCGATGTCGGACTTCGCGCGCGGCCCGTCCGACCAGGCGATGCTCCAGGCCAAGGGCTATCAGATTGCGCCGTTCATTTGCTACGAAGTGGTGTACCCGGAGTTCGCTGCCGGGCTGTCAGCCCAGAGCGATTTGCTGCTGACCATCAGCAACGACACCTGGTTCGGCCGCTCGATCGGTCCCCTGCAGCACCTGCAAATGGCGCAGATGCGCGCGCTGGAAGCCGGACGCTGGATGATCCGTGCCACCAACAATGGCGTGACCGGCCTGATCAATCCTTTTGGGCAGATCACCGCGCAAATCCCGCAATTCGAGCGCGGCATCCTCTACGGAGAAGTCGTGCCAATGCATAACCTCACGCCGTACCTGCAATGGCGTTCATGGCCGTTGATCATCGTGTGCCTGGGGTTGTTTGGCTGGGCATTGCTGGCGGGCCGGATGGCCAAAACCGTCTGACAGAATCAAAACTAACTAATGTGGGAGGGGGCTTGCTCCCGATAGCGGAATGTCAGTCGGTACCTCCGATACTCATACACCGCGATCGGGAGCAAGCCCCCTCCCACATTTGGATTTGCGGTGTTATCGGTAAAACAACCGGTAGCCTATCTGCCCCACTGCTTCATTGATCAACTGCCCGCTCTGCCACACCGACTTGAACTCCGGCATCCACCCGCCCAGCGGCCTGGCGTTGTCCACGCCCAGGAAACCCACGGGTGCCGGCACCACGGTAAAGCCGGCCTTCTCAAAGCTCCACACCGAACGCGGCATATGCCAGGCCTGAGTAACGACCACCACGCGCTTGATACCCTCGGGCAGCAGGATCTCGGCGCTCATCTGCGCATTTTCCCAGGTCGTACGGCTGCGCTCTTCTTTCCAGCGCACCGTCACGCCAAAGTCATCCTGCATCGACACCGCCATCAACGCCGCCTCACTGGGCGGCGTGCCGTAATGCAGGCCACCGGTAGTCAGCACCGGCAGCCCGGACGCCTTGGCCAATCGTGCGGCATAACGCTGGCGCTCCAGGCCGATACCCGTGGGCTGGTCGGTGCCCCAGGCCGGATCACCGCGTTCACGCCCCGAGCCCAAGACCACGATGGCATCGGCGCGCTGGGCCAGGGTCGACCAGTCATCACGGGCCAACGGCGGCTCGCTTTCCAGCGCCCGTGCGCCCCACTCCACCGCCACCGGCAGGCTGATCAGCCACATGCCCCCCAAACCCAGGGCGAAGCAGCCAGCCGCCAAGCGCGGGCGGCTGCGACGAAACCACCAGGCAAGCGCCAGCAGCAGCAAGAAAATGCCGGGCGGCAGCAGCAGTTGTTTGATGAAATAACGAATAGGCATCGGGCATCTCCATAGATGCCCGAAGCCTAAGGTGTAACGGGGTTTAGCGACAATCTTTACAGTGAAATGGCGGTGATGCCGTTCAGGGGGGCAGTGAATTACTTGTAGCGGGCGGACCGGAGCTTTTCCGGGCCACGACCGGCCGACAAGTCCTTGAGCCACACCACCTTGGCTGAATGCGTAGGCTCCTTGATGGGCGGGGTTGCCACCCAGGGAGGCGCGCTGCGCCCATTGCGTTCCAGATAAGCCTTGATCAGTTCCAGCTCCGCACGGCTCAAGCCACGCAGTTCCAACTCAACAGGCCGTTCATCACGCAATCGGCCCGCCGTCCTCGCTGCATCCAATGCACGACCCAATCGGTCGATCAGTCCTTCGTAGATATCCGGTTTCGATACGATTCGCTGCGATTCAACCATCCCCTCACCTCATTGAAGATATGACTCACTCCCCAATAAACAGCGTAGCCCCCGTGGCTGTACCTGCCTGGCGCCGCGACAGACGGCCCTGCCTGCGCAATCAGGGTTTCCCTCGATAGAGTGGGGTCATGTATGCTACGGCGCTTCCTGTAACTCCACTTCCCGCAGGGTTTGGGCACGGACGCGCCGCTTTTTGGTGTCGATCAACCCAAGCCATGCACCGAAGAGGATTAGGCCACCCCTATTCAGTTCAAAAGTAGCCATGCACGAACACTACCAGCCCCGTGAAATAGAAAATGCCGCCCAATCCTTCTGGGACGAGCAGAAGTCCTTTGAAGTCAGTGAACAGCCAGGCAAGGAGACATTCTATTGCCTATCGATGTTCCCTTACCCCAGCGGCAAGCTGCACATGGGGCACGTGCGCAACTACACCATCGGTGACGTGATTTCGCGCTACCAGCGCATGCAAGGCAAGAACGTCCTGCAACCCATGGGTTGGGATGCCTTCGGCATGCCGGCGGAAAACGCCGCGATGAAAAACAACGTGGCCCCCGCCAAGTGGACCTACGAAAACATCGCCTACATGAAGAACCAGCTGCGCAGCCTGGGCCTGGCGGTGGATTGGTCACGCGAAGTGACCACCTGCAAGCCGGACTACTACCGCTGGGAACAATGGCTGTTCACTCGCCTGTTCGAAAAAGGCGTTATTTACAAAAAAAGCGGCACCGTGAACTGGGACCCAATCGACCAGACCGTCCTGGCCAACGAGCAAGTGATCGACGGGCGCGGCTGGCGTTCCGGCGCGCTGATCGAAAAGCGCGAAATCCCGATGTACTACTTCAAGATCACCGCCTACGCGGATGAACTCTTGTCGAGCCTCGACGATCTGCCGGGCTGGCCCGAACAGGTCAAGACCATGCAACGCAACTGGATCGGCAAGTCCAAGGGCATGGAAGTGCAGTTCCCGTACAACGTCGACTCGATCGGCGAAGCGGGCGCACTCAAAGTCTTCACCACCCGTCCGGATACCCTGATGGGCGCGACCTACGTCGCCGTGGCCGCCGAACACCCGCTGGCCACCCAGGCCGCCCAGAACAACCCTGAGCTGCAAGCGTTCATCGCCGAATGCAAAGGCGGCAGCGTGGCCGAAGCCGACGTCGCCACCCAGGAGAAAAAAGGCCTGCCGACCGGGCTGTTCGTCGAGCACCCACTCACCGGTGAAAAGCTGCCGGTCTGGGTCGCCAACTACGTGCTGATGCACTATGGCGATGGCGCAGTCATGGCTGTGCCGGCCCACGACGAGCGCGATTTCGAGTTCGCCACTAAGTACAGCCTGCCGATCAAATCCGTGGTGCGCACCAGCTCGGGCGACACCAACCCGGCCCCGTGGCAAGACGCCTACGGCGAGCACGGTGAGCTGATCAACTCCGGCGAGTTTAACGGCCTGGACTTCCAGGGCGCCTTCGACGCCATCGAAGTCGCACTGATCAAGAAAAACCTCGGTGCCTCGCGCACCCAGTTCCGCCTGCGCGACTGGGGCATCAGCCGCCAGCGCTACTGGGGCTGCCCGATCCCGATCATCCACTGCGAAAGCTGTGGCGACGTGCCAGTACCGGAAGACCAATTGCCGGTCGTCCTGCCGGAAGACGTGGTGCCGGACGGCGCTGGCTCGCCACTGGCACGCATGCCCGAGTTCTACGAATGCAGCTGCCCGAAATGCGGCCAGCCTGCCAAGCGTGAAACCGACACCATGGACACCTTCGTCGAGTCCTCGTGGTACTACGCCCGCTACGCCTCGCCGCACTATGAAGGTGGCCTGGTGGAAAAATCCGCGGCCGACCATTGGTTGCCGGTGGACCAGTACATTGGCGGTATCGAACACGCCATCCTTCACCTGCTGTACGCGCGTTTCTTCCACAAGCTGATGCGTGACGAAGGCCTGGTGAGTTCCAATGAGCCGTTCAAGAACCTGCTGACCCAGGGCATGGTAGTCGCCGAGACTTACTATCGCCGTGAAGCCAATGGTGCGTACACCTGGTTCAACCCGGCCGACGTCGAGCTCGAGCGCGACAGCAAAGCCAAGGTCATCAGCGCCAAACTGATCGCCGACGGCCTGCCGGTGGAAATCGGCGGCACCGAGAAGATGGCCAAGTCGAAGAACAACGGCGTCGACCCACAGTCGATGATCGATCAGTTCGGCGCCGACACCTGCCGCCTGTTCATGATGTTCGCCTCGCCGCCCGACATGAGCGCCGAATGGTCCGACTCCGGCGTCGAAGGCTCGCACCGCTTCCTCAAGCGCGTCTGGCGCCTGGCGCACGCCCACATCAGCCAGGGCCTGCCAGGCAAACTGGACGTGGCCGCATTGAGCGACGAGCAGAAACTCATTCGCCGCAGCATCCACCTGGCCATCAAGCAAGCCAGCCAGGACGTGGGCCAGAACCACAAATTCAACACCGCCATCGCCCAAGTGATGACGCTGATGAACGTGCTGGAAAAAGCGCCACAAGCCACTGAACAGGATCGTGCGCTGGTGCAGGAAGGCCTGGAAACGGTCACCCTGCTGCTGGCCCCGATCACGCCGCACATCAGCCACGACCTGTGGAACCGTCTGGGCCACAGCGACGCCGTCATTGATGCGCGCTGGCCGGTGCAGGATGACAGCGCCCTGGTACAGGACACGCTGCAACTGGTGATCCAGGTCAACGGCAAACTGCGCGGCCAGATCGATATGCCGGCCACCGCCAGCCGCGAAGACGTCGAGGCGGCTGCCCGCGTCAACGAAAACGTGCTGCGCTTTACCGAAGGCCTGACGATCCGCAAAGTGATCGTCGTGCCTGGCAAACTGGTCAATATCGTCGCTAGCTAATCGGATCGGGCGCGGGGCTTGAGCCCTGCGCCGAACAAAGCCTTCAGGGCCTCGATAAGGCCCACATGGTTTCAAGGGGAGCAACAAAATGATCAAACGCAATTTGCTGGTGATGGGCCTTGCCGTGCTGTTGAGCGCTTGCGGCTTCCAGCTGCGCGGCACCGGCACCACTGACCTGACGATCAAGGAATTGGACGTCAGCGCCCGCGACGCCTACAGCCAGACAGTCACGCAGCTGCGTCAGGTCCTGGAAAACAGCGGCGTTCACGTCTACACCGGCGCGACCTACAAGTTGTTCCTGGCCAATGAAAAAGAAACCCAGCGCAACCTGAGCTACGCCAGCGCCGGGCGTGCGTCCGATATCGAACTGAGCACCCAGCTCAACTTTGAAATCCAGGGCCGCGACCACCTGCCCTTGATGGCTGACAACATCCAAGTGCAGAAAATCGTCAGCCACGACGGCAACAACCTCGTGGGTTCGGATTCCGAAATCATCCAGGTGCGCAAGGAAATGCGTCGTGAGCTGGTACAGCGCATGGTCCTGCGCCTGTCGATGATCACCCCGGAACAACTCGAGACCTTGCAGCAACGCGCTGACGACAAGGCCAAGGCGGATGCCGACGCACTGAAAGCCGCGCAAGAGTATGAAAACAACACGCCGAAACAATCGCCTGTTGAAGTACCTGTCGAGTAAGCCAGACGGGGCGCTTCAAACGCCCCGTTCGCCCTGCCTATGAAACTCGCCCCCGCCCAACTCGCCAAACACCTGCAAGGTGGCCTCGCGCCTGTCTACATCGTCAGCGGTGATGACCCGCTGCTGTGCCAGGAAGCCGCCGACGCGATTCGCACCGCCGCGCGCCAGCAAGGTTTCGATGAACGCCAGGTATTCAGCGCCGACGCCAGTTTCGACTGGGGCACGTTGCTGCAAGCTGGCGCGAGCATGTCGCTGTTTGCCGAAAAACGCCTGCTGGAACTGCGTTTGCCGTCGGGCAAGCCGGGTGACAAGGGCGCGGCCGCCTTCATTGAATACTGCTCACGGCCTGCCGAAGACACGGTCTTGCTGATCAGCCTGCCCAAGCTTGACGGCAGCGCGCAGAAAACCAAATGGGGCAAGGCCCTGGTGGAAGGGGCGCAAACCCAGTTCATCCAGATATGGCCAGTGGACAGCAACCAGTTGCCGCAGTGGATTCGCCAACGCCTGTCTCAGTCAGGGCTGTCGGCCACCCAGGACGCAGTGGAACTGATCGCCGCCCGAGTCGAAGGCAACTTGCTTGCCGCCGCCCAGGAAATCGAAAAGCTCAAGCTGATGGCCGAAGACGGGCAGATTACCGTCGAGACCGTCCAAGGCGCCGTCGCGGATAGCGCACGCTTTGATGTGTTCGGACTGGTGGACGCGATCCTCAATGGCGAACCCGCCCACGCCCTGCGCATGCTGGAAGGCCTGCGCGGTGAAGGCGTCGAGCCACCGGTGATTCTCTGGGCCCTGGCCCGGGAGTTGCGGGTGCTGGCCAACATCGCCCTGCAATACAGCCAGGGCACGCCGCTGGACAAAGCCTTCAGCCAGGCCAAGCCGCCGGTGTGGGACAAGCGCAAACCCTTGATGAGCAAAGCCCTGCAACGGCATTCGGCGCAACGCTGGGCGCAGCTTTTGCTTGAGGCGCAACGCATTGATGCGCAGATCAAGGGCCAAGCGGCCGGTTCGCCGTGGATGAGCCTGAGCCGTTTGTCGCTGTTGATGGCCGGCCAGCGCCTGACACTTCCCGCCGAATAACCCCTCTCTCAAATCACTGAAAATCCACTGTGGGAAGGGGCTTGCCCCCGATAGCGGTGTATCAGTCAAAGATGTATTACTGACACTCCCTCATCGGGGGCAAGCCCCCTCCCACATTTTGATTGCATTTACATTTTCACAAATGTGCTGGGCTTTACAGGCAAGCAACTTCGGCAGATGATTCGCACCGTTTCCCCCCTCCAAGAGAGAAGTAACCATGAGCAAAAAGCCATCCAAGCATGGCCCCAACAAGGCCAAATCCATCATCGCCCAGCCACTGTTCCGCAGCCGTCAGGAACGCGCCGGCAAGGGCAAAGGCAGCTACCGCCGCGAAGCCTTCCAGTCTAATAGCTGGGAGGCTTCTTACTTTCTGGCTGCCTGAAGGCAAGCGCCCCTCTGGCATGATAAGGTCTGCACCTGATTTGTAATCCCTGGACCTGTGCATGCCCTCTAGTCTTTCCCGTCGTTGGCACCTGCGCCAACTGATCGCTGCCTCCAGCCTCATTCTGCTTGTCGCCTGCGCCGAGAAACCCACCGCCGCCGACGCTCAACCGCTGCCCAAGCTCCAGACCGCACCCGTGGTAGCGCCCGCTGTCGTGGCCCCGCTGGCTGTGGATAACCTCGATATCCAACCGACCCAGACCTTTGCCGAATGGCAGGCGGCCTTTCGTGTGCAAGCCCTGCAGGCCGGCATCACCGCCGCCGTGTTCGACAATGCCTTCGCCAACGTCACCCCTGACATGGCGGTGATCCGCGCCGACCGCAGCCAGCCGGAATTTTCCCGCCCGGTATGGGAATACCTCGACGGCGCCCTGTCTCCCGTGCGCGTGCGTAATGGCCAGGCATTGCTGATCAAGTACGCCGACATCCTGCAAAGCATCGAGCAACGTTATGGCGTCGACCGCCAGGCGCTGGTGTCGGTGTGGGGCATGGAAAGCAATTTCGGCCAGTTCCAGGGCAATAACTCGGTGATCCGCTCCCTGGCGACCCTGGCCTACGAAGGCCGTCGCCCCGCGTTTGCACAAGCGCAGTTGCTGGCAGCGCTGCAGATCATCCAGCACGGCGATATCCAGGCCGACCAGATGAAAGGCTCCTGGGCCGGGGCCATGGGCCAGACGCAATTTATCCCCACCACCTACAACACCCACGCCGTGGACTTCGATGGCGACGGTCGCCGCGATATCTGGAACAGCCCGGCCGATGCCCTCGCCTCCACCGCGCACTACCTGCAAAGCTCCGGCTGGCAGAAAGGCCAGCCGTGGGGCATGGAAGTGAAACAGCTGCCGACGAACTTCGATTACGCCCTGGCCGATGGCGGCACCCGCAAGACGGTGGCTGAATGGCTGAAGCTGGGCATCCAGCTGCCGCCAGGCGCCAGCATGCCGCCCAACGTAGACCAACTGTCCGCCGCCTTGCTGTTGCCGGCGGGTTATCGTGGCCCGGCGTTCCTGGTGCTGGATAACTTCCGCGCAATCCTCAAGTACAACAACTCGTCGTCCTACGCACTGGCGGTGGGACTGCTGTCGGAGCGTTTCGGTGGCGGGGGTGTGATTCGCGGCGATTGGCCGAAGGATGAGCTGCCACTGAGCCGCTCACAGCGTATCGACTTGCAGACGGCGCTGAGTGCCAACGGCTATGACGCAGGCAACCCGGACGGGATTATCGGCGCCAATACGCGCAAGGCAATTCGTGCGGCGCAGCAAGCGCTGGGCTGGCCGGCGGATGGGTATCCGACGGTGAAGTTGCTCGAGTCACTGCAAAACCGCTAGATCTGCTTAGGGCGACTAATGCTATCGGGAGCAAGCCCCCTCCCACATTTGGGCCGCGTACATCCTTTGGAGTGCGGTCAAATGTGGGAGGGGGCTTGCTCCCGATAGCGTTTTTGCAGACGACAACACCTTCAGGCTCTGACCACCACATCCTGCTCCAACACCACCCGCTGCTCCCCCGCATCCAACCTCACCAACGCGCCCATCGGCAACGTCAGGTTCGGATCACAATGCCCACTGCGCCAGCCTGACAATACCGGAATGCATAACGGCGCAAAGGTCTGCTTGAGCAGCCGCTCCAGCGCAGCCTTGTCCACACCCGCCACATCCCCCACCAGCACACCCGCAACGTGTGCCAGCTTGCCCGCCAGACGCAGATGCGTCAGCAGCCGGTCGATGCGGTAGATCGGCTCGTTGACGTCTTCAATAAACAGGATGATGCCTCCTGCGTCGATTTCGTAAGGCGTGCCCATGACCGCCGCGATCATCGACAGGTTGCCACCCAGCAAGCGCCCGCAGGCGATGCCAGGCTCGATCGTGGTCAACGGGTAGGCCACCGGGTGCACCAACTCGCTGCCGGCGCCCAACTGACCGCGCAACAGGCTGAACAGTGACGACTCCGTGGGGGGTTGCTTGTCGCCCAACAGATCGGCATTGAGCATCGGGCCGTGGAAGGTCACGAAGCCCGCGTAACGGCTGATTGCCAGGTGCAGCGCGGTGATGTCGCTATAACCTACGAATGGCTTGGGGTTGGCGCGCAGCAGGTCAAAGTCCAAGCTATCGAGCAGACGCGGGGTGCCGTAGCCGCCGCGCAGACAGAAGATGGCATCGATTTCAGGGTCGGCGAAGGCGGCATGCAGGTCACGCAGGCGCACGGCATCGCTGCCAGCAAGGTAGCCGTCGCGTTCATAGACGCCGGGGAAGATTCGCAGGTCGTAGCCACGGGTACGCATCCATTGGCCGGCCTTTTCAACGTCCAGCGTGGCGGGGCCAGCGGGGGCGATCAAGGCGATGGTGCCTTCGGCACGCAATGCAGGTACGGCAGCAGTCATCCGCAGTTCTTCCTGAAATAACGCCAAACAAAATGTGGGAGGGGGGCGAGTTTACTTAAGATTAGATGGGGCTGCTTCGCAGCCCAGCGCGGGGCAAGCCCGCTCACCACAGCAAGCCCTCTCACCACAGCGAGCCCGCTCACCACAGCAAGCCCCCTCTCACATTGAGGCAGCGGTGCGGCTTACGAAACCAGGCTCGCCTTGACCAGCTTGGCCTGCTCGTCCGCATGGTACGAGGAACGTACCAGCGGGCCCGACGCGACGTTCTTGAAGCCCATCTTGTAACCTTCCTCGGCGAACCAGGCGAAGGTGTCCGGGTGCACGAAACGCTGCACCGGCAAGTGACTGCGCGACGGTTGCAGGTACTGGCCCAGGGTCAGCATGTCAATGTCGTGTTCGCGCATGCGCTTCATGACTTCGATCACTTCTTCGTCGGTCTCGCCAAGGCCCAGCATCAGGCCGGATTTGGTCGGAATGTGCGGCATCATCTGCTTGAATTTCTGCAGCAGGGTCAGCGACCACTGGTAGTCCGAACCCGGGCGCGCTGCCTTGTACAGGCGTGGCACGGTTTCCAGGTTGTGGTTGAACACATCCGGCGGCTCGGCGGCGGTGATTTCCAGCGCTACGTCCATACGGCCACGGTAGTCCGGCACCAGGGTTTCAAGCATCACGTTCGGCGACAGCTTGCGGATTTCGCGGATGCAGTCGGCAAAGTGCTGGGCACCGCCGTCACGCAGGTCGTCGCGGTCGACGGAGGTGATCACCACGTACTTGAGTTTCAGGTCGGCGATGGCGATAGCCAGGCTTTCCGGCTCGTTGACGTCCAGTGGCTTCGGACGGCCGTGGCCGACGTCGCAGAACGGGCAACGACGGGTGCAGATGTCACCCATGATCATGAAGGTGGCGGTGCCGCCGGAGAAGCATTCGCCCAGGTTCGGGCAGGAGGCTTCTTCGCACACGCTGTGCAGCTTGTGTTTGCGCAGCAGCGCCTTGATACGGTCGACTTCCGGCGAAACCGGGATGCGCACGCGGATCCAGTCAGGCTTCTTCGGCAGTTCGGTGGTCGGAATGATCTTCACCGGGATGCGTGCAACCTTCTCGGCGCCACGCAGCTTGACGCCGGCTTCCACCTTGGCACGCGGGGCCGGGGCCGGACGCTCGGTGATGTCCAGCGTCGGGATCATGGTTTGCACTGCATCAGTAGTCATAATCAGTCGATTCCGCCCGTAAGGGTCGTCTGCTCAGCATAGTCGAGGTGTTTGACGAGCTGCGCACGCAGCCGGGCACTAACCTCGGCAAATTTAATCGGTGTGGCGTGGTCACTCAGTTGCGTCATCGCCAACCCGGCATAGCCACACGGGTTGATCCGCCGGAACGGTGCCAGGTCCATGTCCACATTCAGCGCCAGGCCATGAAAGGAACAACCGTGGCGAATGCGCAGCCCCAGGGAAGCGATTTTCGCGCCGTCCACGTACACACCGGGCGCATCGGGCTTGGCCGCGGCGGTCACGCCGTAACTGGCCAACAACTCGATGAGGCAAGCCTCCATGCGGCTCACCAGGTCACGCACGCCAAACCCAAGCTTGCGCACGTCCAGCAGCAGGTAAGCCACCAGTTGACCGGGCCCATGGTAAGTCACTTGACCCCCTCGGTCGACCTGCACCACCGGAATATCACCCGGCAGCAACAGATGCTCGGCCTTGCCGGCCTGGCCCTGGGTGAAGACCGGCGGGTGTTCCACCAGCCAGATTTCATCTTCCGCCGACGTGCCGCGTTCATTCGTGAACCGCTGCATGGCGTGCCAGACGGGCTCATAGTCCATCCGGCCGAGCTCGCGAAAGCCCAGGACGTGAGACATCACAACACCATGTGCACGAAGCCGGTGGCCCGCAGTTCGCTGTTGATGTTGTAGAGCTGGTCTTGATCAGTCGCAACGATGTGCAACTGAATCGTGGTGTATTTGCCGGTAGAGCTGGAGCGCTCATCCACGCGCTGATCGTTGATCGTCGCGTGTTTACGCACGATCTCGAGGATCAGGTCTTTACGGCCGACACCGGTATCGCTGATCACCTTGATGGGATAGTCCACCACCGGGAATTCGATCTTTGGCGCCTTTACTTCTTTATCGGTCATGGCGTAACGGCCTCGTAAGCGTAAGCCGTGGCGACGGGCAAAGCCCCGTGTCGGATCAACACGGGGCTTTGCAGGTGCACACTATCAGTTGAACAAGCTGTAGAAGAATAGACGGATGCTATCCCAGACGCGGCGGAAGATACCACCTTCGTCGACGGCGTCCAGTGCGATCAGGTCGGCACTGTGAACCACTTTGTCGTCCAGCTTCACTTCAACCTTGCCGATCACATCACCCTTGGCGATTGGGGCAACCAACTGCGGGTTCATGGTCATGCTGGCTGCGAGCTTTTTCAGCTGGCCTTTAGGCATGGTCAGGGTCAGGTCTTCAGCCAGGCCAGCTTTGACTTGGGAGGTAGCGCCTTTCCACACTGGCGCGGTCGCCAGCTCAGCACCCTTCTGATAGAAGGTCTGGGTTTCGAAGAAACGGAAACCGTAAGTCAGCAGTTTTTGCGTCTCGGCCGCACGGGCCTGCTCGCTGTTAGTACCGAAGACCACGGCGATCAGACGTTGGCCGTCACGTACAGCGGACGACACCATGCAGTAGCCGGCTTCGTCGGTGTGGCCGGTTTTCAGGCCATCGACGGTCTTGTCGCGCCATAGCAACAGGTTGCGGTTAGGCTGCTTGATGTTGTTCCAGAAGAATTCCTTCTGGGAGTAGATCGCGTAGTGCACCGGATCGACGCGGATGATCGCGCGCGCCAGGATCGCCATGTCGTGAGCCGACGAGTAGTGCTCCGGGTTCGGCAGACCGGTCGGGTTCATGAAGTGGCTGTTGGTCATGCCCAGGTCGGCCACGGTTTTGTTCATCATGTCGGCGAACGCGTCTTCGCTGCCGGCGATGTGCTCGGCCAGGGCGACGCTGGCGTCGTTACCGGACTGGATGATGATGCCGTGCAGCAGGTCGCTCACAGTGACCTGCGAACCCACCTTGATGAACATCCGCGAACCGCCGGTACGCCAGGCGTTTTCGCTGACGGTGACCGGGTCGTTCTCGCCGATCTGGCCGCGACGGATTTCCAGGGTCGCGATGTAGGCCGTCATCAGTTTGGTCAGGCTGGCCGGCGGCAGGCGCTGGTCACCGTTGCTCTCGACCAGCACGTTGCCACTGGCAGCGTCCATGAGGACCCAGGACTTGGCAGCCAGTTGCGGTGAAGCCGGCACCATTTCAACCGCCCAGGCGGCCGGGGTGATGATCAGCGAGATAAGCAGGCACGTGCGTTTGGCTAAGGTGGTGATGTTCATCCGTCTCTCGAAATTGCTTATGGAAACTTGCCCTCGCGGGCAAAACTTATTCAGACAGCCCGCTTCCAGACTGTCACGTGTTCGGTTGCCCGCTCACCCCTTGCCCCCGGGTTTTTATTGTTCAACGAGCCAACAACCTGGGCCCAGGCCCGCGCACGGGCTTGAACCATCAATCTTTTATTATTCGGCAGTGACCACGCTGGGTTGCCCCAGGTTGGCCATGCGCACGCTGTTCTGTACTTGGGCGACTTCGCTCGGCGAGCCTATCGGGCCCATCCGCACACGGTGCAACGTCTGTTGATTACGCACGATGGAGCTGATGAAGACCGGTGCGTTGACCATACCGCTGAGCTTGGACCTTAACAGTTCTGCCGCATCCGGGTTGGCGAAAGCGCCGACCTGCAGGTATTGCCCGCCAGCCATCGAAGCGCCCGGCGCGGCATGGGGTACGACCACCGTGTCAGGCGCATGCTGTGCCGGTGGCGGCGTCCACTGCTCGATCTTGCCGGTTGAGGCGGTCACTTGCGGCTGCTGGGTTTGCGGTTCGTTAAGCATCAACGGCGCCGGTTTGCCGCGCTGGGCCCAATACTGCGCGGGGTCGATACCTTCGACCTTGACGCGCGCGGTACCGGTTTCGGCGTAACCGAGTTTCTTCGCGGCGGCGTAGGACAAGTCGATGATGCGGTCCGAATAGAACGGCCCACGGTCGTTGACGCGCAGGATCACCGTGCGGTTGTTGTCCAGGTTGGTCACCCGTACATAGCTGGGCAGCGGCAAGGTCTTGTGGGCCGCGCTCATGCCGTACAGGTCATACACTTCGCCGTTGGCGGTGTTCTGGCCATGAAACTTGGTGCCGTACCAGGATGCCGTACCCGACTGGACGTAAGTCTTGGAGTCCTGCAACGGGAAGTAGCTCTTACCCAGCACGGTATAGGGGTTGGCCTTGTACGGGCCGGTGTGCAGGGTTGGCGTGGCATCCGGGATCTTCGACACGTCGACGTCCCACCACGGCGCGCCGTCTTTGTGTGCGCGGTTGATGTCCAGGCCCGGCTGGGCACGGACGACTGCGCCGCCGGACTTTTGCGCCGGCGCGCGGCTGTTGGTGGTGGAACAACTGACGACCAGCAAGGACAACGCGGCGAACGCCACCAGCTTGAGCGGTTGTTTGAACGGCGATGCCCGCATTACTTGTTGCCCCGTGCTTGGACCAGCATGTCTGACAGCTGATGCACGGCCATGGCGTACATCACACTGCGGTTATAACGCGTGATTGCGTAAAAATTCTTCAGGCCCATCCAGTATTCCGGGCCGTTTTCGCCGTCGAGGCGGAACGCGGTCACTGGCATATCATCAGGCAGCGCATTCTGACTCGACCAGCCCAACGCCCGCAACTCCCCGACCGTCTTGGCCGGCTCGATGCCCTGGGTAAGCCCTTCATCGGCGCGATCGCCGGAGACATCGGCGCGAATCACCACCGGTTCGCCGCCGACCCAGCCGTGGCGCTTGAAGTAGCTGGCCACGCTGCCGATGGCGTCGTCGGGATTGCTCCAGATATTGATGTGCCCGTCACCGTCAAAGTCCACGGCATAGGCGCGAAAGCTGCTCGGCATGAACTGCGGCAAGCCCATCGCACCGGCGTAGGACCCTTTGAGGGTCAGTGGGTCGACCTGTTCTTCGCGGGCCAGCAGCAGGAATTCGCGCAGCTCCTTGCGGAAGAAGTCGGCGCGGGGCGGGTAATCGAAGCCCAGGGTCGACAAAGCGTCGATCACCCGGTAACTGCCGGTATTGCGCCCATAAAAGGTTTCAATGCCGATGATCGCAACGATCACCTGGGCCGGCACACCGTATTCCTGTTCGGCGCGCGCCAATACCGCTTCGTGCTGGCGCCAGAAGTCAACGCCACGCGCCACGCGGGCGTCGGTCAGGAACATCGGACGGTATTCCTTCCACTGCTTCACACGTTCGGCAGGGCGGGAAATGGCATCAAGGATCGCCTGCTTTTTCTGGGCTTCGCGGAACACGCCCATCAGCTGTTCACCGGCAAAACCATAGTCGCGGGTCATTTCACCGACGAACTCGGCGACCTGGGGTGAACCATCGTAGTCACCGGCCTGCGCCTCTTGCGTTGCGCCCAGCAGCCCAATCAGGCCCATCCAGGACGCATGCCGAGTCGCCCAGCCGCGCATTACTTGCATTGACATCTTCACCTTATTCAAACCTGTGCGATCCATTTGCGATGCGTATGAATCGACATCAAAACCCCAAACGCTGACAGCAATGTCACCAGCGAAGTTCCGCCGTAGCTAATGAACGGCAACGGCACCCCCACCACCGGCAGCAGGCCACTGACCATACCGATGTTGACGAAAACGTAAACAAAAAACGTCATGGTCAGCGCGCCGGCCAGCAATTTGCCGAACAGCGTCTGCGCCTGCGCAGTGATCACCAGGCCGCGACCGATCAGCAGTAAATAGATCAGCAACAGCGCGCAAATGCCTACCAGGCCGAACTCTTCGCCCAATACCGCGATAATGAAGTCGGTGTGGCTCTCGGGCAAAAAGTCCAGGTGCGACTGGGTGCCCAGTAACCAACCTTTACCAAATACGCCGCCGGAACCGATGGCCGCCTTCGACTGGATGATGTTCCAGCCGGTGCCCAGCGGGTCGCTTTCGGGGTCGAGGAAGGTCAGGATCCGCTGCTTCTGGTAGTCGTGCATAAAGAAGAACCACATGGCCACGGCCACGGGCACGGCGGCGGCCAGCACGCTGAGGATCCAGCGCCAGCGCAGGCCGCCCATGAACAGCACGAACGCACCGCCGGCCAGGATCAGCAGCGAGGTACCGAGGTCCGGCTGGCGCACGATGAGGATAAACGGCACGCCGATCAGGATCAGGCTGATCCCCACGTGCTTGAGCTGCGGTGGCAAGGTGCGTTTAGACAAGTACCAGGCGATGGTCGCCGGCATCAGAATCTTCATGAATTCCGACGGCTGGAAGCGAATCACCCCCGGAATGTTGATCCAGCGGGTCGCGCCCATGGCGTTGTGGCCCATCACGTCCACGACCACCAGCAGTAACACGCCCGCTACATAACCGAGCGGCACCCAGCGCGCCATGAAGCGCGGCTCCAGCTGGGCGATCACCACCATCGACAGCAGCCCCAGGCCGAACGACGACGCTTGCTTGATCAGCAGGTCCCAGTTCTTGCCACTGGCCGAATACAACACGAACAGGCTGCCGGCCGCCAGGGTCAGCAGCAGGATCAGCAACGGGCCGTCAATGTGCATGCGCTGCAGCAACGTCGCGCGGCGACGCATCACGTCCTCACTGGAGAGGATGCGGTCAAAATTACTCTTCACTGGCCGTAACCTCGGTGCTTGAAGGGGGGCCGCCATATTCGGGCTTGAGCCTGCCGTCGTCGGCCAACAGCCAGGCGTCCATCACTTGGCGCACCACGGGCGCGGCGACGCCGGAACCGGACTCGCCGTTCTCGACCATCACCGCCACCACGATTTTCGGGTCGTCCGCCGGCGCAAAACCGACGAACAGGGCATGGTCGCGGTGACGCTCCTGGACCTTGGAGCGGTCGTATTTTTCGCCCTGCTTGATTGCCACCACCTGGGCGGTACCGCTCTTGCCGGCGATACGGTATTGCGCGCCGATCGCCGCCTTGCGCGCGGTACCACGGGCGCCGTGCATGACTTGCTGCATGCCGTGGTTGACCTTGGTCCAGTCGGACGGGTCGCGCAGCACGATGTCCGGGATCGGGTTTTCATCCAAAGGCTTTTCGCCTTCGATGGTCCTGGCCAGGTGCGGGCGGTTCCAGATGCCTTTGTTGGCCACCAGCGCGGTGGCCTGGGCCAGCTGCAACGGTGTTGCCTGCATATAGCCCTGGCCGATGCCGAGGATCAGCGTTTCGCCTGGGAACCAGGCCTGGCGACGGGTCGCGCGCTTCCACTCCCGCGACGGCATCAGGCCTGGGGATTCTTCGAACATGTCCAGGGAGACTTTCTGGCCGAGGCCGAACTTACCCATGTAGGCGGACAAACGGTCGATACCCAGCTTATGGGCCAGGTCGTAAAAATAGGTGTCGTTGGAGCGCATGATCGCGGTGTCCAAATCGACATAGCCGTCACCGGTGCGGTTCCAGTTACGGTATTTGTGATCGTAGTTGGGCAGCATGTAGTAGCCCGGGTCGAACACGCGGCTGGAGGCCGTGACCACCCCTGCGTCCAACCCCGCAATTGCCACGGCCGGTTTGATCGTCGACCCCGGCGGATACAGGCCGCGCAGCACGCGGTTGAACAACGGGCGGTCGATGGAATCGCGCAACTCGGCGTAAGCCTTGAAGCTGATACCCGTGACAAACAGGTTGGGGTCAAAGCTTGGCTGGCTGACCATCGCCAGTACTTCGCCGGTCTTCGGGTCCAGCGCGACCACCGCACCCCGTCGCCCGCCCAACGCCATCTCGGCCGCTTCCTGCAGCTTGATGTCCAGGCTCAACACGATGTCCTTGCCCGGTACCGGGTCGGTACGCTTGAGCACCCGCAGCACGCGGCCGCGGGCGTTGGTCTCGACTTCCTCGTAACCCACCTGGCCGTGCAGCTCGGGCTCGTAGAAACGCTCGATGCCGGTTTTGCCGATGTGGTGGGTGCCGCTGTAATTGACCGGGTCGAGGGTCTTCAGCTCTTTCTCGTTGATCCGCCCCATGTAGCCGACGGAGTGGGCAAAGTGCGGCCCTTGCGGGTAATGCCGCACCAACTGCGCCACCACTTCCACGCCCGGCAGACGGAACTGGTTTACCGCGATCCGCGCGATCTGCTCTTCGGTCAGCTCAAACAGGATGGGCACCGGCTCGAAAGGTCGGCGCCCCTGTTTCATGCGTTTCTCGAAGATCAACCGGTCTTCCGGCGTCAGTTGCAGCACCTCGACGATCACGTCGAGGACCTGCGCCCAGTCGCCGGAGCGCTCGCGGGTCATGCTCAGGCTGAAGCTGGGCCGGTTATCCGCGACCACCACGCCATTACGGTCGAAAATCAGCCCACGGGTGGGCGGAATCGGCTGCACATGCACCCGGTTGTTTTCGGACAGCGTGGAGTGATAGTCGTACTGGATCACCTGCAGGAAATACAGGCGCGCAATCAACACCCCGATCAACCCCACCACCAAAAAAGCACCGAACACGACCCGAGCGCGTACCAGACGTGCGTCTTTCTCGTGGTCCTTGATGCGGATCGGTTGGGTCATCGGGAGGGGCGCAGATTATTTGTGGTAAGGGTGCCCGGACAGAACTGTCCAGGCGCGATACAGCTGTTCACCGATCAGGATCCTTACCAACGGGTGCGGCAGCGTCAGCGCCGACAGCGACCAACGCTGGTCCGCCCGCGCACAGACTTCCGGCGCCAGCCCTTCGGGGCCGCCGACCATGAAGTTGACCGTACGCGAATCCAGGCGCCAGCGATCCAGCTCCACCGCCAGTTGCTCGGTGCTCCAGGGCTTGCCGTGCACTTCAAGGGTGACGATGCGCTCGTTAGGGCCGACCTTGGCCAGCATGGCTTCGCCTTCCTGACGGATAAAGCGCGCCACGTCGGCATTCTTGCCCCGGGTATTGAGCGGTATTTCCACCAGTTCAAGCGAAAGCTCAGCGGGCAGACGCTTGGCATACTCGTGCCAGCCTTCTTCCACCCACTTGGGCATGCGTGAACCGACAGCGATCAGACGCAGGCGCACAGCCGTTCCTTATTCCTGGTCTTTGTTGAGCTTGTCGAAGTGCGCGTGGCCCACTTCCGGGCTGTGGTGCTTGCCATCGGCGGCACGGCTCTGCTCGGCGCCTTTCCATAGACGCTCCAGGTCATAGAACTGGCGAGCGTTGGAAGTCATCATGTGAACGATCACGTCGTCCATGTCCAGCAGCACCCAGTCGCTGTCGCCCTTGCCTTCTTCACCCAGCGGCTTCACGCCTTGGGCTTTGACGGCTTCGCGGACCTTGTCGAGCATCGCGCCGATCTGGCGGTTCGAGGTACCGGTGGCGATGATCATGTAGTCGGTGATGCTCTGCTTGTCGCGCACGTCCAGCACCTGGATGTCCTGGGCTTTCACGTCTTCCAGGGCCGCCACGGCGACTTTTACCAGCTCTTCGCCAGCCAGCTCAGGGCCAACATGGGCTTCAACCGGCAGCGGGGCGCTTTTGAAGGTGCCTTTGCGCTTAACTTTGCTTACGTCTTTGTTCGTCATATAAAACTCGTTTTGCTCGTATGTTCGGGCGCTCGCTGTACGACTGTACGTACGTTCAAGCGCGCCTTTTCAGTTCGACGCACGGTAAAGCCCGTGCGCATCGATGTAGGCCAGGACCGCGTCAGGCACCAGGAAACGTACCGACTTCCCGCTGGCCAGCAGTTGACGGATCTGGGTGGCGGACACCGCAAGCGGGGTCTGCCAGACGAATGCAATATTCCCGTTCGGCCCGGTCAGGGCCAAGGGGTCACTTACCGACCGCGCGGCCAGCAGGTTGCGCAAGGCATCCGGCGGTTCGCTGTCGGCATCCGGGCGTTGCAAAACCAGGATGTGGCAATGCTGGAGGAGTTCCTCCCAGCGATGCCAAGAGGGCAGGCCGCAAAATGCGTCCCAGCCCAAAAGCAGAAACAACTGGTCATCCGCGGCCAACTCGGCCCGCATCAGCTCCAGGGTGTCAACAGTGTAGGACGGTTTATCGCGCTTGAGCTCGCGGTCGTCCACCACCAGCGGCGCGATGCCCTGCACCGCCAACCGCACCATTTCCAGGCGCTGCTGCGGCGACACCTGCGGTGTATCGCGATGGGGCGGCCGGGCGTTGGGCATCACGCGCAACTCATCCAGCGCGAGGGCATCCGCGACTTCCAGGGCACTGCGCAAATGGCCGATGTGCACGGGGTCGAAGGTACCGCCGAGCAGCCCGATGCGTTTAGCCATCAAGTGCGCACATGACCGTCGCCGAACACCACGTACTTCTCGCTGGTCAGGCCTTCCAGGCCAACCGGGCCGCGTGCGTGGAGCTTGTCGGTGGAAATACCGATCTCCGCGCCCAGGCCATACTCGAAGCCGTCGGCAAAACGCGTGGAGGCGTTGATCATCACCGAAGCGGAGTCCACTTCGTTGAGGAAGCGCCGCGCATCGCTGAAATGCTCGGAAACGATGGCGTCAGTGTGCTTGGAGCCATAGGTGTTGATGTGTTCGATGGCCTCGTCCAGGTCGTCGACAATCTTGATCGACAGGATCGGTGCCGTGTATTCGGTGTACCAGTCCAGCTCGGTCGCCTCGATCACGTCCGCCCCCAGCAGCGCACGGGTGCGCTCGCACCCCCGCAGTTCCACGCCCTTGTCGCGGTAGATGGCAGCCAGCGGCGGCAGCACGCGATCGGCAATGCCGACGTGCACCAGCAGGGTTTCCATGGTGTTGCACGGGGCGTAGCGGTGGGTCTTGGCGTTGTCGGCGATGCGGATCGCCTTGTCGATATCGGCGGCGATGTCGATGAACACGTGGCATACACCGTCCAGGTGCTTGATGACCGGCACCTTGGCATCACGGCTGACGCGTTCGATCAGGCTCTTGCCACCGCGCGGCACAATCACGTCGACGAATTCCGGCATGGTGATCAGCGCACCCACGGCGGCGCGGTCGGTGGTCTCAACCACTTGCACCACTTCGGCGGGCAACTCGGCCACGGCCAGGCCCTGTTGAATGCAGGCAGCGATGGCACGGTTGGAATTGATCGCCTCGGAACCGCCACGCAGGATGGTGGCGTTACCGGACTTGAGGCACAGGCTCGCGGCATCGATGGTCACGTTCGGACGCGACTCGTAAATGATGCCGATCACGCCCAGGGGCACGCGCATCTTGCCGACCTGGATGCCGGACGGCAGGTAACGCATGTCGCGGATTTCACCGATGGGGTCAGGCAGCTTGGCCACCTGACGCAGGCCTTCGATCATGTCGTCGATGCGTGCCGGGGTCAGCGCCAGGCGGTCCAGCAAGGCCGGCTCCAGGCCATTGGCGCGGCCGTTGGCCAGGTCCTGTTCATTGGCGGCGGTGAGCTCGGAGCGCGAAGCATCCAGAGCGTCGGCGGCGGCCAGCAAGGCACGGTTCTTCTGCGCGGTGCTCGCACGGGCGATCAACCGCGAGGCCTGACGGGCAGCGCGACCCAGGCGGGTCATGTAGTCAAGAACGGACTCAGTCATGGTCAGGGAGTCTTGGCAAAGAGGAAAGCGGCAGATTATAGCTGTGACGCCGCCCGACTGACAGCGGTGAGGGGCGGATGGTCGAAATGAACTGTAAAAACCTGGGGTTCAGCGGTAATTAAGGTGGGAGTTGTTATGATTCGGTCACATTTAGCCGTATTTACCCCTGACCGCCATGCCCAGCTCATCGCCCCAACGCCCCGCCAGCGCCCTGCCCGACCGCTTCTTCGACCGGGACGCGCAAATCCTCGCGCAAGCATTGCTCGGAAAAGTCATACGCCACCGTGTCGGCGAAATCTGGCTTTCGGCGCGAATTATTGAAACCGAAGCGTATTACGTGGCCGAAAAAGGCAGTCACGCTTCATTGGGCTACACAGAAAAACGTAAGGCTTTGTTTCTGGATGGTGGCCATATCTACATGTACTACGCCCGTGGCGGCGACTCCCTGAACTTCAGCGCCCATGGGCCGGGTAATGCCGTGCTGATCAAATCAGCGTATCCATGGGTCGACGACGTGTCCGGCCCGGCCAGCCTGGCGCAGATGCAGCTGAACAACCCGAACGCCGATGGCAGCCCGCGCGCCGCGCAAAAGCTGTGCGCCGGCCAGACACTGCTGTGCAAAGCCCTGGGGTTGAAGGTACCGATGTGGGACGCCAAGCGCTTCGATCAGGCGTTGCTCTGCGTTGAAGACGTGGGCCAGAACCCGACGCAGATCATACAAACCACCCGCCTGGGCATCCCCAGCGGCCGCGATGAACACCTGATGTACCGCTTCGTCGATGCAGGCTATGCGCCATATTGCACACGGAACCCGCTGCGCCGTGGCCAGGTCGAAGGCCGCGACTACGTTTTGATTTGAATGGATCCAGACGGCTGCAACACAGCAGATCAAGTTATGTAGAGGGAGTGACGTTGTATGGGCCAATGGCTCGATAGCATTACCGGCTGGCTGACCCTGAACCCCGAATGGCTGGCGGTCGCGGTGTTTATCGTCGCCTGTGTGGAGTGCCTGGCCATTGCCGGGCTGATCGTGCCGGGCACGGTTTTATTGTTTGCGATTGCGGCGCTGGCCGGCAGCGGCGCGCTGTCATTGAGCGAAACCCTGCTGGTGGGCTTCCTGGGGGGGCTACTCGGGGACGGGGTTTCCTATTACCTGGGTCGACATTTCCATCAGAACATCCGGCGCCTGCCCGGCCTTCGCCATCACCCCGAATGGATGAACGGCGCTGAAACCTACTTCCACAAATACGGCATCGCCAGCCTGCTGGTCGGACGCTTCATCGGTCCGCTGCGCCCCATGCTGCCGATGGTGGCCGGGATGTGCGACATGCCGTTTCCGCGCTTCGCGGTGGTGAGCATTGTGGCCGCCGCGGGCTGGTCGGTGGCCTATCTGCTGCCGGGCTGGGCGACTGGTGCCGCCTTCCGCCTGCCGTTGCCCGAAGGTTTCTGGCCCGAGGCGGCGGTGGTGGCTGCGTGCCTTGCTGTGTTGATTGGGCTCAGCCTGAACAGCAGCTTGCGCGGCCATCGTCGCGCCACCTTGTGGGTCGGCTGCGCCAGCCTGACGTTGTTGATCGCCGTGTTTATCGGCTATCACTCGCTGGACAATTTTGACCAGGGCCTGAGCGCCCTCGTTCAGGAGCATCGTAGCCCGTGGCTCGACGAAGTCATGGTGCGGATCACCCAACTGGGTGAGTTCAAGAAAATGTTTTTCGCCAGCGCCGTGTTCACCGGCCTGCTGTTACTGGCGCGGCAATGGCGTCATGCTGTGTTCGTCGGCGCCACGTTGGCCGGGTCTGCTGTCATCAATACGGGAACCAAGCTGTTTTTCGCCCGTGGCCGCCCGGAAATCCTTACAGACCCACTGACCAGTTTCAGCATGCCCAGCGGCCATGCGTCCGGCGCGTTCGCGTTTTTCCTGGCGTTGGCGGTATTGGCCGGTCGTGGACAACCCATCCGGCTGCGCCTGACCTGGATGCTGCTGGGCTGCATTCCCGCGGCGTTCATTGCGCTGTCGCGGGTCTACCTCGGCGCCCATTGGCCCACCGACATCCTGGCCGGCACGCTGCTGGCGATGACGGTGTGTGCATTCAGCCTGGGCGCCAGCGAGTATCGAAGCCCGCTGCCGGCCATGTCGCAAAAGACCTGGTGGCTGCTGTTACCGGCGCTGATCGCGGTGCTGAGCTTCATCGCGCTCACCGGCACCCCTCACGCCCTGCTCCGGTATGCCTACTGACCCTTGGCCGGGCCGATCCAATCGACGGAGGCGGCTCGGCGCTCAACGCAGCGTTCACGCCGCTCCAGCAACATCTCATCGGCGATTTCCGCCGCGCGCTCGGCGATGTACTCCGGGCCGCGGTTTGCCTCTTGCTGGATCAGTTGCGCGGTCACGCTGATGAGAAACCCGTCCCAGACCGCCTGCTCCGAGTGCGCTAGCCGAATCATGTTCATCCCCTGACCCTGAGTGTGTGATCGGAGACTATTTCAGGCCCCGCGCACGGGACAACGAAGGAACGTCTGATAACAACGCCGGATATTTCCGAAGTCAGTTGAACAGCTCACCCTGCAACTCATCCAGTAACATCTGGATCGCGTCCAGCCGCTGCTGCGGGTCGTCGAGTTGCAGCAGGTCGATCTTGTCGGCCTCGGTGAAGGGCAGCAGATACGCCAGCTGGTTGCCCAAGGCTTGCTGCCCTTCGGCGCGGGCGTCCATGTCCAGCGAGGCCACCATCGGGTGCTCGGCCAATGCCTGCAGCAGCGCCAGCAGGTCGGCATCCTCTTCTTCCAGCGGCTGGTCCGGCAGGTCTTCGAGCCATTGCACGTCGGCCACCAGCAATTGGTCCTTCTGCACGCCGGCGTCACGTACCCGGAACCGGCGACCGCCTTCCACGCGAATGCCCAGCAGGCCGTTGTCCTGCTGCTTGAAGTCGCGAATCAGCGCTTCACAGCCGATCAGCGCGTAGCCGTCCGGGGCCATGCCTACCTCCTTGCCGTCGAGGATGCACACCACGCCGAAGCTTTCGCCTTTTTTCATGCAGCGGCTGATCATGTCCAGGTAACGCGCCTCGAACAATTGCAGGTCGAGGGTGCAGCCAGGGAACAGCACGGTATTGAGCGGGAACAGCGCCAGACTCATAAAGGTTTCCTTAAACCCGGTTTAAACGATCACCGACACGGCCAGCGGCAGGAACACTGCCGTGGCCACGCCCATCAGACTCATGGCCAGCGCTGCAAAGGCGCCGCACTCTTCGCTTTCCTGCAAGGCCACCGAGGTGCCGACAGCGTGGGCGGTCATGCCCAGCGCCATGCCGCGCGCTTCCGGGCTGTGCACGCCCAACCGTGACAAATACGCCGGGCCGATCATCGCACCCACCACCCCGGTGATCAGCACAAACACCGCCGCCAGCGCCGCCACGCCCCCGATCTGCTCGGCCACCAGCATGGCAATCGGCGAGGTCACCGACTTGGGCGCCATGGTCATCAACATCATGTGTTCGGCGCCAAACCACCTACCCAGCACGACACAGAGCCCGGTAGCCAGCACCCCGCCTACCACCAGCGTAGTAAAAATCGGCCAGAACAATTGGCGGATGCGCCGCAGGTTCAAATAAAGCGGTACGGCCAGGGCCACCGTCGCCGGGCCCAGCAGGATGCTCATGATTTCGGTGCTCTTGCGGTACTCGGCGTAGCTCAGGCCACAGGTCAGCAACACCCCGATCACCAGCAGCATGGACACCAGCACCGGCTGCAGGAAGATCCAGCGGGTTTTCTCGAAACCTGCGAGTACCACTTGATAAGCGCCGAGGGTGATGCCGATGCCAAACAACGGATGGTGGATCACCGCCGTCCACGCGCCCTGCCAGTCGAAGGTCATTGATCCTTCTCCTTGCGCTTGACCATCTGTTGCATCAGCACGCCGACAAAGCCCATGGCGATCACCAGCGACAGCACCAGCGCGCCGACGATGGCCCAGAAATCAGCGGCGATGTCCTTGGCATACACCATGACCCCCACCGCCGGCGGCACCAGCAGTAACGGCAGGTACCGCAACAGGCTGCTGGCCGCCAGGCTCAATGGCTCGCCGACTTCACCTCGCCAGACCAGAAAGCCCAACATCAGCAGCAACCCGATGATCGGCCCCGGCAGCACCGGCAACAGCAAATGGTTGATTGCGGTGCCGATCAGTTGAAACAGCACCAGCCAGGTCAGGCCACGTAACAGCATCCGTTCTTCCCCCTCAAGACTCGCCCGCATTATAAGCACGCCCGCCCTATGCACCGGCATTCGCCAAAAGCATGGTGGGTTGACCGGGCTGATTGGCCATGATGATCTACATTGGTTCTCTGTAACCCATAAAAACCCGACGTTGTGCACCGCATGATGAACCAAGGAGAGACGCAATGCCCTATGTACCCGTAGCGCAGCTCAAAGACTATGTCGGCAAGGAACTGGGACGTTCCGAGTGGCTCACCATCGACCAGGCGCGTATCAACTTGTTCGCCGAGGCCACGGGCGACCACCAGTTCATCCACGTCGACCCGGTCAAGGCCGCGCAGACTCCGTTTGGCAGCACCATCGCCCACGGTTTCCTGTCGCTGTCGCTGATGCCCAAGTTGATGGAAGACATCCTGATCATGCCTGAAGGCCTGAAGATGGCGGTCAACTACGGTCTGGACAGCGTGCGCTTTATCCAGCCGGTGAAGGTCAACTCCAAGGTGCGCCTGAACGTGACCCTCACCGACGTCACCGAGAAAAAGCCTGGCCAATGGCTGTTCAAGGCCACCGCCACCCTGGAAATCGAAGGGCAGGAAAAACCGGCTTACATTGCTGAGTCGTTGTCGCTCTGCTTCGTGTAAGCCTTCCCTGTGGTGAGGGATAAAACCTCACCACAGTGTATGTAAATTTATGTATGTAACTCGCAGCTGCGGCATACTCGGCGCTCAATTATCCGGATCCCGCTATGCGCCCACTCGCTCCCCTCGCCCTTGCCCTGTTGCTCACCGCTTGCGGAGATGGCGAATCGCTGTTGCCGCCCGATGCGCGCCTGCCCGACGGCGGACGCTACCGGGGCGATGTGGTCAATGGCTTGCTGCAAGGCCAGGGGCGCGTGGACTACCCCAATGGCAGTTGGTACGCCGGCCAGTTCGACAAAGGCCAATGGCACGGCCAGGGCGAGTGGCATGGCAGCAATGGCGAAGTCTATAAAGGCCAGTTCCAGCAGGGTTTGTTCGATGGCCAGGGCAGCCTGACCACCGCGGGCAGCCACTATGTGGGCGGCTTCAAGAATGGCCGGCGCAACGGCGAAGGCACCCTCAAAGAGGGGCAAATGACCTATCGTGGCGAATTCAAGGACGACCTGTATTCGGGCCTCGGTCGCCTGGAACTGGCTGACGGCAGTCAGTATCAAGGCCAGTTCGCCCACGGCAAACCGAATGGCGAAGGCCAGCGCAACGACGACAGCGGCAACCAATTCAGCGGCCATTTCGTCGATGGCCAGCTGGAAGGCAACGGTACGTTCAACAGTGCCGACGGCGATATCTATGTCGGTCAGTTCAAACAGAACCAGCTCAACGGCAAGGGCCGCTATGAGAACGCCGACGGCGACGTGTGGATCGGCCAGTTCAAGGAGGGCGCGCTCAGCGGCAAAGGCGAATTGATCGGCGTCGACGGCAGCCACTATGTCGGCCAGTTCAGCGATTGGCGCTTTACCGGTGAGGGCCGCCTGAACCTGTCCGACGGCAGTTTCTATATCGGTGGTTTCGACAGCGACAGCTATCAAGGCAAAGGCACCCTTGTCCTTACTGACGGCACCGTACACGCTGGCACCTGGGTCAATGGCATGCGCGTGCGCGATGCCGACGGAAAACTGTTGCCCGACCCTCTGGAAATCGGCGTACTAGCCCAGGGCCACCTGCTGGATGCGGCGCTTGCCGCCGTGCCCGCCTCCACCCCCGCCGTAGAGCTCTATACCCTGGCCGTGGCCGGCGACGGTAAACAAAGCGTGTTCCTGCGCGAGGCCGACTACGTCAGTAACCTGCTCGCCACCCGGTTCGGCGCGCGTGGGCAGATTCGCCTGGTCAATCACCGCGACCACATCGCCGACCGCCCCCTGGCCACGCGCGAAAGCCTGCGTCGCGCCGTGCAAACCCTGGCCGAGCGCACCGGCCCGGAAGACCTGGTATTTATCTACATGACCAGCCACGGCACCCACGAACACGAACTGGTGCTGGACCAACCGCGCATGGAGCTGGCCGATTTGCCTGCCGATGAGTTGGCCGCCGTACTGGCACCGCTGAAGAACCGCGACAAAATCGTGGTGATTTCGGCCTGCTACTCCGGCGGGTTCATCCCGGCGCTGAAAGATGAACGCACCCTGATCATGACCGCCTCGCGGGCCGACCGGGTGTCCTTCGGGTGTTCCGAGGAAGCCGACTTCACCTACTTTGGCGATGCCCTCTTCGCCCAAGCCTTCAACCAGACCGACGACTTGCAGCAAGCCTTCAAGCTGGCACAACTGCAGGTGGCCGAACGCGAACAGGCGGACAACTTCGAAGCCTCCGAACCGCAGATATGGGCCCCCAAGGGCGTCATCGCCCACTGGCAATTATTACGCAAACAGCAGGCACGAAAGGCGCTCGAAAGCGTCTCAATGAATAGCAAGGAAGCCAAAGGCAACTAAGCTGAACTGTGTAACAAGGGGGAAACACCATGTACCTGACGCCTCAGCATATCTTGCTCGCCGGAGCTTCCGGCCTTACCGGCGAACACCTGCTTGACCGCCTGCTCAACGAACCCACCGTCACCCGCGTGCTCGCACCCAGCCGCAAACCATTGGCCGAACACCCGCGCCTGGAAAACCCGGTGGGCGACCCGGCCGTGTTTCTGCCGCAACTGAGTGGCCGGGTGGACATCGCCTTCTGCTGCCTCGGCACCACGATCAAACAGGCAGGCTCCGAAGCCGCCTTCCGCGCCGTCGACCTGGACATGGTCGTGGCGTTCGCCAAGCGTGCGCGGGAAATGGGCGCGCGGCACCTGATCGTGATCAGCGCGATCGGCGCCGACCCGAAATCTTCGGTGTTCTATAACCGGGTCAAAGGGGAAATGGAACAGGCGCTGAAGGCCCAGGACTGGCCACAACTGACTATCGTACGGCCGTCGTTGCTGCTGGGGGAGCGGTTGGAGCCGCGCTTGGCCGAACAATTGGCCGGGCCGTTGTCGCGGTTGATTCCGGGCAAGTACCACGGCATCGAAGTGTGCGAACTGGCGCGAGCCATGTGGCGCCTGGCGCTGGAAGAGCAGGATGGGGTGCGGGTGGTGGAATCGGATGAGTTGCGCAAGCTAGGTAAGTAATGTTGCGATGACCGGTCAAGCCTGTTCAAAGGCTGAAAATCTCCCTGTAGTGAGCGGGCTTGCCCCGCGCTGGGCTGCGAAGCGGCCCCAAACCAGGCGAATGGTGTTTACCTGAAGTTCGGCGGTGTATTTATTGGGGCCGCTTCGCAGCCCAGCGCGGGGCAAGCCCGCTCACTACAAAGATGTGCCCTATAGGCCGCCTGTGGCGTTGAATCCAACGCCCAGCACCGTCAATACCGACAGCGGCAACAACAAGGTATCGAGCAACGCACTCGCCGGCAGGTCCACACCCGGATAAGTCGGCGCCTCAGCACCAAACCGGTCCTTGGCGCAGCAACCACCGTTCATTGCATACAAATCCAACCGCGTGCCGGCATACACCACTGGGGCGTTTGGCTGCGCGGCATCCAAGGTGCGCGCAGTGGCGCAGCCCGTGAGTTGCAACGCCAGCAAGATCAGCAGGGCCTTATTCATCGCTGCTCAAATGGTGTTCACCCCAACGCGGCAGCATGTCCTGGGGGATGTTCAGCAGGTTGAGAATACGCGCCACTACAAAGTCCACCAGGTCATCGATGGTCTGCGGCTGGTGATAGAAACCGGGCGAGGCCGGCAGAATCGTCACGCCCATGTTCGACAATTTGAGCATGTGCTCCAGGTGAATACTCGAATACGGCGCTTCACGCGGCACCAGGATCAACTGGCGGCGCTCCTTCAAGGTCACGTCGGCCGCGCGCTCGATCAGGTTGTTGCAGGCACCGGTGGCAATCGCCGACAAGGTGCCCGTGGAACATGGCACCACCACCATCGCCGCCGGGGCACCCGAGCCGGAGGCCACGGGCGACATCCAGTCCTCTTTGCCGTAGACCTTGATCTGCCCCGCCGCCGCACCGGTGTACTCAGTGAGGAAGGCCTGCATCATCTGCACTTTGGGCGGCAACGCCACGTCGGTCTCAGTGGCCATGACCAATTGCGCGGCCTTGGAGATGAGGAAATGCACTTCGCGCTCTTCACGCACCAGGCAATCCAACAGCCGCAGGCCATAGGGTGCGCCCGATGCACCGGTCATTGCCAGGGTGACACGTTCCGGCCCGCTCATTTCAGCGCCTCGGCCAATTTGCCGTGCAGGCCGCCGAAGCCGCCGTTGCTCATGACCACCACGTGGGTACCGGGTTTGGCCTGCTGCCGAACGTGCTCAATGATGCCCTCGATGCTATCGCAGACGGTGGAGGGCACGGTGCACAGGGCAGCGATGCCCGGCAGGTCCCAGCCGAGGTTCGCGGGGGCATACCACACCGCCTCGTCGGCATCGTTGACGCTTTCGGGCAAACCATCGCGGTGCGCGCCAAGTTTCATGGAGTTGGAACGCGGTTCGATGATCGCAATGATCGGCGCATCACCGACACGCTTGCGCAGGCCATCCAATGTGGTAGCAATGGCCGTCGGGTGGTGGGCAAAGTCGTCGTAGATGGTAATCCCATTCACGTCGGCGACTTTTTCCATACGCCGCTTTACGCTCTTGAATGCGCTCAAGGCGGCAATGCCCATGGACGGCACCACGCCCACATGCCGCGCAGCCGCCAGGGTCACCAAGGCATTGGCGACGTTGTGCTGGCCGGTCATGTCCCAATCGACAATGCCCTGGGCTTCGCCGTCGAACAGCACTTCAAACTTGGAACCGTCTTCGCTGAGCAGCTTGACCTGCCACTGCCCGCCCGCCCCGGTGGTCTGCACCGGGGTCCAGCAGCCCATCTCGATCACACGCTGCAAGGCGGGCTCGGTGGTCGGGTGGATCACCAGGCCTTCGCTTGGAATAGTGCGCACCAAATGGTGGAACTGCCGCTCGATGGCCGGCAGATCGGGGAAGATATCAGCGTGATCGAACTCCAGGTTGTTCAGGATCGCCGTGCGCGGGCGGTAGTGAACGAACTTGGAGCGCTTGTCGAAGAAGGCGCTGTCGTATTCGTCTGCCTCGATCACGAAGAACGGCGTATCGCCCAAGCGCGCGGATACCGAAAAGTTCTGCGGCACACCGCCGATCAGGAAACCCGGGCTCATACCCGCGTGTTCCAGCACCCAGGCCAGCATGCTGCTGGTGGTGGTCTTGCCGTGTGTGCCGGCAACCGCCAGCACCCACCGGCCTTGCAACACATGGTCGGCCAGCCATTGCGGGCCAGACACATAAGGCAAACCTTTATTGAGTACGTACTCGACCGCCGGGTTGCCACGCGACATGGCGTTGCCGATCACCACCAGGTCCGGCACCGGGTTGAATTGCGCGGGGTCGTAGCCTTGGGTCAACGCAATGCCCTGAGCCTCGAGTTGCGTGCTCATGGGCGGGTAAACGTTGGCGTCGGAGCCGGTGACGTGATGGCCCAGCTCTTTGGCCAGTACCGCCATCGAGCCCATGAACGTGCCGCAAATACCGAGAATATGAATGTGCATAGTCGACCTCGTAAAACATCGAGGCAGGTTAGCGCAGGGGGGCGAAAATCGCACCCTTTAGCTGAGGGCGTGGCGTGCGATACCGTGCCTGCGCAGCTTTCTATACAGCGTGTTGCGGCTGACGCCCAACTGCTCCGCCGTGTGCGTCATGTGCCAGCGCTGTTGCTGCAAAGCGGTGAGCAATGCCAGGCGCTCCGCGTCTTCCAGCGGCGACTCTGCGGGCCTGGCCTGCGCGGCGGCCACCGGGCGGGCCTGGCGAATCTGCGCGGGCAAGTCCTCAAGCGCTACGCGCCCTTCATCACACAGCGCCACCAGCGTACGCAGCACCGTGCGCAACTGGCGCACGTTACCCGGCCAGGCAAATGCCAACAGCGCCATACGCGCCGCCGGGTCGAGCGCCACCGCTTCGCCATTGGCCTCCTGCGCCAGCAGGAAGTCCAGCAACTGGGATTTATCACTGCGCTCGCGCAAAGCGGGCAACCCGACTTCCAGGCCATTGAGCCGGTAATACAAGTCCTCGCGGAAGCTGCCGTCCTGCACACGCTCCAGCAAATTCCGGTGGGTTGCGCTGATAATTCGCACGTTCACAGCCTGGGGCTCACCGCCGAGCGGGACCACCAGCCGATCCTCCAGCACCCTTAATAAACGGGTTTGCAGCGCCAGGGGCATATCGCCGATTTCATCGAGGAACAGGGTGCCGCCATCGGCCTGCTGCAACTTGCCTTGCATGCCCTCTTTGCGCGCGCCGGTAAAGCTGCCGCCGCGATAGCCGAACAGTTCGCTTTCGATCAGGCTTTCCGGGATGGCGGCGCAGTTGAGCGCCACGAATGCCTTGTCGGCACGCTGGCTGGCCTGGTGCACCGCCTTGGCGAAGGCCTCTTTACCGGAGCCGGTTTCGCCATTGATCATCAACGGCACATCGCGCTCGAATACCCGCAGCGCCTTGCTGAAGTCCCGTTGCAGCGCCGGATCGCCCAGGCAGATGCCGGGCAGGCGCGGCCGCTCCACCACGGCAGGCCTGGCGACCGGTGCGGGAACGCTGCGCGCCTGGCCCCGCAGCGCCGCGAACAGCGGCCGGCCATCACGGGTACGCAGCGGCCAACTGGCCGTGGCATTGGCACTGGCGCGTCCGAGCAACTGGTCCAGGGAGCATTCGAAAAACGCCTCCACCGGCTGCCCCAACAAGCCGCCACGCAACTGCCCCAGCAGGTTCAGCGCGCTCTGGTTGACGGCACAAATGCGCCCGTTGCCATCAAACGCCAGCAGCCCTTCGCTGAACAGGCCCACCGACTCCGCCTGCAGATGAAAACGCAGCAACCAGTGGTGTTCAAAGTGACGCAGGAAGTAACAACTCTCGATCATCTTCGCCGACAGGTTCACCAACGCCATGGTGTGAAACTGGCTCTGGCGCGACACGGCTTCGCGCGCCGAAGACACATCCAGCACGGCCAGCAGGTCACCGTGGGGATCGAACACCGGGCTCGCCGAACACGTCAGCCCGGTATGCCGGCCACGAAAGTGCTCATCGCGATGGATGGTCAGGGATTGGCGCTCCACCAGGCAGGTGCCGATGCCATTGGTGCCTTCGCAGGCTTCGCTCCAATCCGCCCCCAGCCACAGCCCGGCGCGCTCGAAAATCTTACGCTCGGACGGCGCAGTGACACAGTTGAGGATCACACCCCGCGCATCCGTGAGCAGCACGGCGTGCCCCGCGCCCGAGAGCTGCTGATGCAGGCTGTTCATCTCGCTGCCGGCGATGTGCAGCACCTGTTGCAGACGCTCGCGGCTTTCCAGCAGGCGGCCGTGTTCAAGCACGGTAGGGGCAATGGTTTGCGCAGGGTCGAGGTGATAGTCCTCCAGGCAACGCAGCCAGGAGCGGGCGATGGAGGGGTCGCTGGACGGGTCGCGGCCATGCGCCACAGTGAGCACCTGCTGGGCATGGCGACTGAAATGATCGTTGTGCATTTCTTATTATTCTCCCTGCGTGAGAGCGCCCAGCATCCCCCAGCCATCCGACCAATGCAATCCCGGGCCGACCCACTGGTCACGGGCTGTACCGTATATGGCACAAACTGTCACATGATCTGTATCAGCCCTGCCACAGCAACGCCTTGCAACAATGCCCAAGCCCTTGATTTCCCTGGCCCACGAAGCGGTGGCCCAACCTTTGCTCTACGCTTTATCAAGCGCTTGCTGCGCTGCGCTCCCAATAAACATAAAAGCCAGGAGATACCCACCATGCGTTACGCACACCCCGGTACTGAAGGCGCCATCGTTTCGTTCAAGGCCAAGTACGGCAACTACATCGGTGGCGAGTTCGTTGCGCCGGTCGATGGCAACTACTTCACCAACACCTCGCCGGTCAACGGCAAGCCCATCGCCGAATTCCCGCGCTCCACGGCCAAAGACATAGACAAAGCCCTGGACGCCGCCCATGCCGCCGCCGACGCCTGGGGCAAGACCTCGGCCCAGGACCGCTCGCTGGTCCTGCTGAAAATCGCCGACCGCATCGAACAGAACCTCGAACTGCTGGCCATTACCGAAACCTGGGACAACGGCAAGGCCGTGCGTGAAACCCTCAACGCCGACATTCCGCTGGCGGCCGACCACTTCCGCTATTTCGCCGGTTGCATCCGTGCCCAGGAAGGCACCAGCGCCGAAATCAATGAACACACCGCGTCCTATCACTTCCATGAGCCACTGGGCGTGGTTGGCCAGATCATCCCGTGGAACTTCCCGCTGCTGATGGCGGCATGGAAGCTTGCCCCGGCCCTGGCCGCCGGTAACTGCGTGGTGCTCAAGCCTGCCGAGCAGACCCCGCTGGGCATCAACGTGCTGATGGAATTAATCGGCGACCTGCTGCCGCCGGGCGTACTGAACGTGGTGCACGGTTTCGGCAGAGAAGCCGGCGAAGCCCTGGCCACCAGCAAACGCATCGCCAAGATTGCCTTCACCGGCTCCACGCCAGTGGGCTCGCACATCATGCATGCGGCGGCCGAGAATATTATTCCGTCGACGGTGGAGCTGGGCGGCAAGTCGCCGAACATCTTCTTTGCCGACATCATGAAGGCCGAACCGTCGTTCATCGAAAAGGCTGCCGAAGGCCTGGTGCTGGCGTTCTTCAACCAAGGTGAAGTGTGCACCTGCCCGTCCCGCGCACTGGTGGAAGAGTCGATCTACGACGACTTCATGAAAGTGGTGATGAAGAAGATCGAGTCGATCAAACGTGGCGACCCACTCGACACCGACACCATGGTCGGCGCCCAGGCGTCCGAGCAGCAGTTCGACAAGATCCTGTCCTACCTGGAAATCGCCAAGGGCGAAGGCGCGCAACTGCTGACCGGCGGCAAGGTCGAGAAGCTCACCGGCGATATGGCCGGCGGCTATTACATCCAGCCGACTCTGCTCAAGGGCACCAATGAAATGCGCGTGTTCCAGGAAGAAATCTTCGGCCCGGTGGTGAGCATCACCACCTTCAAGGACGAAGCCGAAGCCCTGGCCATTGCCAACGACACCGAGTTCGGCCTGGGCGCCGGGGTGTGGACCCGCGACATCAACCGCGCCTACCGCATGGGCCGGGCGATCAAGGCGGGCCGCGTGTGGACCAACTGCTACCACCTGTACCCGGCGCATGCCGCATTCGGTGGCTACAAGAAGTCCGGCGTGGGGCGTGAAACCCACAAGATGATGTTGGATCACTACCAGCAGACCAAGAACTTGCTGGTGAGTTACGACATTAATCCACTGGGTTTCTTTTAACTAACCCGCCTCCCACATTTGAAATGCAATCAAATGTGGGAGGCGGCTTGACCCCGATTGCAGTGTGTCAGCCCCTAACTTTTTAACTGATCCACCGTCATCGGGGGCAAGCCCCCTCCCACCGTTTTAGATCTTCATAAGTACTTGCGAAGTGCATCCGGCACAAAGATGCCGAACTAAAAAAATAACAACGAAAGGTACTTTCCCATGCCTAGCGAACCTACAAGTTCATCCGTCGACTTTGAAAAAGTCGACTCCCAATACTTCCAACAACGCGAATTGAAAAAAGGCGCCGCCGGCTGGGTGCTGTTAGTCGGCCTTGGCGTTGCCTACGTGATCTCCGGTGACTACGCCGGTTGGAACTTCGGCCTGGCCCAAGGTGGCTGGGGCGGCATGTTCCTGGCCACCTTGCTGATGGCCACCATGTACCTGTGCATGTGTTTTTCCCTCGCCGAACTGTCGTCCATGATCCCCACCGCCGGCGGTGGCTACGGCTTTGCCCGCAGCGCCTTCGGCCCCTGGGGCGGGTTCCTCACCGGCACGGCCATCCTGATCGAATACGCCATCGCCCCCGCCGCCATCGCGGTGTTTATCGGCGCCTATTGCGAATCGCTGTTCGGCATCGGCGGCTGGATGATTTACCTGGCGTTCTACATCATTTTTATCGGCATCCACATCTTCGGTGTCGGCGAAGCCTTGAAGCTGATGTTTGTGATTACGGCCGTTGCTGCGATTGCGCTGGGGGTATTTCTGGTCGCCATGGTGCCGCACTTCAACGTCGCCAACCTGCTGGATATCCCGGTGAGCGAGGCCAAGGGCGCCAGCACTTTCCTGCCCTTCGGCTACGTGGGTGTGTGGGCGGCGATTCCGTATGCCATCTGGTTTTTCCTGGCGGTAGAGGGTGTGCCCCTGGCCGCTGAAGAGACCAAGAACCCGAAGCGCGACCTGCCGCGCGGCTTGATCGGCGCCATTGTGGTGCTGACCAGTTTTGCCCTGCTGATCCTGGTGATTGCTCCAGGGGGCGCCGGCACTTATGCGCTGGTCAAGTCCGGCAACCCACTGGTAGAAGCGCTGGCCTTGGCCTACGGCGGCTCGACCTGGATGGGCAGCTTCGTCAACCTGGTCGGCCTGGCAGGGCTGATCGCGAGCTTTTTCTCGATCATCTACGCCTATTCGCGGCAGATCTTCGCCCTGTCCCGCGCCGGCTACCTGCCGCGCAAACTGTCCCAGACCAATAAAAGCAAGGCACCCGTGCTGGCCCTGGTGATCCCCGGCATCATCGGCTTTGGCCTGTCGCTGACCGGCCAGGGTGATCTGCTGATTCTGGTAGCGGTGTTCGGCGCGACCATTTCCTATGTGCTGATGATGGCCGCGCACATCACCTTGCGCATCCGTCGCCCCAAAATGGATCGCCCGTACCGCACGCCGGGCGGTATTTTCACCTCAGGCGTTGCGCTGGTGCTGGCCTGTGTGGCCGTAGTGGCGGGCTTTCTGGTGGATCCGCGCGTGGTGATTGGCGCCGCGATCATCTATGGAGTATTAATTGCTTACTTTGCTTTCTACAGCCGGCATCACTTGGTAGCGGGTACGCCCGAAGAGGAATTCGCGGCGATCCAGGCCGCAGAGGCCGCCCTGCACTAGATGCCGTAAACCTCGACGCGGGTGCCATTCTCACAGTGGGCCCGCGCCATCAAGGAGACACTGTATGGCAAGCTTTTCCCACGCGGTGGGTGCTCAAACCTACCGCTTCGACAGCCTCAAGGACGTGATGGCCAAGGCCAGCCCCGCGCGTTCCGGAGACTTTCTCGCCGGCGTGGCCGCACAGAACGACGGTGAGCGGGTGGCAGCGCAGATGGCGTTGGCGAATATCCCGCTGAAACACTTTCTGCAAGAAGTGCTGATCCCCTATGAAAGCGATGAAGTCACCCGCCTGATCATCGACACCCACGATAAACAGGCATTTGCCGCCGTCAGCCACCTGACCGTCGGCGGCCTGCGCGACTGGCTGCTCAGCGACGCGGCCGATGAACACGCCCTACGCGCCTTGGCGCCAGGGCTGACACCGGAAATGGCCGCCGCCGTGTCGAAGATCATGCGCGTCCAGGACCTGGTGTTGGTGGCGCAGAAGATCCGCGTGGTCACGCAATTTCGCGGCACCCTGGGCCTACGCGGACGTTTATCCACACGCCTGCAGCCCAACCACCCGACGGACGAACCGGCAGGCATCGCGGCGAGCATTCTCGACGGCCTGCTGTATGGCAACGGCGACGCCATGATCGGTATCAACCCGGCCACCGACAGCATCGCCTCGATCTGCGCCATGCTGGAAATGCTCGACGCGATCATCCAGCGCTACGAAATCCCGACCCAGGCCTGTGTACTCACCCACGTCACCACGTCCATCGAAGCGATCAACCGTGGCGTGCCGCTGGACCTGGTGTTCCAGTCGATTGCCGGCACGGAGGCGGCCAACGCCAGTTTCGGCATCAGCCTGAGCGTGCTGCAAGAGGGTTACGAAGCGGGTCTGAGCCTCAATCGTGGCACGTTGGGCCAGAACCTGATGTATTTCGAGACCGGCCAGGGCAGCGCCTTGTCGGCCAATGCGCACTTTGGTGTCGACCAGCAAACCTGCGAAACCCGCGCCTATGCGGTGGCCCGGCACTTCAAGCCGTTCCTGGTGAACACCGTGGTGGGCTTTATCGGGCCGGAGTACCTGTACAACGGCAAGCAAATCATCCGCGCCGGCCTTGAAGACCACTTCTGCGGCAAGCTGCTCGGCGTGCCGATGGGCTGCGACATCTGTTACACCAACCACGCCGAAGCCGACCAGGATGACATGGACACCCTGCTGACCTTGCTGGGCGTGGCCGGGATCAACTTCATCATGGGCATTCCCGGCTCCGACGACATCATGCTCAACTACCAGACCACCTCGTTCCACGACGCCTTGTACGCCCGCCAGACCTTGGGGTTGAAGCCGGCGCCGGAGTTTGAGCAGTGGTTGGCGAAAATGGGCATCTTCACGCAAGCCGACGGCAAGGTGCACTTCGGCAACAGCCTGCCACCGGCGTTTCGCCAAGCCTTGGCGCAATTGGGATGAAGGAGCCGCCTGTGCAACTCGACCTGCCTGATAACCCCTGGCTGGAACTGCGCCGCCTGACGCCAGCCCGTATCGCCCTGGGCCGCACCGGCACCAGTATCCCCACCAACGCGCAGCTGGATTTTCAGTTCGCCCACGCTCAGGCGCGGGACGCGGTGCATTTACCTTTCGACCATGCAGGCCTCAGCAGCCAATTGGCCGAACGCGGCCGCGACAGCCTGCTGCTGCACAGCGCTGCTGCCGACCGGCACAGCTACCTGCAACGCCCGGACCTGGGGCGGCGCCTCAGCGATGAATCGGCCCAGGCCTTGCGTGACCACGCCTCAGCCAATCCCGGCGGCGTGGACTTGGCAGTGGTCGTGGCCGATGGTTTATCGGCACTGGCCGTGCATAAACATACCTTGCCGTTTCTGACGCGCATGGAGGAACAAACCCACGCTGAAGGGTGGTCCTTGTCACCGGTGATCCTGGTGGAACAAGGCCGCGTGGCAGTGGCGGATGAAATCGGGCAATTGCTCGGTGCCAAGATGGTGGTGATCCTGATCGGCGAGCGGCCTGGGCTCAGTTCGCCGGACAGCCTGGGCCTGTATTTCACCTACAACCCCAAGGTCGGCCTTACTGATGCCTATCGCAATTGCATCTCCAACGTACGCCTGGAAGGCTTGAGCTACGGCATGGCGGCCCACCGCCTGCTTTACTTGATGCGAGAGGCGTGTCGACGGCAACTGTCGGGGGTCAATCTCAAGGACGAGGCGCAGGTCCAGACCCTCGAATCCGATGATCCTGACCTGATGAAAGGCAATTTCCTGCTCAGTTCACCGGATGACTGATTGCGGCACGATTGCGCTTTTTCGTGCCTTTAGGCAGCATCGAGTCACGGCCGCTCGTGTGGTCATACCCCATTTGGAAGTTGAGGCCTGGCATGCGGATTACTCAAGCGACCCTGGAACACCTGGACCTGTTGACCCCGCTGTTCGTCAAATACCGTGAGTTCTACGGCGCCTTGCCCTTCCCGGACTCATCGCGGGGCTTTCTGGAAAAACGCCTGCGCCGCAAGGAGTCGGTGATTTACCTGGCCCTGGCCGATGATGACGACAAGAAGTTGCTGGGCTTTTGCCAGCTGTACCCAAGCTTTTCGTCGTTGTCGCTCAAGCGGGTGTGGATCCTCAATGACATCTATGTGGCGGAGGATGCTCGCCGGCAACTGGTGGCGGATAACCTGATGCGCACGGCGAAGAAGATGGCCAAGGAAACCCACGCGGTACGGCTGCGGGTGTCGACCAGCAGTGACAACGAAGTGGCGCAGAAGACCTATGAGTCGATCGGGTTTCGCGAAGACACTGAATTCAAGAACTACACGCTGCCGATCAGTGAGGATTGATCGCGGCAGCCCAAACACCTCAAACCTCATGTGGGAGGGGGCTTGCCCCCGATAGCAGTGTGTCAGTCAGCCAATTTGTAACTGGCACTGCCTCATCGGGGGACAGCCCCCTCCCACATTTAGCCCTGCAGCGCTTGCAAGCCCGAGTACCACGACATCCCCCGCTACAAAACCAACACGCTTTTCACGACTCAATCCGTATAATGCGGACCTTTCAGGGTTGTAAGAAATGCGGCATACACTTGTAGCCTTATTACCCGAGCTTCCGCACAGGCCTGCTGAGCCGGGCCATTCACACAGGTGCCATCCATGGATTTCAACCCGCTCGACCTTATCCTGCATCTCGATGTGTACCTCGACCTGCTGGTAACCAATTACGGTCCGTGGATCTACGCCATTCTGTTTCTGGTCATTTTTTGCGAAACCGGCCTGGTGGTCATGCCGTTCCTGCCGGGTGATTCGTTGCTGTTCATCGCCGGCGCCGTGGCGGCAGGTGGCGGCATGGACCCGGTCCTGCTCGGCGGCTTGTTGATGCTGGCGGCGATCCTGGGCGACAGTACCAACTACGTGATCGGGCGAACGCTGGGCGAACGCTTGTTCAACAACCCGAACTCGAAAATCTTCCGTCGCGACTACCTGCAAAAAACCCACGATTTCTACGACAAGCACGGCGGCAAAACCGTGACGTTGGCGCGCTTCCTGCCGATCCTGCGCACCTTTGCACCGTTCGTTGCCGGTATCGCGAAAATGCCCTACGCGCGGTTCTTCGGGTTCAGCGTGCTCGGCACCATTCTGTGGGTCGGCGGCCTGGTGACCCTGGGCTACTTCTTCGGCAACGTACCGTTTATCAAGAAAAACCTGTCGTTGCTGGTGGTGTTCATCATCCTGCTGTCGCTGGTGCCGATGATTATTGGCGTGTTCCGCAGCCGTTTTGGCCGCGCGTCCTCCGAAGCCAAGCCGCAGTAACCTGCGATGTGGTCCCTCAGCGCCTGGCGTCGCCGGCGCTTGCTGGCCAAGCACCCGATTGCCGAGGACACCTGGCAACGGGTGCGCCACCACCTGACCTTCCTTGACGGCATCAGCCCCGAGCAGGACCAGTGGCTGCGCGAAGCCTGCGTGGTGTTCCTCGCCGAAAAGCACCTGACCGCCCTGCCCGGCGTTGAGCTGCACCAGGAACAACGCCTGCTGCTCGCCGCCCAGGCGCAACTGCCGCTGATGAACCTCGGCGACCTTGACTGGTACCAGGGCTTTCACGAAATCGTGCTGTACCCCGACGACTTCGTCAGCCCCCAGCGCCATCGCGACAGCAGCGGCATCGAGCACGAATGGGACGGCGAACACAGCGGCGAAGCCTGGCAACAAGGCCCGGTGATCCTCGCCTGGCCTGGCGTGCTCGCCAGCGGCAACTGGGAAGGCTACAACCTGGTCATCCACGAACTGGCGCACAAGCTCGACATGCTCAACGGCGACGCCAACGGCCTGCCGCCGCTGCACAACGACATGCGCGTGCAGGAATGGGCCAGCGTGATGCAAAGCGCCTACGACGACCTCAATCGCCAGTTGGACGACAACCCGGACGCTGAAACTGAGATCGACCCCTACGCCGCTGAAAACCCGGCGGAATTCTTTGCCGTCACCAGCGAGTATTTTTTCAGCGCCCCGGATTTACTGGTCAGTTGTTATCCACAGGTGTACGCCCAACTGAGCCGCTTTTATCGCCAGGATCCCCTGGCCCGCCTTACTCGACTGCAAGCCGACGACCCGCGTTATCAGTCGCAGGGCGAATGACCGTACGACGTCTGGCGCATGGCATCGGCGGCGGAATGTGCCTATAATCGCCGCCACTTTTAGGCCAATCCGGCCAAGTTTCTTGGCCAACTAACGGGGGCAACGCCCAATGAGCTACAGCAAGATTCCGGCTGGCAAAGACCTGCCGAACGACATCTACGTCGCCATCGAGATTCCGGCCAACCACGCGCCGATCAAATACGAAATCGACAAAGACAGCGACTGCCTGTTCGTTGACCGTTTCATGGCCACCCCGATGTTCTACCCGGCCAACTACGGTTTTATCCCTAACACCCTGGCTGACGACGGTGACCCCCTCGACGTGCTGGTCGTAACCCCTTATCCGGTTACTCCAGGCTCGGTTATCCGCGCACGCCCAGTGGGCATCCTGAACATGACCGACGACGGCGGCGGCGATGCCAAAGTGATCGCGGTTCCTCACGACAAGCTGTCCCAGCTGTACGTCGACGTGAAGGAATACACCGACCTGCCGCCACTGCTGCTGGAACAGATCAAGCACTTCTTCGAGAACTACAAAGACCTCGAAAAAGGCAAATGGGTGAAGATCGACGGTTGGGGCAACGCAGACGCCGCCCGCGCCGAGATCCTGAAGTCGGTTGCTGCCTACAAAGGCTGATACCGGTTCCTCATTGCTTCGGCAATTGAAAAAGCCCCGATCATTCGGGGCTTTTTTGTGGGAAACGCTAAACGACAAGTTCAATGTTTTATAAACACTGTTTAACTTCATTCAAAATCCGAAGTATCAAGCTAGAACTAAGCAAAGACCTACAACCGCAACTCAACGCATGGTTTATTTGATCTGTATTCCCGGCCAGTAAACTCTGCGTTTATGAATACATCAGGTGATCGTTTAAAAGCGCTACTGCGGGAAGTTCATCTTTCCGCCTCCGACTTCGCCAAAAACCGTGGTGTCACGCCTCAACACGTGAACAACTGGTTCAAGCGCGGTGTACCCATGGGTCGACTCAACGAGATCGCAGAACTGCTGTGCATCTCCAGCCGTTGGCTGCGCACCGGCGAAGGCCCCAAACACCCACCGGCCAACTTCCTGCTGGAAGGCCCGGACACCCGAAAAGGACTGCCCACCACCCGCGAAGGAAGCGGCAAATACCTCACAGGCCCCGCCTGTCTCCCGGAAAAAATCGACGTGGAGATCGACCTCCACCCTTCATTCACCTCAACTGAGCGCATCCGCGTCTCCCTGCACACCCTCCAGACCCTCACCGTAAACCCCGACCGCGCCCTGGGCGCCTACATGGTCGACAACAGCATGATCGACATCATCCAACAAGGCGCCACCCTCGCCATCGACCGAGGCCGCACCCAAATCATCGACGGCGAGATTTACGCCGTAGAACACGACGGCATGCTGCGCATCAAATACCTCTACAACCGACCCGGTGGCGGCTTGCGCATGCGCAGCCACAATGCTGGCGAGCATCCCGACGAGTACCTGACTCATGAGCAACGTTTTGAGCAGAACGTCGAGATCCTGGGCTGGGTATTCTGGTGGTCCACACTGAACAACCGTCGCCCGCCCGTGCCGCTGGATGAGCATTTAATCGGCTGGGAAGGCTCTAAATCGGATCCGGAGGTGGGCATTTGAAATGAATGTGGGTATTATGCGCCGCACATTTGGCAGGGGGTGGATTGACGCTATCCACCCTGCTCGGCGAAGCGGAGGAGTTCCCGCGGATGCCCCTACTATTCAGCCAGACGCGATGTGGGCTGAGCGATTTGAAGGCTGGTGAGGCTTGTCAAAAACAAGCTGAAGCAGTCCCCGAGAAGCCGGCCACAAGCCGGCTTTTTAATGCCTGAAGAATTTCGTATCTCGGCGAAACCTTGGTCCAAGACCTGGCTAGCCACGCCGGTATCGAATTTGACGCCCACACTACTCAGACTGATCTACTGCGCAAGCTCAGTCGCGAGATCCAACTGGATCAGAGTATTCACAGTTTGCTCCATACCCTGCGCGTCGAGGGAAACAGAGCAACGCACGGCTTCCGCCCCCAACATCGTGAAGCAATGGATGGGCTAAAGATCGGTCGCGCATTGGCTATCGGGTATCACCAGTCGTTCGGTAGGAGGGTTAATCTTTCAAATCCAAGCGCTGGGCCAACACCGTACACCCGCCCGATAATCAACAGCAAAAGCCGACTCATCCCAAAAGTAGTCACCCATCGCGTTGTAGATTTCTGGTGATAGGCCCTGATAACCATGCCACGTCAGATCCCAGCCCTCATCATCCAGTTGGTCAGCAGCATCGATTAAAAGGCGCTTACTTTTCCGACACCTATGAGAGCGCTGCAAGCTGGTAGATCCTCAACATGTCGTTGACAGCGACACAAGCACGAAACATGTCGCAAAAATCCAAAAAAAACGACACGTTCCACACGAGTGCTTACACTGACGACTTGCTCTTCCAGCACGCTCAGGATGGCGCCAACCACGCAGACCCGGCGACCAAAGAGGCGTTGCGTTACCGCAAAACTCTGCATAACGGTTACCAATCGTTGGCTGAGCGACCACTATCCACCTGAGTCATTTCATCATTGCGCATAGAGCCGATTACTACCGACTACTACTTGATGTCACTCGCGAACAAGCCTGGGAGCCCTGGCTGCTGTACATGCTCACCGCCGTGGAAGAAACCGCTCGATGGACCACCGCCAAAATTGCGGCCATTCGCAGCCTATCCGAGCACACCGGCCAGTTTGTGCGTGAGCGCCTGCCAAAAACCTATTCCCGCGAATTAGTGGATGTGATTTTTGAACAGCCCTACTGCCGCATCAGCAACGTCGTCGACAAGCAGATCGCTCAACGCCAGGCCGCCTCTCGCTACCTCAAAGAATTGGTCTTTATTGGCGTTTTAGAAGAGGTTCAGATCGGCAAGGAAAAGCTCTTCATTCATCCCAAGCTGATGCAGCTACTGATTCGCGACAGCAACGACTTCAGGCTATACGCCTGAGCTGCACTTAAAGATCGAATCGCCTGAACGTTGAAGGCTGAACAGGCGAAGTTGTCTTACTTAGGCTGCATACACTCCACAGCCCGATCCGCCACCATCTTCGCCATCTCCACCAAATGCATCACAGCCCTCTGCGGCGCAGCCAGCGGTTGCCCAAGCACCTGCGACGTAGCCACCGCACACTGCAGCAACTCCGCTACACGCACCCAGGCATCCTCGAAGCTCAGCTCTTCATTGACGGTAAATGGGTTGGTCGCTGCCGATGACGGCGAATCTGAAAAAAACTTATCCATAACAAAACCTCTAGCGGTAGGTGATTACCACCGTCCTTTCGCGACTAAACGAGCAGAGGTGGCGGCTGTACGCAGGTTAGTCGACCGGCCGCTAGGCACCGGCGCACCCGAAGGTGCCCTGCGCACAGCCACCATAAAGTGCAGGTAAGAAAACACCTGTCTTTTAGATGGCGCGTGCGCCTAGCGAAGTCCGGGCGACTAAACCCGATCACTGAATAGGCAGTGACAAACCGCAGCCTAGTCGCGGGATTTTGCTGGCGCAAGCGGCTGGGATTCTCTAGGAAACGTCCTGCAAATGAAAGGGATCGGTACTGCTGGCCATGCAAGCATTGTCTCCTATGAGTTGACTGTATTACCTATTTCACCCGATTTATCCCTCGCCACCCACCCATTAATCTATGCCCATGTTGAACGCAACGCCCTTCCCTACTTAAACAAAAAGGATTCAACCATGAGCACTGCAACCTACAACCGCTTGAACAAAGACGACGCCATCGTTCTGCTGGTCGACCACCAAACCGGCCTGATCTCCCTGGTCCAGGACTTCTCGCCCAACGAGTTCAAGAACAACGTGCTCGCCCTGGCCGACCTGGCCAAGTTCTTCAACCTGCCGACGATCCTCACTACCAGCTTCGAGCAAGGCCCCAACGGCCCGCTGGTACCGGAGCTGAAAGAGATGTTCCCGGATGCGCCGTACATCGCGCGCCCTGGTCAGATCAATGCGTGGGACAACGAAGACTTCGTCAAGGCGATCAAGGCCACCGGCCGCAAGCAGATCATCATTGCCGGTGTGGTCACGGATGTGTGCGTAGCGTTCCCGACATTGTCGGCGCTGGCGGAGGGGTTTGAGGGGTTTGAGGTGTTTGTGGTGACCGACGCGTCGGGCACCTTCAACACCACGGTGCAGCAGGCGGCGTGGAGCCGGATGACGCAAGCCGGTGCGCAGTTGATGAACTGGTTTTCGGTAGCGTGTGAGTTGCAGGGCGACTGGCGCAACGATATCGAAGGCCTGGGGAATCTGTTGTCGCAACGTATTCCCAACTATCGCAACTTGATGAATGGCTATTCGGCGTTGACGGCTCGCAAGGGCTAAGCAAACCGCTGCGTACCAAAGCCTGCCCTTAAAAGCAGGCTTTCGGCGTTTCAGCCGACGGGCAGGTTGGCGTCGATACGGCCAAGGGCCCGCAGATAGAGGTTCATCGTGGTGCCGGCGCCTGGGGCGGTTTGCACTTTGACCGTGCCTCCCGCGCGTTGGGCGAACTCCAATACCTGGGACAACCCAAGGCCGGTGCCTTTGCCCGCGCATTTGGTGGTGAAGAACGGCTCGAAGACCTGGGCAGCCAGTTCCTCGTGCATACCGGGGCCGTTGTCGGTGATGCTGAGCAGCAGGTAATTACCCGCAGCCAGCGCTTCGTCCTGCTCGACGCTGACCAGCCGTGAGCGGATGTGCACGCGGCCATTGCCGCCCAGGGCATCGCGCGCGTTGGCCAGCAGGTTGATCACCGCAGCGCTCAACTGTGCCTCTTCGCACAACACACCGGTGCCGGCAGCCGCCAGGTCGAGGGAGAGTTCGACCCCGTCCGAGACCGTCCGCAGCAACACATCACGCATGCTTTCAAGGCGCTCATTGACGTCGATGCACATCAAGTTGGGGCTGTCGTGACGCACGCTGGTCAGCAGGTGATTGACCAGCAAACGGCCTTGATCCACCGCTTGCAGGCCGGCATCGCTGAAGCGCTCGACGTCGTCCGGGCGGCGCGCGCGCAATCGCACCATCTGCAAGCTGGCACTCAACGCTTGCAGGAGGTTGTTGAAGTCGTGGGCGATGCTGGCCGCCACCATGCCAAGCGACGAAACCCGCTTGGCATGGTGCATGAACTGTTCGGCCTGGCGCCCCAGCGCCTGCGCTTGAGCAAGTTCGTGTTCGAGGTGCCGGGCACGCAATTCCCGCTGTTCACTGAGCAGACGCAGTTGCAGCAACGAGGCGGTTTGCCGGGCCAGCGCCAACAAGGCATTGTGTTGCGCGACCGTCAGCGTGCGGGCCCGGGTATCGATGACACAGACCGTGCCCAGTGCAAAACCACGATCATCGCGAATCGGTGCGCCCGCGTAAAAGCGGATATACGGCGGCCCCAACACCAGCGCGCTGTGTTCGAAACGCGCGTCCAGGGCGGCGTCCTCGACCACCAGCACCTCATCGGGAGACAGGATGGCGTGCGCGCAAAACGCCAGGTCGCGGTGCGTCTCACGAACGTCGAGGCCGATACAAGCCTTGAACCACTGGCGCTCCTTGTCCACCAGCGATACCAACGCAATCGGTACGTCGCACAGGTTGGTTGCCAGCAACACAATGTCATCAAAACCAGGTTCAGGCGCGCTGTCTAGGATGCCCAGAGATTCCAGGGACCAGAGGCGCTCCTGCTCGTTGGCGGGGAGCGGGGCAGGAAGATGAGGCATCTGCATACGTCGCGGTCGGGTCCAGGGAAAAGAATGATGCTCGGCGAAGCACGGCGCAGCAAGGTAAATGAAGAGAACCTTATTTCCGTGCCTCAGTCAGGCAGCCTTCGAGGGTTGGTTGTGTTTTTTGGGCGCTCCGGCGGTAAACGGTGTGAATGAAGCCGTTGCTTAGAAGCACTGAGCGATTATTCGTTCCCAGCCTGGGTGGGTGACTCTTTCTCTTGGACGGGAGCACCGTCACCGGCCAACTCACGCTCGATCTGTTCAATAGTAGGCAGGCTGGTTTGCAGTTCTGCCGGCAACGACACAAAGGCAAAGCCCGCACCCAGCTCCAACAGAAAATCGGTGACGTGCTTGATCAAGGCGCTCTCGATATCACGCTCATGCGCATCCGCAGTCAGGCTGAGAAAATCAAAGCGATAAGGATCTTTGAGGGACTCGCGCGCCAGATCGGATTGAGGCTTGGGCAGATGGCTCTAAAAATTGCTCACGCCATTGCCGCTGCGCTCCAGCAGGCGGGCCTCAATCTGGATGACCAGCACATTGCGCGACCAGTTGTGCTTGATTGCCTGGGAGGTATACCAGCGGCGGGTTTCGGGACCGGGGAGTTTGTCCAGCAGGACTAAATTATGCCCCCAGGGCAATTGTGCAGCAGCTTGTTGCACAAACTCCACATCTGGCCAAGCCTCCGCAAAAGCGCGCATGTACTTGAGATTACGCGGTGAAAACCCCCTCATCTCCGGGAAGTCGGCCCGCAGATCCTGCGCAAGGCGCTCAATGACCTTGGCGCCCCAGCCCTGCTTCGCCTGGCGGGTCAGGATATCGTTGCCGATCTGCCAGTAAAGCAGCACCAACTCGCGGTTTACCGCCAGCGTAGCGCGCTGCTGAGCGGTATGAATGCGACTTTTGAGATCGACCAGCCAATCGTGGTAACCCTCGGGGGCCGTGGTCACGCCAATCGATCGCTCTTTCATGCCTGGCTCACTCTCGTATTAGCAACGGGAGGAAGCCTAGCCAGGGGATTTTGCTCTCACAAGCGCTGGAGCCCGCATCAGGAAGGCGCTTGCGAAGGACTCGGAATCGTCCTACTGGCGATTAAAAATCGTCCCCTCTCGGCGTCAAATCTTGACTCTCCCCTATACGGCAGCCCCTACCCTGAGCCTCTTTTTTTCCAGGACACTCTCCGTGGCTCATCGCACCCTGCTCATCCTCGGCCACCCCTCTAGCACCAGTTTCTGTTCGGCCCTCGCAGACACCTACACCCAATCGGCGAAAAACGCCGGCCATGAGGTACGTGTGCTACGCCTGGGTGAACTCGTTTTCGACCCGGTGCTTCAAAACGGCTACAGCGACATTCAAGCCTTGGAGCCCGATTTGCTCAGCGCCCAGTCCGACATCCTCTGGGCGACTCATCTGGTATTTGTTTTTCCGATCTGGTGGGGCGGTATCCCGGCGTTGATGAAGGGTTTCCTCGACCGCATCTTCCTGCCCGGTTTTGCCTTCAAATACCGAGCGGGCAAGGCATTCCCTGACAAACTGCTGCAAGGACGCACCGCGCACTTGTTAGTGACCCTGGACACGCCCCCGTGGTATTACCGCTGGGTCTATCGCATGCCGGGCATTCACCAGATGCGTGCGACTACGCTGGCGTTTTGCGGCATCAAGCCAATCAAGACCTTGATGTTCGGGCCGATACTGGGGTCTACACCGGCGCATCGGGCGAAGTGGCTGAAGCAGGCCGGCGGACTATTTGAAAAAGGGAGTTTTCATGTACATCGGCAAAGCCGCGCAGTTGGCGGGCACCACCATCAAGGCGATTCGTCACTATGAGGCGATCGGCCTGTTGCCGCCGCCGCAGCGCCAGGGTCAATACCGGGTGTATTCGGAGCAAAGCGTTGAGCTGCTGATGTTTATCAAGTGCGCGCAGCAATTGGGGTTCAAGCTCAAGGAGTTGCAGGAGATTCTTGCAGGCCACGTAGGCGATGTATTGCCCTGGGAGCGGGCGGATCAGGCAATCGCCGAGAAGAAACACGAATTGGCCACTCAGATTGCAGCACTGCAAAAGACGCAGGCAGGATTGCTTGCGTTCGAAGCCCAGCTAAAGGATGCAGAAGGCCGCTGCGCTCAACCGGCCACAACATCTGCCTGAGTGGAAGATGAGCCGAATAGGAGGCACAATCGGCTCATTACATGAGCCGAATAACGTTTTTATTCGGCTCACGCAACCAGGTACCTCCCATGGACCACCCGTTCTGGATCTGGCAACACCCCGACTGGCCGCACTTCCATTGACAACCAGGACGCTTGGCGGCCTTGCTACGTGAGTGCGGGCAAGCGCAAGGCAAGCTGCTGGGCATGCTCGGCACCGTCAGCCAGGCGGTTAACGCGCACAACAAGCTGGATGCGTTGCTGCAAAACATCCTGACCTCTTCGGCCATCGAGGGGGAACAGTTGAATGTGGGCTCGGTGCGCTCATCACTGGCACGGCGCCTGGGCCTGGAGCCGTTGAAGGACGCCAGCGTCAGCCGTCGCAGTGAAGGCTTGGCCGATCTTATGATGGACGCCACCGAGCAATACGCCCAGCCCTTTACCCTCGCCCGTCTTTTGAATTGGCATCATTGGCTGTTTCCAGCACCGGAAGCGGGTTATGCCGCACGTGCACTGAATGTTGGAGCATTGCGTGGCGATGAGCCGATGCAGGTGGTGTCGGGGCGGCTTGATCGGCCCATGGTGCAGTTCGAGGCACCGCCGCGCAAAGGCCTGGAGCAAGCGCTGGAAGACTTCCTCGAGTGGTTCGAAACCAGCCGGAATCAACCGGAACTGGACCCGCTGGTCCGCGCCGGCGTGGCGCATTTCTGGTTTGTCACGCTACACCCTTTCGATGACGGTAATGGTCGACTGACACGCACCATCACCGACTTGGCGTTGGCCCAGGGCGAACACCAGGCCATCCGCTTTTACGCCATGTCGGCCCGCATTCTTGAGGACCGCGCAGGCTATTACAAAGCGTTGGAGTCCAGCCAAAAAGCCACGCTGGATATTACCGACTGGCTGGAATGGTTCCTCAAGACCCTGCTGCGCAGCCTGCAGCAAGCCATGGTGCGGATTGACCGGGTATTGGACAAAAGCCGGTTCTGGCAGCAGCACCGCGACCTCGCGTTGTCTGCCGAACAGATCAAGGTGCTCAACCGCCTGCTCGATGGCGGTGAAAAGGGTTTTGAGCACGGTGTCAGCGCGGCGCAGTACCAAGCAGTGGCAAAGGTGTCCAAGGCCACGGCGACGCGGCATCTGGCTGATTTGCTGGAAAAGAACTGCCTGGTCCGACTCCCCGGAGGCGGCCGCAGCACGCGGTATCAAGTCAATACAGCGAACAGGTGACACCCCCACTCATTTGCCCAGAATCCCCATGTCTGCTAGTGTCGCGCCGGTTTACCGTCTACCGGAATAGCCGCCATGGCCCGCAAAAAAGTTGCACTCGATTTCGAACAATCCCTCGCCGACCTGCAAACCCTGGTCGAGCGTCTGGAGAACGGTGAGTTGTCGCTGGAAGACTCGTTGACCGCGTTTGAGCAAGGCATCGGCCTGACCCGTGACTGCCAGAGCGCGCTCGCGCAGGCGGAGCAGAAGGTGCAAGTACTGCTGGAACGTGACGGGGAGTTGGCCGAAGAACCTTTCGATGCGGAACAGCCCGAATGATCGACGCGTATCAGGCCAGTAGCCAAGCCCGGGTCAATGCGGCATTGGAACCCTTGTTTGTTGCGCCAAGCCCGGAAATGAAGCGCCTCTATGAGGCCATGCGCTACAGCGTGATGAATGGCGGCAAGCGTGTGCGCCCGTTGCTGGCGTATGCGGCCTGTGAAGCACTCGGTGCGCCGGCCGAACAGGCGAACGGCGCGGCCTGCGCGGTCGAGCTGATTCACGCCTACTCCCTGGTGCATGACGATTTGCCGGCGATGGACGACGACGATTTGCGGCGCGGCCAGCCCACCACCCACAAAGCCTTCGATGAAGCGTATGCGATCCTGGCCGGTGACGGTTTGCAGAGCCTGGCGTTCAGCGCGTTGCTGGACCCGGCGCTGAGCAGCGTCAATGCCGAGCTCCGCCTGCGCATGGTGACCGCACTCGCACACGCTGCGGGCCCGGCAGGCATGGTGGGCGGGCAGGCGATCGACATGGGTTCGGTCAGCCTCAAGCTGGACCAGCAAGCCCTCGAACACATGCACCGCCACAAGACCGGCGCCTTGATCGAAGCCGCCGTGCACTTGGGCGCGCTGGCCAGCGGGCGTGCTGAAGCGCCTCAATTGGCGGCGCTGAAGACCTACGCGCTGGCCATCGGCCTGGCGTTCCAGGTGCAGGACGACATTCTTGACGTAGAAAGTGACACCGCAACCCTGGGCAAACGCCAGGGCGCCGATATCGCACGGGACAAACCGACTTACCCTGCGCTGCTCGGGCTTGCTGCGGCCAAAGCCTATGCCTTGGAGCTGCGTGACCAGGCCCTGGACGCCCTGCGACCATTCGACGCGGCGGCCGAGCCACTGCGTGACCTGGCGCGGTATATCGTCGAACGCCGCCACTGACACGCGCGGCCTTTACGGCCGCATATCGGCCAAGTTCGGCGCTCTGCGTGGGCAGTTTGCGATGCTTGAGGTAAACTGCCGCCTCTTCTATACCTATAACGATTCGCCTGATGCCCACGACGTTTCAAGAGATTCCCCGCAAGCGCCCGTCCACGCCCCTGCTTGACCGTGCTGTCACGCCGGTCGGCCTGCGTCGACTGGGTGAAGCCGAGCTGGAAACCCTGGCCGATGAGTTGCGCCTGGAATTGCTCTACACGGTCGGCCAGACCGGTGGGCATTTTGGTGCCGGCCTGGGCGTCATCGAGCTGACCATCGCCCTGCATTACGTGTTCGACACCCCGGATGACCGGCTGGTGTGGGACGTGGGCCATCAGGCGTATCCGCACAAAATCCTCACGGGCCGCCGCGAGCAAATGGGCACCCTGCGCCAGAAGGACGGCATTGCCGCCTTCCCGCGCCGCGCCGAGAGCGAATACGACACCTTTGGCGTCGGCCACTCCAGCACCTCCATCAGTGCAGCGCTGGGCATGGCGATTGCCGCCCGCCTGCAGGGCAGCGATCGCAAGGCGATTGCCGTGATTGGTGACGGCGCGCTGACCGCCGGCATGGCCTTCGAAGCGCTGAACCATGCGCCGGAAGTGGACGCCAACATGCTGGTGATCCTCAACGACAACGACATGTCGATCTCGCGCAATGTCGGCGGCCTGTCCAATTACCTGGCAAAAATCCTCTCCAGCCGCACGTATGCAAGCATGCGTGAAGGCAGTAAGAAGGTGCTCTCGCGTCTGCCAGGCGCATGGGAAATTGCCCGGCGCACCGAAGAATATGCCAAGGGCATGCTGGTCCCGGGCACCCTGTTCGAAGAGTTGGGTTGGAACTACATCGGCCCGATCGACGGCCATGACTTGCCCACCCTGATCGCCACGCTGCGCAACATGCGTGACCTCAAGGGCCCGCAATTCCTGCATATCGTCACCAAAAAAGGCAAAGGCTTCGCCCCGGCGGAGGTCGATCCGATTGGTTACCACGCAATCACCAAGCTCGACCCACTGAACGCTCCCGCCGCTGCGCCGAAAAAGGCCAGCGGGCCGAAGTATTCCGGTGTGTTCGGCGAATGGCTGTGTGACATGGCCGCTGCCGACCCACGCCTGGTAGGCATTACCCCGGCGATGAAGGAAGGCTCCGACCTGGTGGCGTTCAGCGAGCGTTTCCCGCTGCGCTACTTCGACGTCGCGATTGCCGAGCAGCACGCGGTGACCTTTGCCGCCGGCATGGCCTGTGAAGGCGCCAAGCCGGTGGTGGCGATCTACTCGACGTTCCTGCAACGCGGTTACGACCAGTTGGTGCATGACGTCGCGGTGCAGAACCTCGACGTACTGTTCGCCATCGACCGCGCCGGCCTGGTGGGCGAAGACGGCCCGACTCACGCTGGCAGCTTCGACCTGTCCTACCTGCGCTGCATCCCCGGCATGCTGGTGATGACGCCGAGCGACGAGAACGAACTGCGCAAGATGCTCAGCACCGGCCACTTGTACAACGGCCCCGCCGCCGTGCGCTACCCGCGTGGCAATGGCCCGAATGCCGTGATCGAGAAGGACCTGGAGCCTATCGAGATCGGCAAGGGCATCGTGCGTCGCCAAGGCAGCAAGACCGCGTTCCTGGTGTTCGGCGTGCAATTGGCCGAAGCACTGAAGGTGGCCGAGAAGATCGACGCCACCGTGGTCGACATGCGCTTCGTCAAACCCCTGGATGAGGCCTTGGTGCGCGAGATCGCCGGCAGCCATGAACTGCTGGTGACCGTCGAAGAAAACGCAATCATGGCCGGCGCGGGTGCGGCGGTCAGCGAGTTCCTGGCGCGGGAGAACATCCTCAAGTCCGTGCTGCACCTGGGCTTGCCGGATGTGTATGTCGAACACGCCAAGCCGGCGCAGATGCTGGCGGAGTGTGGCTTGGATGAAGCGGGCATTGAAGCCTCAGTACGCGAACGCATGACACTGCTGGCGCTGTAGAAACCGGCTCAACAGGTGGGAGGGGCTTGCCCTCTCCCACATGGGTTATGTATCACGTTTGAAGCTACGGACAGCCGATGAATCGCCTTCGCCTTGCCCTGCCCTTGCTGCTTCTCTGCGCCCCGGACCTGCTGGCCGACACCCGCGACGACGCGCTGAAACTCCCCAACGTCGTCATCAGCGCCAACCGCCAGGTGCAGGCCCGCAACGACAGCAGCGCCGCCAACACGGTGTTCACCCGCGACGACATCGACCGCTTGCAGCCTACCCGCCTCACCGACCTCCTCAGCCGCGTGCCCGGTGTACAAGTCGCGCCCAGCGGTGGCCGTGGCAGCCTGCCGGGGATTTATATGCGTGGCACCAAATCCGCTCAAAGCCTGGTGCTGGTGGACGGTCAGCGCATCGCCAATACCACCTCCGGCGACAGCGGCCTGCAATACCTCAATGTCGACCAGATCGAACGGGTGGAAGTGCTGCGCGGCTCACGCTCGGTGATCTATGGCAGCGATGCGATTGGCGGGGTGATCCAGGTGTTTACCCGGCGCAACGCCGAGCCAGGCGTGCAGCCGCGCTTGAAACTCGGGTTTGGCAGCCATCAGACCTGGGAGCGCAGCCTCGGCCTCTCCGGCGGCGACGAACAAACGCGTTTCAACCTGGGGGCGAGCCTGGATGACACCGCCGGGATCAACTCGACGCACACCTCATTCCCCAGCGATGGCGACCATGATGCCTACCGCAACCAGTCCCTCAGCCTGAACCTCAGCCATTCCTTCAGCGATGCGCTGGAGGCGGGTTTCAACCTGTTGGATAACCGTGGCAAATCGGAATACGACAACAGCTTCGGCCGCTACGACCTCGCCACCGGGCAAACAGTTGGGCAAAAGCCCTACACCGACTACGCCGTGAGCAGTGCCAGCGGCTATGTCGATGCCACGCTCAACGAGCACTGGCAATCGCGCCTGGAGCTGGGCCATAGCGAGAACCGCGATACCAAGCGCGACACCCTCAGCGATGACTTCAGCGTGTTCAACACCTACCGCGATTCGGTCAACTGGCAGAACGACCTGACGCTGAATGACCAGAACAGCCTGATACTTGGCGGCGACTGGTACGAAGATCGCTTCCACGGCTCCACCACCTTCACCGAAAACAGCCGCTGGAACCGCGCCGCCTTCGTACAGCATCGCTTCCATGGCGAGTGGTTTTCCACCGAGCTGGGGCTACGGCGCGACCAAAACCAGCAGTTCGGCGGGCAGAACAGCTGGAGCGGCACCGTGACAGTGCCGGTCAACCCGGACAACGACCTGCTGCTGACCTACAGCGAAGGCTTCCGCGCGCCCACCTTCAACGACCTGTACTACCCCGACACGCAGTACAGCAACCCCGACCTGCAGCCCGAAACCTCCAAGAGCTACGAGTTGCAATGGCGCAGTCAACTGAGCGACAGCACGCGCCTTGAAGCCTCGCTGTACCGCACCGACTTGAGCGATGCGATCATCCTCGACCGCTCCGGCAAGCCGCAGAACGTGGCGTCGGCGCGTATCAACGGCTTTGAGGCCGCACTCAAGCAGGAGCTGTTTGGCTGGCAAGGCAACCTTGGGTTGTCGCTCATCGACCCACGCGACCGCGACAGCGGCCACACGTTGGCCCGCCGGGCGCGGCGGACGTTGAACCTGGATCTGGATCGGCAATTCGACACGCTGGGGCTGGGCGCCAGCTGGCAGGCCATCAGCAGCAGCTATGACGATGAAGACAACACCCACCGCCTGGGCGGCTATGCCTTGCTTGGGTTGCGCAGCAGTTGGGCGTTGAATCGGCAAGTGGCGCTGTCGTTGAAGGTCGATAACCTGCTGGACAGGTCCTATGCGCGGGCGCGTTACAGCTATAACGACCCGGGCTTTTTAAACAATCAGGATTATCGCGAAGAGGGTCGGGTGTGGATGTTTGGGGTGACGTGGACGCCTGAGATCTGAGGTGCCTGCGGTGGCGGTATCACAGGTTCGGCGCAATCACATGACACAACCGCCCCACCGCCTCCAACATCTGCCCACTGGGCCTCTCCAGGCCTTTGTCCGGCACTAACCGCACCCGCGCCGCCATCGTCGGCCAAACCTTCCAGGCCTCCTGCTGAGCCTGATCACCCACCAGGATCATCTCGGGATTACGCTGCAGCACCGACTCGATATTGACCTGCGGCGCGGGCAGCTTGAGGTCATCGAACACATTGCGCGCACCGCACACCGTCAGCGCATCGCTGATGATCTGCCCACCGCCCACGGTGTACAGCGGCTGATTCCAGACTTGGTAAAACACCCGCAGCGGCTCGGCACGCTGATAGCGCTGGCGCAGTTCGGCCAGGCGTTGGCGCAATTGCGCGGCCAGTTGCCGTCCGGCCTCAGGGCGATCCAATTGCTCGGCGATGGCCTGGACCTGAGTGGTGAGTTGTTCAAGGCTATGGGGTTCGGCGACGTACACCGGGATATTCAGGCGCTGCAACTGCTCACGCTGGGCGGGGCCGACACTGCCGGGCCAGAGCAGGATCAGGTCGGGCTTGAGGCTGAGCAGGCGCTCCATGTCCAACTGGCCGTAATGCCCCACCGACGGCACTTGCGCCAACGCCGCCGGGCGCTCGCCGCCGTCCAGCACGCCCACCAACAGATCGGCGGCGCCCAGTTCGACCACGATTTCAGAAAGCGACGGCGCCAGGCTCACGACCCGTTCGATCGCCAGCGCCTGGGCACTGAATGCCAGCAGCACCACCGCCAGCCAGTGACACCTCATCCCAGTTGACGGGGAATGCGATAGAGGTAGAACAGCACCACGGTCGACAGCGCCAGCAGGAACAGCGGCACCGCTTCCAGGCCGACGAACACCGATAACGCACCGATCCAGGCCGGCACAGCAGCGATCAGCAACGCCGTGCGCCGACGGGCCGCCAGGGTGATCCAGGCAGCGGGTTCTTCGGGAGTATCGAGGGCTTTGGAGGTGGCGATCAACGCATGTTTATAGCCGTTGAAATAACGCAGGCTGAGGAACATCGAGGCCACGCCGGCGATAAAGAAGGGCATGGCCAGCACGGGTAGCAGGGACTCGGCTTGGCCAAACACCAGGTTGATCACAAACAATGGGAGCAACGCCAGGGCCAGGTACTGCCACCAATTGAAGGATAGCCGCCGTTTCACCTGGCCACGGGTCACGCGCGGTCGACCTCGCCCTGGTGCTCGTTACCCATCATGTGGTCGAGCTTGCTGGCCTTGGTGGCCAGGTAGAGTTTGTTGTGCGGATTGTGTCCGGTGTGCAGCGGCACGCGCTCGGCAACCGTGATGCCCATCTCGGTCAAGGCTTTGACCTTGCGCGGGTTGTTGGTCATCAGGCGCAGGGAGTTGACGCCCAGGTGCTCCAGCATCGGCAGGCAGATCGCGTAGTCACGCTGGTCGGCGGCAAAGCCCAGGCGCTCGTTGGCCTCGACGGTATCGGCACCGCCATCTTGCAGCTCATAGGCGCGGATCTTGTTCATCAGGCCAATGCCACGGCCTTCCTGGCGCAAGTACAACAGCACGCCCCGGCCTTCACGGGCGATGGCCCGCATGGCTGCTTCCAGTTGCGAACCGCAGTCGCAACGCTGGCTGAACAGCGCATCGCCGGTCAGGCATTCGGAGTGCACCCGGCCCAGCACCGGCGCGCCATCAGCGATATCGCCCAGGCTAAGCACAACGTGCTCGCGCCCGGTGGCTTCTTCGAGAAAGCCGTTCATGGTGAACGTGGCAAAAGGGGTAGGCAGCTTGGAAGCAGCGACGAAAACGACGGGCACCGTGTGCTCCTGATTTCAGTTTTTACAAAGGCGGCCATTGTAACAGCAGGTTCCTACAGACGCTTAAGCTGAATTATCGCTGATAAAGATCAATCGGTTCGATTGGCCTTCGTCCTGGTTCTATGCAGGTTAGAAGGGATAGGCCTGGTGCCAGCGCTCGAAAATCGGTCTCAGCTCGCCGCTTTTTACTAACGCGTCCATACGCTGGTCGAACACGCCCGCCAACACCCGCCCTCGCTCGCTGTCGGTAAACCCGACGTAGAGCGGCAACTCAACGACAGGGGTGAGCTTAAACTGTGTGGGGTCTTTCGCCTGGCTGAGTACGAATTTGGACTCGGTGAGGGAGTCGATATAAAAGTCCGCTCTGCCGTGCTGGAGCATCGGCAGGATGCCATCGCGGCGTTCGATCTGGTTGAAGCGCTGTACATTCGGCAAGTACGCCTCGAACTTGTAACCGCGCACCCACGCCAGGCGGTAGTTGGCCAGCGTGGTCAGGGTCGGCGTGGGCGTGGTCGCCAGCCCCAGCGCATAAATGTGGTCGGAATCGTAGCGCCAATGCGGGTACACCACGCCTTTGACTTCGCCCGGATAGGAACCGACCCAGCCATCCACCTCGCCGCGCTGGGCCAGGCCAACCGAGCGGGTGTAGGGCACAGAGCGGGTTTGCAGCTTGAACCCGGCGGGCTCAAATACCTGTCGCAATAAGTCCCAGGCCAGGCCGCTGCCATCGGCATTGGTGTAGTCATCCCAGGCCTCACTGGCCAGCGACACTTTACCGGGAGCCACCGCGGCCTCCTGTGCCTGCGCCAAGGGGGCGACGCAGCACAGCAGAATCCTCAGCCAGCGGCGCACATCCATAATGATGACCTCCTACAGGTATTGCATCCGTATGAGGCTATAGGGTAGCGCAGGTCGCCCGGTTACGGCGCCTCGCGAAAGTGTTGATAGCCACGAATGGCTGGGGTGATGTCCTGCCCGTGTGCGTCGAGCAACGTTACGCCCTGCCCCGGCTCGACCCGGCCGATCACATGGATCGGCAACCCATCGGCCAGCAGTGGTGCCAGCTCGGCGGGCGGCAGGGTGAACGCCAGCACGTAGTCGTCCCCCCCGCTCAGGGCCGCTACTCGCGCTTCGTCATCACCGACGAACGCCAGCAGCGCCGTGGACAACGGCAAACGCTGGCGCTCAATCAACAGGCTGACCTGTGATGCCGTGGCGATATGCCCGCAATCGGCCAGGAGCCCATCGGAAATATCCATCGCCGACGTGGCCTTGCCGCGCAGCGCCAGCCCCAGGGCCAACTGCGGTTGCGGCGACCAGTAATGAGCCAGTAACGGATCGGCGATCGCCGCATCGGCGCTGCGCTGGCCCAATACCAGCGGCAAGGCGCCGGCGGCGTTGCCCAGTTCGCCGCCGACACACAGCAGGTCGCCCGGTCGCGCGCCGCTGCGGGTCAAGGCTTGCCCGGCCGGCACACGACCCAACACGGTCAAGGTCAGGCTCAGGGGGCCACGCGTGGTATCGCCGCCCACTAACCCCACGCCGCAACGTTGCGCCATGGCATTCAACCCTTGGGCATAGCGTTGCAGCCAATCGGCATCGACCGTCGGTGTGGTAAGGGCAAGGGTAAACGCGAGGGGATGGGCGCCCATGGCGGCCAGGTCACTCACCGCCACGGCCAACGAGCGCTGGCCGAGCAGGAAGGGGTCGCAGGGGTCGGCAAAATGCACCCCGGCCACCAGTGTATCGGTGGAGATTGCCAACTGCTCCCCAGTGGGGAGCGCCAGCAAGGCGCAGTCATCGCCGATCCCCAGGGCAATCCCCTCGCCGCCTTGCGCACAAGGCGCGGCGGCGAAGTAGTTGCGGATCAGCTCAAACTCGCCCATTCAGGTTTCAAGCGCGATTCAGCGCTTGTACGCCTTCACTTCGGCTTCACGCAGGCGTGGTGCCAGCTTGTCGAGCACGCCGTTGACGAACTTGTGGCCGTCGGTCGAACCGTAGACTTTCGCCAGTTCGATACCTTCGTTGATCACCACGCGGTACGGCACGTCAACGCGATAAAGCAGCTCCCAGGCGGACAGGCGCATCACGCACAGCTCAACCGGGTCCAGCTCGTCGATGGTCAGGTCCAGGCATGGCGCCAGGGCTGCATCGATCTCGGTCAGGTGGGCATGCACACCGTGCAGGATGTCGTGGAAGTACGGCAGGTCGGCGAAGGTGAAATCGTTGTCGACGCGAAACTGTGCCTCGATTTCGTTCAACGAAGCGCCCGCCATCTGACGCTGATACAGCGCCTGGGTCGCCAACTGCCGAGCAGCGCGACGCTTCTCGTTCTTGGATGGCTTGCCGGCATCGGCTGGGCGTGGGTCACGTGGGTTGAAGTTGTCGCTCTCGTCGGAAATCACTTGGCCTCCAACTGCGACAGCAGGCTGACCATTTCCAGCGCGGACAGGGCAGCTTCAGCGCCTTTGTTACCGGCCTTGGTGCCGGAGCGCTCGATGGCTTGCTCGATGGAATCAACGGTCAGTACGCCGAAAGCGACCGGTACGCCGAACTCCATGGACACCTGGGCCAGGCCCTTGGTGCATTCGCCGGCCACGTATTCGAAGTGCGGGGTACCGCCACGAATGACCGCGCCCAGGGCGATGATCGCCGCGTATTCACCCTGCTGGGCAACTTTTTGCGCAACCAGTGGAATTTCGAAGGCGCCAGGGGCACGGATGATCGTGATGTCGCTCTCGCTCACACCGTGGCGAACCAGGGCGTCCACGGCACCGCTTACCAGGCTTTCAACCACGAAGCTGTTGAAGCGGCCAACCACCAGGGCGTAGCGGCCTTTGGGGGCGATGAAGGTACCTTCGATGGTCTTCAGGGTCATTCGACAAATCTCTTAAAGAGCCGGGACGCGTGTATGACGCGTCCCTTAGTGATATTTGAACCGCGAACAAAGGGCGAAAACCGCCAGCCTTTATTCGGAGGGCACGTATTCTACTACTTCCAAGTCGAAACCGGATATCGCATTAAATTTCATCGGTGCGCTCATCAGGCGCATTTTGCGCACGCCCAGGTCCCGCAGGATCTGCGAACCGGCACCGACGATGCTGTAGGTGGTCGGCTTTTTCACCGGCGCGTGGTCAGCCGTTTCGCGGATATGCGCCAGCAAGACGTCGCCATCCACCGGGTTGCCGAGCAGCAGCACCACACCGCTGCCTGCCTCGGACACCGCGGACATCGCGGCGCGCAGGCTCCAGCGACCCGGTTGCTTGACCATCAGCAGGTCACGCAGCGGGTCCATGTTGTGCACGCGCACCAGGGTCGGCTCTTCGGCGCAAATGGTGCCCAGGGTGAGGGCCATGTGCACGTCGCCTTCCACTGAATCACGGTAGGTAACCAAATTGAATTGGCCCAGTTCGCTGTCGAGTGGCTGCTCGGCAATCCGCTGAACGGTACGTTCGTGGATCATCCGGTAGTGAATCAGGTCGGCAATGGTGCCCACCTTGATGTTGTGTTCGGCGGCAAAGGCTTCAAGTTCGGCACGGCGAGCCATGGTGCCGTCGTCGTTCATCACTTCGCAGATCACGCCGCTTGGCTCGAAACCGGCCATGCGTGCCAGGTCGCAGGCGGCTTCGGTGTGGCCGGCGCGGGCCAGGGTGCCGCCCGGTTGGGCCATCAGCGGGAAAATGTGGCCTGGGCTGACGATGTCTTCGGCCTTGGCGTCTTTGGCGGCGGCGGCTTGCACCGTGCGCGCGCGGTCAGCGGCAGAAATACCGGTGGTCACGCCGGTAGTCGCTTCAATCGACACGGTGAACTTGGTACCAAAACCCGACCCATTGCGCGGCGCCATCAATGGCAGCTTGAGCAACTCGCAACGCTCGCGGCTCATGGGCATGCAGATCAGCCCACGGGCATGCTTGGCCATGAAGTTGATGTGCTCAGCCTGGCAGGCCTCGGCGGCCATGATGATGTCGCCTTCGTTCTCGCGGTCTTCGTCATCCATCAGGATGACCATCTTGCCTTGGCGGATGTCTTCAACCAGTTCTTCGATACTATTGAGCGCCACAGGGCACCCCCTTGGTCAGGATTTCAGGTAGCCATTAGCGGCCAGAAAACTTTCGGTGATGTTCCCGGATGTTGGCTCTGCGGCCTTATCGCCCATCAACAGGCGCTCCAGGTAACGGGCAAGCAAGTCGACTTCCAGGTTCACCCGGCGACCCGGCTGGTACGAGGCCATGATCGTTTCGCTGAGGGTGTGGGGAATGATGGTCAGTTCGAATTCGGCGCCGTTCACGGCGTTCACGGTCAGGCTGGTGCCATCGACAGTGATCGAGCCTTTATGGGCGATGTATTTGGCCAGCTCTTTGGGCGCGCGGATGCGAAATTCCACGGCCCGCGCATTTTCGCTGCGGGCGACCACTTCGCCGACGCCGTCGACGTGGCCGCTGACCAGGTGACCGCCCAGGCGGGTGGTCGGGGTCAGGGCTTTTTCCAGGTTGACCGGGCTGCCGGCCTTGAGATCGTTCATCGCGGTGCAGTCCAGGGTTTCCCGGCTGACGTCGGCGGCAAAACCGTTGCCCGGCAGTTCGATGACGGTCAGGCACACGCCGCTGACCGCAATGCTGTCGCCCAGTTTGACGTCGCCGAGGTCGAGCTTGCCGGTTTCAACCAGCAGGCGCACGTCGCCGCCTTTGGGGGTCATTGCACGGATGCTGCCGATGGATTCGATAATGCCGGTGAACATTTCGTTCTCCTGAAAACGAGGGGCTGACGCTCAAGCGCAGGCCGGGAATTATACGCTCGCTGCTGGCACAGGGATGGCAGTGACCCGCCAGTCGTCGCCTACAGCGCGCATTTCAGTGATCTTGAGTTGGGGGGCGTCGGCCAGTTTATCAAGCGGCCAATCCAGCAAAGGCCGGGCGGCGGAGCCGAGGAACTTGCCTGCGACGAATATCACGTATTCGTCTACCAGGCCTTGTTGGGCAAACGCACCCGCCAGGCTTGGGCCGGCTTCCACCAGCACGTCGTTGACGCCACGCGCAGCCAGCGCGACCAGTGCCGAGCGCAAGTCGACCTGGCCTTCGACACCTGGCACCACCAGGCACTCAGGGCCACGGGGGAACTGATTTTCGGCAGTCACGCAGGTGATGACCAACGCCGGGCCGGCCTTGAAGAACGGCGCGTTGAGCGGCACTCGCAGGCGGCCGTCGATCAGCACGCGCAATGGCGGGCGCGACATGGCCAGGGCGGTGGTGGCGTCATCCAGGCCGAGTTCGGCGGCGCGCACGGTCAGGCGCGCACCGTCGGCCAGCACCGTATCGGCGCCGGTCAGCACCACGCTGGCCTCGGCGCGCAGGCGTTGGACGGCAGCGCGGGCGGCGGGGCCGGTGATCCATTGGCTTTCGCCGCTGGCCATCGCGGTGCGGCCGTCCAGGCTCATCGCCAGCTTGACCCGCACAAACGGCAGGCCCTGCTCCATGCGTTTGAGGAACCCTCTGTTGAGGGCCCGCGCTTCACTTTCCAACACACCGCTGCGCACGTCGATCCCGGCCTGGGCCAGGCGCTGCATGCCGCGCCCGGCGACTTCCGGGTTAGGGTCCTGCATCGCCGCGACCACACGCGCCAACCCGGCACTCACCAGCGCATCGGCGCACGGCGGGGTGTGCCCATAGTGACTGCAAGGTTCGAGGGTCACATAGGCGGTGGCGCCGCGCGCCTTGTCACCGGCAGCGCGCAGGGCATGAACTTCGGCATGGGGCTCGCCGGTGCGCACGTGCCAGCCTTCGCCGACGACCTGCCCATCGCGCACAATCACACAGCCCACCCGAGGGTTGGGGTGGGTGGTGTACAGACCCTTGCGCGCCAGTTCGAGGGCGCGGGCCATGTAATGGGCGTCGAGCACAGCTTGTTCGGCAGAGGGTGAATTCATTCTTTGGCAGGCTCACGGGCCAGGCGGTCGATCTCTTCGCGGAACTCATTGAGGTCCTGGAAGCGTCGATACACCGAGGCGAAACGGATATAGGCAACTTCGTCGAGCTTTTGCAGCTCGCCCATTACCAGTTCTCCAACCACCAGGCTCTTGACCTCGCGCTCGCCGGTCGCACGCAGCTTGTGCTTGATATGCACCAGCGCCGCCTCCAGCCGCTCGACACTCACCGGGCGTTTTTCCAGGGCGCGCTGCATACCGGCGCGCAGTTTTTCTTCGTCGAAGGGTTGGCGGCTGCCGTCGGACTTGATCAGCCGGGGCAACACCAGTTCGGCGGTTTCGAAGGTGGTGAAACGTTCACCGCAGCCAGAAGCCAGGCATTCGCGCCGGCGACGCACTTGATCGCCCTCGGCGACCAGACGCGAGTCAATGACCTTGGTGTCGTTGGCACCGCAGAAGGGACAGTGCATGGTGGGCAGGCAACAAATAAAGGGAGGGCCATGGTAGCGCATCCCCGTGGCAAGACAAGCCATAGCCTTTACGGTATATAGGCTGGCTATTATGTTTCATATTTTTCAAGCCACGGATTTTGTCCTTTCTGGAGCCGTACATGCAGTTACGACCACTTGTTTTGCTCACCCTGTTCAGTGTCCTGGTCGCCTGCAGCAGCGAAGCCCCCAAGCCTGCCGCCCCTCAACCGGCACCGGCGCAAGAGAAAAAAGTCCCCGGCATTGAAGACACCGGCCCCCTGCCCGCCTACCAGCGTGAAATCAGCGGCAGCCTGACCAACGTGCCGGCCGGCGCTGAAGTCGAGATGGCGTTGCTGGTGATCGACGACCGTTCGCGTCCGCAACAACTGCTGGCCAGCAGTGTGCTGACCGGCAATGGCCAGCCCCTGGCCTTCCGCCTGCGCTACAACCCCGAAGCCTTCCCCGCCGGTGCGCGGGTTGAACTGCGCGGCCGCGCCAGCCAGTCCGGCCAGCTGATCCTGCACCTGCCCGCCGTGCGCATCACCCAGGCCATCACCCAGAGCACCGGCCCCCTGCAACTCGTCAAGGCACCATGACGCCACCGTTGGACCTGCAAGCGGCGCTGAGCGAACTGATCGGCGACGCACAGCTGGTGCCCTGCCCGTTGCCGGGCACCGAGCTGTCGTTGTGGCTGCTGGATGCCGACAACATGGACCGCGCCTTCAGCCCCGAAGAAACCCGCCGCATCCTGCATGAACCGCCCTACTGGAGTTTTTGCTGGGCCAGCGGCCTGGCGCTGGCGCGCTACCTGGCGGCGAACCCTGAGTGGGTCGCGGGCAAGCGCGTGCTGGACTTTGGCGCGGGTTCCGGCGTGGCCGCGATTGCAGCGGTCAAGGCTGGCGCACGGGAAGTGGTGGCCTGCGACCTGGACCCACTGGCCTTGGCGTCATGCCGGGCGAATGCCGAGCTTAACGGTGTAGAACTGGGCTACTCCGCCGATTTTTTCGCCGAAGCCGACCGCTTCGACCTGATCCTGGTCGCCGATGTGCTCTACGACCGGGCGAACCTGCCGCTGCTGGATCAGTTCCTGACCCGAGGCCGCGAAGCGCTGGTGGCGGATTCGCGCGTGAGGGACTTTCAGCACCCGGATTATCGGAGGCTGGAAATTCTTGATGCACTGACATTGCCGGACCTGGCGGAGCCTTGGGAGTTTCGCAAGGTGAGTCTTTACCACTCGCAGCGCTCTTGAAAGCCCCCCTCCTGTAGTGAGCGGGCTTGCCCCGCGCCGGGTGGCGGAGCCGCCCCAAAACAGGCGGCTAAATTCTGTCTGGAAGGTTGCGGTGACCGGATTGGGGCGGCTTCGCCACCCAGCGCGGGGCAAGCCCGCTCACTACCGTGGCAGGCATCACGCGTTTGAACTCCAAGCCGCTTCCGGTAGCCAGCGCCAGCCCTTATAGTTGCCCCATTCCCGCTTTATTCGAGACGCCCCATGAGTGAACCCACGCCGTATATCTTCGACGTCACCACCGCCAATTTCGACCAGGCCGTGATCCAGAACTCCTTCGAAAAACCCGTGCTGGTGGATTTCTGGGCCGAGTGGTGCGCGCCATGCAAGGCGTTGATGCCGATGCTGGCGAAGGTTGCCGAGAGTTATCAGGGCGAGTTGCTGCTGGCCAAGGTCGATTGCGAGGCCGAGCAGGACATCGTTGCGCGGTTTGGCATTCAGAGCCTGCCGACGGTGGTGCTGTTCAAGGATGGCCAGCCGGTGGATGGGTTCGCCGGAGCGCAGCCGGAGTCGGCGGTGCGGGCGATGCTCGAGCCGCATGTGCAGATGCCGCCACCGGCGGCGGCGGATCCGTTGGAGCAGGCCCAGGCACTGTTTGCCGAAGGTCGCATCAGCGATGCTGAAGCCGTGCTGGTGACGCTGCTGGGCGAAGACAACACTAACGCCGCGGCGTTGATCCTGTACGCCCGCTGCCTGGCCGAACGCGGTGAATTGGGTGAAGCCCAGACCGTGCTGGACGCGGTGAAGAGCGACGATCACAAAGCCGCCCTCGCCGGGGCCAAGGCGCAGATCACCTTCCTGCGCCAGGCTGCCGACCTGCCGGACGCCGCCGACTTGAAAAGCCGCCTGGCGCAAAACCCGCAGGACGACGAAGCGGCCTATCAGTTGGCGATCCAGCAACTGGCGCGCCAACAGTACGACGCGGCGCTGGAAGGTTTGCTCAAGCTGTTTATCCGCAACCGCAGCTACAGCGAAGGCCTGCCGCACAAGACCTTGCTGCAGGTGTTCGAACTGCTGGGCAACGACCACCCGCTGGTGACCGTGTACCGCCGCAAGTTGTTCGCCGCGCTGTACTAATCGCCGACCCAGCTGTACAGCGGCGTATCCCCGCCGCTGGCAACCTTCACCTGGGCGCTGTGGCGCAGGCGTACCAACAGGCGCTTGCCCGCCGAGGCGTCGCCGGCCAGGCCTTCCAACTGGTCAAGCAACTCCAGGCCACTGAGCTGTCCGGCCTTGCGCAACAGCGCCTGGGCGCCCTGCCACAGCTCATCATTGTGTTTGACCGGAGCCACGGGCGCGGCGGCCGGGCTGGCGACGGGCGTAGCCTGCAAGTGCGCGCCCAGCCGTGCCCAATCGCCGTCATCCAGTTCCAGGGTCAAGTCCACCGGCAGGTCGCCGACCGTTCCACGAATTCGCAACATCGTCCTTACTCCTGCATTTTTCCGACAAGCATGCTCCCATGCGGCTTGCGCAACGCCAAGCGGGCGGTCAAACTCTCAGCCAATTGTTATAAGATCACATAACAAAACTTTCATGTTCTGGAGTCTTCTCATGCGCCGTTTGTTGCTTGCTTTGCCGTTTGCCCTGCTGCCATTGGCGGTTGCCCATGCTCATGACGACCACGACCATGAACACGGCAGCCTCGGCGCCCACGAGCATGGCGTCGGCCGCCTCAACGCAGTGCTCGACGGCCAGGCCCTGGAGCTTGAGTTGGACAGCCCGGCAATGAACCTGGTGGGTTTCGAACACCTGGCCACCACCCCGGCGGACAAAGCCAAGGTCGCCGCCGCGCGCAAGCAACTGGAGAACCCCGTCGCCCTGTTCAACCTGCCTAAGGCTGCCGGTTGCGTGGTCAGCACCCAGGAGCTCAACAGCCCGCTGTTCGGCGATAAACCCGAAGCCGACCATGACGACGATGATGACGACGCCAAAGACGGCGCCCACGAACACCCTCACGACCACAGCGAAATCCACGCCCACTACCAGTTCACCTGTGCCACACCGACGGCCCTGAGCACTCTTGACCTGACCCAGGTGTTCAAGACCTTCCCCGCCACCCAGAAAATTCAGGTACAACTGATCGGCCCGAGCGGCCAGCAAGGTGTTGAAGCGACGGCCACCGCAGCCACCCTGAAGTTCTGAGTCCCCATGACCCACGCATTGATCGAACTGTCTGACCTGGGCTTCAACTGGCCCGGGCACCCACAGTTGCTGGACATCCCCGCGTTCCGCCTGGAAGCGGGGGAAACCCTGTTTCTCAAAGGCCCGAGCGGCAGTGGCAAAACCACACTGCTGGGCCTGCTCGGCGGCGTGCAGAAACCCAGCCGAGGCAGCATCCGCCTGCTCGGCCAGGAGCTGACTGAGCTCTCGGCCGGTGCCCGCGACCGTTTCCGCGTCGACCACACCGGCTACATCTTCCAGCAGTTCAACCTGCTGCCGTTCCTGTCGGTGCGCGAGAACGTCGAATTGCCGTGCCACTTTTCCACGCTGCGCGCGCAACGAGCAAAACAGCGCCACGGCAGTGTCGACCAGGCCGCCGCTGCGTTGCTCGCGCACCTGGGTTTGAAAGACAAAGACCTGCTCGAAAGACGTGCCGACTCGCTGTCCATCGGCCAGCAACAACGGGTGGCCGCCGCCCGGGCGTTGATCGGCCAGCCGGAACTGGTGATCGCCGACGAGCCTACCTCGGCCCTGGACTACGACGCCCGCGAAGCCTTCCTGCAACTGCTGTTCGCCGAATGCCGCGAAGCGGGCGCCAGCCTGTTGTTTGTCAGCCATGACCAGAGCCTGGCTTCGCTGTTCGACCGCAACCTGTCGCTGGCCGAACTCAATCGCGCCGCCACGCCCGCAGAGGTTTGAGATGTATCTGTTCCGTCTAGCCATGGCCAGCCTGGCTAATCGCCGCTTTACCGCGATCCTCACTGCTTTCGCCATCGCGCTTTCAGTCTGCTTGTTGCTCGCGGTGGAGCGCGTGCGCGTTGAGGCGCGCAACAGTTTCGCCAGCACCATCAGCGGCACCGACCTGATCGTCGGCGCCCGCTCGGGCTCGGTCAACCTGCTGCTGTACTCGGTGTTCCGCATCGGCAACGCCACCAACAACATCCGTTGGGACAGTTTCGAACACTTTGCCGCCAGCCCCCAGGTGAAGTGGGCGATCCCGATGTCCCTCGGCGACTCCCATCGCGGCTACCGCGTGATGGGCACCAACGCGTCCTACTTCGAACACTACCAATACGGCCGCAAGCAAAACCTCGAACTGGCCAGCGGCCGCGCCTTCGCGACCGACCCGTTCGAAGTGGTGCTCGGTGCCGAAGTCGCCGACGCGTTGCATTACAAACTCGGCGACAAACTGGTGCTCGCCCACGGCGTGGCGGTGGTCAGCCTGGTCAAGCACGACGACAAACCGTTCACCGTGGTCGGCATTCTCAAGCGCACCGGCACGCCGGTGGACCGCACGTTGCACATCAGCCTCGGCGGCATGGAAGCGATCCATATCGACTGGCACAACGGCGTGCCCGCGCAGGGCAAAGGCCGTATCAGCGCCGACCAGGCACGTAACATGGACCTTACACCGCAGGCCATCACCGCGTTCATGCTCGGCCTGAACAACAAGATTTCCACCTTCGCCCTGCAACGGGAAATCAACGAATTCCGCGGCGAACCGATGCTGGCGATCCTGCCCGGCGTGGCACTGCAAGAGCTGTGGAGCATGATGGGCACCGCCGAAAAAGCCCTGTTCGTGATCTCGCTGTTCGTGGTGCTCACCGGCCTGATCGGCATGCTCACGGCGATCCTCACCAGCCTCAACGAACGCCGCCGCGAGATGGCGATCCTGCGTTCGGTGGGCGCACGCCCGTGGCATATCGCGACGCTGCTGATCTTCGAAGCCTTCGCCCTGGCGCTGTCTGGCGTGATCGCGGGCGTGGGTTTGCTGTACGTGTGCATGGCCGCGTCGCGCGGGTACCTGCAGGCCAACTACGGCCTGGACTTGCCGATGTCGTGGCCCAGCGAATATGAATGGACGTTGCTCGCCGGTATCCTGGCGGCAGCGCTGTTGATGGGCAGCGTGCCCGCCTGGCGCGCCTATCGACAATCCCTGGCCGATGGCCTGTCCATACGTTTATGAGGAAGGCTTTGATGCGTCGCGCCCTGCTTGCCCTGTTTCTGCTGATTGCCCTGCCCGCCTGGGCGGAAGATCAGCCCAAGGACTTGTCCTGGCAGGAAATGATCCCGCCGGACGCGCCGCCAGAAATTCCCAATATGAAACCGCTGCACGACCTGTCGAACATGGCCGATGCGTTGTCCGTCGAGGCGGCGCCGGCCGCCAAACAGGATTTGCCCAATGCGCCGGTGGTGCAGAGCCTCGACGGTCAGCACATCCGTTTACCGGGTTATATCGTGCCGCTGGAAGTCAGCGAAGAAGGCCGTACCACCGAGTTTCTGCTGGTGCCGTATTTCGGCGCGTGCATCCATGTGCCGCCGCCACCGTCGAACCAGATCGTGCATGTCAAAAGCGAAATCGGCGTGAAGCTCGATGAGCTCTACCAGCCGTACTGGATCGAAGGCGCGATGCAAGTCAAACCGTCCACCAGCGAACTCGCCGATGCCGGTTACCAGATGGATGCCGAGAAAATTTACATGTACGAGCTGCCGGAATAGCGCTGATCGCCCTTTCATTGAGCTGAGTCAAAAGACCGAACGGAACGATCTTTACCATTGGACGTACAACTTTTAAACGTCCTTTGGAGCTCCCATGAACAAGTCTCTGCTCGGCGCGTCCCTCTTCGCGCTCGCCCTCGCTGCCCCTGTTGCACACGCTCACGAAGCGGGCGACATTCTGATTCGCGCCGGTGCAATCACCGTGAACCCGAAGGCAGACAGCAGCAGCGTCAAGGTTGACCAGGGCCCATTGGCCGGCGCCAATCTGGGCGGCAAGGCGACCATGAGCAGCGACACTCAGTTGGGCTTGAACTTCGCCTACATGCTGACCAACCACGTCGGTATCGAACTGCTGGCGGCCACACCGTTCGAGCATGACGTGAAGATCAAGAACACCGCCCTTGGCGCCGCGAACGGCAAACTCGGCACCCTGAAACACCTGCCGCCGACCCTGAGCGTCGTGTACTACCCACTGGACAACAAGTCGGCTTTCCAGCCGTACGTGGGCGCGGGTATCAACTACACCTGGATCTATGACGAACACGTCGGCAGCCGCGCATCGGACGCAGGCTTCAGCAACTTCAAGGCCGAAAACTCCTGGGGCTGGGCGGCGCAGATCGGTGCCGACTACATGATCAACGACAAGTGGATGATCAACGCCCAGGCGCGCTACATCGACATCAGCACCAAAGCGACGGTGGACAACAATGCCCTGGGCCAGGGCACGCGCGCCAAGGTCGATGTGGACGTCGACCCGATGGTCTACATGGTGGGTATCGGCTACAAGTTCTGACACCAACCTGACCAGTAACACAAAACTCAATGTGGGAGGGGGCTTGCCCCCGATTGCAGTGTGTCAGCCAACACATATTTGACTGAACCACCGCTATCGGGGACAAGCCCCCTCCCACATTTGGCTCGTGCCCACATTAGGTTTGTGTGCGGGATCAGCTGTGACGGTAGAACCGGTCCAGCAGCGCCGGCAGCCCCGCCCGCCACGCCCGTGGCTTGATGCCGAAGGTGTGAAGGATTTTCTTGCAAGCCAGCACCGCGTGTTGCGGCTCATCCGCCGCATCCGGCCGGGCCGCATGGGCCTGGGCGGTGGGGGATTCGATCGCCAGCGGGTGGAAGGTACGTGCTTCAGTCAAAATCGCCTGGCCCAGCGCCAACGGTGTGGTCGCCTCATGCCCGGCGTAGTGGTACGTGCCCCACAACGGCGCCGCGCAATCGAGTTGCTTGAGCACCGAGATGATCACCCGCGCCGCGTCATCCACCGGCGTCGGGTTGCCGCGACGGTCGTCCGCCATCAGCAATTCATCCGGCTTCTCGGCCCGCGCCAGGAAGCGCCCGAGGGTGCCGTCGACGCTGTCATCCAGCAGCCAGCCGAACCGCAACAGCACATGTTGTGGGCAGGTGGCGCGCACACTCTGTTCGATTCGCCACAACGCCTGGCCGCGCAGGCCCAGGGGCACCGGCTCGTCTTTTTCGCTGTAGGCGGTGGCGCGGGAGCCATCGAACACGCGGTAGCTGGACGGTTGCAGCAAGGTGATGTTGTGGTGCTGGCACAGTTCGGCCAGGCGCTCGATGGCGAATTCCTGGGCGGCCAAACGGGTTTCGCTGACCACCTCGGCCTGGAACCAGTCGAAATAGTAGGCGAGGTTGATCAACGCATCGGGACGGGTGTCGTCGAGCAGTTGGGTAAGGCTCGCGGCATCCCAGCCGTCTTTGGGCGGTTTGGGGGCGAGGAAACCGATGTCTTCCTCTGCACCGAGGCGAATCAGCGCCTGCCCGAGGGCATTCCCGCCGCCCAGTAACATAAGGCGCATTCGCATAGATTGAGCAGGCCCGGTCTGTGTGGAACGAAGGTTTTCAGGTATTTGTCAGAATCGTTGCATTTTGCGGGTTTGTAGCGCAACCGTCACGGACAAAGTGCGCGATTGCAACTTGTTGGAACAGGGGCTATCAATCACTCCATGAACCTTCCTGAATCCACCGACACCGCATTGACCGGCTTCCACCCCGCCGTCAGCACCTGGTTCCGCAGCACCTTCCCCTCGGTGACAGGCGCCCAGGCCCAGGCATGGCCGCTGATCCGCCAGCGCCAATCAACACTGATCGCCGCGCCCACCGGCTCCGGCAAGACGCTCACAGCGTTCCTGGCGGTGCTGGATGACTTGGTCCACCAAGGCCTGGCCAACGGCGGTGAACTGCCGGATGAAACCCTGGTGGTCTATGTGTCGCCACTCAAGGCGCTGTCCAACGACATCCAGATCAACCTGCAAAACCCGCTGGCCGGGATCACTGAGCATCTGCGGAACCTGGGCCTGCCGCCGCTGGCCATCCGCACCGCCGTGCGCACCGGTGACACCCCGCAAAAAGACCGCGCACTGATGCGCAAGCGCCCGCCGCATATCCTGGTGACCACCCCGGAATCGCTCTACGTGCTGCTGGGCTCGGACTCCGGCCGACAGATGCTCGCCAGCACGCGCACGGTGATCATCGATGAAATCCACGCCATCGCCGCCGGCAAACGTGGCAGCCACCTGGCCTTGAGCCTGGAACGCCTGCAAGGCTTGTGCGCCGAGCCACTGATGCGCATCGGCTTGTCGGCCACGCAAAAGCCCATCGACGCGGTGTCGCGGTTCCTCGTCGGCAGCGGCCGGGCGTGCGCGATTGTGGATATCGGCCACGCCCGCCCGCGCGACCTGGATATCGAGGTGCCGCCCGTGCCGCTCTCTGCGGTGATGGCCAACGATGTGTGGGAGCGGGTCTACGACCGCCTCGCCGAGTTGGCCCGCGAACACCGTACCACGCTGATTTTCGTCAACACCCGGCGCCTGGCCGAGCGCCTGGCCCGGCATTTGAGCGAGCGCCTGGGCAAAACCGCCGTGGCCGCCCACCACGGCAGCCTGGCCAAGGAAATGCGCCTGGACGCCGAACAGCGCCTCAAGGGCGGCGAGCTGCAGGTGCTGATCGCCACCGCGTCCCTGGAGTTGGGGATTGATATCGGCGATGTCGATCTGGTTTGCCAGATTGGCTCGCCCGGCTCCATCAACGGCTTTCTGCAAAGAGTCGGTCGCTCCGGCCACCAGGTGGGTGGCACGCCCAAGGGACGACTGTTCGCCACCACCCGCGACGACCTGATTGAATGCGCCGCCCTGCTCGACTGCGTGCGCCGGGGCGAACTCGACACGCTGCAGATTCCCGTGGCGCCTCTGGATGTACTGGCCCAGCAGATCATCGCCGAGGTCAGCGCCCAGGAATGGTCCGAGCAGGCCTTGCTGGCGCTCATCCACCGCGCCGCGCCCTACGCCACGCTGGATGAGCGCCACTACCAGGCACTGCTGCAAATGCTCTCCGACGGTTACAACGGTCGCCAGGGCATCCGCAGCGCCTACCTGCACCGCGACGCCCTGACTCGCACCCTGCGCGGTCGACGGGGCGCCAAGCTGACCGCCGTCACCAGTGGCGGCACCATCCCCGACAACGCCGACTACAGCGTGTTGCTCGAACCCCAGAGCCTGAACATCGGCAGCGTCAACGAAGACTTCGCGGTGGAAAGCATCGCCGGGGATATCTTCCAGCTGGGCAACACCTCGTATCGCATCTTGCGGGTCGAAGCCGGCAAAGTGCGCGTCGAGGACGCCCATGGCCAACCGCCGACCATCCCCTTCTGGCTCGGTGAGGCGCCGGGGCGCAGCCACGAATTGTCAGCGGCGGTGGCGCGCCTCCAAGGTCAGATGGACGCACTGCTCAGCGCCACGCCGGGTGACCTGCACGCCGCACAGGATTGGCTTACCGCCACCCTCGGCCTGAACCGCGCCAGCGCCGAGCAGATCCTCGATTACCTGGCCCGCGCTCGCTTGGCCCTGAGTGCGTTGCCGTCCCAGGACACGTTGATCATGGAGCGTTTTTTCGACGCGTCCGGCGGCACCCAACTGATCATCCACACGCCGTTCGGCAGCCGCGTCAACCGCGCCTGGGGCCTGGCCCTGCGCAAGCGTTTTTGCCGCACGTTCAATGTCGAATTGCAGGCGGCGGCCAGTGAAAATGCAATCGTGCTGTCGCTGTCAACCAGCCACAGTTTCGAGCTGGACGAAGTGTGGCGTTACCTCAATAGCCAGAGCGCCGAGCATATCCTGATACAAGCGGTGCTGGATGCGCCGCTGTTTGGCGTGCGCTGGCGCTGGAATGCCGGGGTGGCGCTGGCGTTGCCGCGCTATACCGGGGGGCGCAAAGTGGCGCCGCAGATTCAGCGCATGAAAAGCGAAGACCTGATCGCCAGCGTCTTCCCCGACCAGATCGCTTGCCTGGAAAACCTCGCCGGCGAGCGCGAGGTGCCTGAACACCCGCTGGTCGAGCAAACGCTCGACGACTGCCTGCACGAAGCCATGGACAGCGAGGGTTGGCTGGCGCTGTTGCGGCGCATGGAACGCGGCGAGGTGCGCCTGATCAGCCGCGACCTGCCCGCGCCCTCGCCCATGGCCGCAGAAATCCTCAGCGCCCGCCCCTACACCTTTCTCGACGATGCCCCCCTGGAAGAGCGCCGCACCCAGGCCGTGCTCAACCGGCGCTGGAGCGACCCGCAGAGCACCGACGACCTCGGCGCACTGGATGCGGATGCCATCGCCGGCGTGCGCGAAGAAGCCTGGCCGGCGCCCAACGGGCCGGACGAAATGCATGAGGCGTTGATGAGCCTGGCGTGCATCGCCGGTAACGAAGTCACGCCGCAATGGGCGACTTGGCTGCACGCATTGGCCCAGAGTGGCCGCGCCTATCAACTGCACACTCACTTACACACCCGCCTGTGGGTCGCCGTCGAACGCCTGAGTTGTGTGCAGACGATCTACCCCGGCAACGTGCCGTTGCTGCCCGGCTTCGATGAGCCCTGGACCGTTGAGGAGGCCGTCACGGAAGTGCTGCGCGCGCGCCTCGGTGGGTTTGGCCCGCTGAGCCTGATCGAGATCGCCGCGCCCCTGGCCTTGCCGGTGGCGGATGTCACCCAGGCACTGGCCCGCCTGGAGCAGGAAGGCTACGTGCTGCGCGGGCATTTCAGCCCCGGTGCCACCCAGGAGCAATGGTGCGAACGCCATTTGCTGGCGCGCATTCATCGTTACACGGTTAAGCGCCTACGCCGGGAAATCGAGCCGGTGGCGCTGCAGGACTTCATGCGTTTTCTGTTCGATTGGCAGCATTTGTCCGACGGCACCCGTGGCCAGGGCAGCGCGATGTTGCCGCAGATCGTCGGGCAGTTCGAAGGGTACGCCGCCGCCACTTCCGCCTGGGACAGCGATTTGCTCAGTGCGCGGCTCAAGGATTACTCCTCGACCTGGCTCGATGAGTTATGCCGCAGCGGCAAACTGGTATGGACGCGCTTGAGCAACAAGACCAGCGCCATGGCATTGCGCAGCACTCCGGTGGTGTTGCTGCCACGCAACCAAGTGGGACTGTGGAGCGGACTGACCGAACCCGCCGACGCCACCACGCTGTCGCCCAAGGCGCAGAAGGTGCATCAAGCCCTGCGCGACCACGGCGCGCTGTTTTTTGATGAACTGGTGCATGAAGCCCACTTACTGCGCAGCGAACTGGAAACCGCTTTGCAGGAACTGGTCGGTGCCGGTTTGGTGAACGCCGACAGCTTTGCCGGGTTGCGTGCGTTGACCACCCCCGCGAGCAAACGCCAGGCGCGCAGCAGTCGGCGCGGGCGCGGCGCGTTTATCGGCGGCATGGACGATGCAGGGCGTTGGGCACTGATCCGACGCCCGTCGACTGCCGCAGGTCCGCCTTCCGCCGAGACCCTGGAGCATGTGGCGATGACCTTGCTGCGCCGCTATGGCGTGGTGTTCTGGCGCTTGCTGGAGCGCGAGGCGGAGTGGCTGCCGAGCTGGCGCGAGTTGCTGCGCACTTTCCATCGGCTGGAGGCGCGCGGGGAGATTCGGGGTGGGCGGTTTGTCAGTGGTTTGGCGGGGGAACAGTTTGCGTTGCCGGAGGCGATTCCGTTGCTGCGTGAAGTGCGGCGTCGACCCCATGATGGGAGTTTGATTGCGGTGTGTGGCGCGGACCCGTTGAACCTGGTGGGCACGCTGTTACCGGGCACCAAGGTGCCGGCGGTGAGTGGCAATCGGATTGTGTACCGGGATGGGTTGCCCGCGGCGGTCATGGTGGCGGGCAAGCAGCAGGTGTTAGTAGAGGTGGATCGGCAGGCGGTGCAGGAGAGGCTGATCAGGCATTGAGTGTTGGGGTGACTTTCAAGGACCTCATCGGGGGCAAGCCCCCTCCCACAGGTGGGCCGAGTCCAACCTTGGAATAGGGCCCACCTGTGGGAGTGGGCTTGCTCGTGAAGGCGTCGGCCCAGTCACCGCAGAATTACTGAGGCCTGGGCTGCTCGGTAAGCACCACCGATGCGGGCACCTCCTCATCCGGCTCATCCACCTGCGCCGCACGTTTAGGCAACAGCACCTGCTGTGGATAAGTCTGCGCGAAGTGCACCTCATCACAGTTATCCACAAGCTTTTTGAGGCGCTGATTGAACGCGCGACTCACTGCATACTGCCCGCCCGACACGGTGCGGAACTGCGCGGTAAGCACCACGCCATTGAGGTCCATCTTGTCGACACCGAACACCTCCAGCGGCCCTTGCAGGTTGTACTTGAGAAACACGTCATCACGGATCGACTGCCCCGCTTCGCGAATCAGCTCCACTGCCTTGTCCACGTCGGTGTCGTAGGTGAACTGCACTGAGAAGAACGCATAGGCAAATTGCCGCGATTGGTTGGTGACCGCCTTGATCTGCCCGAACGGCACCGAGTGCACAAAGCCCTTGCCGTCGCGCAGGCGCAGGGTGCGGATGGTCAGGCCTTCGACGGTGCCGGCGTGGCCGGAGTCAAGCACCACCCAGTCGCCGATGGACAGGGTGTCTTCGATGATGATGAACAGGCCGGTGATCACATCCTGCACCAGTTGCTGCGACCCGAAGCCGATGGCCAGGCCGACCACCCCGGCCCCCGCCAGCAGCGGCGCGACGTTGATCCCGAGGTTGGCCATGGTGGTGATCGCGCAGATCACCACCAGGATGATTTTCACCGCGTTGCGCAGCAGCGGCAGGATGGTTTTGACCCGCGTGCTGGGCTGGCGGCTGGAGCGTTTATTGACCGGTGGCTTGAGCGCTTCCTGGATCGCCGTGTCGAGCACCACCCAGAACAGCCAGGTCATCAGCAGGATCAGGCCGATGCTGCTGAGGGAGTCGCTGATCGCCCGGCCCACCGAGTTACGCTGGGCAAATTCGAACAGCGACACGCCCCAGATTCGTCCAAGAATCTCGATAAAGGCGATGGCCATGACGATACGCAGGATCGCGTGCAACAAGCTGAGGAAGCGTTCCTTGTAGGCGCTGCTGCGCTGGATCGCGACCTGGCTGCGGGATTTAAACAGGTGTTGCAGCACGGTGCTCAGGAACACCGTACCAATCAGCAAAATGGTGGTGAACAACGCACAACGCAGGGCCTTCTGGTTATCGTCGCCGGCCCCGATCAAGTTGATCGCCGAGACCAGCACCATCAACAGGATCGGCCAGTACCACAACCCGGAAAACACCCGCAGTGATTGCTGCAACGCCGGGTGTTTAAGGCGTTGAGTCAACGGTCGATTGCGGATCAGGTGGGCCACCGGTCGACGCAGGCGCACCACCAGCACGCCGAAGATCACGGCGGCGAACAGGCCGGTAAACACCGCGATGCTGCTGGTGATATTGCCGCCGAACTGACGGGCGATTTGCGGGCTGGTCAGCGCGTCGCTGAGGGCAGCGAGAAAGCCGATCAGGAACAACGGCGTGGGGCAGTAGCTGCGGATAATCTGCACCGCCGGGCGCTTGTGGCCGACATTGAACATCACAATCACGCACAACAGCATCGACGTGGAAAAAATACCGCTGCTGGTGGCGTAGGCAAAACACAACGCCAGCGCACGCCCTATCGATGTGGGTAAAAAGTGGCTGACGTACAGCGTCAGCGGCAGGCAGATCAGCGCGGGAATCGTGTAGGGCAGCACATACCCAAGCACCGCTTGCAGGCGCCCGCGCCGGGCGACAAATGGGCGCCGGCTCACGCGTTGGACGATAAAACGCCCCAGCAGCGTCAGCAGGGTAAAGGCGCCGATCCACACCCCTGACAACAGCAGGAAGTTCCCTGCGATGCTCCATGGCGAACGCTCGGACGTCTGGTCGACCAGCCGCCCGACTTCATCCGCCGCACGGTCGGCCCGCAGGCGCCAGGCGTCGATCAGGTTCTGGTTGAGGTCGAGCTTCTCTTGCACATCATCGATGCTGGAGCTGATCGCGCCGAGCAGGCCGCCCTCGACCAGCAATTCCGGCTTGGCCGGCGCTTCAGGTTCCGGAGCGGTGGCCGCGGCTTGCAGTGCGGCACTGGGACAAAACAGCAGCGCGCCGAGCAGTAATGCAGTCTTTAGATTCAGCAAAACACCGGGCTCCTTCAGAAGGGTCTGTAAGGAACTGACGGGTTTGAGCCTTGATCGTTCCCCGTTTGCGGCATCTTTGACTTGCAGGCAACTATCAAATGCCAATCCCTGGCTTTTTCCGCAACAGCCAACACTCGTCACTGCGCTCCTGATTGAAACCCACCGGAGTTGCAGCCATGCCCATTGCCTTTAACCTGGGGATCGCCGGTGGCGCCTGGGGCGGCGGGTTGATCGTGACGCATATGGGGCTCATCCACACGGCCTGGATCGGTTGGGGCCGGTGTACGCAGAGCGTTCGACGCGGATAGTCGCCGGCACTGAATCAGCAGCCATACACATCCAATGTGGGAGGGGGCTTGCTCCCGATAGCGGTGGGGCAGTTGATGCAGGTGTCGACTGATCGACTGCTATCGGGAGCAAGCCCCCTCCCACATGGGTTCTATGCCGTCTGTAGGAAGGTGGAAACTTTCAGCCAAAAATCATAGTCAGCCATAAACGGGGGCCAGGCCCCCACTTTTTCACAGGAGCAATTATGGCTGCGATCCCTGACTGGGTGCCCGTAACCCCCAGCGTCGCCATCAGTCGCTTCACGGTGCTGACGGTCAATATCCACAAGGGTTTCACCGCCCTCAATCGACGCTTCATCCTGCCCGAGCTGCGTGAGGCGGTGCGCAGTGTGGGCGCCGACATGGTGTTCCTGCAGGAAATTCACGGCACTCATGAGCGTCACCCCCAGCGCTTCAGCGACTGGCCGAACATGCCTCAGTATGAGTTCCTTGCCGACAGCATCTGGCCGCAGTTCGCCTACGGGCGCAATGCGGTCTACCCCCACGGCGACCACGGCAATGCCCTGCTGTCGAAATTCCAGATCGTGCACTACGACAACCTCGATATCTCCCAAAGCGGGCATGAAAACCGTGGGCTGCTGCATTGCGTGCTGCGCTTGCCGGGCACCGGGCAGGAAGTGCACGCGATCTGCATCCACCTGGGCCTGCGTGAGGTGCATCGCCAGCAACAGTTGCGCTTGCTGGAGCAGCGCATCAGCGAGATCCCGGCCGGTGCACCGCTGGTGGTCGCGGGCGACTTCAACGATTGGCGCCAGAAGGCCGACCTCAGTCAAAGCGGACTGCGGGAAGTCTTCATCGAAACCCACGGCAAACTCCCGCGCACCTTCCCGGCGCGCCTGCCCTTGCTGCCACTGGACCGCATCTATGTGCGCAATGTGAAAGTGCATAACCCTCGGGTGCTGACCTCACGGCCTTGGTCGCATTTGTCCGACCACGTGCCGCTGTCGGTGGAGATCGAACTATGAACGTTGCCGTAGAACATATTTCCACTGACCAGCCGCCGGATGAAGCCAAGGCCCGTGACCTGGATTACGGCTGGCAGAGCGGCAACCAGGTTGAGTTGCTCGAGAATGGCGAGGCGTACTTTCCCAAGGTGTTCGAGGCACTGCGCGCGGCGCGGCGGGAGATCCTGCTGGAGACCTTCATTCTCTTCGAAGACAAGGTCGGCCATGAGCTGCAGGGCATTCTCATCGAGGCCGCGCAGCGCGGCGTGAACGTGGTGGTCAGCCTCGACGGTTTTGGCTGCGGCGAGTTGAGCCCGGTGTTTCTCAGTGAGCTGGCCGAGGCGGGCGTGGCGGTGCAGATGTTCGACCCTGCGCCGAAAACCCTCGGCATTCGTACCAATTGGTTCCGCCGCCTGCACCGCAAGATTGTGGTGGTGGACGCCGAGGTGGCGTTCATCGGCGGGATCAATTTTTCCGCCGATCACTTGGGTGACTATGGGCCTGAGGCCAAGCAGGACTATGCGGTTCGGGTGACCGGCCCGGCGGTGGCGGACGTGCATCATTTCGCCCTTGCCCAAAGCGGTCGCCAGGTACGTAAGCGGCGCGGTTGGCGGCGGCGCCAGCAGCGACCGGCGTTGTGGTCCACCGACAAGAGCGACGGCCAGGTGCGCTTGATCTACCGCGACAACCTGCAGCACCGCGACGACATCGAAGAAGCGTATGTGTACGCATTGAGCAAGGCACAACATCGCGTGGTGATCGCCAACGCTTACTTCTTCCCCGGCTACCGCTTGCTGCGCGAGATCCGCAATGCAGCGCGCCGTGGCGTGCAGGTGCAAATGATCATGCAGGGCCAGCCCGATGTGCTGCTGGCCAAGCTGGCGGCGCGCATGCTCTACGACTATCTGCTCAAGGATGGCGTGGTGATTCACGAATACTGCCAGCGCCCGCTGCATGGCAAAGTCGCCTTGGTGGATGACGAATGGAGCACCGTTGGTTCGAGCAACCTGGACCCGTTGAGCCTGTCGCTGAACCTGGAAGCCAACGTGCTGATCCGCGACCGTGCGTTCAATCAGCAGCTGTATGAACGCCTGGAAACCCTGGCAAAAAATCATTGCCAGACGATGCCGGAAAACCGTAAGCCGCGCCTGTGGCTCTGGCGATTGACCGTGGGGTTCCTGGTGTTCCATGTGATGCGCCACTTTCCCGCGCTGACGGGTTGGTTACCGGCGCACAAGCCCCGTTTGAAACCTTTCGAGAGCCCGTCCCATGACGTCTGAAACCAAAGGCTCGCGGTTCAAGCGCTGGAAGAAACCGCTGACCATCGCCTTCTTCCTGCTGCTGATCGTACTGTTCACCATGCTCGCCCGGCGTATCGACTGGAGCGAAGTAGTGCAGACCTTGGGCGATTTCAAACTGCGCACGCTGGTGATCGCAGGCACGCTGACGTTATGCAGTTTTCTGGTATACGCCAGTTTCGACCTGATCGGCCGCACCTATATTCGCCAGCCCCTGGTGTGGAAGCAGATCCTGCCGGTGGGCATCATCAGCTATGCGTTCAACCTCAACCTGAGTGCGTGGGTCGGGGGCATCGCGATGCGCTATCGGCTGTATTCACGACTGGGCGTGAGCAACAGCAATATCGCCAAGATCCTGGGCCTGAGCCTGGCCACCAACTGGTTTGGCTACATGGCGATAGCCGGAGTGATTTTCAGCAGCGGCCTGGTCACGATGCCGCCGGGGTGGAAGGTCAGTACCCTTGCATTGCAAGGCATTGGTGCGGTGTTAGTGCTGGTCAGCCTCGGGTATCTGGCGGCCTGCCAGTATTCGAAAAAGCGTGCGTGGACGATTCGCGGCATGGAAATCAACCTGCCGTCGCTGCGCATGGCGTGTTTGCAATTGATGTTGGGCGCGCTGAACTGGTCGCTGATGGCTGCGGTGATTTTCACCCTGCTGCCGGCCAAGCTGGACTATCCACTGGTGCTGGGCGTGTTGCTGATCAGCGCGATTGCCGGGGTGCTCACCCACATACCGGCCGGGCTTGGGGTGCTGGAGGCAGTGTTTATTGCGCTGTTGCAGCACGAGGCGTCGCGGGGCAGTTTGCTGGCGGGGTTGATCGCTTATCGGGCGATCTACTTTATTGTGCCGCTGCTGATTGCGCTGGTGATGTACCTCGGCGTGGAAGCCAAGGCCAAGGCATTGCGGGTGAAGAAAACACCGGCTTGAAAGAATGTGGGGTGATCAAGCGCTATCGCAGGCCAGCCGGCGATAGCGATCTAAAGCGCAACAAACTATTGAGCCTGGATGATGCTCAACCGCTCACCCACCACCATCTCCGTGATCCAGTCCACCAGGATGGAGGTGTAGGCCTGCTGGGACACCGGATCGCTGAGGGAATGATCGGCCCCGTCGATGATGCGGTGAGTCAGTGAATGCGTCTGCTGGCACGCCGCGCGGTAACTCATGATGGTGGCGTGGGGCACATGGTCGTCGGTTTCCGACTCGACGATCAGCACGTCGCCGGTAAACGCCGAACACGCGTGCAAGGCGCGATTGGTCTCGGCGTGGACCAGGGTGCTGCGGTAATCCATCAAATCCATCTTGTCCAGATCGCGCTTGGGCTTAAGCCATTCGTCGTCGCGGTACAACGCAGGCACGCGCAACGCCAGCCAGCGCACCGGACGCAAGGAGGTGAGAATCGCCGCCAGGTATCCACCGTAACTGGTGCCGACGACGGCCACCGCCGAGGTGTCGATGGCCGGGTGTGACAACAGCCGGTCGTACGCCGCCAGCAAGTCGCGCAGGTTGTCGTCGCGGGTCACACGGGCTAACGGAATGCCGGAGCCGGCGTGGCCTCGCAGGTCGAAGGTCAGGCACACGCACCCGAGGCCGGCGATGCCCTTGGCACGTTCAAGGTCGCGCTCCTGGCTCCCGCCCCAGCCGTGCACGAACAACACCCCCGGCACTTTGGATTTGGGGCTGAGGAAGGTGCCGCTCATCTGTTCGTCGTCGATATCGATCGCAATGCTTTCGCTTCTAGCCGTCATAAGATTTAACCGTCACGTACTTGAGAAGAAACTCGCTGTTTTCCGCCGGGCCGCGATACACCTCGATGGCATCAGCCGGCAACGGTTCGTCCACGTAGGTTTCCACCGAGGACACATGGATCGCGCGCAGGCCAGGGTTGTTGATAAAACTCTGCAACGCCGCGACTTCCGCACTGCTCGCCCCGCCCATGCGCCAGGACTGCTCGAGCACGCCGCTGCGACGCTGGCCGTCACTGTCCAGGCCTTGGGCGATGTCGTAGTTGCGCCGTGAGGCATAAAAGCCAGGGTAGGCCTCATCGGCGGCATTGTCGAAAACCTGGGCTTGCTCAATGGCTTCACGCACGTCGTCGGGCAAGTCGAGCAGCAACAGGTCGGCGTAGCCTCCCGGCACCACCAGCAGGTCGGAGCCGCCGTAGACGTCTTCGCCCTGCCCGTCTTCCGTCAGGTATTGCTCGCCGCAGTAACTGAACACGTGCCCGCCGATAAAACTTTGGCCGACGCTGTGGGTGACCACATCGTGCAGGTCCTGCTCCAGCACCACGCCTTCGCTGAACAGCTTCGCAGCGTCAGGTCGCGCCAGCACAGCGTCGAATTCGTCGAGGCTGTGGATAACTTCCTGCCCGCGCCCCGCACAGGCGTGCACAGGTTTTATGCGGATTGGCCCGCTGTAGAGCAAGCGTGTGGCGGCAGGCCGTGCGTCCTCAAAGGCGAAAACGCTCAAGCCATCCAGCACGACGTTTCGCACACGCTCGCAGAACAGCGCAGACCAACCTTCCGGCGCTTTGGCCTCGGGGCCGAGCAGGCCATGACTGATGGCCTTGGTGCAGATGAAGTCGTGGTCGACGTAGCCGCCCCACAAATCCTCAGGCCCTTTGATATTGAGCGTTCGAGCCTGCGCCGGGCCGACCAGGGTTTGCGTGGGCAGCAGGTAAAGCGCTCGCCCCGCATGCCGGTCGGGGTCATAGCTGCCGCCGAATTTGAGCCCCAGGATCTGCGCCAGCCAGCGCGCCAGGGCGCGGTTGGTCTCGACCTCATGCAGCGGCGCGCCCTCGCGTATGGAATGCGCGACTACCAGCTTCTTGCGTTGAATCGGGGTCATGCGTCCCCCTTGGCCATCCAGCCATGTGTGTGCAGAGAAGGCTGCAGGGATCAGGCCAAGGCTGTTTCAGGGGAGAAGGTTCTCAAATCAAGCAGTTGCCGGAAAACCGATGGCAGTTGGCCTGCCTCATTCTGCACGACAGTGCTTCAGCGCCGCGGCGTTCTGCACGATTCAGACGCCAAAGCGGCTGCGGTAATCGCTGGGCGCCATGCCGGTGATCTTCTTGAAGATAGCGCGAAAGGCACTGGGGTCCTGGTAACCCACGGTCCAGGCAATATGGTCGATAGTGCCGTTGGTGAACTCAAGCATCTGCCGTGCCTTGCCCACGCGCAGGTGCTGGCAGTATTCGGTGGGTTTCAAGCCGGTGGCGTTGCGAAAACGCCGCAGGAACGTACGCTCTTCCAGGCCCGCCTCCTGAGCCATCGCCGCCACGCACACATCCACCGCACCGCTGGCCTGCAGCCAATGCTGAACCTTGAGGATGGCTGCGTCACCGTGGCCGAGAATGGGCGCGAAGTTACTGCCGCACTGGCTGGCGCTGTCACTGTGCTCGATCACCAGAAAACGCGCTGTGTCGGCCGCGACGCTTGGGCCCATCAGGCGATCGACCAGGCGCAGGCCGAGTTCGGACCAGGCCATCAAACCGGCGGTGGTGATCAGGTCGCCGTCATCGACAATGGGTTTGTTCGCTTCCAGGCGTACGGCCGGGTAGCGGGCCGCGAAGGATTCGGCGGAAGACCAATGGGTGGTGGCGCTGCGCCCGTCGAGCAGTCCACTGCGCGCCAGCATGATCGAGCCCACACACACGCCGCCCAACACCGTGCCGGCCGTGTGTTGCCGGCGAAGCCATTCCAGTAGCGCAGGGGGCGCCTGGTCTTCGGTGAACTCACCCATCGACGGCGGCACCAGTACGGCCATCAACGGTTGATCGGGGCCGGGGGCACTGCTGAATACGCGCACGGGTGTGCCGCTCGCCTCCACCTGCCAATGGCTGACCCGCAGCAACGGCAATTGCGCGGACTGGTGCTCGGCGGCGATGCGATTGGCCACGCCGAACAGGTCGGTCAGGCCATGCACGGCCGCCCATTGCGCGCCTTGGTAGATCAACACGCCCAGCTCAACAACGACCATTGTCAGTTTTCCCCCTGTTATTGTCGGTGCAGCCAATCCTAAGTGCAGGCGCCAGCTAACATACTGGGCCCATCAACCCATCACGAGGCAACACACATGGCCAAGCAAGCGCTCATCCTAATCGATATCCAGAACGACTACTTCCCCCAGGGCAAGTGGCCACTCGACGGCGTGGAGGCCGCGGCAGACAAAGCCGCGCAGGTGCTGCATGCTTTTCGCCAGGCCGGCGATGCAGTGATTCATGTGCGTCATGAGTTCACGTCCGATGAAGCGCCGTTCTTCACGCCAGGCTCCGAGGGCGCGCACCTGCATAGCAAAGTGCTGAACGAGGGCAATGAGCCGGTGGTGCTCAAGCATTTCGTGAATGCGTTTCGCGAGACCAACCTGCGTGCCTTACTGGAGCAACGCAGCATCACCGAAGTGGTGGTAGTCGGCAGCATGAGCCACATGTGTATTGACGGCGTGGTACGGGCGGCGGCGGACCTGGGTTACAAGGTCACGGTGATTCATGATGCGTGTGCGACGCGGGATCTGGAATTTAATGGCACGGTGATTCCAGCGGCGCAGGTGCATGGGGCTTATATGGCGTCGCTGGCGTTTGGTTATGCGGGCGTGGTGTCGGCGGATGAATACTTGAAGGCGCAAGCGGCGTCTTGACCACCGCTTGCTCAGGGCATATCAGCGAGTCGCGATGATGAACAAGCGCGGGAATGGCAACAGTACGGTGCCATCGGCCAGCGCTGGGTAAGCCTGGGTGATCCGCGCTTTGTATGCCTGAAGAAAAGCGGCTTTTTCGTCGTCGCTCAACGGCGCCAGGAATGGACGTAGGGCTGAGGCCTTGAACCATTCCACCACGGCGCCGTGGTCCGCCAGCGGGTGCTGGTAGGTGGTGCGCCACACATCGACGGTGCTGCAATGTGTGCTCAGCAGCTCGTAGTAGTAACTCGCGGTGTGGCGCTCATTGTGTTTGACCGCGCCGATTTTGGCAGACCATGGGCCATCGGCCGCGACTTCGCGGGCGAGACGGTGGGCGGGTTCATCAAGGTTGTCCGGGGTTTGCACCGCCAGCGTGCCGCCTTGCGTCAGGTGCTTGACCAGGTGCGGATACAGCGTGGCGTGGTCCGGCAGCCATTGCAGGGACGCGTTGGCCAGGATCACATCGAAGGCTTGCGCGGGGTTCCAGGCACCGATATCCGCCAGCTCGAAGTTCAGCGCGGGCAGGCGTTTACGGGCGTCGGCCAGCATGTCGTCGGAGCTGTCCATGCCGGTGACGTGCGCGTGCGGGAAGCGCGCAGCCAGCACCTCCGTGGAGTTGCCGGGACCGCAGCCCAAGTCCACGGCATGGCGCACTTCAGCATTCGGAATGGCCGCGACCAAGTCACGGACAGGACGGGTGCGCTGCTGTTCGAACATCGTGTACTGCTGGGCTGACCAGGTCATCACGGCTTTCCTTGTTTTTGAGGGTGGGCGACAGCCTAATTCTTGCGACCTGCAATGCACAAACACCAGTGCCTGTTCATGCCGGCGGAAAGAGCATCGTCGCCAATCAAAGGTGAGCAACCTCCAGACGCCGCCCCATCACCTCTCCACGATCAAAGGCCGCTATGGCCTGATCGATTTCCTCCTGACACTCAGGGAAAAATTCAATCACCCACTCACGAATTCTCTCGAGTAAACCTTCGTCTCGCTTTATTTCATTCCTCAAAAACACCGCGTACCCATAGGAAAGGGTTAACACTTCATCTGACGCAAAAAAACGTAACCACTTAACCATCGCCTCCACATCACCACCAAAATTCAACATCAGATCAAGGCACCTGATGAGCTGCGCCGACGCGTTGTGCAACGTGTAATCACCCATCGTTAAGCACGCCTGACAGTGTTCGCCGGCAATCTCCTCAAGCAATGCGAAGCCACTCTCATTCAATTCCTCGGACTCATCCAGACTAATCGCGCCATGGTTTGCCCGATTGCGCTCGGCCAGCAAAAACCTGATCGTGCCGCTCTCCACTTCAACCACGAAAAGGAAGACAGGCAGTGGCGAAATAGAAAGGTAGTTTTCAGTACTTTGCTTGAGTTTCAGGGCTCGAACCTTCTTCCTGGAGCCTTTGACTTGAACCTTGAAGAGGATCCCAGTCGCATGACCACGCTCGCTGAATACTTCAACCTCGCCGTCGATGCCATAGTCTTTATCTTTTTCCAGACGGCGATAAATCCAGCCCCTCGCCGTGATAGCCCGTTCTACCAGAGACTCAGCCAGAGTCCCTATGACGTGAGAAGCTGGACGTTTAGGTAATGCCCTCATTGCTAACTATCCCCCTCCAAAAGTGGCTTACATCATGCGGCCCCTGCTGAGGTCTACAGCGTGGCCAGCCATGTGATCTTTACTTTCTCGCAGGCAAAGAAAAAGCCCCGGATGCTTATGCACCGGGGCTTTCAGGGTAAAACTCTACATCAAGTCTCTGAGCCGTATCCTAGAACGGGATATCGTCATCAAAGCTGTCGAAATCCGGAGCCGGTTGCGGAGCGGCCTGTTGTGGCGCTGGACGCGACTCACGCTGTGGCTGCTGGCTTGGCTGTGGACGCGACTGCTGTGGACGCGGTGCCGAGTTGGACATGCCACCCTGGCCCTGTTGGTCGCCCTGTGGACGGCCGCCCAGCAGTTGCATGGTGCCTTGCATGTCGACCACGATTTCGGTGGTGTAACGCTTGATGCCGTCTTTTTCCCACTCGCGGGTTTGCAGTTTGCCTTCGATGTAGACCTGCGAACCTTTACGCAGGTATTCACCGGCGATCTCTGCAACCTTGCCGAACATCGACACACGGTGCCATTCGGTTTTCTCGACCTTCTGGCCGCTCTGCTTGTCGGTCCACTGCTCGCTGGTCGCCAGACTCAGGTTGGTCACGGCGTTACCGTTAGGCAAGTAGCGAACTTCGGGATCCTGGCCGCACGTACCGACCAATATGACTTTGTTAACCCCACGGGCCATAACGTTCTCCTAGGCTGGGCGCGCTGTCGGCACTGGGTTGACCAGTTGCTCGAGCGTCGCGCGATCCAATAATTCGGTGTCCAATTTGATGTAAATGGCCGCCTCTTCTGCGACCACAACTGCATCTGTTACCCCTACGACGGCCTTCAGGCGCTCTACCAGGCCGCTTTCACGGATCGCCTCAGGTGATAGCGGCAGACGCAGACTTGTGACGTAGGGAGGTTCGCGCATGGTAACAGCAAAGGCGAGCCAAAGTGCAGCCAGCCCGGCGCATCCGAGGAAGACAACCGACAAACCGCCATGCTGGAACATCCAGCCACCCATGATGCCGCCCAGTGCCGAACCCAGGAACTGGCTGGTGGAGTACACCCCCATGGCCGTGCCTTTGCCGCCCGCCGGTGAAACCTTACTGATCAGCGAAGGCAATGACGCCTCCAGCAGGTTGAACGCGGTGAAGAACACCACCGTGCCGATGACCAGCGCCCGCAGGCTGTCGCCGAACTGCCAGAAGAATAGCTCAGTGAGCATCAGCGTCGCGACGGCGCCGAGCAGAACTCGTTTCATTTTGCGTTTTTTCTCGCCATAGATGATGAACGGGATCATGGCGAAGAACGAAATCAGCAGCGCTGTGAGGTAGACCCACCAGTGCTGTTCCTTGGGCAGGCCGGCTTTTTCCACCAGTGCCAGGGGCAGCGCGACAAAGCTGCACATCAGCATCGCGTGCAACACGAAGATACCTAAATCCAGGCGCAACAGGTCGGGATGCTTGAGCGTCGGCAACAGTACCTTGCGGGCCACACCCGACTCACGGTGCTGCAACGTCCCGGTGGAACGCGGCACCATAAAGGCCACGATCACAATACCGAACAGCGCCATGCCGCCGGTGGCCAGGAACAGCCCGTGCAGGCCGAACGCGCGGGTCAGCAAGGGGCCGACCACCATGGCTACGGCAAATGACAGGCCGATGGTCATGCCGATCATGGCCATGGCTTTGGTGCGATGTTGTTCGCGAGTCAGGTCCGACAACAGCGCCATGACCGCCGCGGAGATCGCGCCGGCGCCTTGCAGGATACGACCGGCGATCACGCCCCAGATCGAATCTGATTGGGCTGCGAGCACACTGCCGAGGGCAAACACGATCAGCCCCAGGTAGATCACTGGGCGACGGCCAATGCGGTCGGAAATGATCCCGAACGGAATCTGAAAAATCGCCTGGGTCAGGCCATAGGCGCCAATCGCCAGGCCGATCAATGCGGGGGTCGCGCCTGCGAGATCCATTCCATAGGTCGCCAGCACCGGCAACACCATAAACATGCCCAGCATACGGAAGGCGAACACCAGGGCCAGACCGCTTGCCGCTCGGGTCTCGCCGCTACTCATGCGTTCGCTGTGGGGATCGTGCATGGAAAAACCTCGTGTGAACCGGCGGCGATTCTACCAGTCCCATCGATTGAGAGGGTATATGCGGCGCTTTGCCGCGCAGCTTTCATCTAAGGCTGCAAGCGGCCTTTTGACAGTGTATATTCATCCAGTCTTTAGCCGTATACTCCGGCATTATTTACGCCCGCCGTGCGAGGCCATCTTGGACAAGATCCTGATTCGTGGGGCTAGAACCCACAACCTGAAGAATATCGACCTGACCCTACCCCGGGACAAACTGATCGTCATCACCGGCTTGTCCGGCTCCGGCAAATCGTCCCTGGCGTTCGACACGCTGTATGCCGAAGGCCAACGTCGCTATGTGGAATCGCTGTCGGCCTACGCCCGCCAGTTCCTGTCGATGATGGAAAAACCCGACGTCGACACCATTGAAGGCCTGTCGCCGGCGATCTCCATCGAGCAGAAGTCGACTTCCCATAACCCGCGCTCCACCGTGGGCACCATTACCGAGATCTATGACTACCTGCGCCTGCTGTATGCGCGCGTAGGTATCCCGCGTTGCCCCGACCATGACATTCCCCTGGAAGCCCAGACCGTCAGCCAGATGGTGGACCTGGTGCTGGCCCAGCCGGAAGGCGCCAAGCTGATGCTGCTGGCACCGGTGATCCGTGAGCGCAAGGGCGAACACCTTTCCGTCTTCGAAGAGCTGCGTGCGCAAGGTTTTGTGCGCGCGCGGATCAACGGCAAGCTGTATGAGCTGGACGAAGCGCCGAAACTCGACAAACAGAAGAAACACTCGATTGATGTGGTCGTCGACCGCTTCAAAGTGCGCGCCGACCTGCAGCAGCGCCTGGCGGAATCTTTCGAAACCGCGTTGAAGCTGGCCGACGGCATTGCCCTGGTGGCGCCGATGGATGACGAGCCGGGCGAAGAGATCATCTTCTCCGCGCGCTTTGCCTGCCCTATCTGCGGCCACGCCATCAGCGAGCTGGAACCCAAGCTGTTTTCCTTCAACAACCCGGCTGGCGCCTGCCCGACCTGTGATGGCCTGGGGGTGAAGCAATTCTTTGACATCAAGCGCCTGGTCAACGGTGACCTGACGCTGGCGGAGGGGGCGATTCGCGGCTGGGACAGGCGCAACGTCTATTACTTCCAGATGCTCGGGTCGTTGGCGTCGCACTATAAATTCAGCCTGGAAGTGCCCTTCAATCAACTGCCGGCGGACCAGCAGAAGGTCATTCTCCACGGCAGCGGTTCACAGAATGTCGACTTCAAGTACCTGAACGACCGTGGCGATATCGTCAAGCGCTCACACCCGTTCGAAGGTATCGTGCCGAACCTCGAGCGTCGCTACCGTGAGACCGAGTCGGCGAGCGTACGCGAAGAGTTGGCGAAATTCCTCAGCACCCAGCCTTGCCCGGATTGCCGCGGTACTCGCCTGCGCCGTGAAGCCCGGCATGTGTGGGTGGGCGAGAAAACCTTGCCTGCGGTGACCAACCTGCCGATTGGTGATGCCTGCGAGTACTTTGGTGTGCTCAAGCTGACCGGTCGCCGTGGGGAAATCGCCGATAAGATTCTCAAGGAAATCCGTGAGCGGCTACAGTTCCTGGTCAACGTTGGCCTGGATTACCTGTCGCTGGATCGCAGTGCCGATACCTTGTCCGGCGGTGAAGCCCAGCGGATTCGCCTGGCCAGCCAGATTGGTGCCGGCCTTGTGGGCGTCTTGTACATCCTTGATGAACCGTCGATCGGCCTGCACCAGCGTGACAATGATCGCCTGCTGGGCACGCTGAAACACCTGCGGGATATCGGCAACACGGTAATTGTGGTCGAGCACGATGAAGACGCGATCCGCCTGGCGGATTACGTCGTCGACATTGGCCCGGGCGCTGGCGTGCATGGCGGGCATATTGTCGCCGAGGGCACGCCCGCCGAAGTCATGGCTCATCCGGATTCACTGACCGGCAAATACCTTTCCGGCCGTGTGAAGATCGCAGTGCCTGCAAAACGTACACCGCGCAACAAGAAGCTGGCGCTGCACCTCAAGGGCGCGCGTGGCAACAACTTGCGCAATGTCGACCTGGAGATTCCACTGGGTCTGCTGACCTGCGTGACCGGTGTTTCCGGCTCGGGCAAATCGACGCTGATCAACAACACGCTGTTCCCCTTGAGTGCCACCGCCCTGAATGGCGCAACTACCTTGGAAGCGGCTGCCCACGACAGCATCAAAGGCCTGGAACACCTGGATAAGGTGGTCGATATCGATCAGAGCCCGATTGGCCGCACGCCGCGCTCCAACCCGGCGACCTACACCGGGTTGTTCACGCCTATTCGTGAGCTGTTTGCTGGCGTTCCGGAATCCCGTTCAAGGGGTTACGGGCCTGGCAGGTTCTCGTTCAACGTCAAAGGCGGTCGCTGTGAAGCCTGCCAGGGCGATGGCTTGATCAAGGTGGAGATGCACTTCCTGCCGGACATCTACGTGCCGTGCGATGTATGCAAGAGCAAGCGCTACAACCGCGAAACCCTGGAGATCAAGTACAAGGGCAAGAGCATCCACGAAACCTTGGAAATGACCATCGAGGAAGCACGGGTGTTCTTTGATGCGGTCCCGGCGTTGGCGCGCAAGCTGCAGACACTGATGGACGTGGGTTTGTCGTATATCAAGCTGGGCCAATCGGCGACTACGCTATCGGGTGGTGAGGCGCAGCGGGTGAAGCTGTCTCGCGAGCTGTCCAAGCGCGATACCGGTAAGACCCTGTATATCCTCGATGAGCCGACCACCGGCCTGCACTTCGCGGATATCCAGCAACTGCTGGACGTGTTGCACCGCCTGCGCGACCACGGCAATACCGTGGTGGTGATCGAGCACAACCTTGATGTGATCAAGACCGCGGATTGGCTGGTCGACCTGGGGCCGGAAGGCGGTTCCAAGGGTGGCCAGATCATCGCCGTTGGCACACCGGAGCAGGTCTCCGAAATGCCGCAGTCGCACACCGGTTACTACTTGAAACCGTTGTTGGCACGCGACCGGGCCTGAGTTATTCAGGCCCAATAAAAAGCCCCTGTCACTTTGCAGTGACAGGGGCTTTTTTATAGCCGGAATCAGAACTGCGATTGCAGATAATTCTCCAGGCCCACCAGCTTGATCAGGCCCAGCTGCTTTTCAAGCCAGTAAGTATGATCTTCTTCGGTGTCATTCAACTGCACCCGCAGAATTTCCCGAGTGACATAGTCGTTGTGCTGCTCGCAGAGCTCGATGCCCTTGCAGAGCGCGGCACGGACCTTGTACTCGAGGCGCAGGTCGGCAGCGAGCATGTCAGGTACCGTGGTGCCCACATCCAGATCATCGGGACGCATACGCGGCGTGCCTTCGAGCATGAGGATACGGCGCATCAGTGCGTCGGCGTGCTGTGCCTCTTCTTCCATCTCGTGGTTGATACGCTCGTAGAGCTCGGTAAAGCCCCAGTCTTCGTACATGCGCGAGTGGATGAAATATTGGTCACGAGCAGCCAGTTCGCCCGTCAGCAACGTGTTGAGGTAATCGATTACGTCGGGGTGACCTTGCATCGCCCTACATCTCCCTGCTTGAAAGTCTGTAGTTTGAACCATGATGACTTGAAGGTCACGGGACCAACGGCAGAAAAGTGAACATTTCCGGAGAAAAGTAGCTGAAATAACGCAAAAACCGCCCAAATGAGGGCGGTTCTGCTTATCGTTTAGAGTTAGTTAAGCGATACACCCAGTGCAGATGCGACCCCTTCTCCATAAGCAGGATCTGCCTTGAAGAAGTACTGCAACTGACGCTGAACAACGTCGCTGGAAACGCCCGCCATGGCGCCGGCAATGTTGTTGATCAGCAGGGCTTTCTGCTCATCATTCATCAGGCGGAACAACGCACCCGCGTGGCTGTAGTAATCGCTGTCTTCGCGATGATCATAACGATCCGCCGCGCCACTCAGTGCCAATGCCGGCTCGGCATACTGCGGAGCCTGCTTCGGTGCATCGGCGTAGCTATTTGGCTCGTAGTTTGGAGCCGCACCGCCATTGCTGCCGAATGCCATCGAACCATCACGCTGGTAGCTGTTAACAGGGCTGCGTGGCGCGTTCACCGGCAGGTGCTGGTGGTTGGTGCCGACACGGTAGCGGTGGGCATCAGCGTAAGCGAACACACGACCTTGCAGCATGCGGTCCGGCGACAAACCAACACCCGGAACCATGTTGCTTGGACCGAAAGCAGCCTGCTCAACCTCAGCAAAGTAGTTAAGCGGGTTACGGTTCAGCTCTAGCTCACCGACTTCGATCAATGGGAACTCTTTCTGCGACCAGGTCTTGGTCACGTCGAAGGGGTTCTCGTAGTGAGCGCTGGCCTGGGCTTCAGTCATGATCTGGATGCACACACGCCATTTCGGGAAATCACCGCGCTCGATAGCGCCAAACAGATCGCGTTGGGCGTAATCAGGGTCGGTACCGGCCAAGCGTGCAGCGTCAGCAGGCGACAGGTTCTTGATGCCTTGCTTGGTCTTGTAGTGCCATTTGACCCAATGACGCTCGCCCTTGGCGTTGATCAGGCTGTAGGTGTGGCTACCGAAGCCGTGCATGTGACGGTAGCCGTCCGGAATACCACGGTCCGAAAACAGGATGGTGACCTGGTGCAACGCCTCAGGGGAGTGCGACCAGAAGTCCCACATCATCTGCGCACTTTTCAGGTTGCTTTGCGGCAGGCGCTTTTGGGTGTGGATGAAGTCAGGAAACTTCAATGGGTCACGAATGAAGAACACAGGGGTGTTGTTACCCACGATATCCCAGTTGCCCTCTTCGGTATAGAACTTCAGGGCGAAACCACGAGGGTCACGCTCGGTGTCAGCCGAACCGCGCTCACCGCCCACAGTGGAAAACCGCAGGAACGTCGGCGTTTGTTTGCCGATGGACTCAAACAGCTTGGCGCTGGTGTATTGCGTGATGTCTTGTGTGACCGTGAAGGTGCCATAGGCGCCCGAACCCTTGGCATGTACACGACGCTCAGGAATGTTTTCACGGTTGAAGTGGGCAAGCTTCTCGATCAGGTGAAAATCGTCGAGCAGCAACGGGCCACGCGGGCCGGCGGAACGGGAATTCTGATTGTCCGCAACGGGAGCTCCGCTGGCGGTAGTAAGGATTTTATTCTGGCTCATGCTCAATTTCCCTCAGGTCGGACTTGGAACTGCCGGCTAATCGGCTTGGAGGGAGTATTGATCATCAATATGACGCCTACAAATTCATTAAATTGTAGTCACCGATAGAAAATAACTACCAATATCCCCAGGCCTCATAGTGCCGAGCACAGCGCGAGTAAGCTTGTACAAACCGCGCTTTTATTACGCGCACAAAAAACCGGGCACTAGGCCCGGTTCTTCGTTACAGCTTGTCGTCTTACTCGGCGCTTACAGCTTCGCCGGCAGTAGCACGATCAACCAACTCGACGTACGCCATAGGCGCGTTGTCGCCAGCGCGGAAACCGCACTTGAGGATGCGCAGGTAGCCACCCTCACGGGTAGCGTAACGCTTGCCCAGGTCGTTGAAGAGCTTACCAACGATAGCTTTCGAACGAGTACGGTCGAAAGCCAGACGGCGGTTAGCCAGGCTGTCTGTCTTGGCCAAAGTGATCAGCGGCTCAGCAACGCGACGCAGTTCTTTAGCTTTCGGCAGTGTAGTTTTGATCAGCTCGTGCTCGAACAGCGACACCGCCATGTTTTGGAACATGGCCTTGCGGTGCGAGCTGGTACGGCTCAGGTGACGACCACTTTTACGATGACGCATGGTTCATTCCTTACCAAACTCACGTTCGGTGATTACGACGATCAGGCAGTCGCCTTGTCGTCCTTCTTAAGACTTGCAGGCGGCCAGTTGTCGAGGCGCATGCCGAGGGACAGACCGCGGGAGGCCAGAACGTCCTTGATTTCAGTCAAGGATTTCTTGCCCAGGTTCGGAGTCTTCAACAGTTCTACTTCGGTACGCTGAATCAGGTCACCGATGTAGTAAATGTTTTCCGCCTTAAGGCAGTTAGCCGAACGTACAGTCAGTTCCAGATCGTCAACCGGGCGAAGCAGGATCGGATCGATCTCGTCTTCCTGCTCGATTACCACTGGTTCGCTGTCACCTTTGAGGTCGACGAACGCAGCCAACTGCTGTTGCAGGATGGTTGCAGCGCGACGGATAGCCTCTTCAGGGTCCAGAGTACCGTTGGTTTCCAGATCAATAACCAGCTTGTCCAGGTTAGTACGCTGCTCGACACGGGCGTTTTCCACCACGTATGCGATACGGCGAACCGGGCTGAACGAAGAGTCAAGCTGCAAGCGACCAATGCTGCGGCTTTCGTCTTCATCGCTCTGACGCGAGTCGGCCGGTTCATAACCACGACCACGAGCTACAGTGAGCTTCATGTTCAGGGCGCCGTTAGACGCCAGGTTAGCGATTACGTGATCGGGGTTAACGATCTCGACATCATGATCCAGCTGAATATCGGCAGCGGTAACCACCCCCGAACCCTTCTTCGACAAGGTCAGCGTAACTTCGTCACGGCCGTGCAGCTTGATAGCCAGACCTTTAAGGTTCAACAGGATTTCAATTACGTCTTCCTGTACACCTTCGATGGCGCTGTACTCGTGGAGCACACCGTCAATCTCGGCCTCGACTACTGCACAGCCGGGCATTGAGGACAACAGGATGCGGCGCAGCGCGTTGCCCAGGGTGTGGCCAAAACCACGCTCGAGAGGCTCGAGAGTAATTTTGGCGCGGGTTGGACTGACAACCTGCACATCAATGTGGCGGGGTGTCAGGAACTCATTTACCGAAATCTGCATGGATGCACCTATTTTCTAGCCCTTACTTGGAGTAGAGCTCGACAATCAGGCTTTCGTTGATGTCGGCGGACAGATCACTGCGAGCAGGAACGTTCTTGAAAACGCCCGACTTCTTCTCAGTGTCTACTTCTACCCATTCTACGCGGCCACGTTGGGCACACAGATCGAGAGCTTGGACAATGCGAAGTTGGTTTTTTGCTTTCTCGCGGACTGCGACCACGTCACCAGCACGAACCTGGTAGGACGGAACGTTTACGGTCTGACCGTTAACGCTGATCGATTTGTGCGATACCAGCTGACGGGATTCGGCACGAGTCGAACCAAAGCCCATACGGTATACAACGTTGTCCAGACGGCATTCGAGCAGTTGCAGCAGGTTTTCACCGGTTGCACCTTTCTTGCCAGCAGCTTCTTTGTAGTAGCCGCTGAACTGACGCTCGAGAACGCCGTAGATACGACGGACCTTCTGCTTTTCACGCAGTTGGGTGCCGTAATCGGACTGGCGACCGCGGCGTTGGCCGTGGATACCAGGTGCTGCTTCAATGTTGCACTTCGATTCGATCGCGCGCACGCCGCTCTTCAAGAAGAGATCGGTGCCTTCACGACGAGCGAGTTTGCATTTTGGACCAATGTAACGAGCCATTCTTTACAATCTCCTGGATTACACGCGGCGCTTCTTCGGCGGACGGCACCCGTTGTGCGGGATTGGCGTCACGTCGGTGATGCTGGCGATCTTATAGCCACAGCCGTTCAAAGCACGGACAGCAGACTCACGACCTGGACCTGGACCTTTGACGTTAACGTCGAGGTTTTTCAGGCCGTATTCCAGCGCAGCTTGACCAGCACGTTCAGCAGCTACTTGAGCAGCAAACGGGGTGGACTTGCGGGAACCGCGGAAACCCGAACCACCGGAGGTAGCCCAAGAAAGCGCGTTACCTTGACGGTCGGTGATGGTCACGATGGTGTTGTTAAAAGATGCATGGATGTGGGCGATGCCATCAACCACTGTCTTTTTAACTTTTTTACGAGGACGAGCAGCAGGTTTTGCCATGATAATTTTCCTGTCGATTCGCGTGGGCGATTACTTGCGGATCGGCTTACGCGGACCTTTACGGGTACGCGCGTTAGTCTTGGTACGCTGACCGCGCACTGGAAGACCACGACGATGACGCAGACCACGGTAGCAACCGAGGTCCATCAAACGCTTGATTTTCATGTTGATTTCGCGACGCAGGTCACCTTCAGTGGTGAACTTCGCCACTTCGCCACGCAACAGCTCAATCTGCTCGTCGCTCAGATCTTTGATCTTTGCGGCTGGGTTTACCCCAGTATCTGCGCAAATTTTCTGCGCAGTAGTGCGACCAACACCATAGATGTAGGTCAGCGAGATAACAGTGTGCTTGTTATCTGGAATGTTAACGCCTGCAATACGGGCCATTCAGTGGGACTCCAATTGACAGCTACCTACGCCCCGGAAGCCAAGAAATAGGGCGCGAGATAATATCGCTGTAATAACAAATAATCAACCCGGCAGCGCACTAGCTGCCGGGCTTCAAGCGGATCACACTCAGCCTTGGCGCTGTTTGTGACGCGGTTCCGCGCTGCAAATTACTCGAACAACACCTTCGCGGCGAATAATCTTGCAGTTACGGCACAGCTTTTTCACCGATGCACGAACTTTCATCACCAACTCCTCGAACCTTATGGGGTACTCAGCGCAACATGCCGCTGCCGTAGCCCTTCAGGTTGGCTTTCTTCATCAGGGATTCGTACTGGTGCGAAACGAGGTGCGATTGTACTTGGGACATGAAGTCCATCACAACCACGACCACGATCAGCAACGAGGTCCCGCCAAGGTAGAACGGAACGTTTGCTGCAACCACCAGGAACTGGGGAAGCAAGCACACGGCCGTCATATATAGAGCACCGAACAGGGTCAAACGAGTCAGAACGCCATCAATGTAGCGCGCAGACTGCTCACCTGGACGGATGCCCGGAATAAAGGCACCGGACTTCTTCAGGTTTTCCGCTACGTCTTTCGGATTGAACATCAACGCCGTATAGAAGAAGCAGAAGAAAATAATCCCTGCACTAAACAGCAGAATATTCAACGGCTGACCAGGAGCGATCGACTGAGAGAGGTCCTGCAGCCAGCCCATATTTTCAGACTGACCAAACCAGGTACCCAACGAAGCCGGAAACAGCAAAATGCTGCTCGCGAAAATTGCCGGAATAACACCGGCCATATTCACTTTCAGCGGCAAGTGGCTGGTCTGCGCAGCAAAGACCTTACGGCCCTGCTGACGCTTGGCGTAGTGAACAGCAATACGACGCTGGCCACGCTCAATGAACACCACAAAACCGATAATCGCTACTGCCAGCAAACCGATGGCAACCAGGGCGAAAATATTGATATCACCCTGACGCGCAGACTCGAAAGACTGCCCGATTGCTCTCGGAAGACCGGCGACGATACCTGCGAAAATCAACATCGAGATACCGTTACCAACACCACGCTCAGTAATCTGCTCACCCAGCCACATCATGAACATCGCACCAGCCACAAACGTGGATACCGCGACGAAATGGAAGCCAAAGTCACCAGTGAACGCAACACCCTGCCCCGCCAAGCCAACGGACATGCCGATAGCTTGAACCAGGGCGAGGATGACAGTGCCGTAGCGGGTGTACTGGCTAATCTTGCGACGGCCAGCTTCACCTTCCTTCTTCAACTGCTCCAGCTGCGGGCTGACGGCGGTCATCAGTTGCATGATGATCGATGCCGAGATGTACGGCATGATCCCCAGTGCAAAGATGCTCATCCGTTCCAGCGCGCCGCCGGAAAACATGTTGAACAAGCTAAGAATGGTCCCCTCATTCTGTCGAAACAGGTCTGCGAGTCGGTCCGGGTTGATACCTGGAACCGGGATGTGTGCGCCTATTCGGTAGACGATAATCGCCAGGAACAGAAAACGCAGACGAGCCCAAAGTTCAGACATACCGCCTTTGCCGAGCGCTGAGAGAGCACCTTGCTTAGCCATTTATTCCTCGAACTTGCCGCCAGCTGCTTCGATAGCCGAACGCGCACCTTTGGTGGCGCCGATTCCCTTGCCGATAGTGACAGCGCGAGTCACTTCACCGGACAGCATGATTTTCACACGCTGTACGTTGACGTTGATCACGTTGGCATCTTTCAGGGTCTGCACAGTAACGATGTCGCCTTCCACTTTAGCCAGCTCGGACAGACGCACTTCTGCGCGATCCATAGCTTTCAGGGATACGAAACCGAACTTAGGCAGGCGACGATGCAGCGGCTGTTGACCGCCTTCAAAGCCTGGAGCGATGGTGCCACCGGAGCGGGAGGTTTGACCTTTGTGGCCACGGCCACCAGTCTTACCCAAACCGCTACCGATACCACGGCCCGGACGATGCTTTTCGCGACGGGAACCCGGCGCCGGACTCAGATCATTGAGTTTCATCGATTAACCCTCTACACGCAGCATGTAGTAAGCCTTGTTGATCATCCCGCGATTCTCGGGAGTATCTTGGACTTCTACAGTGTGACCGATGCGACGCAGACCCAAACCTTTAACGCACAGTTTGTGGTTAGGGATGCGGCCGGTCATGCTTTTGATCAGCGTTACTTTAACGGTAGCCATGATCAGAAGATCTCCTTGACAGTCAGACCACGCTTGGCAGCGATGGACTCAGGAGATTGCATAGCTTTCAAACCTTTGAAAGTGGCGTGAACCACGTTTACCGGGTTAGTCGAGCCGTAGCACTTGGCCAGAACGTTCTGAACACCAGCCACTTCGAGGACAGCACGCATAGCGCCGCCAGCGATGATACCGGTACCTTCAGAAGCAGGCTGCATGTACACCTTGGAAGCGCCATGGGCGGACTTCATTGCGTACTGCAGAGTGGTGCCGTTCAGATCAACTTGGATCATGTTGCGACGAGCAGCTTCCATTGCCTTCTGGATCGCAGCAGGCACTTCACGTGACTTGCCACGGCCGAAGCCAACACGCCCTTTACCATCACCTACCACGGTCAACGCGGTGAAAGTGAAGATACGGCCGCCTTTAACGGTTTTGGCTACGCGGTTAACTTGAACCAGCTTCTCAATGTAGCCTTCGTCGCGCTTTTGGTCGTTATTTGACATAACTTAGAACTCCAGCCCAGCTTCACGAGCAGCATCAGCCAGCGCTTTCACGCGACCGTGGTACTTGAAGCCAGAGCGGTCGAAAGCCACTTGCGAGACGCCGGCGGCCTTAGCACGCGTAGCGACCAGCTGGCCAACCTTTGTGGCCGCGTCGATGTTGCCAGTGGCACCATCACGCAGTTCTTTATCCAAAGTCGAGGCGCTTGCCAGGACTTTGTTGCCGTCGGCCGAGATGACCTGGGCGTAGATGTGCTGCGACGAGCGATACACGCAGAGACGCACGACTTCGAGTTCGTGCATTTTCAGGCGTGCTTTGCGAGCGCGACGCAGTCGAGTAACTTTTTTGTCGGTCATTTGCTATGCCCTACTTCTTCTTGGCTTCTTTACGACGGACGACTTCGTCCGCGTAGCGCACACCTTTGCCTTTGTACGGCTCTGGTGGACGGAAGTCGCGGATCTCAGCGGCCACCTGACCTACCAGCTGCTTATCGATGCCCTTGATCAGGATATCGGTTTGGCTAGGGGTCTCAGCGGTGATGCCTTCCGGCAGTTCGTAATCCACTGGGTGCGAGAAGCCAAGGGCCAGGTTCAAAACCGTGCCTTTTGCTTGCGCTTTGTAACCAACACCGACCAGCTGGAGCTTACGCTCGAAGCCTTGGCTTACGCCTTGGACCATGTTGTTTACCAACGCACGCGTGGTACCGGCCATTGCGCGAGTTTGTTGATCGCCATTGCGAGCAGCGAAACGCAGCTCACCAGCTTCTTCAACGATCTCAACGGACGAATGGATGTTCAGTTCAAGAGTACCCTTGGCACCCTTCACCGAAAGCTGTTGGCCTGCGAATTTGACTTCGACACCGGCTGGCAGCTTAACGGGGTTCTTAGCGACGCGTGACATGCTTATCCCCCCTTAGAACACAGTGCAAAGAACTTCGCCGCCGACACCGGCAGCGCGCGCAGCACGATCCGTCATCACACCTTTGTTGGTGGAGACGATAGACACACCCAGACCGCCACGAACTTTCGGCAGATCTTCGGCGGACTTGTACTGACGCAGGCCTGGACGGCTAACGCGCTTCACTTCCTCGATGACCGAACGGCCTTCGAAGTACTTCAGCTCGATGGACAGCAGTGGCTTGGTTTCGCTGCTGATCTGATAACCCGCAATGTAGCCTTCGTCTTTCAGGACTTTGGCAACAGCTACCTTCAACTTGGAAGATGGCATGCTTACGACGGACTTTTCAGCCATCTGGGCATTACGGATACGAGTTAGCATGTCCGCTAACGGGTCCTGCATACTCATGGGCTAGACGCTCCTAATACAAAAAAATTAGCCTTGCGGCTACATATGTCGCCGAGAATCTCCGAGCGTAAAAAACACGGGCTCAGGCGAGCCGCGTATTTTAGACACACTACGGAAATGAAACAAGCCCCAAAAGGGGCTTGTTCCAGATTCAAGGTCACCGGCGGTCAGTATCTTGCGACTCAGACCACCCGGACGTTGAAAGTACTTACCAGCTGGCTTTAACCAGACCTGGTACGTCACCACGCATTGCCGCTTCACGCAGTTTGTTACGGCCGAGGCCGAACTTGCGGTAAACGCCGTGTGGACGACCGGTCAGGCGGCAGCGGTTACGCATGCGCGAAGCGCTTGCGTCACGTGGCTGCTTCTGCAGGGCAACTGTAGCTTCCCAACGCGCTTCTGGACTTGCGTTCAGATCAACGATGATTGCTTTCAGTGCTGCACGCTTCTTGGCGTACTTGGCAACCGTGAGCTGACGCTTCAGCTCGCGGTTTTTCATGCTCATCTTGGCCATGGTCCTACTCCAATCAGTTGCGGAACGGGAATTTGAAAGCACGCAGCAGGGCGCGACCTTCATCATCGTTCTTGGCAGTGGTGGTCAGGGTGATGTCCAGACCGCGGAGAGCATCGATCTTGTCGTAGTCGATTTCCGGGAAGATGATCTGCTCTTTCACGCCCATGCTGTAGTTACCACGACCATCGAAGGACTTGGCATTCAGGCCGCGGAAGTCGCGAACCCGAGGCAGGGAGATCGACAGCAGACGATCCAGGAATTCGTACATACGCTCACGGCGCAGAGTCACTTTGACGCCGATCGGCCAACCTTCACGGACTTTAAAGCCAGCGATGGATTTCCGAGCGTAAGTCACAACGACTTTTTGACCGGTGATCTTTTCCAGGTCAGCTACAGCGTGTTCGATGACTTTTTTGTCGCCGACCGCTTCGCCAAGACCCATGTTCAGGGTGATTTTGGTAACGCGTGGAACTTCCATCACGTTCGAAAGCTTAAGTTCTTCCTTAAGTTTCGGTGCGATTTCTTTCCAGTAAATCTCTTTTAGTCGTGCCATGGTCTTCTACCTAGCAGTGTTCAAGCATCAACCGCTTTTTGGGTCGACTTGAAGACACGAATTTTCTTGCCATCTTCTACTTTGAAACCAACGCGGTCAGCCTTGTTGGTTTCGCCGTTGAAAATGGCGACGTTAGAAGCGTCCAGTGGAGCTTCTTTTTCGACGATACCGCCTTGTACGCCCGACATCGGGTTAGGCTTGGTATGACGCTTAACCAGGTTCAGACCACCGATAACCAGACGGTTATTAGCGAGAACCTTAAGCACCTTACCGCGCTTACCTTTGTCTTTGCCGGCGATCACGATGATCTCGTCGTCACGACGAATCTTTTGCATGTCGGATCTCCTTACAGCACTTCTGGGGCGAGCGAGACGATCTTCATGAACTTCTCAGTACGAAGTTCACGGGTCACTGGCCCAAAGATACGGGTGCCGATCGGCTCTTGCTTGTTGTTCAGAAGAACAGCAGCGTTGCCATCAAAGCGGATAATGGAGCCATCAGCACGGCGTACGCCGTGACGAGTGCGGACTACAACAGCAGTCATCACTTGGCCTTTTTTCACTTTACCGCGAGGAATTGCTTCCTTCACGGTAACTTTGATGATGTCACCGATACCAGCGTAACGACGATGGGAGCCACCCAGCACCTTGATGCACATAACGCGGCGAGCGCCGCTGTTATCGGCCACATCGAGCATGGATTGAGTCTGAATCATATAATTTCTCCGACCCCTAGTCCTTAGACTTCCACAGCGCGTTCGAGAACATCAACCAGCGCCCAAGACTTGGTCTTGGCCAGCGGACGAGTTTCACGAATAGTGACTTTGTCGCCGATGTGGCACTGGTTGGTTTCGTCGTGCGCGTGCAGCTTAGTCGAACGCTTAACATATTTACCGTAGATCGGGTGCTTAACGCGACGCTCGATCAAAACGGTGATGGTTTTGTCCATCTTGTCGCTGACAACACGGCCAGTCAGCGTACGGACAGTCTTTTCGGCTTCAGCCATGATCACTTACCTGCCTGCTGGTTGAGCACAGTCTTCACGCGAGCAATGTCACGCTTAACTTGCGAGAGCAGATGAGACTGCCCCAACTGGCCAGTTGCTTTCTGCATACGCAGATTGAACTGGTCGCGCAGCAGGCCGAGCAGTTGCTCGTTCAGCTGCTGTGCGGATTTTTCACGAAGTTCATTCGCTTTCATCACATCACCGTCCGTTTAACAAAGGAGGTGGCGAGCGGCAGCTTTGCAGCAGCCAGGGCGAAAGCCTCACGCGCCAGCTCTTCAGAAACACCCTCGATTTCATACAGGACTTTACCTGGCTGAATCTGGGCTACCCAGTATTCCACGTTACCCTTACCTTTACCCATCCGAACCTCGAGAGGTTTTTTGGAGATCGGCTTGTCCGGGAATACACGGATCCAGATCTTGCCGCCACGTTTTACGTGACGGGTCAGAGCACGACGCGCTGACTCGATCTGACGAGCGGTGAGACGACCACGAGCTACAGACTTCAGCGCGAACTCGCCGAAGCTGACTTTGCTACCGCGCTGAGCCAGACCACGGTTGTGGCCTGTCATCTGCTTGCGGAACTTCGTACGCTTAGGTTGCAACATTTGGCGTACCCCTTACTTAGCAGCTTTTTTACGAGGCGCTGGTGCTTGTGGTTTCAGCTCTTCTTGGCGACCACCAATTACTTCGCCTTTGAAGATCCAAACCTTTACACCGATCACACCGTAAGTGGTGTGAGCTTCGTAGTTGGCATAGTCGATGTCGGCACGCAGGGTGTGCAGTGGCACACGACCTTCGCGATACCATTCAGTACGTGCGATTTCAGCACCGCCGAGACGACCGCTCACTTGGATTTTGATGCCTTTGGCACCAATGCGCATGGCGTTCTGTACAGCGCGCTTCATAGCGCGACGGAACATTACGCGACGCTCCAGCTGCTGAGCTACGCTCTGCGCAACCAGCATACCGTCGAGCTCCGGCTTACGGATCTCTTCGATATTGATGTGCACAGGCACACCCATTTGCTTGGTCAGGTCCTGACGCAGTTTCTCAACATCTTCACCTTTCTTCCCGATAACGATACCTGGACGAGCGGTGTGGATGGTGATACGTGCAGTTTGCGCCGGACGATGGATATCGATACGGCTTACGGACGCGCTTTTTAGTTTGTCTTGGAGATACTCACGCACCTTCAGATCAGCGAACAAATAGTCCGCATAAGTCCGACCGTCTGCGTACCAGACGGAGGTGTGCTCCTTGACGATTCCCAGGCGAATGCCAATGGGATGTACTTTCTGACCCATCTCTTCGACTCCGTTACTTGTCAGCAACCTTGACAGTGATATGGCAAGACCGCTTGACGATGCGATCAGCACGGCCTTTGGCACGTGGCATGATGCGCTTCAGCGAACGCCCTTCGTTGACGAAAACGGTGCTGACCTTCAGGTCATCAACGTCTGCGCCTTCGTTATGCTCGGCGTTGGCTACGGCCGACTCCAGCACTTTCTTCATGATCTCGGCGGCTTTCTTACTGCTGAAAGCCAACAGGTTGAGCGCTTCGCCCACCTTCTTCCCGCGGATCTGGTCGGCGACCAAGCGGGCTTTCTGGGCGGAGATTCGAGCGCCCGACAACTTAGCGGCTACTTCCATTTCCTAACCCCTTAACGCTTGGCTTTCTTGTCTGCCACGTGCCCACGATAAGTGCGGGTACCGGCAAACTCGCCTAGTTTGTGGCCGACCATGTCTTCGTTCACGAGAACTGGGACGTGCAAGCGACCGTTGTGTACAGCGATGGTCAAACCGACCATTTGTGGCAGGATCATCGAACGACGCGACCAGGTCTTAACTGGTTTGCGATCGTTCTTTTCCGCCGCCACTTCGATCTTCTTCAGTAGGTGAAGATCAATAAAAGGACCTTTTTTCAGAGAACGTGGCACTGTCGTATCCCTCTATTTACTTGCGACGACGGACGATCATTTTGTCGGTACGCTTATTACCACGAGTCTTCGCGCCCTTAGTCGGGAAGCCCCATGGCGATACCGGATGACGACCACCAGAGGTACGACCTTCACCACCACCGTGTGGGTGGTCAACCGGGTTCATGGCAACACCACGAACGGTTGGGCGAACGCCACGCCAGCGTTTGGCACCAGCTTTACCCAGCGAACGCAGGCTGTGCTCGGAGTTCGAGACTTCGCCCAGGGTCGCGCGGCATTCAGCCAGCACTTTACGCATCTCACCAGAACGCAGACGCAGGGTCACGTAGACACCTTCACGAGCGATCAGCTGAGCCGAAGCACCAGCGGAACGAGCGATTTGCGCGCCTTTACCTGGCTTCAATTCGATGCCGTGTACGGTGCTACCAACTGGAATGTTGCGCAGTTGCAGAGCGTTGCCCGGCTTGATCGGCGCCAAGGCACCTGCGATCAGCTGGTCACCAGCACTCACGCCTTTAGGGGCGATGATGTAGCGACGCTCGCCATCTGCGTACAGCAGCAGTGCGATGTGAGCAGTACGGTTTGGATCGTATTCAATACGCTCGACAGTGGCGGAGATGCCATCTTTGTCGTTGCGACGGAAATCGACCAGACGATAATGCTGCTTATGGCCTCCACCGATGTGACGAGTGGTAATACGACCATTGTTGTTACGACCACCAGTCTTCGATTTTTTCTCGAGCAGCGGTGCGTGAGGAGCGCCTTTATGCAGCTCCTGGTTGACCACCTTGACCACAAAACGGCGGCCAGGGGAAGTCGGTTTGCATTTAACGATTGCCATGATGCACCCCTTCCTTACTCAGCACTGCTGCTGAAATCGAGATCTTGGCCTGGCTGAAGGGAGATAACTGCCTTCTTCCAGTCATTACGCTTGCCCAGACCGCGAGCAGTGCGCTTGCTCTTACCCAGAACATTCAGGGTAGTAACACGCTCTACTTTCACGCTGAACAGGCTTTCGACGGCCTTCTTGATTTCCAGCTTGGTTGCGTCAGTTGCAACCTTGAAAACGAACTGGCCTTTCTTGTCAGCCAGAACCGTAGCCTTTTCGGAAACGTGCGGGCCAAGCAGAACTTTAAATACGCGTTCCTGGTTCATCCCAGCAGCTCCTCGAATTTCTTCACGGCCGACACGGTGATCAACACCTTGTCGTATGCGATCAGACTAACTGGATCGGAACCTTGCACGTCACGTACATCAACGTGTGGCAGGTTGCGAGCAGCCAGGTACAGGTTCTGATCAACAGCTTCCGACACGATCAAAACGTCGGTCAGGCTCATGTTGTTCAGTTTGCCCAGCAGATCTTTGGTTTTTGGACTCTCAACAGCGAAATCCTGAACCACGACCAGACGGTCAGTACGCACGAGTTCAGCAAGGATGGAGCGCAGAGCTGCGCGGTACATCTTCTTGTTGAGCTTCTGCGAGTGATCCTGTGGACGAGCTGCGAAAGTGGTACCGCCGCCACGCCAGATTGGGCTACGGATAGTACCGGCACGAGCACGGCCAGTACCTTTCTGACGCCAAGGGCGCTTACCGCCACCACGAACGTCGGAACGGGTCTTTTGCTGCTTGCTACCTTGACGGCCGCCGGCCATGTAGGCCACGACTGCTTGGTGAACCAGCGTCTCGTTGAACTCGCCGCCAAACGTCAGTTCGGAAACTTCGATCGCTTGAGCGTCATTTACATTTAATTGCATGTCAGCTTCCCCTTAACCGCGAGCCTTGGCCGCTGGACGTACAACCAGGTTGCCGCCAGTAGCGCCAGGAACAGCACCCTTGACCAACAACAGATTGCGTTCAGCGTCGACGCGCACTACTTCGAGGGACTGCACGGTCACGCGCTCAGCGCCCATATGACCGGACATTTTTTTGCCCTTGAATACACGACCAGGAGTCTGGCACTGGCCAATAGAGCCCGGGACGCGGTGGGAAACGGAGTTACCGTGAGTGTTGTCTTGGCCACGGAAATTCCAACGCTTGATCGTACCCTGGAAGCCTTTACCTTTGGACTGACCGGTTACATCAACCAGTTGACCAGCGGCGAAGATTTCAGCGTTGATCAGATCGCCAGCCTGGTAGTCGCCGTCTTCGAGACGGAACTCCATAACAGTGCGACCAGCTGCAACGTTTGCTTTAGCGAAGTGACCTGCTTGAGCAGCAGTCACGCGCGAAGCACGACGCTCGCCGACAGTGACTTGCACTGCACGATAGCCATCGGTCTCTTCAGTTTTGAACTGGGTGACGCGATTCGGTTCGATCTCAATGACCGTAACCGGAATGGAGACACCTTCTTCGGTGAAAATACGGGTCATACCGCATTTACGACCGACTACACCAATAGTCATGTTGTAAACCTCATGAGTGTACGGGGCTTTCACCCGCTATGGCCGCCCATTTCAGAGCGTTACACGACTAAGACCCAAGTCTTAGCCGAGGCTGATCTGTACTTCCACACCGGCCGCCAGATCGAGCTTCATAAGTGCATCAACGGTTTTATCCGTTGGCTGGACGATGTCCAGTACGCGCTTATGAGTACGGATCTCGTACTGGTCACGCGCGTCTTTGTTGACGTGCGGGGAGACCAGAACGGTGAACCGCTCTTTACGGGTAGGCAGTGGAATTGGACCACGCACTTGAGCACCAGTACGTTTCGCGGTTTCCACGATTTCCTGGGTGGATTGGTCGATCAGGCGATGGTCAAAAGCCTTCAACCTGATACGGATTTGCTGATTTTGCATTGGATTTCAGACTCCGGCTGCTATTCCCAGCGAGCGCAATACGCCCGTTAAAAGGAGGCGCAATTCTATAGACGCCCCAGATAGGTGTCAACCCAATAAAAAAGGCCCCCGCTAAGCGGGGGCCTTCTCAAAAAAACCGAGCTATCTCAGAAGAGATAATTACTCGATGATTTTAGCTACAACACCAGCACCAACGGTACGGCCGCCTTCGCGGATAGCGAAACGCAGACCGTCTTCCATTGCGATGGTTTTGATCAGGGTGACAACCATTTTGATGTTGTCGCCTGGCATTACCATCTCAACGCCTTCCGGCAGCTCGCAGTTACCAGTCACGTCAGTAGTACGGAAGTAGAACTGTGGACGGTAGCCTTTGAAGAACGGAGTGTGGCGACCGCCTTCTTCTTTGCTCAGCACATACACTTCAGCTTCGAACTTGGTGTGCGGCTTAACCGAACCTGGCTTGACCAGAACCTGGCCACGCTCAACGTCGTCACGCTTGGTACCACGCAGCAGAACGCCGCAGTTCTCGCCAGCACGACCTTCGTCGAGCAGCTTACGGAACATTTCAACACCGGTGCAGGTGGTGACGGTAGTGTCACGCAGACCAACGATTTCCAGTGGATCTTGAACCTTAACGATACCGCGCTCGATACGACCAGTCACAACAGTACCACGACCGGAGATCGAGAATACGTCTTCGATTGGCATCAGGAACGGCTTGTCGATAACACGGACTGGATCTGGGATGTAGCTGTCCAGAGTCTCAACCAGTTTACGAACGGACGTGGTGCCCATTTCGTTGTCGTCTTTGCCTTCCAGAGCCATACGAGCAGAACCGATGATGATCGGAGTGTCGTCGCCTGGGAAGTCGTAAGTGCTCAGCAGATCGCGCACTTCCATCTCAACCAGTTCCAGCAGCTCAGCGTCGTCTACCAGGTCAGCCTTGTTCAGGTAAACCACGATGTACGGAACGCCTACCTGACGGGACAGCAGGATGTGCTCACGGGTTTGTGGCATCGGACCATCAGCGGCCGAGCAAACCAGGATCGCGCCGTCCATCTGGGCAGCACCGGTGATCATGTTCTTCACATAGTCAGCGTGACCTGGGCAGTCAACGTGAGCGTAGTGACGGATCAGCGAGTTGTATTCAACGTGCGCGGTGTTGATGGTGATACCACGAGCTTTCTCTTCTGGTGCGCTGTCGATTTTATCGAAATCAACGATTGCAGAACCGAATACTTCGGAGCAAACGCGAGTCAGAGCAGCAGTCAGAGTGGTTTTACCGTGGTCAACGTGACCGATAGTGCCAACGTTGACGTGCGGTAGGGAACGATCAAATTTTTCTTTAGCCACGACAATTAACTCCTTGCCTAAAGGACTGAATCAGCCTTGTTTTTTGGATACAGTTTCAGCGATGTGCGCCGGAGCTGTGTTGTATTTTTTGAATTCCATAGAGTAGCTTGCGCGACCCTGGGACATGGAGCGAACGTCGGTCGCATAACCGAACATCTCACCCAACGGAACCTCGGCGCGAATCACTTTGCCGGAAACCGTGTCTTCCATACCCAAGATCATGCCGCGACGACGGTTAAGGTCGCCCATGACATCACCCATATAGTCTTCAGGTGTAACAACTTCTACCGCCATGATTGGCTCAAGCAACTCACCACCGCCCTTCTGGGCCAGTTGCTTGGTTGCCATGGAAGCAGCCACCTTAAACGCCATCTCGTTGGAGTCGACGTCGTGGTAAGAACCGTCAAAAACGGTTGCTTTCAGGCCGATCAGCGGATAGCCGGCAACAACACCGTTCTTCATCTGCTCTTCGATACCCTTCTGGATAGCAGGGATGTATTCCTTAGGAACAACACCACCTACTACTTCGTTCACGAATTGCAGACCTTCCTGACCTTCGTCAGCAGGAGCAAAACGGATCCAGCAGTGACCGAACTGACCACGACCGCCGGACTGACGAACGAACTTGCCTTCGATTTCACAGTTCTTCGTGATGCGCTCACGATAGGAAACCTGAGGCTTACCGATGTTGGCTTCGACGTTGAACTCACGGCGCATCCGGTCAACCAGGATGTCCAGGTGCAACTCGCCCATGCCGGAGATGATCGTTTGACCAGTCTCTTCATCAGTTTTGACGCGGAAAGATGGATCTTCCTGAGCAAGCTTGCCCAGAGCGATACCCATTTTTTCCTGGTCATCCTTGGTCTTAGGCTCTACGGCAACCGAAATAACCGGCTCCGGGAAGTCCATGCGAACCAGGATGATTGGCTTGTCAGCGTTGCACAAAGTTTCACCAGTGGTGACGTCCTTCATGCCGATCAAGGCCGCGATGTCACCAGCGCGTACTTCCTTGATTTCTTCACGGGCGTTTGCGTGCATTTGCACCATACGACCCACGCGCTCTTTCTTGCCTTTAACCGAGTTGATCACGCCGTCGCCGGAGTTCAACACGCCCGAGTAAACACGGACGAAGGTCAAGGTACCCACGAATGGGTCAGTGGCAATTTTAAATGCCAGAGCGGAGAACGGTTCTGCGTCGTCTGCATGACGCTCCAGTTCGATAGTCTCGTCATCCGGGTCAGTACCCTTGATGGCAGGAATATCAACAGGTGCTGGCAGATAGTCGATCACAGCATCGAGAACCAGGGGAACACCCTTGTTCTTGAACGAGGAACCGCAAACAGCCAAGACGATCTCACCAGCAATAGTACGCTGACGCAGAGCAGCCTTGATTTCCACGTTGGTGAGTTCTTCACCTTCGAGGTACTTGTTCATCAGCTCTTCGTTGGCTTCAGCCGCAGCTTCAACCATGTTGTTGCGCCACTCGTCAGCCAGTTCCTGCAACTCTGCAGGGATAGGCTTGCGAACAGGAACCATACCTTTGTCAGCGTCGTTCCAGTAAACCGCTTCCATGGTCAGCAGATCGATCTGGCCTTGGAAGTTGTCTTCGGAACCGATAGCCAACTGGATAGGCACCGGGGTGTGACCCAGACGCTGCTTGATCTGACCGATCACGCGCAGGAAGTTGGCACCAGCACGGTCCATCTTGTTTACGTAAACAAGACGTGGAACGCCGTATTTGTTGGCTTGACGCCATACGGTTTCCGACTGAGGCTCAACACCCGAGGTGCCGCAGAACACAACGACAGCGCCGTCGAGTACACGCAGGGAACGTTCAACTTCAATGGTGAAGTCTACGTGGCCCGGGGTATCGATTACGTTGAAACGGTGCTCGTCTTTGTACTGCTTCTCGGAACCCTTCCAGAAGGCGGTAATAGCAGCAGAAGTAATGGTAATACCACGCTCCTGCTCCTGAACCATCCAGTCTGTGGTCGCGGCGCCGTCATGCACCTCGCCCATTTTGTGACTTTTGCCGGTGTAAAACAGTACGCGCTCAGTGGTGGTGGTTTTACCAGCATCCACGTGAGCAACGATACCGATGTTACGGTAGCGGCTAATCGGAGTAGTACGAGCCATAAAGCCCTCGCAAAATTAGTGAAGCTAAGATTAGAAGCGGTAGTGCGAGAAAGCTTTGTTAGCTTCAGCCATACGGTGCACGTCTTCACGCTTCTTAACAGCAGCACCTTTACCTTCAGCAGCGTCCAACAACTCGCCGGCCAAACGCAGAGCCATAGACTTCTCGCCACGCTTACGGGCGAAGTCTACCAACCAGCGCATTGCCAGGGCGTTACGACGGGACGGACGAACTTCAACCGGAACCTGGTAAGTAGCACCGCCTACACGGCGCGACTTCACTTCGACCAGCGGAGCGATGGCGTCGAGAGCTTTCTCGAAGATTTCCAGGGGGTCGCTGTTCTTGCGTTCTTTAACCTTTTCCAGCGCGCCATAAACGATACGCTCGGCAACGGCTTTCTTGCCGCTTTCCATCACGTGGTTCATGAACTTGGCCAGAATTTGGCTTCCGTATTTTGGATCGTCAAGCACTTCGCGCTTGGCTGCTACGCGTCTTCTTGGCATGGATAAGCCCTCAAACGGTCTTCAGGTTCGCTCGGAATCGGTGCCCTTTCGGGACGCCTCCGACCTTACTCTTATCGACTCAGAAAATAAGATGATTCAGTTTTGCAAAAAGCCGCTACTACTTAGGCTTCTTGGTACCGTACTTCGAACGACCCTGGTTACGACCTTTAACGCCGGAAGTATCCAAGGAGCCGCGTACGGTGTGGTAACGAACACCTGGCAAGTCTTTTACACGACCGCCGCGGATCAGTACCACGCTGTGCTCTTGCAGGTTGTGACCTTCACCACCGATGTACGAGGAAACCTCGAAACCGTTGGTCAGGCGCACACGGCATACTTTACGCAGTGCCGAGTTAGGTTTTTTCGGCGTAGTGGTATACACGCGAGTGCATACGCCACGACGTTGCGGGCAGTTCTGCAGCGCAGGCACGTCGGATTTCTCGACGATACGCTTACGCGGCTGACGTACCAGCTGGTTGATAGTTGCCATCTACTAGCTCCACTGTTGTCTTGCGACGCTATTGTCTTGCAAGAAAAGCAAAATGGCAGGAACGAATTCCCGCCAAATTTAGGGGTACAAGAGTCTAAAGAGGATCTTGCCCCCAGTCAAGGCAAGGCCCCGACCTCCCCTCTCGTCGAACCGGGGCAAATTTGCCTCGTTCCGACGAATGGGGCTGCCAGGGCCCGGACTTATCTAGTGCAGAACTCAGTTACCGCTTGAGTTCAGTGCTTCGGTCAGTGCAGCTTCCACTTCACTGGCGCTTACGCGCAACGGCTTGTCAGCATCACGGCGGCGCTTGCGCTCGCTGTGGTAAGCCAAACCGGTACCTGCCGGGATCAGACGACCCACGACCACGTTTTCTTTCAGGCCGCGCAGGTAATCGCGCTTGCCGGTTACCGCTGCTTCGGTCAGTACGCGAGTGGTCTCCTGGAAGGAGGCCGCCGAGATGAACGACTCAGTGGACAACGACGCCTTGGTGATACCCAGCAACACACGAGTGAACTTGGAGACAAACTTGTCTTCCGCGCCCAGACGTTCGTTCTCTACCAGTACGTGAGTCAGTTCCATCTGGTCGCCCTTGATGAAACTGGAATCGCCGGATTCAGCGATTTCAACTTTACGCAGCATCTGACGCAGGATGGTCTCGATGTGCTTATCGTTGATCTTCACGCCTTGCAGGCGGTAAACGTCCTGGATCTCGTTAACGATGTACTTGGCCAGCGCACTCACACCCAGCAGACGCAGGATGTCGTGTGGATCGCTTGGGCCGTCGGAGATAACTTCGCCGCGGTTTACCTGTTCGCCTTCGAACACGTTCAGGTGACGCCACTTCGGAATCAGCTCTTCGTACGGATCGCTACCGTCGTTCGGGGTAATAACCAGACGGCGCTTGCCTTTGGTCTCTTTACCGAACGCGATGGTGCCGCTGACTTCAGCCAGAATCGACGCTTCTTTCGGACGACGAGCTTCGAACAAGTCGGCAACACGCGGCAGACCACCGGTGATGTCGCGGGTTTTCGAAGTTTCTTGCGGGATACGCGCGATAACATCACCGATCGCGATCTTCGCACCATCCGCCACACCGACCAAGGCGTTGGCTGGCAGGAAGTACTGAGCGATTACGTCAGTGCCTGGCAGCAACAGATCCTTGCCGTTGTCATCGACCATCTTCACGGCAGGACGGATGTCTTTACCGGCAGCTGGACGATCTTTGGCGTCGAGCACTTCAATGTTGGTCATACCGGTCAATTCGTCAGTCTGACGCTTGATCGTGATGCCTTCTTCCATGCCCACGTAGGTCACGGTACCTTTCATTTCGGTAACGATTGGGTGAGTGTGCGGGTCCCACTTAGCCACGATTGCGCCAGCGTCGACCTTGTCACCTTCTTTAACCGAAATCACAGCACCGTACGGCAGCTTGTAGCGCTCACGCTCACGACCGTAGTCATCAGCGATCGCCAGCTCACCGGAACGGGACACAGCAACCAGGTGGCCATCCACTCGCTCAACGTGTTTCAGGTTGTGCAGACGGACGGTACCGCCATTCTTCACCTGAACGCTGTCGGCTGCAGAGGTCCGGCTTGCCGCACCACCGATGTGGAACGTACGCATGGTCAGCTGGGTACCCGGCTCACCGATGGACTGGGCAGCGATAACGCCGACCGCTTCACCGATGTTCACTTGGTGACCACGAGCCAAGTCACGACCGTAGCACTTGGCGCAGATGCCGTAGCGGGTTTCGCAGCTGATCGGCGAGCGAACGATCACTTCGTCGATGCTGTTGAGTTCGATGAACTCGACCCACTTCTCGTCTACCAGGGTGCCGGCAGGAACAATAATTTCCTCGGTACCTGGCTTGAATACGTCACGGGCGATTACTCGACCCAGTACGCGCTCACCCAACGGCTCTACAACGTCGCCGCCTTCGATGTGCGGAGTCATCAGCAGACCGTGCTCGGTACCGCAGTCGACTTCAGTCACAACCAAGTCTTGTGCAACGTCTACCAGACGGCGAGTCAGGTAACCGGAGTTAGCGGTTTTCAACGCGGTATCCGCCAGACCTTTACGAGCACCGTGAGTCGAGATGAAGTACTGAAGTACGCTCAAACCTTCACGGAAGTTCGCAGTGATCGGCGTTTCGATGATAGAACCGTCCGGCTTGGCCATCAGGCCACGCATACCGGCGAGCTGACGGATCTGCGCAGCAGAACCCCGTGCGCCCGAGTCGGCCATCATGTACATCGAGTTGAACGACTCTTGATCGACTTCTACACCATGACGGTCGATAACCTTTTCTTTCGAAAGGTTAGCCATCATCGCCTTCGACACTTCGTCGTTGGCCTTGGACCAAAGGTCGATCACTTTGTTGTACTTCTCGCCCTGGGTTACCAGGCCGGATGCGTACTGGCTTTCGATCTCTTTCACTTCATCGGTAGCAGCACCGATGATCTGGGCTTTTTCATCCGGGATAACGAAGTCGTTAACACCGATCGAAACGCCGGAAATGGTCGAATAAGCAAAACCTGTGTACATCAACTGGTCAGCGAAGATCACGGTCTCTTTCAAACCAACCACGCGGTAGCACTGGTTGATCAGCTTGGAGATCGCCTTTTTCTTCATCGGCAAGTTAACAACGTCGTACGACAGACCTTTTGGCACAACTTGATACAACAGCGCACGGCCGACAGTGGTGTCGACGATACGGGTGTTGGTCACGCTGCCGCCATCACGGTCATTGACGGTTTCGTTGATCCGCACTTTGACCTTGGCGTGCAGTGCGGCTTCGCCAGCACGGAACACACGGTCAACTTCCTGCAGATCAGCGAATACACGACCTTCGCCCTTGGCGTTGATCGCTTCACGCGTCATGTAGTACAGACCCAATACAACGTCCTGCGACGGAACGATGATTGGCTCACCGTTGGCTGGCGACAGAATGTTGTTGGTCGACATCATCAACGCACGCGCTTCCAACTGGGCTTCCAGTGTCAGCGGTACGTGCACGGCCATTTGGTCGCCGTCGAAGTCGGCGTTGTACGCAGCACAGACCAGAGGGTGCAGCTGGATAGCCTTACCTTCGATCAGTACCGGTTCAAACGCCTGGATACCCAGACGGTGAAGGGTCGGTGCACGGTTGAGGAGAACCGGGTGTTCGCGAATCACTTCAGCGAGAACGTCCCAAACCTCTGGCAGTTCGCGCTCGACCATTTTCTTGGCCGCTTTGATGGTGGTCGCGAGACCGCGCATTTCCAGCTTGCCGAAGATGAATGGCTTGAACAGCTCAAGTGCCATCTTCTTAGGCAGACCGCACTGGTGCAGACGCAGGGTCGGGCCTACGGTAATTACCGAACGACCGGAGTAGTCAACACGCTTACCGAGCAAGTTCTGACGGAAACGACCTTGCTTACCCTTGATCATGTCAGCCAGGGATTTCAGAGGACGCTTGTTGGAACCGGTGATAGCGCGGCCACGACGACCGTTGTCGAGCAAGGCATCGACAGCTTCCTGCAACATACGCTTTTCGTTGCGCACGATGATGTCCGGAGCGGACAGATCAAGCAGGCGCTTCAAGCGGTTGTTACGGTTGATCACGCGGCGGTACAAGTCGTTAAGGTCGGACGTCGCAAAACGACCACCGTCCAACGGTACCAGCGGACGCAGGTCTGGCGGCAGAACCGGCAGAACGGTCAGCACCATCCACTCTGGCAAGTTGCCGGAACCCTGGAAGGCTTCCATCAACTTCAGACGCTTGGACAGCTTCTTGATCTTGGTTTCCGAGTTGGTTTGCGGAATTTCTTCGCGCAGGCGGCCAATCTCGTGCTCCAGGTCGATAGCGTGCAGCAGTTCGCGGACAGCTTCGGCACCCATGCGGGCATCGAAATCGTCGCCAAATTCTTCCAGCGCTTCGAAGTACTGCTCGTCGTTCAGCAGCTGACCTTTTTCAAGGGTGGTCATGCCTGGATCGATAACGACATAGCTCTCAAAATAGAGAACGCGCTCGATATCACGCAGGGTCATGTCCATCAGCAAGCCGATACGGGACGGCAGCGATTTCAGGAACCAGATGTGGGCAACCGGCGAAGCCAGTTCGATGTGCGCCATGCGCTCACGACGAACCTTGGCCAGTGCAACTTCAACGCCGCACTTCTCGCAGATAACGCCACGGTGCTTCAAGCGCTTGTACTTACCGCACAGGCACTCGTAATCCTTTACCGGGCCAAAGATCTTGGCGCAGAACAGGCCGTCACGCTCAGGTTTGAACGTACGGTAGTTGATGGTTTCCGGCTTTTTAACTTCACCGAACGACCACGAACGGATCATCTCAGGCGATGCCAATCCAATACGGATGGCGTCGAACTCTTCGACTTGACCCTGGTTTTTCAGCAAATTCAGTAGGTCTTTCAAGGCCTTTCCTCCTGGCGGAGCAGAGAGCGGGCTAAACAGCCCCGCTCTCGATTCGCGTCACGTGTTATTCGGTTTCCAGATCGATATCGATGCCGAGGGAACGAATTTCTTTGATCAACACGTTGAAAGACTCGGGCATGCCCGGCTCCATACGGTGATCGCCGTCCACGATGTTTTTGTACATCTTGGTCCGACCGTTCACATCGTCCGACTTCACTGTGAGCATTTCTTGCAGAGTGTAAGCAGCACCGTATGCTTCCAGTGCCCAGACCTCCATCTCCCCGAAACGCTGACCACCGAACTGAGCCTTACCACCCAGCGGCTGCTGGGTAACCAGGCTGTACGAACCGGTAGAACGAGCGTGCATCTTGTCGTCTACCAAGTGGTTCAGCTTCAGCATGTACATGTAGCCAACAGTAACCGGGCGCTCAAACTTGTTGCCGGTACGGCCGTCGAACAGCTGCATCTGGCCGCTTTCTGGCAGATCTGCCAGTTTCAGCATGGCCTTGATTTCGCTTTCCTTGGCACCGTCGAACACCGGGGTAGCCATTGGAACGCCGCCGCGCAGGTTCTTCGCCAGATCCAGGATTTCCTGGTCGGAGAAGGTATCCAGCTCTTCTTTGCGGCCGCCGATCTCGTTGTAGATCTCGTGCAGGAACTTGCGCAGGTCAGCAACCTTGCGCTGCTCTTCGATCATACGGTTGATCTTCTCGCCCAAACCTTTAGCCGCGAGGCCCAGGTGGGTTTCAAGGATCTGACCAACGTTCATACGCGAAGGTACGCCCAATGGGTTGAGGACGACGTCGACCGGGGTGCCATTGGCATCGTGCGGCATGTCTTCAACCGGCATGATCACGGAGACCACACCCTTGTTACCGTGACGACCGGCCATCTTGTCGCCCGGCTGGATGCGGCGACGGATTGCCAGGTAAACCTTGACGATTTTCAGCACGCCTGGAGCCAGGTCATCGCCCTGCTGCAGTTTGCGCTTCTTGTCTTCGAACTTGTCGTCCAGCAGACGGCGGCGATCAACGATGTAGGCCTGGGCCTTCTCGAGCTGCTCGTTCAGAGCATCTTCAGCCATGCGCAGTTTGAACCACTGGCCGTGCTCAAGACCGTCGAGGATTTCGTCGGTGATGTCCTGACCTTTTTTCAGGCCTGCGCCGCCTTCGGCCTTGTGGCCTACCAGCGCGGAACGCAGACGTTCGAAGGTCGCGCCTTCAACGATACGGAACTCTTCGTTCAGGTCCTTGCGGATCTCGTCGAGTTGAGTCTTCTCGATGGACAGCGCACGAGCATCACGCTCAACACCATCACGAGTGAAGACCTGTACGTCGATGACAGTGCCCTTGGTACCGGTAGGTACGCGCAGGGAGGTGTCTTTAACGTCGCTGGCTTTTTCACCGAAGATGGCACGCAGCAGTTTTTCTTCCGGCGTCAGTTGGGTCTCGCCTTTCGGAGTGACCTTACCAACCAGGATGTCGCCTGCGCCTACTTCAGCACCTACGTAAACGATACCGGCTTCGTCCAGCTTGTTCAGTGCAGCTTCACCCACGTTCGGGATGTCTGCAGTGATTTCTTCTGGCCCAAGCTTGGTGTCACGTGCCACACAGGTCAGTTCCTGAATGTGGATCGTGGTGAAACGGTCTTCTTGAACAACACGCTCGGACAGGCAGATGGAGTCTTCGAAGTTGAAGCCGTTCCATGCCATGAACGCGATGCGCATGTTCTGACCCAGTGCCAATTCACCCATGTCGGTGGACGGGCCGTCAGCCATGATGTCGCTGCGCTGAACGCGATCACCCTTACGTACCAGCGGACGCTGGTTGATGCAGGTGTTCTGGTTCGAGCGGGTGTATTTGGTCAGGTTGTAGATGTCGACACCGGCTTCGCCAGTTTCAACTTCGTCATCGGCAACACGAACCACGATACGGCTGGCATCAACGGAGTCGATCACGCCGCCACGACGAGCCACGACGCAAACGCCGGAGTCACGGGCTACGTTACGCTCCATGCCGGTACCTACCAGCGGCTTGTCAGCACGCAGGGTGGGTACAGCTTGACGCTGCATGTTGGAACCCATCAACGCACGGTTGGCGTCATCGTGCTCCAGGAACGGGATCAGCGACGCAGCAACCGAAACTACCTGCTTCGGCGATACGTCCATCAAGGTGACGTCTTCCGGCGCCTTGACGGTGAACTCGTTCAAGTGACGAACAGCTACCAGCTCGTCGATCAGGACTTTCTTGTCGTTCATCGTGGCCGAAGCCTGAGCGATCACGTGATCAGCTTCTTCGATGGCGGACAGGAATACGATCTCGTCGGTGACCAGAGCGTCTTTCACCACACGGTACGGGCTCTCAAGGAAGCCATACTGGTTGGTGCGCGCATAAGCGGCCAGGGAGTTGATCAGACCGATGTTCGGACCTTCCGGCGTTTCGATCGGGCATACACGACCATAGTGCGTCGGGTGTACGTCACGAACTTCAAAGCCTGCACGTTCACGCGTCAGACCGCCCGGGCCCAGTGCGGAAACACGGCGCTTGTGGGTGATCTCGGAGAGCGGGTTGTTCTGGTCCATGAACTGCGAGAGCTGGCTGGAACCGAAGAACTCTTTCACCGCCGCAGCCACTGGCTTGGCGTTGATCAGGTCTTGCGGCATCAGGCCTTCGCTTTCAGCCATCGACAGACGCTCTTTGACCGCACGCTCAACACGTACCAGGCCAACGCGGAACTGGTTCTCGGCCATTTCGCCTACGCAGCGAACACGACGGTTACCCAGGTGGTCGATGTCATCGACAATGCCTTTGCCGTTACGGATGTCGACCAGAGTCTTCAGGACCGCAACGATGTCTTCCTTGCACAGCACGCCTGAACCTTCGATCTCGGTACGACCGATACGACGGTTGAACTTCATCCGGCCGACCGCAGACAGGTCATAACGCTCAGGGCTGAAGAACAGGTTGTTGAACAGGGTTTCGGCAGCGTCTTTGGTTGGTGGCTCGCCAGGACGCATCATGCGATAGATCTCGACCAGCGCTTCCAATTGGTTGCTGGTGGAGTCGATCTTCAATGTGTCGGAGATGAACGGACCGCAGTCGATATCGTTTGTATACAGGGTTTCGATGCGAACGACCTGAGCCTTGGCGATTTTTGCCAGGATCTCGGTGTTCAGCTCGGTGTTGCACTCAGCCAGGATTTCGCCTGTGGCCGGGTGAACAATAACCTTAGCGGTGGTGCGACCCAGGACGTAGTCCAGAGGCACATCCAGCGACTTGATACCGGCTTTTTCGATCTGGTTGATGTGGCGCGCAGTAATACGACGGCCAGCCTCAACAATGACCTTGCCCTTTTCATCCTGGATGTCCAGTACGGCAATTTCACCACGCAGACGCGAAGCAATCAGCTCCAGGCTGAGGGTTTCATCCTTCAGGCTGAATACGTTGGTGGTGTAGAAAGCGTCCAGCACTTGCTCAGTGGTATAGCCGAGCGCACGCAGCAGTACCGAGGCCGGCAGCTTGCGACGACGGTCAATACGCACGAACACGCAGTCTTTCGGGTCGAACTCGAAGTCCAACCACGAACCGCGGTACGGAATGATCCGCGCGGAGTACAGGAGTTTGCCGGAGCTGTGCGTCTTGCCGCGGTCGTGGTCGAAGAACACGCCCGGGGAACGGTGCAGCTGGGAAACGATAACACGCTCGGTACCGTTGATAACGAAGGTACCGTTCTCAGTCATCAATGGGATTTCGCCCATGTAGACTTCTTGCTCTTTGATGTCCTTGATCGCTTTGTTCGACGATTCTTTGTCGAAAATGATCAGGCGGACTTTTACCCGCAAAGGTACGGCGTACGTGACACCGCGCAACACGCATTCTTTGACATCAAATGCCGGTTCGCCCAGGCGATAACCGACGTACTCCAGCGCAGCATTGCCGGAGTAGCTGATGATCGGGAAAACGGATTTGAAGGCCGCATGCAGGCCCACGTCGCGGAACTGATCTTTGGTCGCTCCCGCCTGCAAGAATTCACGATACGAATCCAGCTGGATAGCCAGAAGGTACGGGACATCCATGACGTCCGGCAACTTGCTAAAGTCCTTGCGGATACGTTTTTTCTCAGTATATGAGTAAGCCATCAGCGTTCCCCAGCTTGGTCACCTGCTTGTTTGGCCCTCCCGACGGGAGCAGCCAGAAAATCTCGCAAACCCCATGGTTTGCACCACCGCATCGGGTGGCTACAGCACGTTAATGGCGGCGACCGAGTCGACAGCCAAGAACGGAAAAAGGCCGGTGGCAAGAGCCACCAGCCATCAGCCTTCAGCTTAACGCTTGGGCTGGAGACGCAAGGTCGATGCTTACTTCAGCTCGACTTTAGCGCCTGCTTCTTCCAGAACAGCTTTGGCTTTGTCAGCGGCGTCTTTCGACACTGCTTCCAGAACCTGGGCTGGAGCGCCGTCAACTACAGCCTTGGCTTCTTTCAGGCCCAGACCGGTCAGTTCACGTACTGCCTTGATCACGTTTACTTTCTTCTCGCCAGCTTCCAGCAGCATGACGTTGAATTCGGTTTGCTCTTCAGCAGCGACAGCAGCAACAGCTGGGCCAGCGGAAGCAGCGGCAGCGGAAACGCCGAATTTTTCTTCGAAAGCTTTGATCAGCTCAACAACCTGCAGAACCGACATTTCAGCTACGGCGTTGAGGATATCGTCTTGGGAGATAGACATTGCTGTATTTCCTGAATTGGGGGACGGCCTACGCGGCCATCGAAATAAACAAAAATACGCGAGAGAAGTTGTTCAGCCTTAGGCTGCGGCAGCTTCTTTTTGCTCGCGAACTGCGGCCAGAGTACGAGCCAACTTGCTGGTAGCGCCTTGAATCACGCTCATCAGCTGAGAAATAGCTTCGTTACGGGTCGGCAGTGTTGCCAGTACGTCGATTTGGTTAGCTGCGAGGAACTTGCCCTCGAACGCAGCTGCCTTGATCTCGAACTTATCCTGACCCTTGGCGAATTCCTTGAACAAACGGGCAGCAGCGCCAGGATGGTCGGTGGAGAACGCAATCAGGGTCGGGCCGGTGAACACGTCGTTGAGGACACTGTATTCAGTGTCAGCAACAGCGCGCTTGAGCAGGGTGTTACGTACAACACGTACGTATACGCCAGCTTCACGAGCCTCTTTACGGAGTCCGGTCATAGCGCTTACTGTCACACCACGGGCATCAGCCACGACAGCGGACAGAGCAGCTTTGGCAGCCTCGTTGACTTCAGCGACGATGGCCTTCTTGTCTTCGAGATTAATTGCCACGGGTTTAACTCCTGCTTGTTACCGTTTCATCTGGCCGGAGCCGGATGTCGTTTTGGTGTCTGATTCGGTAAGGAACCGGGAGCACCATCTGCGTAGGCTTGTGGTTTAAGACTTACGTCGCCTACGGTCTTGGATAGCCCCCGCCAGGCAGGGACCCCAATTTTTTCAATTGACGCGATTTCTCGCGTCAACCTGTGTCTTATACGTCCAGCGAGCCTTGGTCGATGACCAGACCTGGGCCCATAGTGGTGCTCAGGGTAACGCGCTTGACGTAGATACCTTTCGAGGAAGCTGGCTTGATACGCTTCAGATCAGCGATCAGGGCTTCAACGTTTTCCTTCAGCTTGACGGCGTCGAAGCCGACTTTGCCAACGGAGGTGTGGATGATGCCGTTTTTGTCGGTGCGATAACGAACCTGACCAGCCTTGGCGTTTTTAACCGCGGTGGCTACGTCTGGGGTTACAGTGCCGACTTTAGGGTTAGGCATCAGACCACGTGGACCGAGGATCTGACCCAACTGACCTACAACGCGCATTGCATCCGGGGAAGCAATAACTACGTCATAGTTCAGGTCGCCGCCTTTCATTTCGGCAGCCAGGTCGTCCATGCCAACGCGGTCAGCGCCAGCGGCCAGAGCAGCTTCAGCTGCCGGGCCTTGGGTGAAGACAGCTACACGTACAGTCTTGCCAGTACCGTGTGGCAGCACAGTTGCGCTACGAACGACCTGGTCGGATTTACGTGGGTCAACACCCAGGTTTACAGCAACGTCAACGGACTCGCTGAACTTGACAGTCGACAGCTCGGTCAGCAGGGCAGCAGCGTCTACAAAGTTGTAGGCCTTGCCTGCTTCGATTTTGCCGGCGATAGCCTTTTGGCGCTTGGTCAGCTTAGCCATTACACACCCTCCACGTTAAGGCCCATGCTACGAGCAGAACCGGCGATGGTACGCACGGCTGCATCCATATCAGCTGCAGTCAGATCCGCGTTTTTGGTTTTCGCGATTTCTTCCAGCTGAGCACGAGTCACGGTGCCAACCTTAACGGTGTTCGGACGAGCGGAACCGCTAGTCAGACCAGCAGCTTTCTTCAGCAGAACCGAAGCCGGGGTCGACTTGGTTTCGAAAGTGAAGCTACGGTCGCTGTATACAGTGATGATCACTGGAGTTGGCAGACCTGGCTCAAGACCCTGAGTACGGGCGTTGAAGGCTTTGCAGAACTCCATGATGTTCACGCCGTGCTGACCCAGAGCTGGACCGACGGGTGGGCTAGGGTTGGCCTGAGCGGCCTTCACTTGCAGCTTGATGTAAGCGGTAATCTTCTTGGCCATGAGGCACTCCAATTACGGGTTCGAACGCCTCGAAAGGCTCCCCGGTTACTTGCGCGTTTATCCCAGTGACGACAAAACCCCACAGCCTAGGGCTGCGGGGTTGGGATGCTTGCTCAGCTAGACCTTCTCGACCTGGCTGAACTCCAACTCTACCGGGGTAGAGCGACCGAAAATGAGCACTGCCACTTGGATCCGGCTCTTTTCGTAGTTAACTTCTTCGACAGTACCGTTGAAATCAGCAAACGGACCATCTGTGACACGAACAACCTCACCCGGCTCGAAGAGCGTCTTCGGCTTAGGCTTGTCGCTACCATCAGCAACACGACGCAGAATTGCTTCTGCCTCTTTGTCGGTGATCGGAGCAGGCTTATCAGCGGTACCGCCAATGAAACCCATAACACGAGGAGTGTCCTTGACCAAGTGCCAAGTACCTTCGTTCATGTCCATCTGTACTAGCACGTAGCCAGGGAAGAACTTACGTTCACTCTTACGCTTCTGGCCATTCCGCATTTCAACCACTTCTTCAGTGGGAACCAGAATTTCGCCGAAGCCATCTTCCATGCCTGCCAGCTTTACGCGCTCCAGCAAAGAGCGCATAACATGCTTCTCGTAACCCGAGTAAGCATGCACAACGTACCAACGCTTAGCCACGGGACACCCTTAGCCAACAATCAAGGAAACAAGCCAGCCGAGCAGGGAATCAAGCCCCCACAACAGCAACGCCATAACCAGAACAACAGCCACAACAATCAACGTGGTCTGCGTGGTTTCTTGGCGAGTCGGCCAAACGACTTTACGGATTTCGGTGCGAGCTTCCTTTACCAGGACCGCGAAAGACTTGCCTTTGGCAGTCTGCAGGCCCACAAAGGCAGCTACAGCAGCAAGAGCAAGCAAAGCGAGCACACGGTACAGGATCGGCGAAGCAGAATAGTACTGATTGCCAACAACGCCTACGACCACCAAGGCGACTACAGCGAGCCACTTGACCAGATCGAAACGAGAGCTTTGAGCTTCAGCCTTAGGAGTCATCTATGAAGATCCTGTGAAAAGAAAGCCAGATACACCACGTGAATCTGGCAGGTCAGGAGGGAATCGAACCCCCAACCTACGGTTTTGGAGACCGTCGCTCTGCCAATTGAGCTACTGACCTAAAACAAAATCAGGCCGACCATTATGCAGGCCTGAAAAAGACTTTACAACAACCAACCCCTATAGACTTGAAATCACCCAGCAACAAAGCCAAGCACAACACCATCAAGCCGAGGCAGCTGTTAAAACAAAGGCAGATATTTTCATATCTGCCTTGTTATATGGAGCTCTTGAGCGGATTTGAACCGCTGACCTCACCCTTACCAAGGGTGTGCTCTACCAACTGAGCTACAAGAGCAAAACACCGTGCACAACCTGCAAACTTGGAGCGGGTAGCGGGAATCGAACCCGCATCATCAGCTTGGAAGGCTGAGGTTCTACCACTAAACTATACCCGCGGAGCTTGCAGCTCACGCTAAAATGGTGGAGGGGGAAGGATTCGAACCTTCGAAGTCGTAGACGTCAGATTTACAGTCTGATCCCTTTGGCCGCTCGGGAACCCCTCCTAAGCGAGCCGGCATTTTACATTACGCCGACCTTCTGTCAAGCATTTTCTCATTTAAAAATATGAGGTTAGCTGCATTGACCTTCGCTTCACGCTGTCGACCTTAAAGGTCTTCACTGCGAAGCGGGCGCCATTCTATGCAAACTATTCGAGAGTTGCAACGCCTTCGCACAACATTATTTTATGTTTTAACTCATTGAATTCCTTAGCAAGGTTTTCAAAGGGCAGATCGTCAGCCAGGCGTCGACTTTCAGGGGCCACACGCAGCCAGTAGCCAGATGCATCCGCAGTATTCAGCAGCTGAACCTTGACCTTTATATCCAAGCTTAGGAGCCGCTGCTCAACAGACTGCGCTTGACGCTGGTCCGCAAACCCACCGATATACAGGCAAGTATTTTGCGCTTCAGATGCTTTTGCGCGCTCTCTACGCACCACAGCATCGGAGGACTCACTGAGCAGTCGAATATCCTGCTGCGAGCCCTTGTAAAGGCTCAGAGGCGTGACATCTTTAGCGCGCAAAGGGGCTTCTTGCTGATGCCAAATGTAATAGAAGGCATTGAGAACAAGTAAAAGCAAAAATAGCCAACGCATAATCACCTCAGGACAAAGGACAAGCCATCGCCAAACCGACAAAGACCAGATCGGGCACGAGCTCCGCCTGCGGCACTGCATCCACCACCAAATCAGCATCCCCCCCGGTCAGAAACACGGTGAAGTCATCGCCCCAGTAGCTTCGCGCCAACTCTAACTGAGTCAGTACAAACCCTCTCAGCATCAGCGTACAACCGCGCTCCACGGCCTCCACAGTCGTACGACCGGGAGAAAGACGCTCCAGCGCCCTTTCCGCGGCGTCGTCGTCATACCGAATCTTGCGCGTATGCGTTCGCAGTTGGTTGCGCATGAGGGGCATACCTGGGCAAATGAAGCCACCCAAGTGCTCACCATCCGCCGCAATAAAATCTGCTGTGGCAGCCGTACCAAAATCAAGTACCAGGCAAGCGCCGCGCGCCAGCTTGAATCCACCCAGCATCGCCAGCCAACGATCGAGCCCCAGACGCTCGAAATCTTCGTAGCCGTTACGTACTCCGGCCATTTCTCGTGCCGGGGCAGCGCAGGAAACGGTAACGCCAAAAGCCTCGTGCAAGGCCTCGACCAGCTTACTTGTTTCTTCCAGGGCTCGAACGCTGACCAATCGGCAGCGCGTCAGCAGCAATCGAGGCAGCGCTGACAGATTTTCAATCAATGCCAGATCAGAACGAACAACCCCCTCCGCAGAGGCACTTGCGGAACCCGAATCAAGCACACGCCACTTGATAAAGCTATTCCCACAGTCGAGCTCAAGAATCATCACGCAACCTCAGGCTTAACTCACCACCACTGTATATTTTCTCAACACCCTCAACACTCAAACGCAACGCCCCCTGACGGTCTACACCCAGTACAACCCCATCGACCTGGTTGACACCCGCAATGAGAGACACCGGCCGCCCCTGCCAAGCGTGACTCTGCTCCCACTCCTCTTGAAGCGCGACAAAACCACCCTCCCGATGTCGTTCAAGGTAGCGCTGCAGCTGCACACCCAATTGCGCCACCAGAGCATTGCGATCAACAGAAGAGCCTGTCTCAAGCAGCACCGAAGTCCATTGCTGATCCACCTCGTCAGCCCTCTGCATGTTCACATTTATGCCTATTCCGAGGACAACGTGACAGATATCAGCCGGGTCTCCTACCAACTCCAGCAAAATCCCGGCGATCTTCTTCTGCCCTACCAGCACATCGTTTGGCCATTTCAGTGCCGCCCCACGTACGCCTGACTCGCGTAAAGCCTGCATCACCGCCAAGCCCACAACGAGACTTAGGCCCTCCAATTGCCGAAGGCCAGACTCAATGCGCAATACAAGGCTGTAATAAACATTTTGTGCGAACGGACTGACCCACTTTCGTCCTCTTCTGCCCCTTCCCGCGGTTTGTTGCTCGGCAAGCACCAGGAACGGCGCAGCGCATCCAGCATCGACAAGGCGCAAAGCTTCGGCATTCGTGGAGTCAATGGAATCAGAGATATGAACGGGCCATGCCAAGACGGGCGCATTCATCGCGATACCTTCAGCACTCAAGAACACCAGCGGTGACGCCAACTGATATCCCTTGCCACGAACCTTATGAATGGACAGGTTCAATTCAGCCTCAAGGTGCTGGAGCTGCTTCCAGACAGCACTACGGCTGACGCCCAGGGCAGCACCAAGTGCTTCTCCGGAGTGGAATCGTCCATCTTTCAGAAGTGTTAACAACGTCAGCATGCAAGTATCGCCTCACAAAGAGGCACGCATGATAGCCATGCGCAGGGTCATTGCATAGAAACGCCGGACTTTAGGACTGAAAGCAACCGTAGCGCACCTCTATGCATTTTCGACCGCCCAAAACAAAACCCCATCTGCTTTCGCAGATGGGGTTTCGGAATTTAATCTTGACGATGACCTACTCTCACATGGGGAAACCCCACACTACCATCGGCGATGCATCGTTTCACTACTGAGTTCGGGATGGGATCAGGTGGTTCCAATGCTCTATGGTCGTCAAGAAATTCGGGTACTGAGTCGTGGCCAGCTGGCCTCGCTTCAGCAAAT